>SCNI01000051.1 GCA_005502775.1 Microbacteriaceae bacterium 3FA27C10
GGGTTCGACCCCCGGCAGCCGCGCGCCCGTCCACCTGGGCGGCGCCCGCCTCACCGTCGCCGGGCCAGGTGCTCCTGCAGACCGACCCGGCCGGCGTCGATTTCGGCGTCGACATCTCCTGGGCGCCCCCCGCATCCGTCGCCCCGCTCGGCTACCGGGTGGAGCTCTTCACCGGCCGCTCGGTCACCAACTCCAACACCCTCGTCGCCCGCGTCGAGCTCGACGCGGCGACCACGCGCTACCGCGTCGAGGGCGTCGCTTTCGGCAGCACCAGCGTGGTCGCCCGGGTCACCCTGCTCAACGGCGCCTCCGCCCTGCCCGCCCTGCTCGTGAGCGATGCCGTGCCGCTGCCCGCGGCGAGCGCGGGAGCCCTCTCCACCGCGCGCGCCGGCACACCCGTGCTGAGCGCACCCACGGGCGAGGGATTCACGGTGCGCTGGGAGGCGGCCGCCGGCGACCCGGCTCCGGCCGGATATCTCGTGCGCATCCTGGAACGGCGCCACGACCAGGTGGCGACGAGCGCCAACTCCTTCCTCGCCACCACGCTCGACGTCGGCAGCGTCACCTCCGCGGTCGTCACGGGGCTCCAAGGCTCGAGCCGCTACCTCGCGGGAGTCGTCGCTTACGACCTCGTCGACGGGGTGAAGCAGTTCCGCGGGTCTTCGCCCACGAGCGCCGTGCCCGCGTGGTCGAGCGACTTCGCCGCCCAGACTCTCGGCACCCGGGTGCCGGCGAGCGAGTGGTCGAGCGCCCCGCCGGCGCCGAGCGCCGAGTCCGCCCGCACGGTGAGCTGGACGGGGCCCGCCACGACCGGCCGCTACACCGGGGGCGCGGCCGTGACGGGCTACCGGGTCGAGCTCTTCGCGGTGGGCACCGGGCTCGTCGCGAGTTCCGACGTGGCCGTGGCCGACCCGGCCGCGGCACCGGTGACCCGCTTCGGCGGCCTCGCACCCGGCATCGCCTATTCGGTGCGTGTCGCCGCCGTCAATTCCGCGGGAGTGGGCGAGTTCTCCGATTTCAGCCCGCTCGTGACCACGCCCCAGGGTTCGACCCCCGGCAGCCGCGCGCCGGCCTTCGCCGACCGGGCCGCGTTGCAGGCGGCGATCGACATCGGCGCCGTGGCCGACGCGAGCGCGGGCCCCGGCGGCTCCACCACGGTGGAACAGGGGCAGGATGCGACGGTCACCGTGCCGTGGACCGTCGCCCAGACCGGTGAGGCCTGGTGGTACGGCGACGCGAGCTTCGCCGGGACCGCGGCATCCGGCGGCGGCACCGGCGCATCCACCCGTCCGCAGCTCACCGTCTCGACGAAGGGCCTCGCCGTGGGCGAGCACTGGCTGCTCTTCGTCAGCGACAGCGAGCTCGACGGCGGCCCGGCGATCGCCGGCGGCGGCGCCACCGTCACGCTCGTGCGCATCGTGCCGAGCACGGCCGGAATACTCACGCTCGACGACGCCGTGCTGCGCTGGGGCCTGAACGACGAGACCAACAACGGCGCCTACTTCGGCGGCTGCAACTACCTCTCGGCCGGTCGCACCCCCGACCCGGGCGGATCCGCCGTGTTCGCGCCGTCGCAGTACTCGGCCGATGCGCACAACGTCGTGATCGAGAAGCCGGATGCCTCGGGCCGCTACGTGCGCGCATCCTGGGACACGAAGTGCCTCGACCGCACCGGCGCTCCCCTCGGTTCGGGAGCGACGACGCCGTTCGGCGGCAACCAGTTCGTGATGAGCGGCGGCACGGGGCAGGTCGACGTGGCCACGGGAAGCGCGAGCATCCGGTGGAACGCCGACGTCACCGTGGTCTACTACGGCGGCCTGTCGTTCTGGTACCTCAGCGACCCGGTGCTGACGGTGGAGAACGGCGCCGGCACACTGACCGCGACGGTCGGCGGCTTCGGCTCCGACCGCGACGACGCCTCTACCTGGGTGCCACTGGCCGAACGCTCCGTGACGCTGGCGGTGTTCAGCGGGGTGCAGGTGGGCGCAGACGGCTTCACGGTCACACCCGACTACCGCGGTGTCGCCGTGTCGGTGCCCGCCGGCCAGAGCGCCCAGGCGCGATCCGGCGCCGACTGGGGAGCGTTCCCGCAGAGCTTCATCGACTTCCATGGGGCGTCGGGTCAGGCGGCCTACTGGTACTCCAGCGGCGGCCAGGCCGACTCGGCGAAGGTGGCGCTGCCGTTCGCGATCGGCTACGACGCCGCGAGCTTCGCCGCGCCCGCGGCGCCGTCGGAGACGGCCGAGAAGGTGAGCGCGCGGGTTCCGATGGGCAAGCTGCCGCCGCCGAGGCTGCCCGCCGGCGCCGTTCTGCAGGCCGCGCCCGTGCCGGCGGCCACCGCCCCGGTCGCGGTGTCGGCCGCATCCTCGGTCGTCATCGTCGAGTCGCCCGCATCCGCGGCGCCGGCCCGCGAGGTGCTGCTGCTCCTGTTCGCCCTCCTGGCGTTGCTCGGACTGGTGACGGTGATCGCCGGCGTGGGCGGAGGGCTCGTGGTTCTCGGGAACACGGCGAGAAGTTAATTAGGCATACCTTACTTATATAAGGGTAGGCTTACCTTATCCCGTGAACACATTCCGTCGCGGGATCCGCCGCGAGCCGCCACTCCTGACGGCCGCGTTCCCCGACTGGGAGTCACCGTGACCAACACACGCACCCGGGCGCGCGCCAGCGCCGCCCTGGCGACCGGCGTCACCGCCGCCCTCGCCCTGTCCACCCTGGCGGCCGCGCCCGCCTTCGCCGCCGCACCGGCCGCGACCGTTCCCGCGGTCGCCTCGCCCACCACCGTCTCGGGAGCCGTCTTCACCTGGGGGCTCAGCAACGAGGCAGGAACCAAGGGCTACAACGGCCAGATGAACCTGCTGAGCGCCGGCAAGGTCACCAAGTCCGATGCCGCCGACACCGTCAGCGCCTCCGACTGGCTCGCCAGCTCGGGCAACGTGACCATCCAGAAGAAGCAGGCCGACGGCAGCTACGCCACCGCCACCTGGGCCGGCCTCTCGACCGACGCGAGCGGCGCCGCGATCACCGCGCCGGCCGGCAAGTACAGCGACAACCGGGTATCGATCGGATCGGGCTCCGGAACGGCAGACCCGGCGGCAGAGGACGCCGACATCTCCTGGACCGGCGATTTCACCGTCGCCTTCTACGGCGGTCTCACCCAGTACTCGGTGAGCAACCCGCACCTCGTCGTCGACAACGGCTCAGGCTCGATCACGGCCACCCTGAGCGGCTACGGCACGAGCATGGAGGACACGAGCCAGTTCGTGGCGCTCCCCGACACGGTCGTGACCCTCGCCGACCTCAACGGCGTCGACGTCACCGACGGCGGCTTCACCGTCGACCCCGAGTACCTCGGCGTCTCGGTCACCGCGCCTGGCGGAGCGACGCCTCAGGCGAAGACGGGCGACTACTGGGGCTCCTTCCCCCAGAGCTTCGTGGACTTCCAGGGCCTGACCGGACAGTCCTCCTACTGGTACTCCAGCGGCGGATCGGCCGACGCCCGCAAGGTGGCCCTGCCGATCGGCGTGACCATCCCGAAGCCGACGGTCTCGGTCTCCAAGACCACCGGCCTCGACCCGGATGGCGAGACGGTCACCGTGACCGGCACCGGCTTCCTGCCGAGCGCTCCGGCGACCTCGGGCGCGCGCCCTCCCCTGGCCGGCAAGTTCTCGGGCGCGTATGTCGTCTTCGGGAGCTTCCTGGATTCCTGGAAACCCTCCACCGGCGCGTCCAGCCAGGCCCGTAAGGTGCTCGTTCAGAAGTGGGCGGTCGGCGCCGACGACGTCACCGGGTTGGGCGGCGCGGCTGCAGGTGTGATCCCGATCGATGCAGACGGATCCTTCTCGGTCGACATCCCGGTCTCCAAGGCGGCGGCAGCACTCGCCGACGGCAACTACGGCATCTACACCTACGGCGGCAGCGGCTCCAACTACGCCCCCTTCGAGACCTACACCCCCCTCAGCTTCGCGCTCCCCGCCGCCACCCGCATCGACGGCGCCGACCGCTACGACGTGGCCGTGACGATCTCGCAGACCTCGCACACCGGCAGCTCCGACACCGTCTACGTGGCGAACGGCGCGGTGTTCTCCGACGCCCTGAGCGCCGCTCCGGCCGCCGCCAGTGAGAACGCGCCGCTGCTGCTGACCCCGGCCGACCGCCTGGTGCCGTCCGTCTCCGCCGAGATCACCCGTCTCGCCCCGAAGAAGATCGTCGTCGTGGGCGGACCGAACTCGGTCTCCCCGGCGGTGTTCTCGGAGCTGCAGGCCATCGCGAGCGAGAGCACCGTGCGCCTGGCCGGAGCCGACCGCTACGAGGTCTCGCGCAACGTCGTGGCCTACGCCTTCGGTGACGGTGCGACCACGGCCTACCTGGCCACCGGCACGAACTTCCCCGACGCGCTCTCCGCGAGCGCGGCCGGCGGATCGTTCGGCGCCCCCGTGCTGCTCGTGAACGGCCCGGCCACGACGGCCGACGACGCCACGAAGGCGGCGCTCACCGCCCTGCACGTGACCTCGCTGAAGATCGCGGGCGGCCCGAACTCGGTGTCGACCGGAGTCGAGGCAGCCCTGAACACGGTCGCCCCGGTCACGCGCCTCTCCGGCGCCGACCGCTTCGAGGCCTCGGTGAACATCAACGCCGACGCCTTCACCCGGGCGAAGGACGTGTTCATCGCGACCGGACTGAACTTCCCCGACGCCCTCGCGGGCGCGGCCCTCGCGGCCGGAGCGAAGGCTCCGCTCTACGTCGTGCCGTCGAACTGCGTGCCGCAGGCCGCGCTCGCCGACATCGCGTCGTTCAACGCCGACCGCATCACCCTGCTCGGCGGGCCGAACTCGCTCAGCGAGGCCGTGCAGTCGCTCACCCCGTGCGCCTCGTGACGCAGCACTGAGTACGCGCCCGTCCCGGGCGACGGTGAGGGCCCCTCCGTTTCCGGAGGGGCCCTCACTCGTGCCACCGATCAGTTACTCACATTCACTCAGGCCGTGCGGTAGCCCGGGAGCGAGCGGATGAACGCGTCGACCACACGGTCGAAGCTGCGGTCGACGTCGGCCGGCAGCCCGAAACCGCCCGCGGCCTCGAGCGCCACGAAGCCGTGGAGCAGCGAGCGCAGCCCCCGGGTGGCGTCGATCGCGTCGTCGCCCTCCAGGCCGAAGCCCGCGAGCGCATCGTAGATGACGCCCACCGCCGTGGCTGCCGCCGCGGCCGCTTCGGGCATGCCGAACTCGGCGTCGACACCCCGGCGCGGCGCCGGGACGGTGGCCGCGTAGCGACCCGGATGCTCGCGCGCCCATTCGCGGGCGGCATGCGCGAGCGCCGCCACGGCATCCGCACCCGCCTTGCCCACCGTGGCCCGCGCCATGACACCGGCGAGCTCGTGGATGGCGCGCTCCGACACCGAGTCGCGGAGCGCCGCGAGACTGTCGATGTGCTTGTAGAGGCTCGGCAGCTTGATGCCGAGGCGCGCGGCGACGGCCGCGAGCGTGAGGGCGTCGAAGCCCACCTCGTCGGCGAGCTGCTCGGCCTCCTCCGTGACGCGCTCGCGCGTGACGCCGGCCCTAGGCAATCGGGCCGCCGCTCTCCGCCGAACCGCGCGCGGCGGAGCCGAAGACGCGACCGACGAAGCCGACCACCGCGGGCGTCACGATCTCGGGCTGCTGCGCATGCGGGTAGTGGCCCGCTTCGGCGACCATGAGCACCTCGGCCGGTGCCCCGAGCGCCTCGGCGATCCACGCCGCCTCGACCGCCGGGTCGCGGAAATCGGGGTCACGCTCACCCATCACGACCAGCGCCGGCGCCTGCACCGCACCCACCACGGCCTCCGCCGGGTCGTGCGAGAGCCGTGTGGTGAGAGAGAACGCGGCGGCGTGGCCGGGCCGGCGGAGCGCCTCGCGCACCGAGGCTCGGTAGGCGGCGAAGTCGTCGGGCTTGCGGCCGGCGTAGAGAGTGGGCAGGTAGGAGTTCCACATCGAACCCACCCAGGGGCGGGCCATCATCACGCGGAAGAGCGCGCCCATCACCGGGTTCATCGGCGGGTTGCGCACGAAGGCACCCACGAGCACGAGGCCGGCCACGAGCTCGGGGCGGCGCGCGGCGGCGATCACGGCGGCGCCCGCGCTCATCGAGTTGCCCACGACGACAGCCGGGCCGCCCCCGAGGGCCTCGATCAGGGCGATGAGGTCGGAGGCCGTCTCCTCGTCGCCGTAGGCGCGGAAGCCGGTGTCGCTGTCGCCGTGCCCGCGCAGCTCGGCGTCGGCGACGCGGTAGCCCGCGGCGACGAGCTGCGGCGAGAGGGCACGGTAGGTGCTGCGGAGGTCGCCCATGCCGGGCGAGGTCACGACGAGGGGCGCATCGGATGCTCCGGCGACGCTGTAGGCGAGCCGGCCCTCCCCGCGATCGAGGTAGCGGAGTTCACTGATGGGGTTCTGCGTGGCGTTCATATGGCTACTGTAGCTAGCTTTAAAGCTATTGGCAATAGCTTTATGGTGAAGACGTCACGCATCAGGAGGCGGCGGCCGCAGTTCGCGCGCGATCGCGGCCACCGCATCCCGCCCCGCGCGGTTGGCCCCGACGGTCGATTGCGAGGGCCCGATCCCCACCAGGTGGATGCGGTGGTCGGCTGCCACGCGCGTGCCCTCCATCGTGATGCCCCCGAGCTCGTTGCGCAGGTGCAGCGGGTCGAGGTGCCCGAGCGCGGCCCGGAAGCCCGTGGCCCAGAGGATGGTGTCCACCGAGGTGAAGCTGCCGTCGGCCTCGCGCACGCCGTAGGGCTCGATGGCGGTGAACATCGGTCGCCACGCGAGCACTCCGCGGTCGCGGGCCGCGAGCGCATACGGCGTCCAGACCAGCCCGGTGTAGGAGACAACGCTGCGGGTAGGCTTGCCCGCCTCGACGTCGGCCACCACCTTCGCGATGGTGTCGCGGCCGAGGGTCTCGTGCTCGAAAGGGCCGTCGAGGAACACTGGCTCACGCCGGGTGTACCAGAGGGTCGTGGCCACGCGGGAGATCTCCTCGAGCTGCTGCACCGCGGAGATGCCCCCGCCCACCACGGCCACCCGGCGCCCGCGGAGCTCCTCGAGGGAGACGTAGTCGCTCGTGTGGAGCTGCCGGCCACGGAAGCTCTCCTGACCGGGATAGTGCGGCAGCAGCGGATTCGTCCAGGTGCCGGTGGCATTGATCACGAAGCGCGTGAGCCACGGGCCGGCCGCGGGGCCGGAGCCCTGCGCCTCGACCGCGAGCAGCCCCTCGTGCGCATCCTCGCCCGGCGCCGGCCGCACCGATGTCACCAGCACGGGCCGGGCGATCGGAAACCCGTGCTCGCGTTCGTAGGCCGCGAAGTAGCGCGGCACGGCCTCCCGGCTGGGCTCGGCGTCGTCGAGCGGCGGCTTCGGGAAGCCCGGCAGGTCGAAGATGCCGTTCACCGTCGCCATGCGCAGCGACTCCCACCGGTGCTGCCACGCCCCGCCCGGCGCTGCGTTCGCGTCGAACACCACGTAGCTCGGCTCAGCCTCACCCGCTTCCGGATGCCACGCCGCGAGCGCGCTGACGAACCCCCGCCGCTGCAGGTGATGGGCCGCCGACAGCCCCGCCTGCCCGGCCCCGATCACCACAACGGTCGCCCGCCGTGAACCGATCGCTCTGCTCGACACGAGTTCGGCGCTCACCGGGCATTCAGTTTTCTATTGGATTCAGCTATAATGAACGCATGCATTAACTGAATGGAGCGAGCATGGGAACGGCAAAGGTCAATACTTTTCTGCGCCGTCTTGGCGAGTTGGGCCTCGAGGTCGACGCAGACGTCCTCCATCGCATCCTCGAGGGAGATTCCCTGCGCTTGACTCTGCGTCACGGCCCGTCGGCTTGCGAATATCTCGTCATCCCCTCCGTCGCACATCAGAGCGCTCGCAGTTCTGCGCTGGCCGCTCACCACGCGAGCGGACTTCCTGTACTCATCCTCGCAGAGCGCATCGGCGAACGGACGGCAGAATCGTACCGAGCGACCGGACTCAGCTACCTCGATTCGGACGGAAACGCGTGGATTCGCTTCGGCGGCGTCGCGATCGACATCCGCGGTCGAAAACCGACATCCGCTCCGCTGCGATCCAGCGTGGTCGACGCCAACCTCTTCAGTGCACGACGAGCTCAGGTGACATTCGCCCTTCTCGTCTGGCCATACTTGGTGGAGCGCCCGATGACGGCCACGGGCGCCGCTGCGGGCGTCTCCGTCGGGCAGGTTCACTCGACCTTCCGGCTGCTCACGGCAGCAGGATATCTGCCTGAGTCTCGTCGACGGCTCGAGCATCGAACCGAGCTGATCGACCACTGGGTAGCCGCCTACCGCACCGGCCTGGGCCCGACGCTCGACGTGCGATCATTCCACGACGAGGCCCGTCGCCCCGAGCTCCGCGAGCACGATGACGACGTGTACGTCAGCGGAGAGTCTTCAGTTCCGCAACTGATTCGTGCGACGACGCTGACCGTGTACGTCGACGACTTCGATCTAAGCCTGGCGCTGAAGAACCGGTGGCGCAGCAACGGTGAGCCGAACGTCTTCGTGCGTCACAAGTTCTGGACGGTGCCGGACGAGGAACCAACAGAATCGCCTGGCACCCAGGGGCTCCGCTCCGCGCCGTGGTTGCTCGTCTATGCCGACCTCCTCGCGAGCGGCGATGAGCGCCAGCGCGAAATCGCCCTCGAACTCAAGGATCGCGATGACCGATTTCGCGAACATTGACGACCACCTGCTCGACGCGCCACGCGCCGTCCTTGAAGCTCTCAGCTGCGCATCATCGCGATTCGACCCGTCGTCGTCAATGCTGGTCGGCGCCCATTGCCGCGACATCCTGCACTCTGCGTCGGGTCACGAGTTCGCGCTCCGAGGAACGTCCGATCTCGACCTGGGCATCGCGATCGCGGACTGGGACGACTATGACGAGATCGCGGCGAGCTTTCCACGCACCGGATCTACCGGGATCCGCCACACCATCGCGGGCATACCCGTCGACATCATGCCATTCGGCGCGGTCGAGCATCCGACGGGCACGGTGACGCCCAGCCCTCGCAATGCGCCGATGGACGTCTTCGCGTTCACGGAGGTATTCGCCGGGTCTCTTCCGCTCGCGCTCTCGGGAGATCTCACTTGCCGCATCCCGTCCCTGGAGGGCTACGCCGCGCTGAAGTTGAAGGCGTGGGCAGACCGGTCAGCGAACTGGGATGACAAGGATGCTGCAGACATCGCCCTGGTGCTCTGGTGGTACTCGGAATCGGCTGCTGTCATGGATCGTCTCTACGGTTCGCAGGCCGGACAGCAGACGCTCGAAAGCCTCGATTTCGACACCGCCCGGGCTTCCGCCTTCGTGCTCGGATCCGACATCCAGAGTCTTCTGGGATCTGCACGCGCCAGCGAGTTGAGAAGCGCGTGGCTCGCGAGCGATCTGCACCGGCTGTCGGATTCCATGGCTCGAAGCGACCTCGGCGGCTGGCCGCCTTCATCCGGCGATCGCCGTCTGATTCTGGCTGCACTGACGCTCGGACTCGGCGACTGACGGAGCTCAGCCGCCCCTCACTGCAGCGACGAGGTCAGCCTCGCCAGCGAGTCCCACACCTTCCCGCGCACGGGCCGCGCGAGCCAGGCGTCGAGGGTGAGCAGGGTCGACTCGGCGCGGTAGGAGTCCTCGATCGCCCGCATCCGGTCGACGAACGGACGCCCGTGCACGAGCACCGACACCTCGAGGTTGAGGCTGAACGAGCGGATGTCCATGTTCGACGAGCCGATCACCGCCACCTCCTCGTCGACCGTGAAGTGCTTCGAGTGCAGCACGGTCGGCGGCCGGTAGAGGTAGATGCGCACACCCGCCCGCAACAGCGCCTCGTAGTAGGAGCGCTGCGCGTGGTGCACGAGCGCCTGGTCGCCGATCTCGGAGACGAAGAGCTCCACGGCGAGCCCGCGTGACGCCGCCGTGACGATGGCGAGCAGCACCGACTCCTCCGGCACGAAATACGGGCTCGTGATGCTCACCCGCCGCTCGGCCTTGTGGATGAGCGCCGCGAAGAGCTTGAGGTTGTTCTCGTTCTCGAAGGCCGGCCCGCTCGGCAGCACCTGCGCATCCACGATCCCGTCGGATGCCGGTGCCGGCAGCACGACGGGCGCCGTGTCCAGCGGCAGCAGCTCGTCGGTCTCGGAGTACCAGTCGGTCAGGAACACCGCGTCGAGCTCGCGCACGACGGGCCCGGTGAGCCGCACCATCACCTCGTGCCAGTGCAGCCCGCGCTTGACGTTCTTGGGCTTGAGGTAGCTCGAGTCGATCAGGTTCTGCGAGCCGGTGAAGCCGACGCGCCCGTCGACCACCACGATCTTGCGGTGGTTGCGCAGATCCGGGCGCTGCCACTGCCCGCGCAGGGGCCGCAGCGGCAGCATGCCCTGCCACGGGATGCCGGCGTCACGCAGGAAGGCCTGCGTCTCCCGCCGGTTCGACTGCAGGAACCCGGCGAGGTGGTCGGAGAGCACGCGCACCTCCACCCCGCGGGCGACGGCCCGCGCGAGCGCCTCGAAGAACGGCCGCGTGGCGTCGTCGAGCACGAGGATGTAGAACTCGACGTGCACCGACGCCGTGGCACCGTCGATGGCTGCGGTCATCGCCTCCAGCGAGCCCTCGTAGTCGTCGATCAGCTCGGCCGTGTTGCCGCCCACCATCGGCAGCGCCCCGAGATTGCGGTTGAGCGCCACCACCGAGTGCAGCCATGACGGCCACTCGCCGCCGTGCGAGACGAGCGACAGCCCGGCGGTGCGCGCGAGCACGAGCTCGTTCACCTCGGCCTGCTTCTCCCGGCGGGCGCGCGGCAGCCGGCTGCGGCCCACGAGCAGGTAGGCGAGCGCGCCGAGGAACGGGATGAACACGATCGTGAGCACCCAGGCGATCGCCGCCGAGGGCCGCCGGTTCGCCGACACGAGCACGGTGGCCACGAAGCCGAGCACGATGTGCGCGGCCAGCAGCACGAGCGCAGTGGTCTCACCCACCTCCAGCCCGGTCACACGGAACCCCTCACGCCAGGTTCTGCCGTGGCACCACGACCTTCTTGATGATGAGCAGAACGGATGCGGTCACCGGGCACGCGATCAGCGCGCCGAGGAGCCCGAGCAGCGTGCCGCCGATCATCGCCCCGATGAGCACGAGGGAGCCCGGGATGCTGATGGCCTTGCCCACGATGCGCGGCGTCAGGAAGTAGGCCTCGAACTGCACGTAGACGAGCATCACGAGTCCCACCACGAGTGCCGTGCCGGGCGAGGCGAACAGCGACACCATGGTGACGATGATGAGGTTGATGACACTGCCGACGAGCGGGATGAGCGTGATCGGGAAGGCGAGCGCGGCCAGCACCGGGGCGAACGGCACTCCGGCCGCGGTGAGCAGGATGAAGGTGAACACCGCGTTGATGGCGGCGAGGATGACCATGCCGCCCAGGTACTTGCCCACCGACTCCATGATGGTCTCGCCGAGCTCCATCACGCCGGGCCGCTTCGAGAGCGGTACGAGCGCGTAGAGGCTCGTCTTGATGGTCTCGAGTCCGGCCACGAAGTAGATCGTGAGCGCGATCACGAAGATCACCCCGAAGACGCCGTTGATGACGCCGGCGCCCACCTTGAGCGCGCCGCCGCCGACGGTGAGCCAGAGGTTGGGGTCGCTGACCGAGGTGGAGATCCAGTCGACGACCGGTGTCAGCGCACCGCCGAAGGAGGCGTTCGTGTCGATGAACCACTGCTGGTTCTCGACGTCATCGAAGCCCTTCGGCAGGTAGGTGAACAGCTGGGTGAGCTGGTCGACCACGATCGGGATGACGAGCCAGAGCAGCAGGGCCACCACCACGATGAAGCCCGCGATGACGGTGAGCACCGCGCCGCTGCGCGAGAACTTGCGGCGCTCGAGCCACTGCACGGTCGGGTAGAGACCGAGGCACACGAAGAAGGCCACGAAGATGAGCGTGAGCGCCGTGCTGAGCGACGCCACCGCGGCGCCGAGCAGCAGCGCGAGCAGCACGCCGAGGGTGGCGACGAAGCCGACGCGGAACGGGCCGCCGGTGAGGAAGGCAGGAGGGTTCATGGGATCAGGCGCCGATCAGCTCGTGGGGTAGTCGACGAGGAGACGGGCGAGCAGGCGCGCGCCGTAGCCGGTGGCGCCCTTGGAGCGCCAGGAGTCGTCGGTGTCGGAATTCATGGTGCCCGCGATGTCGAGGTGCGCCCAGGGGATGTCGCCCACGAACTCGGCGAGGAAGAGCGCCGCCGTGGTGGCCCCGGCGTACTTGCCGCCGAGGTTCGAGAGGTCGGCGATGTCGGAGTCGATCTGCGGGCGGTATTTCTTCTCGAGCGGCAGCTGCCAGGCGGGCTCGTCGGTCGCGGTCGCGGCGGCGAGCACGCGCTCCGCCAGCGCGGTGTCGTTGCCGAACAGCGCCGCCGTCGAGGGCCCGAGGGCCATCAGCGCCGCGCCCGTGAGGGTGGCGATGTCGATGATCGCGGCGGGCTTCAGCTCCGAGGCGAGCACGAGCGCGTCGCTCATCACCAGACGGCCCTCCGCATCCGTGTTCTTCACCTCGACGGTCGTGCCGCCGCGGATGGTGAGCACGTCGCCGAGCTTCGTGGCGGAGCCCGAGGGCATGTTGTCGGTGCACATGAGGTAGGCCGTGACCTCGCTCGCGCATCCGGAGTCCTGCAGCGCGGTCATGGCGCCGAACACCGCGGCCGCGCCGCCCATGTCCATCTTCATCAGCAGGTGCATCGGGTCGGAGGGCTTCAGCGAGATTCCGCCCGAGTCGAACATGATGCCCTTGCCCACGAGCGCGAGGTGCGTGTTCGCGGTGGCGCCGCCCTGGGGCACGTAGTGCAGCACGATCATGCGCGGCTCTTCGACGCTGCCCGCGTTGACGCCGAGGATGCCGCCGCAGCCGAGCGCGATGAGCTCCGCCTTGTCGGCCACCGTCACCTCGAGACCGTACTTCGGACCGACGCTCACGGCGAGGTCGGCGAACACCGCGGCGGTGAGGTGCCCCGGGGGCGTGTTGGCGAGGTCGCGGGCGACGGAGGCGGCCCGGGCGAGCACGAGGCCCTCCTGCACGCCGTCTTCGACGAGCCCGGAGTCCAGCGGCGTCACGATCTCGAACGCCGCGAGCGCCACGTGCTTCGAGCTGGTCTTCAGGGGCGTGTAGGCGTAGCGCGCCAGCACGGCGGCCTCGGCGACGGCGCGGCCGATGGTGACCTCGTCGAGCGGATAGCTCTCGCCCACCACGAAGCTCAGTGCGGCTGCCCGGCGCTCGGCCCGCACGAAGGCGGCCACCACGTCGCGCAGCTTCGCCTCGGTGCGCACGTCGTCGGTCCCGATGCCCACGACCACGACGTCGGGGGCGCCGAGCTTGGGCACCGCGAACGTCTGGCCCGGCTTGCCCTCGAAGCCGTAGACCCGCAGGGCCGCCCAGTCGAGGCCGAGTTCGGCGGGCAGGGCGCCGTCGGGCGCCACCGGGTAGCCGACGGCGACGGATGCGGTGCTCGCGGCGGCCGCGACCGTCACGGCCGGCACCGCCCCGAGCGAGGGGAGCAGGGGGAACCCGGCGGGGATCAGCCGGTGCGAGGAGTCGGGCATGGTGGGTGTCTCCATTCGTGTGCAGAAGTCAGAACGGCCAGAAGATCGGCACCACGAGCGTGGCGACGAGAACGAAGAGTGCGACCAGCGGCAGTCCGAGCTTCCAGTAGTCGCCGAAGCGGTAGCCACCGGGGCCCATCACCATCGTATTGGCGGGAGTGGCCACGGGGGTGAGGAAGGAGGCGGCGGCCGACACGGCCACGGCCATCAGCAGCGGCAGCGGCGAGATGCCGGTCTCCGCAGCCACCGCGACCGCGATCGGCGCCAGGATGAGGGCGGTCGCCATGTTGCTGATGAGCTGCCCGAGGATCACGGTCACCAGACTCAGCCCGAGCACGAGCAGGTAGGGGCTCGCGCCGCCCAGCGCGTCGACGATGCCGTTCGCGATGAGGTCGGCGGCACCCGAGCCCTGGATGGCGGTGGACAGCGGGATCATGCCGGCGACGAGGATGAGCGTCGTCCACGAGATCGAGCGGTGCGCCTGCGCCACCGTCACCACCCGCAGCAGCACCATCGCGCCCGCCGCCACGAGGGCCGCGATGGCCGGCGGCACGATGCCGATGGCGAGCAGCAGCACCATGCCGGCGAGGATGGCGATCGCCGCCCAGGCCCGGCCGGAGAGGGGCACCGCCTGCCGGCGCACCTGGTCGGGGTCGTCGATCACCACGACGTTGGGGTCGGCCACCGCCTCGGCGCTCAGTGCTTCCCACGTTCCCTGCAGCAGCATCACGTCGCCGGCCGCCAGCACCGTGCGCCCCTGGTCTTCGCCGCTGCGCTGCACGGCGACGATCACGAGCCGGCCGCTCTCGGTCACCATGCCGGGGAACACGGTCTCGCCGATGAACTCCGAGCGCGGCGCCACGACCACCTCGGTGAGGCCGGAATCACGGTCGAACACCGGCCGCGCCGGGTCGAGCGAGTACTGGGCCACGAGGGTCTCGGCGTGCGTGCTGAGGTCGCGGGCGGCGTGCTCGGCCTCGCGGTGCGGCAGCAGCCGGGGCCCGAACAGCACGATGATCAGCACCGTGCCGACCAGCAGCGGGATGCCCACGAGAGCGAACTCGACATAGCCGATCGGGCGTCCCGCGGCCGGGACGGCGAGTTCGGAGATCAGCACGTTCACCGGCGTGCCCGACAGCAGCAGCAGCGACCCGGCATGGGCTGCGAAGGCGAGCGGCATGAGCAGCTGCGAGGGCGGCTGCTTGATGCGCAGGGCGAGCACCACCACCATCGGCACGAGGGCGGCCACCGCGCCGTTCACGCTGATCAGCGCCGTGAGCACGGCGACCAGCAGCGACACGAGCACGACGATGCGCGAGCGCTTGGTGCCGGCCCGCGCCGTCAACCGCTGGCCGGCCCAGGTGGTGACGCCCGTCGCATCCAGGCCCTCGCCCACCACGAAGAGTGCGGCGATGAAGATGATGACGGGGTCGCCGAAACCGGCGATGGTCTGCTCGAAACTGTTGATGCCCGTGACGTAGAGCGCGAGCGCGACGCCGATCGCCACGATTCCCACGGGGATCTTGTTCCACACGAAGGCCACGATGGCCAGCAGCAGAACGATCAGGGTGATCGCGATCGGGTTCACGGGCGGGGCTGCCTAGTCGTCGTCGCGGGCGTCTTCGAGCTCGAGGGGCTCGCCCTCGGCCTCCTCGGACTCCCCGCCGCCCATGCGCACCGGCATGCGGCCGGCCGGCACGATGGCGAGCACGGCGATGCCGGCGAGCACCAGCAGCGACACCTTGAGCGCCTGCAGGCGGGCGAGCTCGTTCACGGCGACGGCCTCGTCGACCTGTGCCGGGGTGGCGCTGGTCGCGTCCATCACGGCTCGCAGATGGTCGTTCGTGATGAAGTTCACGCTGTCCAGCGGCACCTCGGCCTGCAGCGACGGCGGGATGCTCGGGTGGTCGGCCAGACCCGAGGCGATGAAGGAGCTCAGCATCCCGACCGCGAACACCGTCATCACGGCGATGCCGACGCTGCCCGAGATGTTGTGCACGAGCCCGCGCCAGGCGCCGACGTCGCCGGCCAGGTGCTTGGGCGCCGAGGAGAGCAGCGTGTTGAACACGAGCGCAACGATGGCGCCCTGCCCGAGGCCGAGCAGGATGAGGCCCACCACCACGAAGAACTGACCCCAGTCGTTCCGCACGGTGAAGGCGATGATCACGAGCGCGAGCGCCACGATCACGAAGCCGGCGCGGGCGATGACCCGGGGCGGGAAGCGCTTGTAGAAGCTGGCTACCACGGTGTTCGCCACGAAGATCGAGATCGTGTAGGGGATGATCGACAGCGAGGTCTCGAAGCTCGACCGCCCCTGCACGATCTGGATGTAGAGCGGGATGAGGAAGTTCGCGGCCGTGCCGATGAACAGCATCGCGGCCATGCAGAAGGTGGTGGCGCGCTCGGCGCCCGACTTCAGCACATCGAGGTCGAAGATCTGCGGGAGCCCCGCCTTCTTGCGCCGGCGCAGCCAGAGGAAGAAGCACTGGCCGCCGACGGCGCCGAGCAGCACGAGGATCGGCGCCGGCGAGATGCCGAGAACGTCGAACGGCGCGTTCGCAGTGGCGAGGAACACGCCCCACGAGGTGAGGCCCGAGAAACCGAAGCTGAGCAGGATGATCGAGGCGGCCGCGAGCAGCGCGCCCACGATGTCGATCGAGAGGTCTTTCTGCGGTGCCACCGGCGAGAAGCGGAAGCTCAGCACGAGGTTGATCACGCCGAGAACCGCGATGAGGGCGAAGGAGTAGCGCCAGCCGATGGTGGAGGCGAAGGAGCCCGCGATGAGCAGGGCCAGCACGCCGGCGGCCGGGATGGCGGCGGCGAGGTAGCCGATGGCCTTGGCCTGCTGGTCGCCGCGGTAGTTGGTGGAGATGAACACCACGAGGGCCGGCGCGATGAGGGCGATGACCGCGCCGGAGGCCGCCTGCGCCACGAAGAGCATCACGGGGCTCACGGCGAGCGCGATGGCCGCCATCGAGGCCGCGTGGATGACGACGGCGATCTGGAAGACCCGCCGCGTGCCGAACTTGGCGCCGATCTTCGCGCCGAGCAGGATGAACGCCGCCATCGCGAAGGTGCCGGTGGTGATGGCCGTGCCGATGCTCGTGGCGGGCATGTCGAGATCGGTCGAGATGCCCTGCATCGACACCGTGAGGGTGTTCACGGCGAAGGAGGCCTGGATCTGGGTCAGCACCACCACGATGAGCGGCAACCAGGAGGCCCGCACGACCCGCGCGGCGGTGGTGTTCTGCACTGATCCTGCTGACATTCTGGATGCCCCCGACTCGCTTGGGAAACGGCACCTGGCCGATCAAGAGTCACACTAGGGCCGGGGCCCCTCGTGCTCCGCATCATGGCGCAGGATGAACTCATCATGGCGCAGTACGGCATACTGTGGCCATGCCTCGTCCTCTGCGGCGCTTCACCCCGCGCAAGCCCGCACACACCGAGCTCGTGGGCCGCGAGGGTATCGAGTTGATGGGCTGGCACTCGGCGATCCGCGTCGCCGACCCGGAGGCATTCCGCGGCTCCCTGAGCATCGTGGTGTTCGACGAGACCACGGTGGCGCGCAGCCGCCTCTCGGCCGCGCGGCAGGTGCGCTCCGCCACCCATGTCGACGCGCTGGACGTGGGCACCACCTTCGTCTTCTTGCACCGCGGCCGGGCGACCGCGCGCCAGGGCGGCCACGAGTTGTCGCTCACTCCGGGGAGCGTGGCCATCCTGAACGGCCTCGAGCCCTATGAGATCGAGGGCGGCGACGACTACGACGCGGCCGCGGTGACGCTCGCGCGCAACGCGCTGGCGCGCTTCGGCGTTCCCGACTTCGAGCGCGACACCCGCGAACTGCCGCGCAGTGTGCTCACGAGCGCGGCGGCGGCCTTCCTGCTCGCACTCACCGACGACCTCCCCCGCCCCGGGTCGGCCGAGGGCATGACCACCCAGAGGGCTCTGCAGACGATGCTCGTGGGCATGCTCGTGAGCGCGTACGCGAACACCGACGAGGTGGAGGGCCACGCCGAGCGCCTCGCGCGCGCGGTCGCCTTCATCGAGATCAACGCGGCCGATCCCGATCTCGACGCCGCCGACGTGGCCGCAGCCCTCGGCATCTCGGTGCGGCACCTGCAGCGCGTGCTCGGCGCCGCCGGAACCTCGGTGAGCGACGAGATCCGGGCCTGCCGCCTGCGCACCGCCGCCGCCTATCTCGGCGACCCGGGGTGGCGCGGGTCGACGCTCGACGAGATCGCCGTGGCCTGCGGATTCGGCTCGGCGTCGCGCCTTCGGCGCGCCTTCCAGGCGGTGCACGGGATGTCGCCGGTCGCGTTCCGGGCGAGCGTACCGCCCCTGCCCGACACCGCCCTCACCCGCCGCTGACTCCGCCACGCTCGCCGAACCGTCAAAAGTACGTCCATCCGAGCCCGATCTGACGCATTTTCGACGGCTCGCGAGAATGGGGCGGGGAATTTAGTTGTCGGTACAAGTGTTTTAATGAGCACTATGACGAACGCATCCGATCTACTCGCTCCCGACACCGCGATGGGCGCCGTGACCCTGCGGGTCGGCGACCTCGACGGGATGATCGCCTACTACCGCGACGCCGTGACGCTCGACGTGATCGCGCAGCACGGCGACAGTGCGGTGCTCGGCCGCGGCGGGGTGCCAGCGATGATCCTGCAGCACGCCCCGGAGCTCAAGAACCCCGAGCCACGGGCCGCCGGGCTCTTCCACACCGCGATCCTGTTCGAGTCGGAGGCGGCGCTCGCCGCGGCGGTCTACTCGGTGGCCACCCGCTTCCCGCGGTCGTTCACGGGCTCGAGCGACCACCTGGTGTCGAAGGCCTTCTACTTCGACGACCCCGAGAACAACGGCGTGGAGCTCTATTGGGACCGCGACCGCACCGAGTGGAGCTGGACGCACGGGCAGATCGAGATGTCGACGCTCTTCCTCGACCCGAACGCCTTCCTGCAGCAGAACCTCACCCAGGAGATCGTCGACGACCCGAGGGTCGGCGGAGCCTCGATCGGCCACGTGCACCTCTCGGTGGGCGACGTCGCCCAGGCGCGCGACTTCTACGTCGACAAGCTCGGCTTCGAGGTGACCACCACGTACGGCCCGTCGGCACTGTTCGTCTCGGCGGGCGGCTACCACCACCACATGGCGATGAACGTGTGGAACTCGCTCGGCGCCGGTCGCCGGCAGCAGACGCTCGGCCTCGGCCAGGTGGAGATCGTGCTGCCGGATGCGGCGGAACTCGGCGCCACCGACGAGCGCCTGCGCCACTTCGGCCTGCAGACGGCGAACGACGGCCGCTCCGTGACGGTGGCCGACCCGTGGGACAACACCATCCTGTTGCGCCCCGCCATGGCCTCAGCACCAGGCCGGAATTCTTGATCGCCTTGCGTTCGAAACCCCTGTTCGTCTGTCTCTTTACATCCGCGAAACACGGGTGAAACGATTTGCATACTTTTTGCGCATTAGCGTAAGGCTCCTTGCACCTAGCTGAGCATCCGCCCCAAAATCCCGAAGAAACACCAAGCGCCTCGTTCGGCGCCGACGTCCTCCCGCGAGGTTCTCGCGCCCCTGCACCGGCGCTCTTCGGCGTGCCTGGACGACGGATCCTGCCGAAGAAAGAAGGACACCGTCACGATGCACGAATCCTCCCCGCGCCGCCGGCGCCTGCGATCGGCCCTCGTGGCCGGCGGGCTCGCCCTCGGCCTCTCCCTCGTGGGCGCAGCCCCCGCCTTCGCCGCCGGGCCCACCGCCGGCACCGTCACGCTCTACGCGACGCCCACGGTGACCGTGGGCGACAGTGTCGACGTCGAGCTCAGCCTCGCCGGCACCGCCGACGTGTTCTCCTACGAGATCGTGGTCGGCTACGACCACACCGCTCTCAGCTACGTCGCCGGCAGCGCGAGCGACGGCCCCGCCGGCGGCTTCACCTCCGCCACCGACAGCGCCGACGGCGTGCACCTGCTGTACACCCGCCTCGGCACCTCACCGGCGATCGGCGGTGACATCCCGCTGACGCTGCAGTTCACCTCGCTGGCGAGCGGAGCCGCGAACATCACCGTGCCGAGCGTCACCGTGGTCGACACCACCGGCGGCACCGACAGCCTCACCGATGCGGCCGCCTTCGCCGTCGTCATCGAGGCACTGCCGACACCCACC
>SCNI01000052.1 GCA_005502775.1 Microbacteriaceae bacterium 3FA27C10
GCCAGGGGGTGGCCGTCGGGGGTGACGAAGGCGACCGAGACGGGCTCGCGCGACTCGCGCTGCACTGCAACGGAGGCGGCTCCTCCGGCATAGGGCACGAAGCTGTCGCCCCACTGCAGCAGCGCTCCGAGCACCGGCTTCAGGGCGAGTCCGCTCTCGGTGAGGTGGTAGCTGAACCGCTCGCGCGACCCGGCCTCGCGGTAGGAGCGCTTCTCGAGCACGCCGGCGGCCACGAGCTTCGCCAGCCGGGCAGTGAGGATGTCGCTCGGCGCGCCCAGCGACGCGCGGAACTCGGAGAACCGGCTGATGCCGCGCATCGCATCCCGCACGATCAGGATCGACCACTTCTCGCCGATCACGTCGAGCGTGCGCACGATCTGGCAGTTCGGCCCGTCGAGCGCAGCGGCGTCGCTCAGACCGCTTTCCCCGGTTGTCATGCCCTCAGAGTACGACTTCGGGTTCTGAATTGGAAATTCCAAGCTAGAGGGCTACGGTGGCCCCATGACACTGATCCGGCGGTTCGGCCGCCGCGGCACCTTCTGGTCGGCCGCGTCCGTGCTGGCCCTCTGCCTCTGGTCCAGCGGGGCTCCGAGCGTTCTCTACCCGGTCTACGCCGCCGAGTGGCACCTGCCCTCCGTGGTCACCACGAGCGTGTTCGCCGCCTACCCGCTTGCACTGTTGATCGTGCTGCTGTTCTTCGGCGGCCTCTCCGACAGCATCGGCCGCCGGCGCGCGATGCTCCTCGGGGTCGCGCTGATCGCGGTCGCCGCCGCCGTGTTCGCCGCGGCGCCGGACGTGGGCTGGCTCTACGCCGGCCGGGTGATGCAGGGGATCGGCACGGGCTTCGCGCTCGGGGCCGCGAGCGCCGCCCTGGTGGAGAACAACACCTCCACGAATCCCCGGGTGGCCAGCTCGCTCACCACCGTGTCCACGGCCGTCGGGCTCACCCTCGCACTGCTGGTCTCGGGCGTGCTGGCGCAGTACGCCCCGCTGCCGCTCGTGCTGAGCTTCGCCGTGCTGTTCGTGCTCGCCGCTCTGGCTTTCGCCGCCGTGTGGCTCACCCCCGCCGACACGGCCGGTCTCGGCCGCCCGGACTGGCGGCCTCGCCCGCTCCGGCTGCCGAAGGGCATCCTGCTGCCCTTCGTGGCCGCCACCCTCTCGGTGGCGCTCGCCTACAGCGTGGGCGCCATCTTCCTCTCGCTCGGCGCTCAGATGGCGCGCGACCTCACCGGCACCACCGACCTGCTCGTGGTGGGGGCCCTGCTCGGTGTCTCGTCGATCGCCATCGGCGTCACGGCGCTGCTGCTGCAGCGGGTGCCCGCGCACCTCTCGGTGATCGTCGGGGGTGCGATCTCCGTCGCCAGCCTCGGCCTCATGGCCTCGGCCGCGGCGCTCGGCTCGATCGCCCTCTTCCTCGCCTGGTGCGTGGTGGGCGGAGTCGGCTACTCCTTCGCCTTCACGGGTGGCCTCGGTCTCGTGAACACGTCGGCCCCGGCGCAGCACCGCGGCGCCACGCTCTCGATGCTCTACCTGTTCTCGTACCTGCTCCAGGCCGTCACCGCCGTCGGCGCCGGCGCTCTCGCCACGGCGATCGGCCTCGGCCCGGCCGTCGACCTGATGGCTCCACTGGTCGGCGTGCTCGCGGTCGCCGCCCTCCTCTTCGCCTCGCTCGACCTCGCGGCCGGGCGGCGGCGCGACCGTGCGGCGTTGTCTGCCTCCTCGGTCGAAACCGGCGCCTGACTGTGGGATGTGCACAGTGCCGCATCGAGCGCATCCGCCCGTCTTTGTAGGCGGCTGACGGGAGATTTTCGTGTCGGCGGTGGGCCTCGTAGCGTGAAGCACGGCCTCATCCGCGCTCGCGGACGAGGTGTGCGCCACGACGAAGAGGACCACAGATGACGGACACGGTCGACACCACGAACAACGCCGAAGAGGCGCCCGAGCGCCCGACGGCAGAGTCCGGCGTCATCGAGGTGGATGCGGTCGAGGCCGATGCGATCGACAGCGAGCTCGACTCCACGGCCCGTCGCGCCGGGTCGACGGATGCGCGCCGCCCGTCGACCAACCACGTGGTGGTCGCCCGCACCGACGTGGAGTGGCTCGGCCGCTACCTGCTCGGCACCTGGGCGGATGTGCGGCTCGCCGCCCGCGACCTGACCGCGAAGCCCGAGATGCAGCGCATCGAGGGCCTCAGCCTCGACGAGCACCGCCAGCGCGTCTTCGGCCAGCTCACGCTGCTCGTGCAGAACGGCCAGGTGCACCGCGCGTTCCCGAAGTCGGTCGGCGGCGAAGACGACCACGGCGGCAACATCGCGGGCTTCGAGGAGCTCGTGACGGCCGACCCGTCTCTGCAGATCAAGTCGGGCGTGCAGTGGGGCCTGTTCGGCGCCGCGGTGCTGCACCTCGGCACCCAGTACCACCACGAGACCTTCCTGCCGGGCATCATGAGCCTCGACGTTCCCGGTGCCTTCGCCATGACCGAGACGGGCCACGGCTCGGATGTCGCCGCCATCGGCACCACGGCCACCTACGACGAGCAGACGCAGGAGTTCGTCATCCACACCCCGTTCCGCGGGGCCTGGAAGGACTACCTCGGCAACGCAGCCGTGCACGGCACCGCCGCCGTGCTCTTCGCGCAGCTCATCACCCAGAACGTCAACCACGGCGTGCACGCCTTCTACGTGCCGCTGCGCGACCCGGCCACGAAGGCGTTCCTGCCCGGGATCGGCGGAGAGGACGACGGCCTCAAGGGCGGCCTCAACGGCATCGACAACGGCCGTCTGCACTTCGACCAGGTGCGCATCCCCCGCGCCAACCTGCTGAACCGCTACGGCGACGTGGCCGAGGACGGCACCTACTCGAGCCCGATCGAGAGCCCCGGCCGCCGCTTCTTCACCATGCTCGGCACCCTCGTGCAGGGCCGCGTGTCGCTCGACGGCGCCTCCGTCGCCGCGGCGAAGATCGCGCTCACCATCGCCATCACCTACGGCAACGAGCGCCGCCAGTTCACCGCAGGCAGCGACACCGACGAGGAGGTGCTGCTCGACTACCAGCTGCACCAGAAGCGGCTCATCCCGAAGCTCGCCACCACCTACGCCGCGAGCTTCGCGCACGAGCAGCTGCTCACGAAGTTCGACCAGGTGTTCTCCGGCGCGGCCGACACGGATGACGACCGCCAAGACCTCGAGACCCTCGCCGCCGCGCTCAAGCCGCTGAGCACCTGGCACGCGCTCGAGACCCTGCAGGAGGCGCGCGAGGCCACCGGCGGCGCCGGCTTCCTGGCCGAGAACCGCCTGGTGGGCCTGCGCGCCGACCTCGACATCTACGCCACCTTCGAGGGCGACAACCACGTGCTGCTGCAGCTCGTGGCGAAGCGCCTGCTCAGCGACTACAGCCGGCGCTTCGCGAAGGCCGACTTCGGCGTGCTCGCGCGCTACGTGGTGGAGCAGGCCGCCGACCGCGCGGTGCACGGTTCGGGACTGCGCTCGCTCAGCCAGCGCGTGGCCGACTTCGGCTCGACCGCGCGCTCGGTCGGCCAGCTGCGCGATGCATCCGCCCAGCGCCAGCTGCTCACCGACCGCGTGGAGACGATGGTGGCCGAGGTGGCCGCGGCCCTGCGCCCGGCGTCGAAGCTCTCGAAGAAGGCCGCCGCGGATCTGTTCAACCTGCACCAGTCGCAGATCATCGAGGCCGCCCGCGCGCACGCCGAACTGCTGCAGTGGGAGGCCTTCACCGAGGCCGTGGACGGCCCGACCGGGCTCGCTTCGGGCATGGACGACGGCACCCGCGTCGTGCTCACCTGGCTGCGCGACCTGTTCGGGCTCGGCCTGGTCGAGAAGCACCTGGCCTGGTACCTCATGAACGGCCGCCTCTCGCCCAAGCGGGCGCAGGCGGTCGGGCTCTACACGGAACGGCTGTCCGCGCGCATCCGGCCGCACGCACAAGACCTCGTGCGGGCGTTCGGATACGGCCCCGAGCACGTGCGGGCCGCCATCGCGACCGGCGCCGAGAAGGCCCGCCAGGCCGAGGCGCGCGACTACTACCGGGCGCAGCGTGCGGCGGGCACCCTCCCCGCCCCGGAGAAGAAGCCCGGGCGCACGCGCTGAGGCGAGGGGAGCGGCCGCAAGACTGAGTAGTGGATGCTCAGGTGCGCACCGACGGTGGGTGTCATCCTGAAGTCATGTACCGAGGAGGATGCGATGACGGCCTATGACGAGATCGGCGGGCACAGCGCGATGAAACTGGGCGTCGCCGTGTTCTACAACCGCGTCGTGGCCGACCCGCTGTTGGCCCCCTCCTTCGAGGGCATCTCGCTCGCCCGGCTCCGGGCTCATCAGGTCGCCTTCCTGTCGAGCGCGATCGGGGGTCCCCAAGCCTTCGCCGGCCGAGACCTCCGAGCCGCGCACGCCGCGTTCTCCATCACCGACGAGGCGTTCGACCGGATGGTGGAGCACCTCGAGTTCGCGTTACGGGATGTCAGCACGCCCGAGTCCGTCACCGCGCAGGTGCTCGGCGTCGTGGAAGGTCTGCGGGGCGCTATCGTGCAGCCGGCCCGGGCGGTGGGCTGACGGCGGCTGGGGCAGTCAGGAGATCGCGGCGGCCGCTGATGCCGAGCTTGCCGTAGCTCGACTGGAGATGATTGTCGACCGTGCGGATCGAGAGGAACAGCCGCGACGCGATCTCCTGACTGGTAAGACCGAGGCGCGCGAGGTCGACGACCTCGCGTTCCCTCCGGGTGAGCACATCGGGAGCGGAATCGCGGATGGCGCCGATGTCGGCTCCGAGGCAGAGCTGGGCCAGTTCCTGCGCCTGCGCCTGCAGCGAGGCCGCTTCGTGCGCCCGCCCGGCCGCGCGCGCAGACCTGCTCGCCGCGGCGAACGCTTCTGCGGCCGGCAGCGTGGCGCCGAGCTGCAGCCACTGCTCCCCGGCATCGACGAAGTCGCTCGGGCTCGCGCTCCGCTCCGCGATGGCGCGGGCATGGGTAGCTCTGGCCCGGAACAAGGGACTGTCGCCCGAGGCGGAGATCTCCTCGAGCCGGTCGGCGATCTGCCGCAGGCCGGTAGAGAGCGCAGTGGCAGGGATGACGCCGACGGCCCTGGACCCGATCCGCGCAGCCTGGAAGAGCACGGCGGTGGCGAGGTACGCCGCGCCCGAGGAGACGTGGTGCTCGGCTTCGGCGCGCAGACGCTCGATCGCGGCTGCCGGCTGGCCGCGCAGCGCCATCAGCTGCGCCTCCGCGAGCCGCACGTGGAAGTTGCCCTCGGGAGCGTCGGCGCCCAGGGTGCGCAGAACCTCCTCCGCGGCATCCGGGTCGCCGGCGGCGATGTCGGCGAGGGCCAGCGTGCCCAGTGCCACCCGCTGCAGGTTCTTCGGGCCCTTTACTCGAGCGCCCGCGATGGCGTCGCCGAGCCACCGCCGGGCAGAGGAGACCTGGCCCATCTGCAGGAGCACATGCCCGAGCAGCAGCTCGGCGTACCGGGTGGAGACCTCGTCGTCGAACTGCACGGACACCGACAGTGCTTCGAGTGCCCAGGTGTGGGCCTCACCGAGCGATCCGCCGACAAGGGATGCCGACGCCGCGGTGAACAAGGCGAAGGCCCGGTCGCGGGCGACCACCTCCCCGTCGAGCAGCCGCTCGACCTCGTCGCGCGATTCCGTCCACCGGCCGGCGCCCGCCAACGGCATCGCCGCCGCCATCGCCACCATCTCGCGGAGTTCCGGAGGCAGCTCCGGAGCGTGCCGCAGCGCCTCGATCTGGATCAGGGCCTCACCCGTGCGCTCGACCGTGAACAGCATCATCGAGCGCGTGATCGCGATGAGAGCGGAATACCCGGGGAAGCGGCGGTCGGCATCGGAGAGCAGATCGAGGGCTTGCGCGATTCCTCCGGGCTGATCGTGCCGGATCAGCGCGAGAGTGCTGGCGATACGCACCGACAGCAGCTCCGAGGCCGGCGCCGTCTGGTCGAAAGCCGATCCGGCCTCCGCGGCGGACCGGGCGCCGGCCGCATCGCCGAGCCGCCGCAGGGCGTCGGCGAGGATGAGGTGGGGGTGGGCGCCCGGGGCGCCGGCGTCGATCGCGGCCTGCGACAGCTTTGCCGCGAGCGCGTGGTCGTGGGTGAGCTGGGCGAGCCCGGCTCCGGTGAGAAGCAGATCGGGCGAGGCCGGTCGACCGGCGTCGAGGCGCCAGACAGCCGCCCGGAACTCGTCGTCGGGTGACGGATCGGTCTCGGTGGCGACATCGGCCTGTTCGACCAGGATGTCCTCGACCCGGAGCATCGACATGGTGGCCCGGATGACGCCGACGTAGTGTGGCTGGGCGAGCTCGGCGAGCATCCGCCCGCCCGACTCGCGCACCGTGACCAGGCCCCCTCGCTCGAGCTCGGTGACACTCGTGCGCGCTGCCGGGGCACGGAGCTCGCGCACGGGAAGCGGCTGGCAGACAGCCAAACGCTCGATCACGTCGTGCTGCGCCGGGGTGAGCGAGCGCAGCCGGCGGGCGATCACCTCGCCGAGAGCCGGCGTGCCGACCGGCTCCCCGATCAGCTGCCAGACGCCCGACTCGCGCACCAGGGTGTCGGACCGCACGGCACCCGCGCAGAGTTCGCGCAGGAAGAGCGGATTGCCGCCGGCGGCGCGGTGCAGTTCCTCGACCGTGCGCCGGGCGACGGACCCGCCCAACGCCCGGGTCAGTAAGGTCTCGCTCGCGGCGCTGTCGAGCGGGGGCACGTCGACGCGCACGGCCGCGTTCTCGCTCCACAGCGCGAGCAGGGCGTCGGGAATCGGCGCGCCCTCGCCGATCGTGGTGAGGAGCTTGACGACTCCCGAGTGCACCAGCTGCGTGAGCAGGGCGGTCGAGAGCTCGTCGAAGGCCTGCAGATCGTCGACGACCATCAGGATGCGGCCAGCACCCGCGATCGAACGGATGCGCGCCGTCACGCCGGTGAGCAGGCTCAGCGGGTCGGCCGCCAGGGCCGCGAGCTCGGTGTCGGTGGCGTCGGGCTCCGCAGCCGACGAGGCGAACAGGGGTGAGAGCCCGCCGAGCGGGAGCGAGGTCAGGCTGGTGCGGCCCGAGAGCCGCAGCACGGACCAGGCGGAGGCGCTCAGGCGGCCGGCGCACTCGGCGGCCAGCCGCGACTTGCCGACTCCCGTCGGACCGAGCAGCACCACGGCGAGGGCCGGAGTGGCTTCGATGGTCGCGGTGACGCTCTCGAACAACTCATCGCGGCCCTCGAACGCCCACTCGCCGGTGCCGGTGCCCTCGGTGAAGGGAATCGCCCGCGTGGTGCCGGTCGTCATGGCAATGCGTCTCCCGAGCTGCTGCACGATCGTCGCCGGCCCCCACCGGCGGATGTGTCCGAGCATAGCGAACGACGAAGCCGCGATGAGCAATCTCGTCGAGCGAACTAGGTAGCAGCTACTCAGGACGTGGGGGCCCGTGATCGGCAGAGTTGCCGAGGCGCAGGGATGCGCCCATCGACTTTCCCATCGCTCACGAAAAGAGGACACCATGTCGCAGATCCCCCGCGCGGTTCGCCGCTCCCACGATCGACCGGCCATCAGGCCCCGGAAGACGACTGTGCTGGCTGCGGCCACCGTGGCCGCGTTGGTGGCGTTGAGCGCCCAGGGTGCTGCCACCGCCTGGGCCGACGACGCGGGCGACGCGTCGTCGTCCTCTGTCGTCCAGGCGCAGACGGCCGGCACTCCCGAAACCGCGCAAGCAGCGGGCGTGGGCCAGACCGCGGACGCCGCCGCACCTGCCGCCGATTCCGCCGTCGAAGCCGCGGAGGGAGCGGAGACGCCGGGTCCGGCGGACGCGGCGGAGCCCTCCGGCGATACTGCGGTCGAGCACGGCCAAGAGACATCCGCACCCGCCGACGCGGGCACCACCGGGCCGGCGGAAGTATCGCAGCCCGCTGACACGGCCGGCGCTGCCGACCCCACCCCCGCGACCGAGGCATCCGAACCGGCCGCCGCTCCCGCGCCCGCCGCTGGCACGGCTGACCCCGCCCGGGCCACGGAGGTCCCCGGGCCGTTGGACGCGCTCGGCGGCAGTGGCGCCGGCGACCCCGCCGCTCTCGTGAACACCCCGCCCGTCGGCGTGGCCGACTACTACACGCTCGCCGTCGACACGGTGCTCACCGTGCCGGCTCCGGGTGTGGTCGGCAACGACTACGACGCCGAGGGCGACTTCCTCACCACCGCTCAGAGCTACACCGGCACCGGGCACGGAGGCCATGTCCTGGTGCTCTGGGATCGCTCGATCGTCTACACGCCCGCTCCCGGCTTCGTGGGCACCGACACCTGGAGCTACTGGGTGTGCGACCCCACCAGCAAAGCGACGGCGGCCACGCCCGTCACCTTCACGGTCGTCGACACGACGGACGTCGCACCGGTCGCCCACGACGACAGCTACGCGACCCCGGCCGACACCACTCTCGTCGTCACCGGCACCGGAGTGCTCGCCAACGACAGCGACACCGACAGCGCCGCCAACCAGCTCGCCGTCGTCTCGGCCCTGGCTCAGGCCGGGTCGATCGCGACCTCGAAGGGCGGCACCGTGGACTGGATGACCACCGGCGGTTTCTCGTACACCCCGGCTCCCGGGTTCATCGGCTACGACACCGTCACCTACTGGATCACCGACGGCGTGCTCGAGAGCGGCTTGGCGACGGTCACGATCAAGGTCGGCGACTGGGCGAACCTTCCCCCGGTCGCTTCCGACGACCACTATGTCACCGCCGTGAACCACGTGCTCACGGTGGATGCCGCGCACGGCCTGCTCGCGAACGACACGGATGCGACCGACCCGCTCAGCGTCATCGTGCCCGCCATGCTCGAGACCGGTCGCGCCTCGGTCGTCCTGCACAGCGACGGCAGCTTCAGCTACTCTTCGCACTACTACAACACCCTCGGGCCCGACACGTTCACCTACCAGGTCACCGACGGCGGCTACAACCTGCCCGTGACCGCGACGGTCACGATCGACGTGCAAGCCTTCGCGAATGCCGCACCGAGCGCCGTGGACGACAACTACACCACCCCGAAGAACACCGGGTTGGGAGTGGGCGCCGCCATGGGTCTGCTCGCGAACGACAGCGACCCGGATCAGGATGCGATCACCATCCCGTTCGCCCAGCCGAATGAGCCCACCGCGGCGGGCGGGATCGTGAACGTGGGAGCGGACGGGTCGTTCAGTTTCACGCCGGCGACCGGATTCGTCGGAGTCGACACCTTCTCGTATCAGATCATCGACTTCTTCGGCGAACAGGCCAGCGCGAGCGCCTTCGTCACGGTCACCGACCCCCACGTCGTCGGCAACAGCATGCCGGTGGCGACGGACGACCACTACTCCACGACGCCCGACACGACCCTCACCGTCTCCGGGGCGGACGGGATGCTGGTGAACGACGTCGACGTCGACGGCGACCCGCTCAGCTCGATCATCCCCGCCGTCCCCTACGGCAGCGCCAGCCTGCACGGCGGAACGGTCACGGGCACGCCCGACGGCGGCTTCAGCTACACCCCTCCCGCGGGCTTCGTGGGCGAGGACGAGTTCGTCTACGAGGTGATGGACGAGTCACCCGAGAGCTTCGACGTCGGCACCGTGCGCATCACCGTCGCTGCGGCGACGGCGGAGGTCATCGATGGCCGGGACGGCACCGAGGGAGCCGGCGACCCGGATGCCGGTGCGACCGGCGGTGCCGCTGCGGCATCCGATGCCACAGGGATCACTCCTGCGGCCGGCGCATCCGGATCCCTCGCCCACACCGGCGCCGCTCCTGATGCCACCCTTGCGCTGTCGCTGCTGTTGCTGCTCACCGGCGCCGCCGGAATCGTGGTCGCCGCGATGGCTCACCGCCGCGGCCGCCGATCCTGACCGAGATCCACGACAGAGAGGAACCACGATGTTCGGCAAGAAGAAGATCTGGCAGAAGGCGAGCGGCACGGTGCTGGCCCGCACCATCGAGAGCGTCGACAGTGACGGCTCGATGATCACCTACCACTACGCGGTGGAGGTGCACCCGGCCGGTGGCGCCCCGTTCCGGACCATGCTCAAAGACCCCCGGATGCTCACCGACTTCCTGCAGCCGACCGTCGGCAAGATCGTGGGCGTCGAGTTCGACGCGGCCTCGGGCGCGGCACGCTTCGACAAGGCCGATCCGCAGCTGAGCTTCAAGGCCTGGGAACGCGCACAGCAGCAGGCGGTGCGCCGCTCCCTCTGACGCCCCTGGGAAGGGCGGTAGTACCCAGGCATGAGGGGAATGCCTGGCAGGACGGCACCGGCGGGGGATGGGCCCGCCGGTGCCGCTCCGTATCGTGAGGAGAGCGCAGAGAGCGCGGCAGACACGAAAGCGGGGAGATTCATGATCGAGGCCACATCCTTGACCAAGCGCTACGGGGCGAAGACGGCGGTCGATTCGGTCGACTTCGTCGTGCGGCCCGGCCAGGTCACCGGCTTCCTCGGCCCGAACGGCGCCGGAAAATCGACGACGATGCGGATGATCGTGGGGCTCGACCGTCCCACCTCCGGCAGCGTCACCGTGAACGGCAAGCGCTATGCCGAGCACCGCTCGCCGCTGCGCGAAGTCGGCGTGCTGCTCGACGCCAAGGCCGTGCACACCGGCCGCAGCGCCCGCAACCACCTGCGCGCGATCGCGGCGACCCACGGCATCCCGACCGCCCGCGTCGACGAGGTGATCGGACTCACCGGGCTGCAGAGCGTGGCCCGCAAGCGCGTGGGCGGGTTCTCGCTCGGCATGGGCCAGCGCCTCGGCATCGCCGCCGCGCTGCTCGGCGACCCGGCCACGCTCATCCTCGACGAGCCCGTGAACGGTCTCGACCCCGAGGGCGTGCTCTGGGTGCGCGGTTTCGTGCGGCAGCTCGCCGCCGAGGGGCGCACGGTGCTGCTCTCGAGCCATCTGATGAGCGAGATGGCGCTCACCGCCGACCACATCATCGTGCTCGGCAAGGGCCGGGTGATCGCGAACGCCTCGGTGTCCGACATCCTCGGCTCGACGCAGACCTTCGTGCGGGTGCGGAGCCCGCGCATCGCCGAGGTCGCCCAGCGGCTCGGCCAGCCCGACGTCACCATCACCGGCACCGCGGCCGATGTAATCGAGGTTCGCGGCCTCACCGCCGAGGTGATCGGCGACACCGCGCTCGCACTCGGGGTGGCGCTGCACGAGCTCACCACCGTGCAGGGGTCGCTCGAAGACGCTTACATGAGCCTCACACGCGACGAAGTGGAGTACCGCACGACCGTTCCCGCCGGTGCTGCCGCGGGAGTGCCGGTCGCCACGGCCTCCGCCGCGACCGCTGAGGAGGTGGCCCGATGAGCGCCGCGATCCCCGCATCCGTCGTCCCCGCATCCGGCCGCTCCACCTTCCGCCCGGCGTCGGATGCGCAGCTCAGCTTCGCCGGCGTGCTGCGCAGCGAGTGGCTGAAGCTCACCACGCTGCGCTCCACCGTCTGGTCGTACGCCATCATCGTGCTGCTGCAGGTGGGTATGGGTGCCGTGCTCGCGTTGACACTCGATTCGACGGTGGGAACGCCGGGTGTCGCCGGAATGCAGACGCTCATTCTGCCGGCGACGCTGGGCATCATCCTGAACCAGCTCGTGGTCTCGGTGCTCGGTGTGCTCGTGATCAGTGGAGAGTACGGTACGGGGCAGATCCGCTCGAGTCTCACCGCCGTTCCCCGGCGTACACCGGTTCTCTGGGCCAAGGCCCTCGTCTTCGCCGCAACCACGTTCGTGGTCGGGCTCGTGGCGGTGGCCGCGGCTGCGGCCGTCTCCTGGTCGATGCTCGCCGCGCGCGGCATCACGCTCGACCTCTCGGACGGCGAACTGTGGGGCCGCCTCGTGGGTGGTGCCGCCTACCTCACACTGGTGGGACTCATCGCGTTCTTCCTCGGGGCGATCCTGCGGCACACCGCCGCCGGCCTCGCGGCCGCCCTGGGTCTGCTGCTCGTGGTGCCGGTGGTGCTCTCGCTCATCGGAGCGGAATGGGCATCCGTTCTCGCCGACTGGCTGCCCAGCAACGTGGGCCAGACGCTGTTCTTCGGCGGCTCGACCTTCGAGGCGTGGCAGGCTGTGGTGATTATGCTCGGGTGGGTGACCGTCTTCGCCGGGACGGCGGCGGTCCTGCTCAAACGGAGGGACGCCTGACGGTGGCGAACACCGGCCCCGCGCGGGGCCCCAGCAGCACTCCCTCGGCGCCGGCGGTCCACCCGTCCGGCGCCGAGGACTTGCGGCTGCCCAAACCGCCGGGCTTCATCCGCTCGTACTTCAACCGGCATCCGTGGTTGCTCGACTCGCTGATCGCGGGCGCCTACGTCGTGCCGATGGGCGTGTTCGCGCTCGTGCTGCTCGTTCGTTCGCTCATCGACGGCACTCCACTGCTCGTCTTCGCGAACCTCTACGGCACCGCCGCCGTGGGCGTCGGGCTGCTCTTCCGGCGCCACGTGCCCGTGATCACGGCGGCGATCTGCGCCGGGTCGATGATCGTGCTGTCCGCCGACTCGAGGCAGCTCGACGTGGTGCCGATGATGTTCGCGCTCTACGCGCTCGCCGTCTACCGCAGCGCGCGCTCGGCCTGGATCTGGACCGCCATCGGCGTGGCCACCGGGGTGGCCGCGACCGTGCTGCACTCGCCCGGCGACCTCGCGAACATCGTGGGCTCGGGCGTGCTGTTCGCCCTGGTGCTCGTGATCGCCACGCTCGTGGGAATCACCTTCGGCAATCGGCGCCGGTACATCGAGGCGCTGCTCGACCGGGCGGCGCAGCTGGCGCGGGAGCGCGACCAGCGGGCGCAGCTCGCCGCCGCCGAGGAGCGGGCCCGCATCGCCCGCGAGCTGCACGACATCGTGGCGCACAGCCTCACCGTGATCGTGGCGCTCTCCGACGGCGCCGAGGCGAGCATCGAACGGTCTCCGGATGCCGCCCGGGAGGCCGTGCGGCAGACGGCTGCCACCGCGCGGCGAGCGCTCACCGACATGCGGCGGTCGCTCGGGGTGCTGACCGAGCAGTCGTCGGAGGGATCGACGCCGTTCGCGCCGCAACCGGGAGCCGGCGACCTCTCGGCGCTGATCGAGTCGTTCCGGGCGGCGGGCCTGCCCGTGCGCTACACCACGACCGGGATGCCCGCGGCCGACCCGGTGCTGCAGCTCACCGTCTACCGGGTGGTGCAGGAGGCCCTCACGAACGCGCTGCGCTACGCGCTGCAGCCGACGGCGGTGGAGGTGCGCATCGACCACTCCCCGGCGGGCGCGACGGTCGACGTGCTCGACGACGGCCTCGACCCGGGGCGCGGCGCCGCGTCGGCGGGTTCGGGTCGCGGGCTGATCGGCATCCGGGAGCGCGCGGCGGTGCACGGCGGGGGAGTGACGGCCGGGCCGGCGGGGGCGCCCGGCTCGCGCGGGTGGCGGGTGCGGGCGGTGCTCGGGGCGCCGGGGCCTGCGACCCGGCCGGAGCCCATGCCCGGGCCGGTGACCACGCCCGGCCCGGTTCCCGTGCCTGGCGCGGTGACACCGCCGTGGCCCGCGCCCGGCACGCGAACGGAACACGACGGAAGGACCACCTCATGAGCCAGCCGCAGGCGAGCGATACCGGAGAGGCCGGCGCGGGCATCCGGTTGCTGCTCGTCGACGACCAGCAGTTGATCCGGCTCGGCATGCGGATGGTGCTCGATGCGCAGGACGGCTTCGACGTGGTGGGCGAGGCCGGCGACGGGCGCGAGGCGATCGCGGCGGTCGCGCGGCTGAAGCCCGACGTGGTGCTGATGGACGTGCGGATGCCGGGGATGGACGGCATCGAGGCCACCCGCGCGATCGTGGCGGCGAACCCGGAGAGCCGCATCATCATCCTGACGACGTTCGACCTCGACGAGTACGCCTTCGCGGGGCTCAACGCGGGGGCGAGCGGGTTCCTGCTGAAGGACGCGCAGCCGGCCGAACTCGCCGGCGCGATCCGGGCGGTGGCTTCCGGCGACGCCGCTGTGTCGCCTCGGGTGACGCGCAAGCTGCTCGAGCTGTTCGGGCCGCAGCTGCCGGCTGGCGCGGACGCGGGCGCGGGCGGGGGCGCGGGCGGGGCATCCGGGCCGTCCGCGGACTCCGGCAGCGGTGCCGCTCCCGGCGCCGGATCGCCCAGCGGCGCGCGGCTCGCCGCCCTCACCGAGCGCGAGCGCGAGGTGCTCGTGGCGATGGGCGAGGGCCTCACGAACACCGAGATCGCCGCCCGCTTCTTTCTCTCCGAGTCCACCGTGAAGACCCACGTCGGCCGCGTGCTCATGAAGCTCGAGCTGCGCGACCGCGTGCAGGCCGTCATCTTCGCCTACGCCTCCGGCCTCGTGCGGTAGTTGCCGGCCCGTGCGTGTCCAGTTTTTGCAGGAATAGCGCGGAGCGACGGCCTATTTGCGCCGCTCGCCGCTATTTCTGCAAGAACTGGACACGCCCGCCCGCCTAGGCTCGGGGCATGCGCACCTTCTACCCCGAGATCGAGCCGCACACGAGCGGCATGCTCGACGTCGGCGACGGGCAGTCGCTCTACTGGGAGGAGTCGGGCAACCCCGACGGCAAGCCGGTCGTGTTCCTGCACGGCGGCCCGGGCGGCGGCACGAGCCCCGCGCACCGGCGCCTGTTCGACCCGGAGCGCTACCGCATCCTGCTCTTCGACCAGCGCGGCTGCGGCAAGAGCCTGCCGCACGCGAGCGAACCCGGGGCCGAGCTCGGCGCGAACACCACCTGGCACCTCGTGGCCGACATCGAGCGGCTGCGTGAGGCCCGGGGCATCGATCGCTGGCAGGTGCTCGGCGGTTCGTGGGGCAGTGCCCTCGCGCTCGCCTACGCCGAGACGCATCCGGAGCGGGTCACCGAGCTCGTGCTGCGCGGCATCTTCACCCTGCGGCAGAGCGAGCTCGACTGGTTCTACGAGGGCGGCGCGAGCGCCATCGTGCCCGACAACTGGGAGGAGTTCACCGCTCCCGTGACGGATGCGCGGGCCCGCGCACGCGCATCCGGGGCCCCCGATCTGCCCGGCACCTACATCCACGCCTACCATCGCCTGCTGGAGCACCCCGACCCGGCCGTGCACGGCCCCGCGGCCGTGGCATGGTCGACCTGGGAGGCCTCGGCCATCACGCTCCTCCCCCGCCCCGAGGTGATCGCCACCTTCGCCGAGCCGAGCTACGCCCTGGCCTTCGCGCGCATCGAGAACCACTACTTCGTGAACGACGGCTGGTTCGAGCCGGGGCAGCTGATCCGGGATGCGCACCGGCTGCGCGACATCCCCGCCGTGATCGTGCACGGGCGCTACGACCTCTGCACCCCGGCCACCATCGCCTGGGACCTGCACCGCGCCTGGCCCGAGGCCGAGCTGCACCTCATCCAGGACGCGGGCCACGCCTTCGACGAGCCCGGCATCCTCGACGCCCTCATCACCGCCACCGACCGCTTCGCCTCCTGACGTTCACGCCCTGGTGCGTGGGCCGCGGCGCTGATCCGGGTGACTCGGCGTCGCCGAGTCTTCACCGTCCGTTCATGCGGCTGTGGCTCGCGCCTCACGGTCGTGGCCGCCTCGGCAGCGGAGGATCGTGGGAACCCTCCGGTGAAGTGCGCCCGGAGTGGGCGGATGGGGACAGGACGGTCGCGCGGTGACGAACGGTGGACGAAGGCCGGCGGTGATGCAACGCCCGCCCGCGACGCAGCGCCCGTCTGCCGGCGCCCCCGCGGCGGCGCTCGCCGAGACGATGGTGCTCTTCGACTGGAACGGCACCGTCGTGGTGGACGCCGACCGGGCGCGCGCCGCGCTCAACGTGGTGCTCGCGCGGCGCGGCATCCCGGTGCTCGGCGAGGCCGAGTTCTCGGTGCGGTTCCGCCTGCCGCTCGCCCAGCTCTTCGGACGCCTCGGGGTGCCGGATGCCGACGCATCGGACGCCGAGGAGGAGTGGAACCACGAGATGGCCGAGACCCGCGCCCACCTGAGCGACGGTGCCGCCGAGTGCCTGGCCGCGCTCTCCGAGGCGGGCGCCTGGCTCGGCGTCGTCTCCGCCGCCTCTCCCGCCGCCGTGCGCTTCGACCAGCGCTCGCTCGCGGTGCCCGCCGTATGGAATTCCGTCGACGCCTCGGTCGCCGACAAGTTCGAGACGCTCCTGCGCCACCGCCCGACTCGTCCGATCGCCTACTACGTGGGCGACACCCCCGACGACATGCGCTGCGCGTCGGCCGCCGGGTACATCCCGGTGGGCGTGACGGATGCCTACAGCCGACCCGAGACGCTGCGTTCGGCCGGCGCGGCGCACGTCATCGGCGGCCTCGACGAACTGCTCGCGATCATCGCCTGAGCGCTGCGGAGCGCCGCTCTCGTGGCACCGGGGTCGGTGCCGCCCGAGGCTCGCGGCCGGGGTGCGTGCGGCCTAGGTGAAGCTGCCGGTCGTGCTCCCGATCGTGCTGAAGGCGACCGAGAAGATCCACACCACCAGTCCGATGCTGATCGCGAACGACAGCACGATGATCGCGATGGTCACCCACATCGGCGCGATCCCGTGGCCGGCACGGCGGCGCACCACCACTGCGCGCCCGATCGGGTACACCGAGCCGAGGAACGACCACGCCCAGTGGAAGGGCCGCACGTAACCCTGGCGCTGCAGCCACTTGTAGTCGAAGTAGCCGAGCACCACGGCCGCGGCATAGAGGGCCCAGCCCAGAACCGTCGCGAGCCCCTGGCCGAGGAGCGCGGCGCCGCTCATGCCGCTGTAGGGCGAGTAGGTGCTGTAGGGATCGGACATCGCGTTGCGCATCATCGGCTCGATGTCGGAGAGCGAGAGCGGCAGGAGCAGCAGGGAGAGCAGCGGCAGCAGCGTGATGACCCAGATCAGCGGCCCGTAGACCGGCGTTCCGGCCGGGACGCCGGGGATGGCGGTGGCCGCGCCCACGTAGGCGGGGGCCGCGGGGTAGGCCGGGGCTGCCGGGTAGCCGGGCTGGGCGACGGAAGCCGCCGGCGCCTGGAGGTGCTCGGTCCACTGCGTGCCGTCCCACCAGCGCAGCTGGGGCGAGCCGGCCGGGTCGGCGTACCACCCCGGGGGAGTGCTCTGATTTCCGTTCGAGAGGCTCACCGTGTCTCCTTTGCGCGCTGCCGTTCTGCGGACAGCCTAGGGCACCGCGGGAGGGTATTCTCGATGGGGGAAATCGACGGGACGTTCATGAGCACAGGCAGCGGGCAGGGCCCGGTTCTCGACGACTCCGTGCGGGTCGACGGCGATGTGGTGCGCATCCTCGACCGCCGTGTCTTCCCCGAGACCGTCGAGTGGGTGACCGCCCGCGATGCCGAGGAGGTGGCCTCCGCCATCACCGCCATGGTCACCCAGAGCTCCGGCCCGCTCTTCGCCGCCTACGCCGGTCTCGAGATCACCGCGCTGCAGGTGGCGGGCCTGACCCCGGATGCCGCCCGCGAACGGATGCGCGTGGCCGGCCATGCCCTCGAGACGGCCCGCCCCACGAACAACCACCCCCGCGAGGCCGTGCACCACGTGCTCGCCGCGATCGCCCACGCCCCCACCACCGCGCAGCTCGTGGCCGCGGCGGTCGAGGCCGCCCGCTCCGGCGCCCGGCTCTACCGCGACCGCAGCCATCGGCTCGGGGCCGAGACCGTGGCGTTGCTGCCCGACGGGGCGCGCATCCTCACCCACTGCTGGATGGACACCTACCTCATCGAGCTCGTGCGCGCGGCCCGCGAGGCCGGAAAGCGCTTCGACTGGGTGGCCACCGAGACCCGGCCCTACCTGCAGGGAGCCCGGCTCACCGCGCACACCCTCGCCGAGTTCGGCGAGCACGTCACCCTCATCACCGACGGCATGGGCGCCGCCGCCCTTGCGCCGGGTTCGTCGCTCGGGCGCATCGACGCCCTCGTCACGGCCGCCGACCGGGTGTCGCTCGACGGCAGCGTGGTGAACAAGGTCGGCACGCTCGGCCTGGCCGTGGCCGCCACCGCGTTCGGCGTGCCCTACTACGCGCTCGTGCAGGCCCCCGACGTCGAGGCCCCCACGGCCGCCGACATCGTCGTGGAGCAGCGCAACCCCGACGAGGTGCTGTCGACGCTCGGCCGGCGCACCGCGTCGCCGCTCGTGACGGATGCCTGGTACCCGGCCTTCGACGTGACGCCCGCCCGCTTCGTGACGCGGGTGGTGACCGACCGCGGTTCGTTCGAGCCGGCGCGGGTGGGCGAGCTCTACGCCGCGGCCGGGGCGACGGATGCGCCGGGCGCGCCCCGCGCATCCGTGGCGGTGGCCGGTGTGGGGGAGTCCGCATGACCGCCGCCCGTGGCGCCTACGATCTGCTGGTCACCGCCGCCGACGTGGTGGGCTACCTGGCGGAAACCGGCCTGCTGGGCCGTCTCTCGGCGACCTCCGAGGGCGCCGATGTGCGCGTCGACGAGGTCACCGCCGGCAACATGAACCGCGTCTTCCTCGCGCGGGGACCGCTCGGCGGCCTCGCCGTGAAGCAGGCGCCGCCGTGGGTGCAGGTGGTGGGGCCGGAGTGGCCGGTCGACCCGGCGCGCATCGCGTCGGAGGCGCGCACCTACGAGCGGCTGGCCGTGCGGGTGCCCGAGTCGATCCCCACCATCGTGGCGTTCGACGAGAGCCGCTACGTGCTGGTGATGGAAGACCTCTCCGACCTCGCCGTGCTGCGCGACGCGCTCGTGCGGCAGGTGGCGGCGGACGACGGGGCCGAGCTCGACTTCGTGGCGCTGGGCGCCGCCGTCGGGCGCTTCGTGGGCGAGCTGGCTGCCTCGACCTCGGTCGCGGCGCTCGGCGAGTCTGCCCACGCGGAGCTGGTCGAGACCTCGGCGAACCCGGAGCTGTGCCGCATGACCCTCGACGTGGTGCTCGACGAGCCCTACCGCGAGCACGAGCACAACCACTGGCATCCGGCGCTCGACGGGCGCGTGCGTTCGCTCTACGCCGACGCGGCCGTGCGCGAGGCCGTGGCGCGCATCCGTCACGACTTCGAGCACCGGGCCGAGGCGCTCCTGCACGGCGACCTGCACAGCGGTTCGGTGATGGTCGGCCGGCGCGACGGCGAGCAGGTGGTGAAGGTGTTCGACCCCGAGTTCAGCTTCGTGGGGCCGATCGGCCTCGACCTGGGGCTGTTCTGGGCGAACCTCGAGCTCGCCGCGATCGCCGCCGACGCCGTGGGTGGCGCGGCGCTCGCCGAGGCGCGGCGCTCCGCCGTTCCCGCGAGCTGGGCCGCGTTCGCCGAGGCCTGGGGCGACGCGTCGTCGCTGGCCGGCATCGAGAGCGACGCCTGGCGCTTCGCGGGGGTCGAGGGCATGCGCCGCGCCGTGGGGTTCTCGCACGCCGCCGACATCGAGTCGCTGCCGGGCGCCGCGATCCCGGATGCCTCGGTGCGGCTCTTCGACGCCGCCCGCCACCACATCCTCACCGGCACCGCGGTGCCCGGCGCCACCGTGTGGTCGGGCCCGGGTGCCGCGACGGCGCCCGGCGCCGCATCCGGGAAGCCCTCGCCGCAGGCCACCGAAGCATCCACCCCGTCCGCCGCACCCCGAAGGAGCGCCCCGTGACCGAGAC
>SCNI01000053.1 GCA_005502775.1 Microbacteriaceae bacterium 3FA27C10
CCCGCGGGCAGGGCGCCGCCGGCGTAGAGGGCGCGGGCGGAGTCCTGCAGGGCCGTGAGCGCGACGCGCTGGGGCCACGGGCCGTAGGAGATGCGGGCGATGCCGAGCTCCTCGTAGCGTGCGGGGCTCAGCGAGCCGGGCACGCCGATCACGCTCACCTTGAGATGCCCGATGCCCTCCACGAGCTGCGCGGCGATCTCCTCGTCGACGAGCCCGGGCACGAACACGCAGGCCGCGCCGGCGTCGAGGTAGGCGCGGCCGCGCTCGATCGCATCCTCGAGCACCTCGTCGAGCGGGCGGTCGCCGCGCTTGAGCAGCGCATCCGTTCTCGCGTTCAGCACGAAGCGCACGCCCTCGGCCTCGGCCGCCTTCACCACCTCGGCCACGTTCTCGACCGACTCGATGTGCGGCCGCAGCTGGTCCTCGATGTTCGCGCCCACCACGCCCGCGCCGATGGCGCGGCGGACCGTCTCGCCCGGGCTGCCGTAGCCGCCCTCGAGGTCGGCCGTCACGGGCAGGCTGGTGCTCAGCGCGATGCGCCCCACCGCCTCGATCATGAGGTCGAGCGGGATGCGCTCGCCGTCTTCGTAGCCGTACATCGCGGCGATGGCGTGGCTGGCGGTGGCGAGCGCCTTGGTCTCCGGGAGCGCGGCGACGACGGATGCGCTCGCGACGTCCCAGACGTTGACGAGCGTGAGGATCTCGGGCGCCTTGTGCAGGGCCAGCAGGGCGTCGGCCCGGTCGTGGATGAGCTCATGGCTCGGGCGCAGCAGCTCGGGTTCGAAGCCGGCGCGATCGGTGTGCCCGTGGCCGGCGTGCCCATGCTGGTGCTCGTGGTGCTCGTGGTGCCCGTCGTGCGCGTTCTCGTTCGTCATGGGCTGAGCCTACGACCAGGCCGGTGCCGCCGAGCCGGGTAGCGCTCAGTGCTCCGTTGTCGGTCGAACTGCGCAGATGGCGCGACCCGGCGGGCGGGCGCGGAGCCCTCGTGCTCGTCGGAGGGTGCTGCTTGACTGGGGGCATGGACAAGGTGATCTCCGAAGACGGAACCCCCATCGCGGTCTACCGAACGGGCGCGGGTCGCCCGGTCGTGCTCGTCGGAGGGGCATTCAGCACAGCGCTCGCCGTGACCGATGTCGCCGAGGCGTTCGCGGCCGCCGGTTTCGAGGCCGTGACCTACGACCGGCGCGCTCGCGGCGACAGCGGCGACACGCGGCCCTATGAACCCACCCGAGAGGTCGAAGACCTGAACGCCGTGATCGAGCTGGTGGGTGGCCACGCGGCCGTGCTCGGGCACTCCTCCGGCGCGGTGCTCGCGCTCGTGTCCGCGTCGCAGGGCTCGCCGATCGACCACGTCTTCCTGTCCGAGCCGCCCTTCCGCTTCGGGGAGGAGATGCCCGATCCGGCGCTCGCCGAGCGGCTGCAGCGGCACGTCGACGAGGGCGAGCCCGAGCTCGCGGTGCGCGAGTTCCAGCTCGAGGGCGTCGGCCTCCCAGAGCCGGTGGTCGACCAGATCCGTGATTCGCCGATGTTCCCCGGCCTCGTGGCCGTGGCGCAGTCGGTCGTCTACGACACCGTGCTCACCACGGAGTTCGCGACGCCGACGGAGGCGATGCGCGCGGTCGCCCCGCCGGTCACCATCCTGCGCGGGGCGCAGACCTTCCCGTTCCTCATCGCGGCGGCCGACCGCCTCGCGTCGCTGCTGCCGGGCGCCGAACTCGTGGTGGTCGAGGAGTCGCGCGAGCACCGCCTCGACGGCCCTGCCACCGCGGCCGTGCTGCGCGCCCGCTTGGGTTGAGGTTCAGCGCTCGTCACCGAGCTCGTCGATCGCGGCAAGCACACGACGACGGATGCCCGCATCGAGCTTGCGGACCTCCTGGGCCGCTGATCATCACGGCGGCCAGCCTGCCGTGTCGGGTGATGCCGACGCGTTCGTGCGCGAATCCGGCGCGGTCGCGCGCGGTGCTAGTGGGCGGAGCAGGTGATCGCGAGTCGCGGGGCGGTCACGTCGTCGGTAGCGCTGGGCGAGGCGCCCGCGCAGTCGGCGCACACCACGAGCTGCGCACGGCACGAGGGCTCGGCGCAGTTCTGCAGGCGCGAGCTGGGCGCCTCGCACGAGACGCACCGCCCGATCACGGCCGCACCCGGCGTGAACTCGAGCGAGCCGCGCGCGTCGAACACGTAGAGGGCGCCTTCCCAGAGCCCGTCGTCGCCGAAGGCCTCGCCGTAGCGCACGATGCCGCCGTCGAGCTGGTAGACCTCGGCGAAGCCGCGCGCGCTCATCAGCGACGAGAGCACCTCGCAGCGGATGCCACCGGTGCAGTAGGTGACGACCGGCTTCGACTTCAGGTGGTCGTACTTGCCGCTCTCGAGCTCCGCCACGAACTCGCGCGTGTTCTCCACCTCGGGCACGACTGCCCCGCGGAAACGCCCGATCGACGCCTCGAAGGCGTTGCGCCCGTCGAAGAACACCACCTCGTCGCCGCGCGCCTCGACCAACTCGTGCAGCGCATCCGGGCTCAGCTTGACGCCGCCGCCTACCACGCCGGCCTCGCTCACCTCGAGCTCGCCGGGCGCCCCGAAGCTCACGATCTCGGCGCGCACCTTCACGCTCAGCCGCGGGAAGTCGGTGCTCGCCCGGTAGGAGGTGTGCTTCGACGCCGGCTCGGGCGACAGCCCCGTGCCCTCGCTCCACTTCACGTCGAGCTCCCGGAACGGCCCGAACTCGCGCGTCTTGCGCACGTACCGCTTCACCGCGTCGAGCTCGCCGCCGAGCGTTCCGTTGATGCCGTCGGCCGAGATCAGGATGCGTCCCCGCAGCCCGAGCGACTCGCACAGATCGCGCTGCCACAGCCGCACGGCCTCGGGGTCGGCCACGGGCGCGAACACGTAGTAGAGGATGATCTTCGGCACGGCCACCCGGCGATTTTAGTCGGCGAGGCTGCGTGCACCCCCCAGCCCCGGGCATCCGGCTTTGTGGGAATCCACAGCGGCAGTGCGCGAGCGTGTGCCGAACTCTACGATCGAGTTCGTGCATTTCTTCTTCCGAACGCTGCTGCAGGCGATCCGCGGGCGGTTCCGTTCGCCTCTCGGGGTGTGGGACGTGGCGTCGACCCCGTTCCGGGTGCTGCCCACGGACCTCGACGTGCTGCGCCACATGAACAACGGCGTGTACCTCTCGGTGCTCGACATCGCACGCCTGGACCTCATGCAGCGCAGCGGCATGTGGCCGAAGCTGCAGGAGCGCGGGTGGTACCCGGTGGTGGTGGCCGAGTCGATCAGCTTCCGCCGCTCGCTCGAGCTCTGGCAGCGCTTCACGGTGGAGACGCGCGTGCTCGGCTTCGACGAGAAGGCCATCTACGTGGAGCAGCGCTTCGTGCGCGGCGAGGAGGTGTGCGCGCGGGCCTACATCCGGGCGCGGTTCCTGAAGCGCGGCGGCGGGGTCGTGACGGTCGACGAGCTGCGCGCGATCGTGGGCCCGGTGCCCGACGACGGGCGGATGCCGCCGTGGCTCCTGATCTGGGGCGCCGACTCGCAGCTGCCGCCGAACAAGACGCCGATGCCGAGCGACTGGAGCTAGCGGGACACGCCCTGGCGGGCCGGCCCCGTGGACTCCCGCACGATCAGCTCGGGCAGCGCCTGCGGGATCTCGTCGAGATCGCCGGCGATGCGCGAGAGCAGGGTCGTCAGCATGTCCTGCCCGATGCGCTCGAAGTCCTGGCGCACCGTCGTCAGCGGCGGCGCCATGTGGGCGGCCTCGGGGATGTCGTCGAAGCCGATGACGCTCATGTCGCCCGGCACCGACAGGTGCCGATCGGAGAGCGCGTGCACGACCCCCATCGCCATCTGGTCGTTGCCGACGAAGAGGGCGGTGAGATCGTCGAGCTCGCACTCCCGGCCGATGCGGTAGCCCGAGGAGGGCGTCCAGTCGCCGACGCCGATGGCGCGGGCGGGGAGGCCGTTCGCCGCGAGCTCGTCGCGCCAGCCCCGCTCCCGCTCCCGGGCGTCGACGACGTCGCCGGGGCCGGCGAGATGCCCGATATGACGGTGACCGAGCTCCACCAGGTGGCGGACGGCGTTGCGGGCGCCGTGGTACTGGTCGGCGCCGACCGTCGCCAGTCCGGTTCGCGGGGTGGCCTGCATGACCACGAGCGGGATGGTGAGGTCCATCCCCGCGATCACCTCGGCCACGCCCTCGTGCCCCGCGATCACGGCGATGCCTTCGACGCTCTGCCGGAGGAACGCCTCCACGGCGGAGCGGATGGTCGCGGGGTCGCTGTCGACCATGTTGGCGGTGAACACCGACCAGCGCGCGTCGCGCGCGGCCGCGTTGAAGTAGAGGGTCGTCGACGAGGGGCCGAACTCCGGGCCGCCGGTGGCGATCAGCCCGATGGTGCGAGAACGCCTGGTGACCAGCGCCCGAGCCGCCGGCGACGGCACATAGCGCAGCTTCTTGATCGCCTCTTCGACCCGCGTGCGCGTGGAAGCGCGCACGTTGGGCAGATCGTTGAGCACGCGAGAGACGGTCTGGTGCGACACGCCGGCCAGACGTGCGACATCGAAGATCGTCGCCTGACGAGGAGCCTCATCGGCCACGGAATCCTCCTCCCCTGCGACTCATCCGACGCGGCGGGCTGGAGCGCATCGCTCGACCGTGTCAGGCATCGGATTCCGGGCGGCGCATTGTCTTGACACGAAGAATAGTCGACGCCGGGAGGGCAAGATCTCCATCACTCTCAGGCGAGATCCTCGTCGTCGTTCGACGCCTGGGCGATCACCGCGAGCAGGGCGCCGACGGTGAGGTCGTAGTTGGGCAGGTCGCCGACCTTGCGACGGTCGCGCAGGATGGCGACGCGGTTGCTGATGCGCAGGACCTCCTCGAGCTCGGCCGAGATGAACACCACCGACAATCCGTTCTCGGCGAGGTTCGACACGAGCTTCTGGATCTCCGCCTTCGCGCCGATGTCGATGCCGCGCGTGGGCTCGTCGAGAACGAGAAGCCGGGGTGCGATCGCGAGCCAGCGCGCGAGCAGCACCTTCTGCTGGTTGCCGCCGGAGAGCGTGTTCATGAGCGCATCCGGGTCGGCGGGCCGGATGTCCATGGCCTGGATGTAGCTCAGCGCGAGTTCGTTCTGGCGCTGCATCGGGAGCCGCCGGAACCAGCCGAGATCGGCCTGCAGCGCCAGGGCGATGTTGTCCCGCACGGAGAGCTCACCGATGATGCCCTCGGTGCGGCGGTCCTCCGAGGCGTAGGTGATGCGCCGCTTGAGGGCGGAGCGGGGGGTGCGGAACGCGGTCTTGACGCCGTCGACCCGCAGCTCGCCGGTGTCGGCGCGGTCGATGCCGGTCAGCAGCCGCGCCAACTCGGTGCGCCCGGAACCCAGCAGTCCGGCGATGCCCACGATCTCGCCCTCATAGACGTCGAGGTCGATCGCCTCGAGCGCGCCGTGCCGGCCCAGTCCGATGGCGGAGACGAGGGGAGTCTCGGTGTCGAGCTCCGCTTCGATCTCGCTCTCCGCGACGTGCGAACGGATGTCGTCGAGCACGGCCATCTCCTTGCCGATCATCTTCTGCACGAGGTCGATGCGCAGCAGCTCGTCGGTGAGGTACTCGCCGACGAGCTTGCCGTCGCGGAGAACGGTGAGGCGGTCGGAGATCTCGTAGACCTGATCGAGGAAATGGGAGACGAAGAGGATGGCCACCCCCGCCGCCTTGAGGTTGCCGATGACGCGGAACAGCTCCGTCACCTCGTCGTTGTCGAGGCTGGAGGTGGGCTCGTCGAGGATCAGCACCTTCGCACTCACCGACATCGCCCGCGCGATGGCGATGAGCTGCTGGATGGCGGGCGGGTGGTCGGCGAGCAGCGTGCGCGGATCGATGTCGACCCCGATGCCGAGCAGCGCCTCCCCGGCCTGCCGATGCGCCTCGCGCCAGTCGATGCCGCCGAGACGCCGGCGCGGCTCGCGGCCGAGCAGCACGTTCTCGGTGACGGTGAGGTTGGGCAGGAGGTTGATCTCCTGATAGACGGTGCTGACGCCCGCGGCGAGGGCGCCGGCAGGACCGGAGAACGACACCGGATGGCCGGAGATCTCGATCGTGCCCTCGTCGATGCGATGCACTCCCGTGAGCGCCTTGATGAGGGTGCTCTTACCGGCCCCGTTCTCACCCATGAGCGAGTGCACCTCGCCCGCGAACAGGCGGAAACTCACCCGATCGAGCGCCTGCACGCCCGGAAAGCCCACCGAGACATCGGTGAGCTGCACTACGGGCGCTGTCGGGTTCGTCATCAACTCTCCATCGAGGTGTTGTGGGAATGTTAGGGCTAACAATCCCTGTGCGACAAGCCGCCACGGCGCACAAGCGATCTCTTGCGCAGTGCTTGACATCGATCTGCGGGCGGCGCTAGCCTGCAGACCGACGCAATTGTGAACGCTAACAACTCGCAGAACGGCCGGCGGGGCGGAGCAGAGCCGCCCCGCAGGCACAACCCGAATCTAGCGAACACGAGCCATCGCGGCACGCGTCGAGTGCACCGAACACCGTCCAGACGGACACATTCACCCCGCCCGCACCACGATGGCGCGGCGGATCTCAAGGAGGAGATCAATGTCAATCACAGCAAAGTTCCGGGCGATCGCGGGTGTCGCGCTCGTCGGCGCGATGGCCCTGGGCATCACCGCCTGCTCCGGAGGATCGAGCGATTCCCCCGCTTCGACGGCCGCGGCCGGCAGCGGTGACCTCGTCACCGTCGGTTTCGTCGCCGTGGGCCCCGAGGGCGGCTGGCGCACGGCCAACGAGCAGAACATCCAGGACTCGTTCTCGAAGGCGAACGGCTTCGACCTCAAGTACGCACCGGCGACGAACGGCGACCAGAACTCCCAGATCACCGCTTTCACCTCGTTCATCGACGAGGGCGTCGACGCCATCCTGCTCTCGGCCACCGAGGCCACCGGCTGGGAGAGCGTGCTCAAGCGCGCTCAGGAGGCAGAGATCCCGGTGGTGCTGCTCGACCGCGGCATCGAGCCCAACGACGACAGCCTGTACACGAGCCACATCGCGCCCGACAACGTGGGCATCAGCGCCTCCGCCGCCACCTGGGCGAACGCGCAGTTCCCGAACGGCACCAACTACGTCGTGCTCGAAGGCCCTCCCGGTCTCTCGGTCGTGAACGACCGCAACAAGGGCTGGGACGCCACCATCGGCAAGACGTTCACCAAGCTGGAGAGCCAGTCGGCGAACTGGTCGACCGAAGAGGCCAAGAGCGTCTTCGAGACCATCCTCAAGGCGAACAACAACAACGTGCAGCTCGTGTTCGCGCAGAACGACGAGATGGGTCTCGGCGCGGCGCTCGCCGTCGAAGAGGCGGGCCTCAAGCCCGGCAGCGACGTGAAGATCATCACGATCGACGGCACCAAGTCGGCCCTGGAGGCGCTCGCCGCCGGTCGTCTGAGCTTCGTCGCCGAGTACAACCCGCTGTTCGGTGAGACCGCGGTCGACGTGGTCAACGCCGCCCTCGCCGGCAAGACCGTCGAGAAGGACATCGTGGTTCCGAGCGTCACGTTCGACTCGCCGGCGGCGGCCACCGCGGCGCTGCCCGACCGCAAGTACTGATCGCACCACCGCTCGCCCGCTTCCCACCCCACCGGGAAGCGGGCGGGCGCACCTCGTGCGGGGCGATCCGCACGGCCAGCAGACGACGCCGGACTCTCCGGCAGAACGACCAGGCAGACATGGCAATCACAGAGCCGATCGTCGAGATGGAGGACATCTCGATCGAATTCCCCGGCGTCAAGGCGCTCCAGAACGTCGACTTCCGTCTCTTCCCCGGCGAAGTGCACACCCTGATGGGCGAGAACGGCGCAGGAAAGTCGACTCTGATCAAGGCGCTCACGGGCGTCTACAAGATCGATTCCGGCACCATCACGGTCGCCGGAGGGCCGCGCACCTTCACGGGCACCGCCGACGCCCAGTCGGCCGGCATCTCCACCGTCTATCAAGAGGTGAACCTCTGCGACAACCTGACCGTGGGCGAGAACGTCATGCTCGGCCACGAGATCCGCGGGCCGCTCGGCGTGAACTGGCGCAAGACCCACGAGGCCGCGCGTGTCGCCCTCGAGGGCCTCGGTCTCGGCCACCTCGATCCCCGTCAGCCGCTGTCGAGCATCTCGCTCGCCCTGCAGCAGCTGGTGGCCATCAGCCGCGCCATGGTCACGAACTCCAAAGTGCTCATCCTCGACGAGCCCACCTCGAGCCTGGATGCGAACGAAGTGGAGGGCCTGTTCGCCGTGATGCGGCGCCTCCGCGACCAGGGCGTCGCCATCCTGTTCGTCTCCCACTTCCTCGACCAGGTCTACGCCATCAGCGACCGTCTCACGGTGCTCCGCAACGGACAGTTCATCGGCGAGTACCTGACCCACGATCTCGACCGCACGCAGTTGATCTCCCAGATGATCGGCAAGGACTCCCAGGTTCTGGCGGCGCTCGGCTCGAACCGCGGCCGCGGCGTCGTCGACCCGGATGCGCGCCCCTTCTACAGCGCGAAGAACCTCGGCCGCCGCGGCTCCATCGACCCCGTCGACATCGACGTGCACGCCGGAGAAGTGGTGGGACTCGCCGGTCTCCTCGGCTCGGGCCGCACCGAGCTCGGCCGGCTCGTCTACGGCGCCGACCGCCCCGACACGGGCGAGGTGCTCATCGACGGAGTGGCCACGGAGGTGCACACGCCGACGGCGGCGCTCGCGCACAAGATCGCGTTCTCCACCGAGAACCGCCGTGACGAGGGCATCATCGGAGACCTCACCGTGCGCGAGAACCTCATCCTCGCCGTGCAGGCCCGGCGCGGCTGGGCGCGTCCGCTCTCCCGCAAGGAGCAGCAGGAGCTCTGCGACAAGTACCTGGTGGAGCTCAACGTGCGCCCCGCCGATCCCGAGCGCCCCATCAAGAACCTCTCCGGCGGCAACCAGCAGAAGGTGCTGCTCGGGCGCTGGCTGGCCACGAAACCCGAACTCATCATCCTCGACGAACCGACCCGCGGCATCGACATCGGCGCCAAGGCGGAGATCCAGGAGGCCATCGCGACGCTCGCCGAAGACGGCATGTCGGTCGTGTTCATCTCCTCGGAGCTCGAGGAGGTGGTGCGCCTCAGCGAGCGGATCGTCGTGCTCAAAGACCACCGCAAGATCGGAGAGATCATCAACGGCCCCGAAGTGACCGCAGAGTCCATCGTCGACCTGATCGCCAACGAAGGCCGGCCCGAGGCTGTCGCCGAAGCCGCCGGCCTCGAGCTGGTCGAGACCGAGGAGAGCGTCGCATGAGCGCCCCGCGCACGAAGAAGGCGACGCCGTTCCTCAGCACGGTCATCCATCAGCCCTACATCTGGGCGATCGTCGCACTGGTGCTGCTGCTCGTCATCAACCTCATCAAGGACCCGGGCTACCTCGGCGTCTCGTTCAACGCCGGAACGGGCAACCTCTCCGGCAACCTCATCGACATCCTCCGCGCCAGCGCCCCGGTCATGATGATCGCCGTCGGCATGACGCTGGTGATCGCCACGCGCGGGATCGACCTCTCGGTCGGCTCGGTGATGGCCGTGTCGGGAGCCGTGTCGATGCAGTTCATGTCCACCGCCGACGGATCGGCCGGCACCGCGTTCGCCGCGGCCGGCCTCGCCCTCGCGGTGAGCGCCGTGCTCGGCGTGGTCAACGGCCTGCTCGTCTCCGTGGTGGGGCTGCAGCCGTTCATCACCACGCTCATCACGATGCTCGCGGGCCGCGGCCTCGCGAAGGTCATCACCGCCGGACAGAACACCTCGGCCAGCAACGAGCCGTTCCGCTGGATCGCGAACGGAACCGTCTTCGGCTTCCCGGTGGTGTTCGTCATCGCCGCGGTGATCGTCGCGATCCTCGCGGTGCTCGTGCGGCGCACCGCCCTCGGCCTCATGATCGAGTCGATCGGCATCAACCCGAAGGCCGCGCGGATGGCGGGCATCCGGCCCATCGGCATCCTGATCTCCGTCTACATCGTCAGCGCGGTGCTCGCGGGGGTCGCCGGCATCTTCAGCACGGCCAGCGTGATGACCGTCGAGGTGGCCAAGACCGGCCTGTCGTCGGAGATGGATGCGATCCTCGCCGTGGTGATCGGCGGCACCTCGCTCGCAGGCGGCAAGTTCTCGCTCACCGGCAGCGTCATCGGCGCCCTGCTCATCGCCACGCTCGACAAGACCATCGTGTTCCTGTCGATCCCCTCCTCGGCGACGCCCGCCTTCAAGGCGCTCGTCATCGTGATCATCTGCCTGTTGCAGTCGCAGCGGGTGCGGGCGCTGTTCGCGAGGCGGCGGGCACAGGGGCGTCCCACGCCGCCGTCGTCGCCGAGCGCGCCGCCGAACCCCGCCTCGACTCGAAAGGAAACGGTGTCGGCATGAGCACGCTCCTCGAACGCCCCACCTCGGGCCCGGCGCGCTCCGCCCGGCCGTCGCTGCTCACCCGGCTGAAGCCCAACCTGGAGACGCTGCCGACCCTGGCCGCCGTGCTGATCTTCATCGGGATGATCGTCTACGGCGAGATCGCCTACGGCCGCATCGTGCAGGCCAACACGATCTCGAACCTGCTGATCAACAACTCCTACCTCATCATCCTCGCGGTGGGCATGACCTTCGTCATCCTCACGGGCGGAGTCGACCTCTCGGTCGGAGCGGTCATCGCCATCAGCAGCCTCGTCGGCGTGATGCTCGCGAACGCCGGGTGGAACCCGATCGCCGTGATCGTTCTGATGATCGTCATCGGCTCGGCCTTCGGGCTCGCCTCCGGCATCCTGATCCAGTTCTTCAACGTGCAGCCGTTCATCGCGACTCTGGCGATGATGTTCCTGGCCCGGGGGCTCGCCTCCATGCTCAGCACGACACCCGAGCGCCTGGAGGACGACTCGCCGATCCGTGCGCTGTCGACGGAGTGGACGCTCATCGACGGACCCAAGATCAACGACCTCGTGATCACCCCCAACGTGCTCATCGCGGTGGTCGTGGTTCTGGTCGCCTTTTTCGTGCTGCACCGCACGCGCCTGGGCCGCACGGTCTACGCCATCGGCGGCTCGGAGCAGTCGGCGCTGCTGATGGGACTTCCGGTCGTGCGCACCAAGCTCACCATCTACGTCATCAGCGGCACCCTCGCCGGCCTCGCGGCCGTCGTGTACACCTCGAAGCTCGGCATCGCGCAGAACATCACGGGCGTCGGCTGGGAGCTCGACGCGATCGCCGCGGTGATCATCGGCGGAACGCTGCTCACGGGCGGCGCGGGCTTCGTGCTCGGCTCCGTGGTCGGCGCCCTCGTGCTCGGCCTGATGAACGTGCTGATCACGCGCGACGGCAGCATCCCTCCCGAGGCGACGACCATCATCACCGGCGGCATCCTGCTCGTGTTCGTGCTGCTGCAGCGCCTCGTGGTGTCGCGCAAACGCAAGACCTGATTCCGGCCGACCAGCCATCCCGTCCACTCGACAACGAAGCCGAACCTGGAGAGAAATGAAGAACATCCCCGTCAGAGCGCTCGTGGCGGCCACCGCCCTGTCGCTCACCATCCCGTTACTGAGCACGACACCCGCATTCGCCGCCGCCGACGACCACCTCGTCGCCCGGTATTCCCTCGACGAGACCAGCGGCACGACCGCGGTCGACGGCTCCGGCCACGGCCGCGACGCCTCCTACGTCGGAGGCGTCGCCCTCGGCGGAGGCGCCGGCGCGACGCTCGACGGCGTCGACGACCATGTCGCTCTTCCGGCGAACATCCTCGCCGGCCTCGACTCGATCACCGTGAGCACCGAGGTGCTGGTGCGGGCCTCGCAGGGCACGCCGTACTTCGTGTTCGGGCTGGGCAACCCCGCCACCAGCCAGTCGGGCACCGGCTATCTCTTCGCCACCGGCAACGCCTACCGGGCGGGCATCACGAAGACGAACTGGAGCGGTGAGCAGGTCGTCAGCACGAGCGCCAACCTCGAGCGCGGGGTGTGGAAGACGCTCACCTACACGCTCGACGACGCGAGCGACACCGCGCGGCTCTACCTCGACGGCAGCGAGGTGGCCGTGAAGACCGGTGTCACCGTGAAGCCCAAGGAGCTCGGAAACGGCGTCACCACCTCGAACTTCATCGGGCGCTCGAACTACGCCTCCGACAAGTTCCTGGCCGGCAGCGTGCGCGACTTCCGCATCTACGACACGGCGCTCACGGCGGGAGAGGTTGCTGCCCTTCAGCCCTCCGACGCCACCCGCGCGAGTCGTGACGCAGCCCAGCTCTCGCTCGGCGACCTGTCGGCCGTGCAGTCGAACCTCACCCTGCCCTCCGGCGGGGTCAACGGCTCCGCCATCACCTGGGCTTCGGACCGGCCCGCCGTGATCTCGGCCGCCGGCGTGGTGACGCGCCCGGCCGCCGGCCAGGGCGACGCCTCCGTGGTGCTGACCGCCACCGTGACGCGCGGCTCGGAGTCGCAGACCAAGACCTTCACGGCGACCGTGCCCGCTCTGCATGACGATCAGTACGACGTCGAGGCGGCTGCGGCCGCCCTGAGCATCACCGGCATCGACGACGTGCGCGGCAACATCACGCTTCCCGGCGCGCCCGCCGGGATCACTCTGAGCTGGACCTCGTCCGACGCGGCGGTCGTGACGGCCGACGGTGTGGTCACACGGCCCTCCTCCGACCGGACGGTCGTGCTCACCGCCCACCTGAGCAAGGGCTCCGCGACCACCACGCGCGACTTCACCGCGACCGTGCGCAAGGCGATCGCCGCGGCCCCCTACGAGGGCTACGCGTTCGCCTACTTCACCGGAAACTCGCTCGCCGGCGAGAACATCTACTTCGCGGCGAGCGAGGGCAACAACGCCCTCGACTGGCGCGAGCTGAACGGCGGACAGCCGGCGCTCACCTCGAGCCAGGGCACCAAGGGCCTGCGTGACCCCTTCCTCATCCGTTCCCCCGAGGGTGACACCTTCTACCTGATCGCCACCGACCTCTCGATCGGCAGCGGCACCTCGTGGGGTGACTCCGTGCGCACCGGCAGCCAGTACATCGAGGTGTGGGAATCGCACGACCTCAAGAACTGGTCGGCGCAGCGCCACATCAAGATCGCTCCCGACAACGCCGGCAACACCTGGGCTCCGGAGGCCTACTACGACGACTCCCTCGGCGCCTACGTGGTGTTCTGGGCCTCCTCGCTGTACGCCGACAACGACCCGGGCCACACCGGGGCGAGCTACCACCGCATGATGTACGCCACGACGCGCGACTTCGTCAGCTTCAGCACCCCTCAGATCTGGCAGGACCAGGGCGTCTCCCGCATCGACTCGACCGTCATCAAGTCCAGTGACGTCTACTACCGCTTCACCAAGGACGAGGGCGCCGGCGGAACCGGTTGCAGCGACATCATCCAGGAGTCCTCCACCGACCTCCGGGCGACCCTGGGCTCGTGGAGCGTGCTCGACAGCTGCATCGGCAAGAAGGCCGGAACGAGCGCCGTCGAAGGCCCCACCGCGTTCAAGTCGAACCCCGGTGACGTCAACGGGGACAAGTTCTACCTCTTCGTCGACGAGTACGGCGGGCGCGGCTACATCCCGCTCGAGACGGCCGACATCGCGCACCCGAACTGGACGGTGTCGTCGAACTACGACCTGCCGGCCAGCCCGCGCCACGGCACCGTCATCCCGGTGACCGCCGCCGAGCTCGAGAGCCTCGGTCAGGGTCCGGATGCGGCGCCCGTCAACAACAAGGGCGAGATCCTGCGCTACGACTTCAGCGACGGATCGGGCACCGTGCTGCACGACGTCTCCGGCAACAGCCAGGACGCGAGCATCAAGGGCGGTGCGACGTTCTCCGACGGCGCGCTGGTTCTCGACGGCAACGACGACTACGTCGACCTGCCGGACAACCTGCTGGCCGGCGTCAAGGACACCACGATCGAGACGGATGTCTGGATCGACTCGGCGCAGTCGGGGGCCTACTTCATCTACGGCCTCGGCAACACCGTCTCCGGTGTCGGCAACGGCTACCTGTTCACCACCGGCAACGCCTACCGCACGAGTCTCGCGACCGGCAACTGGACGACGGAGCAGACCGTCTCCCAGGGCAGCGACCTGCCGCGCGGCCGCTGGGCGCACCTGACGTACGTGCTGAAGGACACGACCGCGACGATCTACCTCGACGGCGTGGCCGTGGCCTCCGGAACCGTCACCACCGACCCCGGCGACATCGGCGGCGGTTCGACCACCGCCAACTACCTGGGCCGGTCGAACTACGACGCCGACAAGAAGCTCAAGGGCAAGCTGCGCGAGTTCGCGATCTACAACCGCGCGCTCTCGCCCGCCGAGGTGCTCGAGAACTCGGGGAACACGACCGCGCTGGCGGGCGTGACCCTGCAGGAGGACGTGCTGAAGATCAGCCCCATCGTGGACTCCACGGCTCACGAGGTGGTGTTCCCGGTGAAGCCGGGCACCGATCTGACGGCGCTCACCCCGGTGTTCGCGACCTCCTCCACGGTCGTGGCGAGCCCCGCATCCGGAACCACCGTCGACCTCAGCCAGCCCGTCTCGGTGACCCTCACCCCGGTGGGCGGGGGAGACCCCGTCACGTGGACGCTGCGTGCGGTCGACATGGCGAGCCCCAGCATCCCGGGCTTGTACGCCGACCCGAACGTGGTCGCGTTCGGTGACACCTACTACGTCTACGCGACGACCGACGGCTACCCCGGCTGGGGCGGCAAGGACTTCTACGTCTGGTCGTCGAAGAACCTGGTGGACTGGACGAGGTCGGATGCCCCCATCCTCACCCTCGACGGGGCGAACGGGAACGTGCCCTGGGCCTCCGGCAACGCCTGGGCGCCGACGATCGCGGAGAAGGACGGCAAGTTCTACTTCTACTTCAGCGGCCACAACACGGCGCTGAACCGCAAGACGATCGGCGTCGCCGTCGCGGACAGCCCCACCGGGCCGTTCGTGGCGCAGCCGCAGGCGATGATCCTCAACAACGAGGCGATCACCTCGGGCCAGGCCATCGACCCGGCGGCGTTCACCGACCCGGCGACCGGCAAGCACTACCTCTTCTGGGGCAACGGCTCGCCCGTCTACGCGGAGCTCTCCGACGACATGCTGTCGATCAAGGCGGCGACGCTCAAGCGGGTCACGGGGCTGACCGACTTCCGCGAGGGTTCCTTCGTGAACTACCGTGACGGTCTGTACCACCTGACCTACTCGATCGACGACACGGGTTCGCAGAACTACCGCGTCGGCTACGCCACGGCCACGAGCATCGACGGGCCGTGGACCTACCGCGGCGTGATCCTGCAGAAGGACGCCTCGAAGGGCATCCTGGCCACGGGCCACAACTCGGTGCTCAACGTTCCGGGCACCGACGACTGGTACATCGTCTACCACCGCTTCGGCATGCCGGGCGGCGACGGACAGCACCGCGAGACCACGATCGACAAGCTCAGCTTCGACCCGGCGACCGGTCTCATGCAGACCGTGACCCCGACGCTGACCGGTGTTCCGGCGCAGACGATCGTCGACCCGCAGCCGCTCGCGGCGCGGATCGACGGTACGGCGCGCGTCGGTGAGACGCTGACCGCTGCAGTGGATGCACCGTGGCAGGCCAGCGGCTTCACCTGGACGCGCGACGGCTCGACGATCGAGGGGGCGACCTCGGCCTCGTACGTGCTGGCCGCCGGCGACGAGGGCGCGGTGATCGGAGTCTCGGTCACGGCGACCAAGCCGCTGTGGAGCCCGGCGACCGCATCGGCCGAGACGGCGGCCGTGCTGCCCCCGGTCGATCCGGAACCGCAGCCGGTGGTGGTGGATCGGATCGCGGGTGCTGACCGGTTCGAGATGGCGGTGAACACCTCGAAGGCGGGGTTCCCGGATGGCGCGTCGACGGTGTTCGTGGCGTCGGGTGCGGTGTTCCCGGATGCGTTGTCCGCGGCTCCGGCGGCGGCGGTGGCGGATGCGCCGATCCTGTTGACGGCGGCGGGGTCGCTGCCGGAGGTGGTGCGTGCGGAGATCGCGCGGCTGCATCCGGACAAGATCGTCGTCGTGGGCGGCGTGAACACGGTGAGCAGCGCGGTCGAGTCGGCGTTGGGGCAGATCGCCCCGGTGTCGCGGATCGGTGGTGCGGACCGGTTCGAGGCCTCGCGGAACATCGCTGCGGCGGCGTTCCCGGACGGTGCTCCGGTGGCCGTGCTGGCAGCCGGGGCGAACTTCCCCGATGCGCTGTCGGCGGGTGCTGCGGTCGCTGGCCGGGGTCCGGTGATCTTGGTGAACGGGGGTGCTTCGGGGCTGGATGCCGCCACGAAGGCGCTGCTGGGTTCTCTCGGTGTCACCGAGATCGCGATCGCGGGCGGCCCGAACTCGGTCTCGACGGGTATCCAGGCTGATGCCGCGGCGATCACCTCGACGGTGCGGCTGGGTGGTGCCGACCGCTACGCGGCGTCGCGCTCGATCAACGAGCACTTCGCGCAGAGCGCGGACCGGGTGCTGTTGGCGACGGGGGAGAAGTTCCCGGATGCGCTGGCGGGTTCGGCGTTCGGCCCGAAGATGGGTGCGCCGCTGTTCACGGTGCCGGGTTCGTGTGTTCCGGCGGAGACGCTCGCGCAGATCACCGCGCTGGGCGCCACGAAGGTCACGCTCCTGGGCGGCACGAACTCCCTGAGCGAGGGGGTGGAGAGCCTCACCGCCTGCCGCTGATCGCCACGCGGTAGCGCCGGCGCGGCGTCGAGCCGTCGAGAAGACGTCCATTCCTTGCGGGGTGGACGTCTTTTCGACGGCTCGATGTCGTGAGGCCGGAGTGGTGGTGGAACCTCCGCGGATCAGGGCTGGCGTAGTGACGCGAGCAGCTCGCGGATGGCGCGCAGACGGCCACCCAGGAGGGTCAGGGCCGAGGGGTTCGAGCTCGTCGGTGTTCCGGCGGCGCTGCCGGTCACGGCGTCGAGCTCCGGGCGTGCGCCTGCCACGAGGTCGACCAGCTCGGCGCCGAGTGCCCAGGGCCGGCGCTCGAGCGACCGGCGCATCCACGCAGGTGCCTGTGCGACCGTGCGACGGGCAGCCCGGAGCGGCGGGGCGAGCTGCTCGACCCGATCGACGGCGAGCTCGGCCGCCGTGCGGAGTGCGGCCGCGGATGCGGGACCGTGCTCGCGAGCCGCCGCGACGAACGCGGCCAGCGCGCGCAGCGCATCCGCCGAGCGTCGTCGCAGCACATCGGTGGTCTTCACGGGCAGCACGAACCAGGAGGTGACGATCGCGACCACCCCGCCACAGAGCACCCCGAGCAGTCGGCTCTCCAGCACACCCGGCCCGGTCTGGCCGAAGTAGCCGTAGAGCAGGGCGAGCACGCCGGTGATGCAGGCGGCCCACCAGGCATAGCTCACCGGCCGCAGCCAGAGCGCGACGGCCAGCAGCACGAAGATGCCGACGATCGCGCCCACGCCGCCAAGGGTTCCGAGGCCGACGGCGGCCGTGGCGACGACGGTGCCGATCAGTCCGCCGCCGATGCGGAGCAGGCCCTTGTAGAGCACGTCACCGCGGCCGCGGTTGCCGCTGCAGACGATGAACGCCGTGATGACGGGCCAGACGAGGTGGTCGGGGAAGAGCAGATGCCCCACCGCGAAGGCGGCGCTCAGGGCGACGGCGAGTTGCACGGCCATGCGCGTGCTCGGGAGCAGGCGGCGGCGGGGGGTGGCGGTGAG
>SCNI01000054.1 GCA_005502775.1 Microbacteriaceae bacterium 3FA27C10
CGAGCCAAGTGGTGGGCTGCACGGGCCCGACGTAGGTCACGTGCCCAGCCGGGGCGCTCGAGGGACGAGCCGGATAGGCCCCGGCCGTGTAGACGAGGACCGCGAGGAACGTGTTTTCTAGTGCACTCGCGCCGAGCCGGTCAGGCAGCTGCGCATCAGGAACCTTCGCAGACTCGTCGAGGCCGGCGACGCCGCCTGGTGCGCCCTTGTTGATCGAGGCCGCTGCGGCCTCAGCATCCGCGGCCGAGCTCGCGGCCGCCGTACGGTTCACGGCTGTCGCGTCGACGGCCGCCTGCCACTCGGTGATCGCCGCCGGCAGATCCGTCGGCGCCGGGTCCACAGTCGTCAGATCCACCGTGTCGCCTGCAGTGAGGAAGAACTTCTTCTCCACCGCAGGCACACCCGTGCCCTGAATGCGAACAGTCCAGCGGCGGCCGTACTCCGCGAGAGCCACGAGTTCCACCCCGGGAGTGTTGTCACGGTCGACGAGCACACCGTCATCGTTGGTGCTGGCGTTCACGACCTCGACACGGACGCTCGCCGGCGGGGTGGCCGTGGCGTCCTTCACGAACTCGTCGGGCTCGTCCGGGGTGAAGCGAACCGAGAGGCCGGCGAGTGGCCGGAGCTCGGCAGCGTCGCGCCGTTCGAGGACACCAATGACGGTGCCGTACTGCAGGTTGGTGGGCAGGACCATCAGTGGCCTTTCGGGTCAGTGGAAGGGTTGGGGGAGAGCCGGGCTACAGGTCAGCGGGCGGGGTGTCAGCGATCTCGTCGACAGTCGCCGCACCCGCGATGTGGAGCGCTCCGGCGGAGACCGGCAGAACCGGCACCCAGGTGGACGCGACGGCGGGAGTCGATGCAGGTGCGGCATCCGGAAGGTTCGTCAGGAACGCGAGCAGCAGCGAGCCCAGACCGGCGATGAGGGCGGACTGCACGATCACCGACCAGTTCACGTCCTGGAACAGCACCGCGTTGCCGATGCCCGTCACGAGCCCCTGCGCGACGGTCTTCGTGACCCGCTCGAGCATCGCCATCCACGCCGGGACGGTGCCGCCGTTCGCTTCAGTGAGGCCCGCGAGGGACGTCAGCAGCGACAGCAGGAACCCGAGCGCGGCGGCCGACCCGACCGACAGCCACGGGATGCTGTCGAACAGGCCCGCGGCACCGATGTAGGGGATCGCGAGGAGGATCGCGGTGCGGATGGCGCGGACGACCGCGGCCTTCCACCAGGCGAGCGAGGTGAGATTGCTCGCCAGACCGGCGAGAGCAGTGGGGGCGACATGCGTCATGGGAGAACCTCCGGGGTTGGGGTCGGTGTGGGGTCGGGGATGCGGCACGGGCCGCTCGTGGTCGACGTCGAACCGTCGGTGTAGGTGATCAGCCAGGAGCCGTCCGCCTGGCATTCGATGGTGTTGACGCCGCGGCCGTTGGCGCCGGGAGTCCCCGGCGCACCGGCCGTGCCGGGCTCACCCTGTGGCCCCTGAGGGCCGGGCACAGTAGAGGCGGTGCCCGCGGGCCCCTGCGGGCCAGGCACCGTCGAGGGCGCGCCGTTGAGGCCATCCCGCCCGGGAAGACCAGGAGCGCCCTGACAGGCGTTGTGCGCGGCGCAGTAGACGTCGACGGCGGTGAAGATCTCCGCGGCCGTCGGCGGGCGGCCCGGGTCGCCCTGTGGCCCGCGCGGGCCCGCATCACCCGACGGCCCAGGCTGGCCGGTCGAAGGGCTGTTGCCGGTCACGGATTCAGCAGGCGGCGCGACCGGATTCTGGCCAAGGTCGTTGACCTGCTCGCGGAGCGCATCGTTGTTCCGGGAGAGCTGATCGATCGTGCTGTCCTGCTCGGTGACGCGGAGCATCAGGAACAGCAGCGCCCCGAGCAGCCCCAGCGTGAGGAGCACGCCCACGATCGTCGAGCCGACACTCTTCCATCGTGCGGTCACGGCTTCAGCCCTCCTTGGACGATGAAGAGCACGATCGCGGTCGCGAACGGCGACGAGATCAGGCCGATCAGCTGCCACCGATTCCGGGTCCGCTGTTCGTCCGCGCGCTGCTCGGCGGCCGCTGCTTTCGTGGCTGCCTCATCACGGTCCTTCTTGAGCTCGGCGATCTCTCGGCCTTGCCCGTCGAAGCGGTCCTGGACGCGGCTCTTCTCACCCTCGAACGCGACCTGCGACACGAACGACGACGCCATGCCGGTCAGGCGTTCCTCGATGCGGTTCAGTCCCCTGAGCAGTTCCCAGCCAGTGGGCTCGGGCCCCTGCTGTTCGGTCATACGTGGCCCCTCCCAGGGTCGAGTGGTGAGAGCTACTGACCCTTGGGCTTGCCGTCGATCACGGGGCGCTTCCCGGGCAGGAAGTCCTCGTCGCGGAAGCCGATCATCTTGCCCGGATAGATCTGCCAGAAGTTCCGCCACTGGGCGTCGTTCAGCTGCCCGGGGTAGCGGGTAGCGACCTCCGGCTGATCCCAGCCCGTCGGGAGCAGGCCGAAGACCTGGACCATCGCGACCTCGATCGCGGTCACATCCATGAACTGGGTGAGCCGGATCGCGGTGAGCTCCTTGTCGGGGAAGATGACCGCGGTCGCGACGTTGACTCCCTTCTCCGCGGAGTAGTTGCGCACGATCGCGGCGGTCTTCGTGGCATCGTCCTTCGGCTGCCCGAGGGCGGCGAGGATCGCCTGGAGTGACTTCTGAAGGTCGTCGGCGTTGGTCATGATGTCGTCCCATTCCTTCTGCTCAGGAGAGCGGTTGTCGAACGTGGTGGTGTGGTCGCCGGCGGTGGTCGCCTGACCGAAGATGGCGCGGACGACGGCGGAGAACCGGGAGAAGTCGATGTCCGGGTCGGGGTCGCGGTAGATCTCGTAGTGCCAGATCTCGGAGCCGATCGTGCGTTTCATGCCGACCCGCTCCGCGAGCTCGTCGAGGCGGTCGTAGTCGTTCGACTTGAGGTCCGAAGCGGTACCCACCTGATGACGGGAGGGCGTGCCGTTCGGGTTCGCGGCCGACGGGGTGCCCGCTGCGCCCTTGGTGTCGAGCCAGAGCAGGAAGCGACCCCACTGGTAGTTGACCGTCGACCGGCCCGACGCGGTGTCCGTCTCCGGCTTGCCGCTCCGGCCCACGTCGATGTCGGACGGCACACCCTGCGGGCGGCCGGCCTCCGTGAGAGACAGGCCGTCCGGGGTGGTCGATCGCCACTCAGTGAAGATCCATAGCAGCCGGAACAGCAGGCTGACGGAGTTCTCGTTCTTCGGGTCGAAGAGGCCGCCCTCCCACTCGGAGAGGTCTTGGCCGTCGGCAAGGGACATGACCGCTCCTTAGACGTTCGTGAGGACCTGGTAGATGGTGCGGGCGTACGCCTCGGACCCGAGCGGCGACAGGTGCAGCCCGTCGTACGAGTACCCCTCCGCATCCCAGGCAGAGAAGTCCGGGTACAGCTCGGAGAAGTCGATCAGCGGCACACCCTCCGCATCCGACAGCTCGTGCAGCGCCTGCCGGTAAAGGTCGAAGTTCGGGGTGTTGCCGTGGTCCGACGGCCACGACGCGAGGTCGGGGCGGTGAGGGACCACGAGCAGCACATCGCCGTTCGACGGGGTGCCCCCGTTCGCGACGGGCGCCGACGTGCGGGCCCGACGGATGGCGGTCAGCATGCGGCCCTTGAAGTCCGCGACCGGGTAGTGGTTCTGCCAGTCGTTGATGCCCCAAGGGAGAATGTGGAGGTCGGAGCGGGACGCATCGAAGGAGATGCTCATGCCCGCTTGGCCCGACACGGCATCGTCCATGACGAGCTGCTGGGTGGTCTGCGACGACAGGGCCACGTTCGACACGGCCACACCCGAACCGGCGACTCGAGCTTCCATCGCGACCACGGTCATGGTGGAGCCGTCCGAGCCCTCCGGGTAGATGCGGAGGGTGTGCATGCCGAGAGCACCCATGGGAATGTCGGTGACGACCTGGCCGTTGCCGCCGCCGGCGGCGAAGCCGGGGAGCATCGGATAGGTCTCACCGAGGGAGCCGACGTTGGTGCGGAACGTGCCGCCGGCGACACCGTCGCGGACTGCCCGGGCGACGCCGCCCTCGCTGATGCAGTAGACGCGGATGGTGTCGCACCACACCGGACCGAACTCGATGTAGGAGCTGGTGCCGGTCTTCGTGATGCGCTTCGCGCCCGGCCCGTAGATGCCATACACCGGGTTCGAAATCGACCCGGCGAAAGTGAAGATCCAGTTGTTCGAACCGGGGCCGGAGGTGCCGAGGTCCCACCAGAGCGGCATCATGCCGGTGCCCTGCTTGCCGTACTCCTTGTCGAAGAGGCGCTGCATGCGGCCCGGCCACGACGACAGCAGGAACAGGCCGCCCGATCCGGCGCCCCACGCCACGGAGTCGCCTGAGACGGTGATGCGGGCTGCCGCACCGCCGCCGGCCTGCCGGGCCAGGGCTGCGCGCCACTTCGTCAGGAGGTCCGGGCGCACGTTGCGGAGACCAGCCAGGGCGCCGCCGAGAGCGCCACGCACCACCCGGTCGACCTCGCGGCGGGTTTCAGTCGTGTCGGTTGCGACGAACTCGGCGACCGCCGCGTCGTCCTCGGCTGCACTAGTCGCAGGGAGCCCCTTCGGGCCGCGCAGATTTCCGCGGTACTTCCAGCCCATCAGTTGCTCCATTCGTAGAGGTCGCCGCTGGACTCGTCCAGCCACCAGAGGTAGTCGCCGAGTTCCGGCGGCGGGGTCGGCCCGTACCAGGTCATGAACGCTGACGGGCGGGTGATCAGGAGGTCCCGGACCGGCCCGCCCTCGAGGGGGACGAGCAGCTTCATGTCGGGCAGGTCGAGGATCGGGAGCGGGTCGTCGGTGCCGAGGAACGTGATGCGCGGCGTGTACCAGGTGAAGGGCCGGGTGAGGACGTTGGGCACCAGGTTGATGTTGAACTCGCCGCTCGCGGCGGGAGTCACGGACGGTGGCCGGACGCTCAGGAGGGTGTCGCTGTAGAGCGCGGCGGAGGAGGGCACGAACTCGATGAGCGGGGCTGCGCTGGGGATGGCTGCGCCGGTGAAGTCGGTCAGGTTGCCGGTGACGAGCGCCATCCGGGCCTCCGTTCGGTAGGTGCCCGGAGGCAGCGAGGAAATTTGTCAACAGCTCTTGACGTAGGGGAGGGGGTCAATTACTCTTGACGCATGGCGCCCACTGAGAACCGACCGACCGAGCTCGAAGAGCTGCACCAGCTGACGGTCGCTGGGGAGCAGATCGACAACGAGAAGACCCGCATCGTGGGGGATCTCCGGAACCGGCCCGCGCCGGTACCGTGGTCAGCGATCGGCGAAGCCTTGAACACCACCAAGCAGGCGGCACAGCAGAAGTACTCGAAACTCATGGGGGACCAACAATGAAGAAGCTCATCGCCGTGATCGCGGCCCTCGGCGTCGCGGCCGTGCTCGCCGGATGCTCGAGCGCAGCGCCAGCGCCGGTTGTCACGGTCACGGTCACCGCGACTCCTGACGCTTCGGCCGGCCGGGTGGCGTCCACGCCAACTGCTGGTACCGAAGCGGACGCCAACTTCATCGCCGCAGCGCGTTACTCGTGGCGGGGCGACCAGCTCACGGATGCCCAGTACCTCGCGTACCGGGACGCCGCCTGCGCAGCGCTCAAAGCCGGGACGCCCTACGACCAGGTTGTGGTTGCACCAGTCGGCACCGAAGACGAGATCTGGAACAACGGCAAGATCGTCTTCTATGCAACTCAGGTGCAATGCACTGAGTTCGCTAGGAAATGATCTGGTAGACCACTCCGCTGCCGTCAATCCAGAGCAGGCCAGGGAGCAGCCCAGTACCGAACTTCGGAGGAAGGTTCGAGAGCACGACAGTCTGATCGACCGTGAGGGCCCCGGCCACGTCGAGCTTCGGGGTCGAGACGGTGATATCGACAGGCGAGCTGATCCCACCGCCACCGCCGCTGAGCGCCGGTGAGAGCACCATAAGGCCGATCTGCACCTGCCCGCCGCCGGTTACCGCGAGGGTGCCGGTGAGGGTGGCGGTGCCCGTGATGTGGACGTCTCCCACGAACGTGGTGGCGCCGTTCACGGTCGTGGTGCCGTTGATCACGAACGTTCCGTTGATGATCTGGCCGCCGCTGATGACCAGCGTGCCGGACACGGTTTCTGTGCCCGTCACCTGGAGTGTGCCGTCCACGATGAGGATGCCTGTGACCCGCTCGGAGCCCTCGACTTTCAGGCCCTCCATCGAGGCGATGCGGAACGTGCCGCGCGTCACCGACGAGAACCCGGTGGGTGCTGCCCGCTCGAGCTTCTCAACGCGCCGCACCAGATCGAAGTACGGGTCTTCGTCGACGTCATCCAACTTGCCCATCAGGCCTCCTGCACGTCGATCGTCACGTTCCGACTCAGGTCGATCGAGTAACCCAGCGACCACATCAACTGCCAGCCGTCGTCGATCATCTCGTCGCCCTTGAAGTAGAGCCGGTACGTCGAACCAGGCAGCGCGGTATCCATCACGTCGGCGGCGCTAACACTGAAACTCAGCTGCTTCGTCGGCGCCTTGTAGGTCGCCACCTCAGAACGGGAGTGGGCGTCGAGAATACCGACGTCGTCCTGGTCCTTCATCTGCCGCGTGACATCGAGGGAGGGGATGCCGCCGGCGACGGCCAGGGTCGCGTCTTCTCCGTGGCGCATGTCCGCTTCCGAGCCCTTGCCGACGGTGAAGACACCGGTGACCATCTTGCTTCCGTTCGACCGCAGCCGAACGTTGAACGTTCCCGACTTCGCCGCCGTGATGTTGAACTCGAACGCCGGCCCGCCAAGCCGCGGAACGGCTGCCGATCCAACGCGCAGTTCCCATTCGAGAGTGCCGGTCGACGACCAGCGCGGCGCGAAGTCGATGTCGGGACCGCCCTCGACGTCCTGCAGTTCGGAGATCGCCGCTTCGATGGTGTGGAACTCGTAGTTGAAGTAGTTCCGCGACTGGTCCCCGGCCTCATCCCACGTCGGGGCGATGATCGGAAGGTTCCAGACCGGCGACCGGGCACCCTGGGTGCCGTAGAACACCAGCTGGTAGACCAGCCCGCGCAGCGACCGGTTCGGGATGATGAGGGTGCCGCCCACGTAGGTGCCAATGCCGAACGGGAATCGGCGGGTGAGGATGGTGCGGAGCTCGGCCGTGTCGACCGTGATCGCGCCAGTCTCGGTCGAGTAGTCCGACCCGGTGATGAGGCCCGCGTACACGGGGCGGCCGTTCCAGCAGACGACGATCGTGCGTCGCCACTCCGAGAACAGATCCTGATGCTGAGCACGGGTGAGCCCATCACGGCGCAACTGGAACGTGTGCGAGCCGGTCCCGGCGCCGTTGAGCTTCCGGGTCGCTCGGCTCGCTGAGGGCCACATCCGGAGCTGCTTCACACCAGTCTGGGTGTCGCAGATCCAGAAAGACCACATCAGAAATACGTCTCCCTCAGGGCCAGAGTTGCTGTGGCGGAGTTGCCGTTCGGATCGAAGGAGCATGTGACGGTGCGACCGCCTGGGATCGCCCAGGTGTCGGCGATGGTGACTCCGCCGAAGATGACGACACCGTCGATGCTCAACTGGCCGGTGCGCAGATCGATGACGTGCGGATGGCCGGCGACAAGATCCTGAGTGACCCGGTACTGCTTCCCATCCGGGCCGTAGATCGAGTAGTCGTTGCTGCCTGAGCCCGACACGGTGATGATCGGGATCGCCGGGTAATTCCCGCGGTGGAAGACCGGGACCCCGAGTATGCCGAGCGGGAACCGGTTGAGCTTCCCATACAGGCGGGGGTCGTCGAACTTGAACGTGATGTCGAAGTCGGCCCGGCTCTTGAACGTACGGTCGAAGGACACGTAGTCGCCGAGCTTCGCGCTGCCACGGACGGTTGCGAACTGTCGGGCGATGGTGACCTGTCCGGCCGCCCCGTCTGCGAGGACCGCACGGTGCGCGAGCTCGTAGGCGTCGAGCCGGTCAGGGCTGTCGGCGACCACGTAGCCGGCGATGCGGATCTTCCGGGCGCCTCGTGTGACGGGGACGTCGTACTCGCCGTCCCCGTCCACGATCTCGACCGAGCTCGAGCGAACCGGGACCGTCTCATCGAACTTCTCGATGTTGAAGCCCGGCGAGAACGCAGGCTCCGACACCGCCCGCCACTGGCGGTTCACTTCGACGATCAGGCTCACCCGCGGGCCCTCGCTCTCTTGATGCGCTCACGCTCGATCGCCGCAGCGACGTCGTCGGGATCGAGGTTCGTGCCGTTCAGCTGAACCGTCGTCTGGCTCTGGTCGACGTACCCGCCACCGGCCCCGCCGGCGCCATACCGGCCGCCGTCCGCGAACGCTGCAGCGGGCCCTGCGCCGAGGGGTGCGAGACCGAAGCCGAACTCGTTCGCGGCCGCGGCCAGGATCTGAGTAGACCGGCCACGCTTCGACGGCGCTGCCGGGATGTACCACTCACCGCCGGTCTCCGGCTCCGCCCACACCCGCACCGAACCGGCACGAGCAAACTGGGCGATGTGGTTCTCACGGCCACCGTTCGCGTAGTAAGACACCCGGCCGCCGTCAGCCTTTCGGAGCAGCCCGTCGCTTTCGGTGGTCACGCCGATCGATGTCTGGCGGGTGGAAGGTACCGACTTCAGTAGATCGATGATCCGCTGAATGTCCGCCGTCGCTGCGGCCGTCTCCGTCACCATCTTCCACTCGGAGTCCGACGGGATCGCGGCGATCTTGTCAGCGACAGCCTGCGCCTCATCGGCGTTCGCCCCGAGAGCGATCGCGTGGTCGTAAACGGCCTGCCGCGTGCCCTCAAGCGTTGCCCGATAATTCTGGGTGTTCTGATCCAACGCGAACTGCTTGTCGGCCGCGGCCTGGCCGCTGCTCGCGATGTCGACCAGAGCCCCGTTGTTGCGCCGGCCGGCCTCCGTGGCGATATCCAGAGTGAACCCATACCCCTCGGCACCGTCAGATGCTTTCCGCACGGCTTCATCAGCCTTCGAAAGAGCCTCCTGGTAGGCGACGTTCGCCGACACCGCATCCTGCCCAACCCCGTTTGCCTTATTCACTACGCCGATCAGCTGCGTGAGCTCACCGAGGAGTGCATTTGCACCCTTCGCGGCGTCGAGGTAAGAGTTCGCGGCCGTCTGCGCCGAACTCGAGCTCTGCCCCGTCGACTCCGAGAGCTTCTTGTTCAGCTCGATCTCGTTGGCCTTGGTGTCCTGACCGCCAGCGATCGCGCCCTGCTCGCTTTTCACAGCGTCGTAGAGGATCGCGACCGCGTTCTTGTACTCCGTGGCCGACAGGCCGAGGTCCTTGGCGTTCTGGGCCCGCTTATCGGCGTTGCCCGCGCCCCCGGAGTAGACCGTGTCGTATTGGTCCTGGATCTTCTTCATAGCGTCTGCGTTGCCGTAGACGGCATCAGTGACGTCGTTGAGAGAGATCTTCAGCTTCTTGGCCGAGTCGGCCGCAGAATCATCTCCGTAGATGGACCACCAGTCGCCTTTTGCCGCGAGGTTCGCGGCGGTTGCGGCACGCGTCTGCTCAGTGATTGCGCCCGTCACCTCGTCAAGGGTTCCCTTGTAGAGGTTGGCCTTTTCAACGCCCTCGAGCTGCTTCGAGATGAAGATGCCGAGCACCGCAGTAGCGGCGGCGATGACGATGCCCCACGGACCGCCCATGAATGCGGTGAAGCTTTTCACCGCTGAGGTAGCGCGAGGCATTTCAGTGGAGAGCGTTGCGACCGCGAGCCGGAATTCTGCGATGCGAGGGACAGCGACCAGCAGTGACCCACCGAACAAGGTCACTGCAGCGGCGGCGATACCCACGACAAGCGCGGTCGTCTGCACAGGAGCGGGCAGTTGCCCATACCAGTCGACGAGCCCGGTGAGAAGCTGCACCATTTCCCGGAGCACATCGTTGGCCGGCGCGCCGGTCTGGATCATCGCGGAGTCCCACGCTCCACCGAGACGCTCGACGTCACCCTGAAGGTTGTTCGTCATCTCGTAGGCTTGCCGCGCAGCGTAACCCTGGTCGCGAACGGCGTCCGCGTACTCCTTCACACCCGCAGCGCCAGCCTTGTATAGCACCCGGGCGGCAGTGACCTGCTCGTTGCCGAACAGCACGCCGAGTGAGGCATCCTTCGCTTCATCGGTCATGCCCTGGTAGGCGCCCTGCAGCTGGTTCGCTGCGTTGCTCAGACCGAGGAACTTGCCGTTCCCGTCGTACAGCGTGATGCCGAGGTTCTCGATCTCCTTCGCGGCCTGCTTCGACGGCGACGTCAGCGACGAGAGCATACCGCGCAGCGATGTGCCCGCCTGCTCGCCCAAGATGCCCTGATCCGCGAACAGCGACAGGGTGCCGACAGTGTCTTCGAGCGAGATCCCCATGGCGGAAGCGATCGGCCCCACGTACTTGAGGCCGTTGGCAAGGTCATCGACGGACCCGACAGCCTTGCCCGCGCCGGCGGCGAGCACGTCAGCGACACGACCAGTCTGGGTGCCGTCGAGGTTGAACTGCTTCAGGGTGATCGCTGCGATCTCAGCCGCGCGCGCCACGTCCAGCTGCCCAGCTGCGGCGAGCGACAGCGATCCCGTGAGCCCACCCGTCAGGATGTTGTGGACGGAGAGGCCCGCCTTCGCGAGTTCCGTCTCCGCGTCTGCGGATTCCTTCGCGGAGTAGACGGTGTCGGCGCCGGCCTTGACGGCGGCATCCCCGAGTTCCTTCTGCTGGGCCTGGGTGGCCATGGTCGCGGCGGCCGTCCGCGACATCGCCGCGTCGAACTCCGAATAGGTCGAGATGGCGAGGCCACCGACGAGCGCGATCGCCGCGCCGATGCCAAGCGCCGTGGCGCCCACACCGGTCATGGCCTGCTTCAGCGTCTGGGTTTCGTCGCCGAGCCCTTTGACCTTCTTCTTCGCATCGTCGGACTCGTCGCCGACCTTCTTCGTTGACTTCGCCTGCTCATCGAGCGGTGCCTTCGCAGCCTTCGCCTTCTTGCCGAGCCCATCGACCTCGTTGCCCGCCTTGGTGACCTTCGCGGCGCTCTCGTCCGAGGAGCGACCGAGCGCCTTGACGGCCTGGTCTGCGTCAGCGGAGTCCTTCTTGAAGACCGCGGCGCCCTGCATCAGGATCTGATAGACGATCGCGCCTGCGTTCACTCGCGATCACCTCATCCCGCAACCATGTGCCGTCGATCGTTTTGAGCCGCAGGATCGCGGAGCGCACGTAGTGCCAGGTGCGCCGGTCGAGCGCGGCGTCGAGATCCGGGATAAGCCCGGTCATGGAAAGGTCGAGTTCGATCTCTCCATCGAGCTGCGGCATGACAATCCGCCACAGCTCGTCGACGCTGATGCCGCCTATCGCTTCTTGCGCGGCCGCCGTGACTGCTTGTTTGCGGGCAGCTTCTCGACGGTCGAACCAGTCATCGGGGAACTTGTAGGCGACATATTCGCCTGTGACCGGATCAGGGTCTCCAACGCCGAACTGGGAGATGTCGTCAGTGGTGAGATCCCCAAAGTCTGGGTCAGAAACCCGAGCGTTTTTACACCACCGGCGAAGCCTCCACCCGCCTCGATGTAGGAGTTCACGCCGGTCATCCCGAGGACCGTCTGCCAGAAGAACGCGAGGTGGAGAACGTCCTGACCTTCGGCTTGGGAGAGTTCGTCGTCGCACCGGGCCCACACGGGCTGCTGGTCCTCGGGAAGGGGGACCAGCACGGTGTGAGCGTCGTCGGCCCACTGGCCGCCGTCGAGGGCGATGCGGAACACGTCCTCCATCTGGGTGGGCGGAAGCTCCCGCGCCATCGTCCGGAGGTAGAGATCGGTGAGGTGCTTACCCATCCGGCCGGGGAGGGGTCGAATCACGAACGGTGACTCGACGCCCTCCACGGTGATCGCCAGGTCGCGCCCCTGCAGCGCTGCGGAGACCATGATCGGGTTACACCGCCCGCGTGTAGTTCACGGCCGTGCTGGCACCGGCGGCGTTGGTGAGGACCACGGGCACGACCCCGGCGGAACCGGTGGGGAGCTCGAGGGCGACGGTGTACTTGTCGACCGGGATGATCTCGGTCGCGGCGACACCACCGATGGTCGCCGCGGTGATCGCGCCGAGGTGGTAGCCGCGGATGACGATCGACGACCCGGCGCCCTTCCCATTCGGGGTGAGGATCGACTCGATGAGCGGCTTGCCGTCGTTCGCGATCGGGGAGGTGATGTCGTCGACGACGCCATCCGAGGTGAGGGTGACCTTGTAGCCGGCCTTCTCGTTGTAGGCGTTGAACTGGTCCGCGATGGCCACGTTGAAGGTGCCCTCATGGGCGGGGAGGTTCTCGTCGTAGGCGTCGAACCACTGGAAGTCGGCCTTGTTGCTGGCGCCCGTGGAGTTGGCGATGTTCACCAGGTCGATGAGCCACGCCTGCGCGGCCGCGACAGCCTTCGTGACCGGGTTGCGGACGAGCTCCACGTTGAAGCTCAGCACCCACGAGTCGCCGATCTTCTCGATCGCGGGGCGACCTTTCTGGCCATAGTTCTCGCGCGCCTGGGTGATCGCCGTCGGCACGGGGTCGAAGTTGTTGGCGTCTCCGAGGATGGTCTCGAACACACCTCCACGCTTCATCCGCAGGACGCGCTCGTACGCGTTGGCGAGGGTGCCGTCAGTGGGCACCATCGAATCGATGATGGTGGTATCCGTCATCATGTCCTCATTTCGGTGTGTGGTGCCGCAGGAGCGGCTCTCGATCTACCCCGGTGCCGGGGAAGCAGTGGGCTACGAGCGCGATTTGCCGCGCACGAGCAGGGAAATGCAGCTTTTGGAGACCCCGAATTGGGTCGCGAGCGCTTGATACGAGACGCCGCCACGCGCGTACTCGAAACGAACGTTGGCGACCTGTGCATCGCTGAGTACGGACTGGCCGTGACGCTCACCTCGCGCGAAGTTGCCGCGACCCTTGGTGAGCATGTCCTGGCGGTTGTCGCTCGGCGTGCCGATGAACAGGTGGTCAGGATTGATGCAGGGCGGGTTGTCGCAGCGATGGCAGACGAACATCCCGGCGGGGATGTCGCCCTTGAACGCTCGAAATGAGAGCCGATGAGCGAGGTCGCTGTGCCGGCGCTTGTCGCCCGTGCTGCATTGACCGTATCCGCGTCGGCTGTCCCGAGCCCCGTTCCACTCCCAGCATCCGGCGGCGGTCACAGTCCAGCCGATGTGCTCGAGCCTCTCGCGAAGAGTCGCTCCACGATGTACCAGGATGCGAGGCATCAAAGCACCTGCCTTCCAAAAAGATGAAAAGTCATGAAGTAGCCGACCCGGTTCTGGGTGTCGGCGGTGATGAACAGCGACGACACCAGCTGGATGCGGCGGAACGGGAGGTCGCCGAGCATCACCTGCCGGCGGTTGTGGTAAGCGTCACGGAAGGCCTCGAAGCGGTTCTCGGCATCGTCACGTGTCCCAGGGAGGCGGTCTGTCAGCTGCAGCGGTGTGACCCGGTTTGCGGGGCCGTCGTCCTCGAAAGGGGTGAGGGTGGTGAGCACCAGACACCGGTCGAACGTGGTGGGGAGATCCGGGCCTCTCGTGAGCACACCGGCGAGCACGGCAGTCTCTGCCTTGGTGTATCCACCGGTGGGCTTGTACAGGCCGAGGCCCCGCTCGTGCACGTCGGCGGCGAACGCCTTCTTCAGCCGCACAGGGTACGAGTCAGCCACCGTTGCCCGCCTCCCGGATGATCTGCACCAGTTCGTCCTTGTGCTGCTCGGCGGGCTCGGAGAGGTAGTGCGACTTGCGGCCGTTCTGGAAGTTCGATCCGCCCGAGTACTTCCGGCCGAGGGAGTCGACGAGGGGCTGATCTTCGTGCCAACGGGCCGCGTACGGGGTGTCGTAGACCACCGACGACGCTTCATCTGCGTCGGTCGCCGGCTCGACAGCCCCAGAGTCAACGAGGGTGCCGACATCATCCATCGGGGCCTGCACCGAGGAGAGCGCGAGGAGCCGCTCGGCAGCTTTGTTCTGGCCGGCGACGAGCCGAATCAGGATGCCATTCGCGACATCACCGATCGAGACCGTCTGTTGCACGCGCGCGCGGTAGCCCATGGCGGCCTCCTAAACGAGATACGCCTCCACATGGGAGGGAGTTCGGCGGTAGTCGAACTTGTTGGACGCAGCGACCTCGGAAGTGCGCTCGCGGGGCGTGCCCGCCCACACCTGTACCTCGGCGCCAGGGAGCGCATCGTTCTCGGGGAGCAGCACCACGAACGTGTCGGTGGTGATCTCCGTGCCCGATGTGGTGGAGGTAGAGCGGCGGTCGATGATCTTCCGCGACTTCTGCTCGACGTAGGCGGGCACGTCGTGCTGCCAGTCGGAGAATTCCTTGCCGTCGTTGCCCTCGCCGATGAGGTGACGGATCGACACTCGGTGGGGAAGATGGCGCTTCTGCAGTCTGGGCATCAGTAGCCGATCTTGTTGAAGATGCGAGGCTCGTTGCGCAGAATCTGCCCGGCCTTCACGCCGATGCGGTCGGCCTGCTTGTCACCCACCGGCTGTCGTGCGAGGGTCGTGCCGAGCGAGACGGACCCGATCTTCACCGCACCGGAATTACCGTCAGCGCCGGTCTCATCGAGGGTGATGGACCAGTACTGCACGACCGCGCAGGTGGCACGCATGAACGCGTCGATGACGTTCGGGTCCGTTGGTGCGCCGGTGTCGTCGACGTCGTATCGGGAGGTGCGGGTCATGGTGGTGATTTCCTCGGATGCCGACCGGAGCTGTGCGTTGAGCGCCGAGTCTGCCGTGCCGGGGTAGTCCTCGCCGATGAAGTCGTAGTACTCAGCGGCGGTCGCGTAGATGTGCTGCATCAGTCACACCTCCTCGGGGTCGGTGTCGAGTTGTGCGCGGAGCGCTGCCAGCATCGCGATGTTGCGGGCTCGGCTCTCGGGATTGCTGAGCGGGGAGGAAGTGCTCCGTTCCGCATCCGGCCGGTTCCTCGAAGAACGTTCGCACTCTCGAATCAGCGGGAGGGATGAACCCGCCGTTCTCAGACGCCATCAGCTGCATGCTGAGCGGCGGAAGTGACCGTCAGCGATCCCTCCACGACGAGCGGCCCATCGATAACGACCGTGGGGTGCAGCGTCCGGACAGCGAGCATGGTCTCGACGTAGGCGGCGATGTCGGCCTTGAGCTTCAGCGCGGACGGGATCTCGAAGTCGTTGTCGGCCGCGACCTTGCGCAGCTCGGCGATCGTGAGCGTCGACAGCGGCACGTTCACGTTGCCACCAAGCTCGTCGACGTCGTGCTCGACGCCGTACCCCTGCCGGAGGTAGAACTCGTGGAGGACCGGCTTGTCAGACAGGTCGACTTCCGCGACTCCGTCGACGAAGACGACACCGGCGACGCCCGGGCGGGATCGACCGAGCTGCGGGCGAGGGTGCGTAATGCGCGCCATGATGCGCTCCTATCCGTATCGGACGAGGGAAAGTGTGGAGGGGCGCCGGCCGCGCGCAAGCGGGCGCGGCCGGCGCGAGTACTACTTGCCGGCCGAGTCTGCAGCGGGGGTGGGATCGGCGGCCTTCTCGGCGGCGGCGGCCTTCGCGGCGCGCTCCTTGAGGATCGCGTTCGCAGCGCTCACCGGGATCGACTGCCACACGGCAGCCTCCTCGAGGTCGTCGCGGGGCTCGTCGAGGATGATGATCTGTGCCGGGTCCGCGTCGGTGTCCGGCAGTTCGATGTTGATGTATGCGACCTTGTCAGCCATGGTGCGCTCCTTCCAGAGCAGAGAGAAGTGGGGGTGCGGGCGGCCAGGATCACTGACCGCCCGCGTGGCGGGCTACGCCTGGTTGGCGCCCTTGAGGAGCACGGCACGGTTGGCGTCGAGCAGCTTCACGCCGAAGAGCATGTCGGCCGAGATGACCGTCTGCTTCTTCGTGATGTCCCAGCCGTACGCGATGCGCAACGACAGGCCCTTGTGGGTGGCGACGGACACCTGGCCCACGTTCGCGCCAGCGGGGAGCTGGAGCGGCGCGGACGCGAACGCGAAGGCGGTCTCGTGGAACGCGACGCCGACCTCGGTGGTGGGCTGCCCGGTGGCCGGAGAGCTCGCGGCCTGCGCGATGTTGCCGGCCTGGTAGGCGTCGAACCCGAAGAGGTTCTTGCCGATCGAGCCCTCGCGGAGCGCAGCGGTGGAGCCAGACTTGTCGGCCCGCTTGATGAGGTCCGAGTTCAGCCACTTCGCGTTCGTGGTCGAACCGACCACCGCGTTGCGGCCCTGCTTGGGCACGTTCTTGAGGTCGAGCAGGCGCCCGGCCTCGATGAGGACCTCGATCTTGTCCCAGGTCTGGCCATCGGCCACCGCCTGAGTGCCGAAACCCGCGACCTGGGTGATGCCGCTGCGGAGGCCGAGGAGCGAGATGTCGATGTCCTGCGCGATCGCCTCCATCATCGGGTCGAGCAGCTGGACCTTGAAGTCCTCGATGCTCAGCGTCATGTCCTCGTCGGTGACGGGGACGGAGACGTCCGAGATCTTGTCGAGCACGACGGGGATCTTGCCTTCCGTCGCATCCTGGAGCACGATGCCGGTCCCGCGGTTGAAGCGGTTGGCGTGGAACACGGCCGGCACACGGATGTCGATCGTGTTGCCGGTCGCCTTGGCGCCGAACTCGGAGGTGAGGTCGGTGTGGACGAGCCCGTGCATGGGGGTCGTCTCGTAGAGGGTGGCGAGCGCTTCCTGAGCGATCTCCTCCACGGTGAGAAAGGTGTTTGCCATGATGGTGGCCCTTCTGCGCTACTTCGGAGCGCGCTTGTCGCGGATCGCCTGGCGGCGCTCCTCGATCGTTTTGGGGCTGCCCGGAGCCGGGCTTCCCGAGGGGGGTGCTTCCCCTCCGCTGCGCGGGGCCACCTGGACTTCGCGGAGCTTCGGGTTCTTCTCGATCGCGGCTTTGACGACCGCGGCCACCTGGGTCGCGTAGTCGTCTGCTGCGGGGTCGATGTCTTTGAGGAGGTCATCGGACTTGATGACCGCGCGCACGAGAGCGGAATCGCCGCCGTGCGCCTTCGAGGCGTCGTGGATCGCGTCGCGTTCGTTGCGGGCGAGATCCTTCGCGCTGAGAGTGGTGACCTGCGTCTTCAGCCCGTCGCGCTCGGCCTGGAGCTCAGCGATGATCTCGTCGGGCGTCTTCTCCTTGTCGCCCTCGATGACGCCGAGCTTCTTGCCGAGTTCCTGCGCCCACGCCTTCTGCCCGTTCGCGAGAGCCTCGTCGATCTGCGCCTGGAGCTTCTCCTTGTTCTCGACTCGGGCGGCGGCGGCCTCCTGGCGGGCCTTCGTGAGTTCCTTGCGGAGCCACTCGGCGTCGTTCTCGTCGGCGGGAGGATCGGCCGGCGTGGGCGGCGGGCCCGGCTTCGGCGGGTCGACCTGGGGTG
>SCNI01000055.1 GCA_005502775.1 Microbacteriaceae bacterium 3FA27C10
CCGTGGGCGAGGGGGCGCTCAGGCGCGGCGGCGGGCGCTGCGGTGCAGGGTGAGGCCCAGTGCGCCCGTGAGCAGAGCGGCGGCGGCGAGGGCCAGGGCCGGCCGGCCGATGCCGGTCTCGGAGAGCCAGCCGCCGGATCCGTGCCCCGTCGTGCCGCTGCCGGCATCCGCGTCGTCCGGCGTGGGGGAGCCGCTCGGGGTCGTCTGCGGCCACGGAGTCTGCGAGGGCGACGGTGTCGGCGTGCTGCTCGCGGGTGCGGAGTGTGCCGGGACGGTCACCACGATCCCCTGGGTGGAGCCGTCGTTCGGATCGGTTCCGGCCGCCGTGGCGACGGCGGCCTGGCCGAGCACTGCGAGGGCGACCGCCGCGACGAGAACGAGACCGCGGATGCCCCGGGCGCGTGAGCGGTGTCGATGGTGCATCCGCTCAGCGTGCCCCGTCGATCTGAACGGCGGTCACGGCCGCGGCGACGGGACGGTGAACGCGCGGTGGAGCGCTCGGCCGCACCCGCCGGGCGGCTCAGCCCTCGAAGAGCGTGCGGAACAGCTGGTTGAGCGGCCCGGCCAGCTCGTCGTGGCCGGCGGATGCGACGGGTTCGACCCCGGCGGAGGCGCGCAGCATGACGACGCCGAGCATCGTGGCGATCGCGAGCTGGGCGCGCAGCAGGAGGGGGGCCGTGGTGGGATCGTCGGCGTTCCAGCCGGCGGCGGCCGCGAGCTTCTCGGTGAAGTGCTCGAGGGTGTTGCGGCGGATGCGGTCGGCGTTCTCGTCGCCCGAGGAGCGCAGCAGGAGCAGCAGCTGGAGCGGGTCGTCGCCGTTCGGGGCGTTCACGACGTGGGCGATGAGGCGATCGATCACGCCGTCGATGTCCGTCGGGCGGGTGGGCGCCTCGGTCTGGGTGTCGAGCTCGTCGGAGGTGCGCGCCATGCAGGCCTCGAAGAGGCCGTCCTTCGACACGAAGTAGCGGTTGATGAGGGCGACGTTCACGCCCGCGTCGGCCGCGATCTGTCGCACGGTGGTGGCCCGGTAGCCGTCGGTGGCGAAGCGGCGGCGGGCGGCGCGCACGAGGGCGCGGCGGGTGGCTTCGGCGTCCCGGCCCGACCGGATCGGCTCGTCGTCGGCCTCGTGGGCCGGGGCGGGGGTGATCTCGGCGGACGACTCTGTCTGATTGCTCATCTCTCACTTCCTGCTTCCAGCTTACGCGGTCGCGGTGGTAAGTAAACCCATGTTGACATCCGGTGCCGAGGGAGGAATACTCTCTAAGTCAGCGACTGCTTACATACCCGAGGAGATGCATGTCCACCACCACCCAGAGCCCGTCCACGGGCTCGACCTCGATGGCCGCCGAGAGCGGTCCGCGCCGGCGCGGAACCGCCATCGTGCTGTTCCTCTCGCTCGGCGGTCTGTCGTTCGCCGTGCTGCAGTCGCTCGTGGCGCCCGCGCTGGGCACCATCGGCAAGGATCTCGGGGTCGCCACCAGCGACGCGAGCTGGGTGCTGACCGCCTACCTGCTCTCCGCCGCCGTGCTCACGCCCATCCTCGGGCGCCTCGGCGACATGGTGGGCAAGCGCAAGGTCATCATCGTCGTGCTCGTGCTGCTGCTCGTGGGCACGGTGCTCGCCGCCCTCGCGCCGAACCTCGGCGTGCTCATCGTGGCGCGCATCCTGCAGGGGGCCGCCGGAGCCGTGATGCCGCTCTCCATCGGCATCGTGCGTGACGAGCTCCCGAAGGATCGCGTGAGCGTGACCATCGGTCTGCTCTCGGCCATCTTCGGCATCGGCGCGGGCGTCGGCATCGTCGCGGCCGGGCCGATCGTCGAGAACCTCTCGTGGCACTGGCTGTTCTGGCTCCCCGCGGTTCTCGTGGCCATCGCGCTGCTCGGCGCGATCTTCGGCATCCCCGAGTCGCCGGTGCGCACTCCGGGCCGCCTCGACGTGCTCGGCACGGGCATCCTGACCGTCGGACTCGTCGGCCTGCTCCTCGCCATCAGCGAGGGCGAGAAGTGGGGCTGGGGCGACGTCAAGACCGTCGGCCTGATCGTTCTCGGCGCCGTCGCGCTCGTGGTGTTCGTGTTCGTCGAGCTGCGCGTCAAGAACCCGCTGATCGACGTGCGCCTGTTCAAGCACCGCGGCGTCTGGACCGCGCACGTGGCCGTGCTCGCCTTCGGCTTCGCGATGTTCGGCACCTTCATCCTCGTGCCGACGCTGCTGCAGCTGCCCACGGCGCTCGGCTACGGCTTCGGCAAGAACGTGACCGAATCGGGCCTCTACCTGCTGCCGACCGTCGTGGCGATGGTGATCTCGGGCGTCGTCGCGGGCATCCTGATCCGGCTGGTCGGGCCGAAGATCCCGATGATCATCGGCGCTATCTCGGTGACCGTCGCGTTCCTCATCCCGGCGCTCGGGCACACCGAGGAGTGGCAGATCCTCGCCTCGGGCATCCTCACCGGCATCGGTATCGGCATGGCGCTCGCCTCGGCGTCGAACGCGATCGTGGAGAGCGTGCCGGCCGCACAGACCGGTGAGGCGATCAGCGCCAACACCGTCATCCGCACCATCGGCAGCAGCATCGGGACCGCGGTCATCGCCGCACTCATCTCCTCGAACGTGAGCGCACAGGGCGCCCCGCTCGACGAGGCGTTCACGATCGGGTTCTGGGCCTCGGCCGGGGTCGGCGTGCTCGCCATCGTCGCCGCGCTCGCCGCTCCGGGGCTGCGCGCCCGCCGCCGCGAGGCGGTCGCGGCGGGAGTCGAGGACTTCGGCGAGTAGCCGGGCGGCGAACACCCGGGGAGAAGGGCCGTCCTGAGAGGCGGCCCTTCTCGCGCGTCACGGGCCGGCCGACGGCGGAGGCAGAGGTTGCGGATGCCGGCGCGCGTGCACCGTGAGATACAGCCGGTGCGCGGTGATCACGAGCAGCAGCCAGGTGGCCCCGAGGAGCCAGCCGGCCAGCACATCGGTGAACCAGTGATGGCCGAGGAACACCCGGCTGAGCCCGACCAGGAGGGCGAACACGGCGGCGGCGACGGCCGTGAGCACACGCGTGCGCTGCCGCTTCTGCCGCAGGATCAGCAGGTAAGCGATGATGCCGACCACGGCCACGGCGTTGAGGGTGTGACCGCTCGGGAACGACGCCGAGAACTCGTAGGGCGGAACGGCGTCGGCCAGCGGCGGACGCACGCGGTCGATGAGGTTCTTGCCGGCGACCGTCATCAGCAGCGAGCCGCCCCCGGCCGCGACGATGAGGATGACAGGGGTCCACGAGCGCCGGTGGATCGAGAGGATCAGGAGCGCGGTCACGGCGATCACCGGCATGCCGATCGGGCCCGCGATCTCGGTGAAGCCGGTGACGATCGCGTCGGCCACGGGGGAGCGGAGGGAGATGGCGAACTCGAGCAGGGGCTGATCGAGGCCGGCCACGCCGTCGGCGTCGGTGATGCTGTCGTAGACGGCCGCCACGGCGACGCTCAGGAGCACCACCACGAGCAGCCCCACAGCGAGCAGCACCAGGAGCGTGCCGTTCTGGCCGAGCCGCTCGCTCATCCGGTGCGCCAGCCGGGCGAGCCCGCGGCCGCCCCGGGTGTCCCACCGGGTGAGGTCGGTCGTGCCGACGAAGCGGTCGTCGCCGAGCTCGCCGCGAACCCCCGTCTCGGAGGGCGGAGGCGGATTCGTGTGCGGGCTCATGCTTCAGACGGTACTGCGCCGGTGGCCGCACCGCCCGGGGAGAACTCTCAGGCCGAGCGGGCGCGACCGCCCTCCACCCGGGAGATTTCTCTCGGGCGACCGAGGCGCATCCGGGCGGGTTTAGTGTTGAAAAGGTGATGCGTCCAACCATCGCAACGGTCGGCGAGCTCCGGTCTTCCGGGCACGTGCTGAAGCCCTTGCGTCAAGAGATCCGCGACAACCTGCTCTCCGCCCTGCGCGAGGGCCGAGACCCGTGGCCGGGGCTGCACGGCTTCGAGAGCACCGTCATCCCGCAGCTCGAGCGCGCACTCCTCGCCGGGCACGACGTCGTGCTGCTCGGTGAACGAGGACAGGGCAAGACGCGCCTGCTGCGCACCCTGGCCGGCCTGCTCGACGAGTGGTCGCCCGTGATCGAGGGCTCCGAGCTCGGGGAGCACCCGTTCGAGCCCATCACGAGCGTGAGCATCCGCCGTGCCGCCGAGCTCGGCGACGACCTGCCGGTCACCTGGCGCGGTCGCGAGGAGCGCTACGTCGAGAAGCTCGCCACGCCCGACACGAGCGTCGCCGACCTCATCGGCGACGTCGACCCGATGAAGGTGGCCGAAGGGCGTTCGCTCGGCGACCCCGAGACCATCCACTTCGGGCTGATCCCGCGGAGCCACCGCGGCATCGTGGCCATCAACGAGCTGCCCGACCTGGCCGAGCGCATCCAGGTGGCGATGCTGAACGTGATGGAGGAGCGCGACATCCAGATCCGCGGCTACGTGCTGCGCCTGCCCCTCGACGTGCTCGTGATGGCGAGCGCGAACCCCGAGGACTACACCAACCGCGGCCGCATCATCACGCCGCTGAAGGATCGCTTCGGCGCCGAGATCCGCACCCACTACCCCGCAGAGCTCGCCGACGAGGTGGCCGTCATCCGGCAGGAGGCCGAGCTCGTGGCGGAGGTGCCCGACTACCTGGTCGAGATCCTGGCACGGTTCACCCGTGCCCTGCGTGAGTCCAGCGCGGTCGACCAGCGCTCGGGCGTCAGCGCGCGCTTCGCCATCGCCGGCGCCGAGACCATCGCGGCGGCGGCCCTGCACCGCGCCACCCGCCAGGGCGAGCCGGATGCGGTGGCCCGGCCGGTCGACCTGGAGACCGCTGTCGACGTGCTCGGTGGCAAGATCGAGTTCGAGTCGGGCGAGGAGGGGCGGGAGGACGAGATCCTCGACCACCTGCTACGCACGGCCACCGCCGAGGCCGTGCGGGCGCACCTGCGCGGCATCGACCTCGGCCTTCTCGTCGACGCCCTGGAGGCCGGCACGATGGTGACCACCGGCGAGCAGGTCGCCGCGCGCGACTTCCTGACCGGACTGCCGTCGCTCGGCGAGTCGGAGCTCTACGACGAGGTGTGCGAGCGGCTCGGCGCCACGAGCGACGGCCAGCGGGCCGGCGCGATCGAACTCGCGCTCGAGGGGCTCTACCTCTCGCGGCGCATCAGCAAGGAGACCGGCGGGGGCGAGACCATCTATGGCTAGCGCGCGCGGACACGGAGGCGCCCGCCGCCTCGCGCCGGAACGACGGATGCCGCGAGCCGGTGCGGACCGGAAGTCCGTCGTCTTCGGCATCCGGGCGTCTTCTCCGTCGTTTCGGGGGCGGGCGGCGGCTGGCGCCGGCGCCGGCGGGGTGCGTCGTGGCTAGGGCCAATCGGCGGCTCACCCGGGGGGCGCGCTACGGCAGGTACGACGGCGGGCCCGATCCGCTCGCGCCGCCGGTCGACCTCGCCGAGGCCCTCGACGCGATCGGCCAGGACGTGATGGCGGGCTACTCGCCCGAGCAGGCGATGCGCGAGTTCCTGCGCCGCGGCGGCCGCGACCAGGCTGGGCTCGACGACCTCGCGGGGCGCGTGGCGGAGCGACGGCGCGAACTCACCCGCCGGCACAACCTCGACGGCACCCTCCAGGAGATCCGACAGCTGCTCGAGCAGGCGGTGCTCGCCGAGCGCAAACAGCTGGCCCGCGACGCCCTGATGGACGAGGGCGACCGCGCCCTGGCCCAGATGCAGCTCGACGCCCTGCCGGCCTCGCCGGCGGCGGCCGTGAGCGAGCTCGACGGCTACGACTGGAAGAGCAGCGAGGCGCGCGCCGACTTCGAGAAGATCAAGGACCTGCTCGGCCGCGAGATGCTCGACCAGCGCTTCGCCGGCATGAAGAACGCGCTCGAGAACGCCACCGACGACGACCGTGCAGCCATCACCGAGATGCTCGGCGACCTCAACGCGCTGCTGGAGGCGCACCAGCGCGGGGAGGACACCCCGGAGCAGTTCGACGAGTTCATGGCGAAGCACGGCGAGTTCTTCCCGGAGGGCCCCGAGAACATCGACGAACTGCTCGACGCGCTCGCCGAGCGAGCGGCGGCGGCGCAGCGGATGCGCAACTCGATGAGCCCCGAACAGCGCGCCGAGCTCGACGCCCTCGCCCAGCAGGCCTTCGGCTCGCCCGAGCTCATGCAGTCGCTCGCGGAGCTCGACGGGAATCTGCGCTCGCTCCGCCCCGGCGAGGACTGGAGCGGCGCCGAGCGCATGGAGGGCGAACAGGGCCTGGGGCTCGGCGACGGGACGGGCGTCTTCCAGGACCTCGCGGAGCTCGACGCGCTCTCGGAGCAGCTCTCGCAGGGCTACGACGGCTCGCACATCGACGACCTCGATCTGGAGAAGCTCGCCCGCCAGCTCGGCGACGAGGCCGCCGTGGATGCCCGCACCCTGCAGCAGCTCGAGAAGGCGCTGCGGGACACCGGCACCGTGAAGCGCGGCTCCGACGGCCGCCTCACCATGACCCCGAAGGCGATGCGGCAGCTCGGCAAGGCGCTGCTGCGCGACGTGGCCCAGCGGCTCTCCGGCCGGCAGGGTGCGCGCGAGCTGCGGCAGGCCGGAGCTGCGGGGGAGCGCTCCGGCTCCACCCGGGAGTGGGCCTTCGGCGACACCGAACCGTGGGACGTCACGCGCACGATCACGAACGCGATCACGAGAACGGCCGCCGACGGTCCCCACACGGGCGGCGGCGTCAGGATAGAGATCGGAGACGTCCAGGTGCAGGAGACCGAGGCCCGCACCCAGGCCTGCGTGGCCCTGCTCGTGGACACCTCCTTCTCGATGGCGATGGACGGCCGGTGGGTGCCGATGAAACGCACCGCGCTCGCCCTGCACACCCTGATCACGAGCCGGTTCCGCGGAGACGAGCTGCAGCTGATCTCCTTCGGCCGGCACGCGGAGGTGATGGACATCGAGCAGCTGGTGGGCCTGGAGGCCAAGTGGGACAAGGGCACCAACCTGCACCACGCCCTGTTGCTGGCCAATCGGCATTTCCGCAAGCATCCGAACGCGCAGCCCGTGCTGCTGATCGTGACCGACGGCGAGCCCACCTCGCACCTCGAGCCCGACGGTGAGATCGTGTTCAGCTATCCGCCCGATCCGGTGACCGTGGCCTACGCGGTGCGCGAACTCGACAACTCGATGCGGCTCGGCGCCCAGACCACCTTCTTCCGGCTCGGCGACGACCCGGGCCTCGCCCGCTTCATCGCCGCCATGGCCAAGCGCGTGGGCGGCCGGGTCGTGGCGCCCGAGGCAGACGACCTCAGCGCGGCCGTCGTGGGCTCCTACCTGGGTTCGCGGCAGGGCGACGGCCCAGGCGCATCCGGAGACGACTTCGGCGGGATGTTCGGGCGCGGCTGGTACTGAGGCGCGCGGGCGGGCGCCCGCCTGCGATACGCTCCCCTCATCGCGCGCGACGACGCCGCGGAACGGAGAGAGCTCTATGTGCACGAGTTTCCAGCTACGGGCCAGCGACGGATCGGTGGCGGTCGGGCGCACGATGGAGTTCCCCGACATGCTCGGCGCGAAGCTCACCGTGCTTCCCCGCGGGCTGGCGCTCGAGTCTCAGTCGCCGAGCGGCCCCGGCGTGAGCTGGACCGCCCGCTACGGCGCGGTCGGTATGGATGCGGTCGGCGACCCGCAATGGCTGACCGACGGCATGAACGAGAAGGGCCTCTATGTCGGCGTGCTCTACATGCCCGGCTTCGCCTCCTACCAGGAGCCGGATGCCGATGCCTCCCTCAATCTCGCGGCTCTCGACGCGGTGGCCTACCTGCTCACCCAGGCCGCCAGCGTGCAGGAGGCCTTCGCGCTGCTCGCCGAGGTCACGGTCTGGGGGCCGGAGAACCCGCTCATCCAGGGCGTCCCGCCGCTGCACGTCGTGCTGCACGACGCGAGCGGGGCCAGCGGCGTCGTCGAGTTCGAGGACGCCGCGCAGCGGCACCTCGACAACCCCTTGGGCGTCGCCACCAATGCGCCCTACCTCGACTGGCACTACGACAACGTGCGCAACTACCTCCCACAGCTGCACGCCGCCAACCCCGCCCCGGTCGAGATCCGCGGGGTGAGCTTCGCCCCGCTCTCGCAGGGGCAGGGCTTCGTCGGGCTTCCGGGCGACTCGGGCAGCGCGGCCCGCTTCCTGCGCGCCGCGGCGTACGTGATGACCATGCAGCCCGCCGCCGACAGCGACGCGCTCGAGCAGCTCTGCCTGCACGCACTGAACAACTTCGACATCCCGGTCGGCATGATGACGGGCACGAACGCCGCCGGTGTCGAGCAGGACGACCAGACCAAGTGGTCGAGCATCGCGAGCCTGTCGGCCGGGCGCTACATCGTGCGGCTCCAGTCGAACCCGCAGCCGCTCGTGATCGATCTGACCCAGACCGACTTCGAGGGCGGCGGCGCGCGTCAGGTGGAACTGGTCGCGGCCGGCTTCGCCCCGATCACCGTGTGAGGCGGGCCCTCAGAACAGCGGCCACGGCACCGCGGGCATGAAGCCTTCGGGCGCGGGGAAGACGGGTGCGCGGAGCAGGCGCTCGCAGCGCTCGCCGAGCACCTCGAGCTCGAAAGTGGTGAGCAGCGGCGCCAAGGATGCGCCGAGCGTCCCCGCGAGACCGTCGCGCACCCGGGCCACCCCGGCCAGCTCCTCGCCGGTGAGTTCCTCGCCGAGCCAGCCCCAGAGCACCGTGCGGAGCTTCGGCTCGGCGTGGAAGGTGAGGCCGTGGTCGACCCCGTAGCGGTGGCCGCCCGGCATCGCGAGGATGTGGCCGCCCTTGCGGTCGGCGTTGTTGACGACCGCGTCGAACACGGCCATGCGGCGGAGCGCCTCCGAGTCCTCGTGGATGAGGGTCACCGGTCGGTCGTCGTCGTCACTGCCCTCGAAGACGTGGCGCCAGCCGGCATCCGGAACCGCGTCGGGGGCGACGAGGTCGACGGTCTCCTGCTCCTCGTCGGACTCCTGCCAGAGCTGCACCATGCCCTCGCCCAGGGGGCCGTCGCGGAGCCAGGTGCGGGGCACGACGTTCCAGCCGAAGGCCTCGGAGACGAGGTAGGCCGCGACCTCGCGGTGGGCGAGCATCCCGTCGGGGAAGTCCCAGAGCGGTTGTTCGCCCGCCATCGGCTTGTAGACCACCGCCGTGCCGTCGATGGTGGCGAGGAAGGTGGCGTTGGAGGCCGTGGTGATGCGCCCGACGAGCTCCAGCTCGCCGAGCGGTAGTGCGGCCCCGGTCACCATCGCGCGGACGGCATCAGAGGTCGCCGGCGACCGGGCAGACGTGGCCGTCGGGGTCGATCGGCGTTCCGCAGAGTGGGCACAGGGGCCGCCCGGCACCCACGACCTCGCGCGTGCGCTTGGCGAAGGCGCGGGCGGTGCCCACGGGCATCCGCACCACGAGCATCTCCTCCGGCTCGGTCGCGGTCTCGTCGAGGGCGTCCTCGTCCTCCTCGTCGACGAGGACGAGGGGGTAGGCCTCGATCACCACCTGCGCGGTGGTCGGGTCCCAGCCCAGACCGAGGGCGCCGGTGCGGAACTGCTCGTCGACCGGCTGGTCGAGCGGCTCGTTGTCGACGAGCTCGATGGGGGTGTCGGTGGGCACGCTGTGCGGGTTGCCGTCGTTGACCATCAGCTCGTCGAGGATCTCGTCGATCTTCTCGGCGAGCACCGCGGACTGCTCCTTCTCGAGCGCCGTGCTCAGCAGGCGGGCGCCGGCGCGCACCTGCAGGTAGAAGGTGCGCGAACCGGGGACGCCGACGGTTCCGACCACGATACGGTCGGGCCAGTCGAAGCTGTGGACGAGAGTGGACATGGGGTTATTTTAGGAGCGCGAACCCGGCGCCGGCTGCGGGGTGTCTCCGCCTCCGACCGTCGGTTCGGCGGAGGCGGTGGCACCGAGCCAGGAGAGGTCTCCCGAGTCGGTGTTCGTGGCGAGCACGTCGGGGCGGGTGGCGCCGTAGTGCACGATCGAGATCGATGCCGGGCCCACGCTGATGCGCTGGAACAGGTCGAGGTGCATGCCGAGGGCGTCGGCGAGCACCGACTTGATGATGTCGCCGTGGCTCACGGCGGCCCAGACGGCGCCGGGGCCGTGCTCGGCCTCGAAGGCAGCGTCGAGCCGGCGGATGGCCGCCACCGAGCGGGCCTGCATCGCCGCCATCGACTCCCCGCCCGGGAAGACGGCGGCGGAGGGCTGCGACTGCACGACCGACCAGAGCGGCTCCGTGGCGAGCTCGGCGAGGGTGCGGCCCTGCCACTGCCCGTAGTCGCACTCGGTGATGGCCTCCTCGACCGGGGTCGCGGGTGAGCCGGTCTGCTCCGCGAGGAGGATCTCGGCCGTCTGCCGGCAGCGCTCGAGCGGGCTGGAGACCACCGCGACGAGCGGCACGGCGGCCAGGCGTCCGGCGGCACGCAAAGCCTGGGCACGCCCGGTGTCGTCGAGCCCGACCCCCGCTGTGCGTCCGGCGAGCACCCCGCCGGCGTTCGCGGTGGTGCGGCCGTGCCGCACGAGGATGACTGTGGCCATGACTGCCAGCCTAGACACGGTCCGCACGCCCGGTGTCACGGGCGATCGCGTCACCCGGCCTTGCGGGCCTTCTTCGCCTGGCGGGCCGCCATCCGCTCGCTCTTGGCCACGGCGTCGTCGCCGCGCATGATGGTGCGCGTCTCGCTCGTGTCGCCGATGGCGGGGCGGATCCACTGTGCGTCGGGATCGGAGTCGATCAGGATCGTGCGCACGAGGAGCGTGAGCGGAATGGCGAGGATGGCGCCGATCGGCCCGATCAGCACGGCCCAGAACAGCACGGAGAAGAAGGTGAGGGTCTGGCTGAGCGACACCGCGTTGCCCACCACCCGCGGCTGAACGACAGACTGCACGACCGCGTTGATGATGCCGTAGACCACCACGACCGCGAGAGCCGTCGGCCAGCCGCCCACGAGGAAACCGAAGATGATCGGCGGGATGATGGCGAAGAAGTAGCCGACGTTCGGGATGAAGCTGCAGAGGAACGCGAGCAGGCCCCAGAGCAGTGCGGCGGGCACGCCGAGAATGAACAGCGCGAGCGTGTTGAGCAGGCCCTGCACCACGCCGAGCAGCGTCGTGACCACCATGTACTTGCGCACGCCGGAGGCGTAGTCGTGCAGTGCCGTGGCGAGGGAGGGCCGGCGGCGCCCCAGCTGGCGCAGGATCGTGGGCACGTAGACGGCGTCGGCGGACATCAGGATGAGCATGGTGAGCACGATCACGAGTGCCCCGGTGATGCCGAAGACGCTGCCGAGGAGCCCGCCGAAGAAGGCGAGGATGCTGCTCGGGTCGAAGCTCTGGCGCACCGACTGCACCTGGGCGGCGTCGATGCCGATGCTCTGCAGCCAGGAGCTGATGGCCGCGCCGGCGGCGGTGAGCTGATCGGCGTAGTCGGGCAGCATCGTGGCGAACTGCGCGAAGGCGATGACGAGCGTGTAAGTGAAGCCCGCGAGCAGCCCGAACACCACGAGGATGACCGAGCCCGTCGCGATGGCGCGCGGCACCCCGCGCTTCTCCAGTGCCGCTCCGACGGGGGAGGCGCAGATGGTGAGCACGAGCGTGAGGAGCACCGGGGCGAGGATGTCGCGGATACCGCTGATGCCGGCGGAGATGACGACCGCGGAGGCGAGGCCGAGCAGGATGACGGTGGCGCGCGGGAAGCGGGATCCCGGCCGGGGTGCGCTCCCGGGCTCTCCTTCGGGGGGAGGTCTCGTGCTGCCGTCGGCCATGGTGTCTCCCCGCGCGTCGCTGAGTGTGGGCCACTGATCCGGGAGTACCGATCCGGGTCGGTGGACCAACCATAACGGTCCGGTTCCGGCAGCACGACTGCCGGTGCGAACCATCCCCGTTCCGGGTGTATACGAGAAGAAGCGCCCGGAGTAGAGTCCAGAAATGACGCCCCAGGAGAACAAGCCGGCGACGCCGGTCATCGAAGCAGCGCACGCCGCGCTCAGTGCCGCTCTCCCGTTCGACGACACCGCCGACTTCGAGAACGCCGACCGCGGCTTCATCGCCGCCCTGGAGCCCGGACTCATCACCGCCGCCGACGGATCGACGGTGTGGGATGCGGACGCCTACGCCTTCCTCGAGGGCGCCGCCCCGACGACGGTCCATCCCGGTCTGTGGCGACAGTCCACCCTCGTGGCGAAGCAGGGTCTGTTCGAGGTCACCGAGGGCATCTACCAGGTGCGCGGCCTCGATCTCTCGAACGTCACCTTCGTCGAGGGCGACACCGGGGTCATCGTGATCGATCCGCTCATCTCCACCGAGACCGCGGCGGCCGCGTTCGCCCTCTACTCCGAGCATCGCGGCACACGGCCCGTCGTGGCCGTGATCTTCACACACAGCCACATCGACCACTTCGGCGGGGTGTTCGCGGTGGTCTCGCCGGAGGATGCCGCCTCGGGCGCCGTGGCGGTCATCGCCCCCGAGGGCTTCCTGGAGCACGCGATCGCGGAGAACGTCTACGCCGGAACCGCCATGAGCCGGCGCGCCGCCTACATGTACGGAGCCGCGCTGGAGCGCGGGCCGCAGGGACAGGTCGGGGCCGGGCTCGGGCAGACGACCTCGATGGGCGAGGTGGGGATCGTGGTGCCGAACCTGCTCATCTCGGCCACCGGGGAGCGCCATGTGCTCGACGGCGTGGAGATCGAGTTCCAGATGGCGCCCGGTACCGAGGCCCCCGCGGAGATGCACTTCTACTTTCCGCGGTTCCGGGCGCTCTGCATGGCCGAGAACGCCACCCACACCCTGCACAACCTGCTGACCCTGCGTGGTGCCCTGGTGCGCGACCCGCATGTCTGGAGCGGCTACCTCACCGAGGCGATCGACACCTTCGGCGGCAGGACCGACGTCGCCTTCGCCTCGCACCACTGGCCGACCTGGGGTCAGGAGAACGTCGTGGAGTTCCTCTCGAACCAGCGCGATCTCTACGCCTATCTGCACGACCAGACCCTCCGTCTGCTCAACAAGGGCTACAACGGAGCCGAGATCGCCGAGCTGATCGAGCTGCCGCCGGCGCTCGAGGCCGCCTGGAGCACCCACGGCTACTACGGCTCGGTGAGTCACAACGTGAAGGCGATCTACCAGCGCTACATGGGCTGGTTCGACGGCAACCCGGCGCGGCTGTGGCCGCATCCGCCGGTCGAGAGCTCCCGGCGCCACGTGGCGGCGATGGGCGGGATCGACCAGGTGGTCGCCCTCGCGCACGAGGCCTTCGACGCGGGCGACTTCCGCTGGGCAGCCACCCTGCTCGACTACGCGATCTTCTCCGACGAGACCCATCAGCCGGCGCGGGAGCTGCAGGCGGACACGCTCGAGCAGCTCGCCTACGGCAGCGAGAACGGAACCTGGCGCGACTTCTTCCTCTCCGGCGCCACCGAGCTCCGGAACGGCGGGTTCGGCACCCCGGTCTCCGCCTCGGCGCCGGCCGTGGTGGCGCAGCTGAGCCCCGCGCAGCTGTTCGACTCGCTGGCTCTCCGCGTGAACGGCCCGGCCGCCTGGGACCTCGATCTGAGACTCGACGTGGTGCTCACCGATCTGGACGTCTCGTACCGTGTGACGCTGCGCAACGGCGTGCTCATCTCCCGTGTCGCCGAACCCTCGGCCGGAGCCGACGTCACCCTCACGCTCAGCAAGCTCCGCCTCATCGCGATCGCCGGGGGAGACCTCACGAGTCCCGGCCTCGAGATCACGGGCGACGCCTCCGCTCTGCAGAAGCTGCTCTCGGTGCTCGAAGCCGGCGACCCCGACTTCGCCATCGTCACGCCGTGACGGCGGCGGCATCCGCGTCGTCGCTCGACGGCCGGGCCTTTCTGCTCGACGCCCCGGCAGATGCGGGTTTCGAGGTCGGCGGCCTCGTGGTGTGCACCGACGCGGGCGGTGCACAGGTGGGCCAGATCGACGAACTCGGTGTCTCCGCCGAGGGGCGACTCACGGGCACGGGCACGATCCTCGGCGAACTGGGGCGCGACGCTCTCGACGCCCGGCGCTCGCACGCCTTCCCCGAGGCTGCGGTGGCGCGGGCCGGCGAACGCGCCGTCGAACTCGTGCACGGCGACCCGGGTTCGGGACTGCAGATCGGCACCCTGCTCGGCGACGAGGGCGTCGGTGCCCGGCTGCTCGCCCACCGATTCAACCGCCACACCTTCTGGTGCGGCCAGAGCGGCTCCGGCAAGACCTACGCCCTCGGTGTGGTGCTCGAGCAGCTGCTCGTGAACACGAGCCTGCCGATGGTGATCTTCGACCCCAATGCCGACTTCGTGAGGCTGCGCGAGCAGCGCCGGCTGCCCGCGGGCTCCCCGGCAGCCGCCCATCAGGAGGCGCTCCAGGAGCGTGACATCCGCATCCTGCGCCCGGCTTCCGCGGCTCCGGATGCGCTCCGCGTGCGCTTCGTCACCCTGGCGATGCGGGGCAAGGCCGCCGTTCTCCGCCTCGACCCGCTGACCGATCGCGCCGAGTACAACGCGTTCATGCACCTCGACCTGGAATCGGGGAGCGCGGACGCCGACGAGATCATCCCTCGGTTGCGCTCCCTCGGCACCGCCGCCTCCCTCGCACTGGCCGACCGCGTGGAGAATCTGCGGGTGCTCGACTGGGACATCTGGGCGGGGGAGCACGAGGCCGTCACCGAGATCCTCGACGAACGGCCCGACGCCACGGTGCTCGACCTCGGCGGGTTCGGCTACGCCGACGAATCCCTCGTGGTGGCGATGGCGGTGCTCGACGATCTCTGGGCCAAGCGCGAATCGCGCCGGCCGATGCTCATCGTGATCGACGAGGCGCACAACCTCTGCTCACCGGACACCGACTCCCCGCTGCACGTGGCCGTGCGCGAGCGCATCATCCAGATCGCGGCGGAGGGGCGCAAGTTCGGGCTCTGGCTGCTGCTCTCCACGCAGCGACCGTCGAAAGTGCACCCGAACATCATCTCGCAGTGCGACAACCTGGCCCTGATGCGGATGAGCTCGCCGCTGGACCTCGCGGAGCTGGCCGACGTGTTCGGGTTCGCGCCGCGCGCGATGCTCGAGCGGTCGCCTCGGTTCCGTCAGGGAGAAGCCCTGTTCGCGGGTGGTTTCGTCGCCGCCCCGACACTGCTGAAGGTGGGGGACCGCCTCACCGTCGAAGGTGGGGTCGACGTTCCCGTTCCGCTTCGCTGAGGACCGGGCCGCGGCGGCGCGTCGGCTCGGCCGGGCCGCGGGGTTTATCGTGAGGGGATGCCGAAGCTCGATCTCGCCGCCGCCAGCTGGACTGACGTGCGCGACCATGTCGCCGCCGGGAACACCCTGGCCTTCCTGCCCTTCGGGGCGCTCGAACAGCACGGGCCGCACCTGCCGCTGTCGACCGACACCATCCAGTGCGTGGGGGTGGCCGAGGCGCTCGCCGAGCACTACTCCGGCCTGCTGCTGCCCGCGGTGCCCTACGGCGAGACCTGGGACAACGGGCGCTTCCCGGGCACCATCTCGCTCTCGGCCTCGACCGTCAGCGCGATCTGCCGCGACATCGGAGCCTCCGCCCAGTCGTTCGGTGTGACGACCCTCGTCATCGTGAACGGCGACTTCGGCAACCGGGCGCCCGTGCACGCCGCGGCCCGGGAGATGTCGATCGGCGGCTTCGACGTCTTCGTGCTCGACTATCCGGGCCTGGTGGAGGTCGGCGACGCCGTGAAGGAGAGCCCCTGGGCCGCCCCCGGCCTCTGCCACGCCGACGAGCTGGAGACCTCGATGGTGCTCGCCCTCGAACCCTCCCTCGTGCATCCCGATCGCTACGAGGCGAGCTACCCCGAGCTGCCGGCCGATTTCGGGCGCCGGCCCATCCGCTTCGACACGCTCTCGCCGAGCGGTGTGTTCGGCGACCCCCGGCCTGCCACGGCGGCCAAGGGGGAGACCATCATCGCCTTCGTGGTGGAGCGGTCGGTCGACGAGATCGACGCGCACCTCGGCGCCATCGGCGCGACGGATGCGGCCCTCGGCGAGGCCGCCGGCCCCACCTCCACCTCCGAGCAGCAGGGAGCATCATGACCGAGACGCTCGACGGCATCACCGTCTGGAACGGCACCGAGCTCATCGGGCCCACCCGCCTGGAATGGTCGGGGGACGACATCGTGGGGACCACCGGCGCCGACGACCGCTTCCCGGGCCTCTCCGTCATCCCCGGTCTCGTCGACACCCACGTGCACCTCGACACGAGCGTGCTCGACGGCGCAGGACCGGGCGATGCCTGGCCGCTCGTCACCCCGCCCGAGGAGAAGGCGCTGCACGTCGCCGCGCACGCCCGCAAGTTCGCCGCCTTCGGAGTCACGACCATGCGCGACCTGGCGGCCTCGCCCATCCAGATCGCGGTCGGCCGCGCCTTCGACCAGGGAGTTCTCGAGGGCCCGCGGCTGCTCTCCAGCGGCCCGGTCGGCATGACCGCCGGGCACGGCGACCTCTTCACCCCGCCGCGCTTCCGCGACCGCCCGCCGGTGGCCGACTCGCCCGACGAGTGCCGTCGCCTCGTGCGCCAGTGGGCCCGCGAGGGCGCGACGGGCATCAAGATCTACACCTCGGGCGGCATCTTCTCGATGGGCGACCACGTGGGCTGGCGCAATCACACCCGCGCCGAGATCGCCGCCACCGTCGACGAGGCGCACGCGCTGCGGATGCTCGTGGCCGCGCACTCGCACACCGCCGAGGGCATCACGATCGCGCTCGAGGAGGGCGTCGACTCCATCGAGCACGCCACGGGCGTCACGCCCGAGCAGTTCGACGCCCTCGTGGCCGCGAACATGCCGGTGAGCCCGACCCTGCTGATCAATGACATCGTCGCGGCCGGCGGAGGCGGCATCCGCGAGGAGGCCAGCGACAAGGCACGCGACGTGGTGGCCGGACGTGACCCCGCCTTCCTCGCGGCGGCGCGCGCGGGCGTGCGCTTCGTGCTGGGCACGGATGCCAACGGTCGCTTCGTGTGCCACGGCGGCCAGCTCGACGAGCTGCAGGCCATGAAGACCGCGTTCGACTGGAGCTCGGAGCGCGCGCTGGTGTCTGCGACCTCCGACGCGGCCGACAGCCTCGGCCTCGGCGCACGCCTCGGCCGCGTCGCTCCCGGCTACGCGGCAGACTTCGTGGTGGTGCGCGGCCGCCCCTGGGACGAGCTCGGCGACCTCGTCGCCGAGAACATCGTGGCCGTGGTCAGCCGCGGCCGCCTCCTCGCGGGAGCCCTCCCCACCCCGGGCTGAGGGTCTTTCGCGAGCCCCCACCTCGCCGAGCCGTCACAAATACGTCCAAGATCGCGGTTTTGGACGTATTTTCGACGGCTGGGGTGGGGTGGGGC
>SCNI01000056.1 GCA_005502775.1 Microbacteriaceae bacterium 3FA27C10
GCCGAGACGGCGTTGGGCTTCATGCCGAGCAGTGGGCCGACCTGGCGCGGGGCCAGGGACTCCACATCCATGTACCAGAGCACCTCCTGCCAGCGGGTGGGCAGCGCCCTGAACGCGGTCACGGTGAGAGACCGGTCGAGCCCATCGAGGGTGTCCTCCTCGGCGGGCGTTTCGCTGAGGGCGTCGATGTCCTCGACGTTGAGGGTGTGGTCTGCGCGCCCCCAGCCCGCGGCGACGTTGCGGAGCGTCGTGAACAGGTAGGGCCGGAAGGCTGTGGTCGGTCCGCCCCCTTTGCGGATCGCCGTGTAGACGAGCGTGAAGGCCTCCGCCACGACGTCGTCGGTGTCGTAGTGCGTGTACGAGCGGGCGAGCGTCGCGGCGGCGTGGGAGTGGCGCTGCCAGAGCACGGCGAACGCATCCCGGTCGCCGGTGCGAGTCGCGCGCACGAGTTCGACGTCGGAGCGAGCTGCGAGATCCTTCATCGCACGCCGACCGTTGCGAAGGTCGTGACGATCGCGGCGAGCGTGGTCGTCGCCGCGACTCCCGCCGCGATGAGGTCCGCGAGAAGGCGGGGGTGTTCGGGGCTGCAGGTGTGGAACGTTGGGTCGGCGTCCATGGTCGTCCTTCGGGCGCGGCGGATGCCGCTCGCCTTAAGGGATGCGGACTCCGGCATTTCGTGACGTGCCTGGGCGGAGATCTCGGCGGACACGGTGGCGAGAGGCGACGCCGTCACGATCCTTGCCCCGGTCCATCTCTTCCTGCGAGGCCATCAGTGGGTCGTCCGGCGGCTGTTCGGCGCCGCGACCGCAGTCCTCGTCGTCACGATCGTCGTGACCGTCGCCCTCCTGGCGTCTTAGTCCTCCACGCCCGCGCGCACGAGGATCGGCAGGTGGTCGCTCTCGCCCTGGGGGAGCGTGTCGATCGAGGCGATGCGCGTGTGCGCCGAGGTCACGAAGTCGAAGTGCCCCTTGAAGTACTTGTAGCGGGCGTAGGTGGGCTTGTCGCTGAACGAGAGCAGGTAGCCGGACTCCTCCATGCGCTCCGAGAGGTTCGCCCGGAACCAGGGGTAGTTGTAGTCGCCGACCATCACGGTGGGCAGCCCGGGCCCCATGATGCGCAGGGCGCTGTGGGCCGCCGCGATCTGCTTGCGCCGCAGGGAATTCGTGGCGGTGAGCGGCGCCGCGTGGAACGAGCCCACCAGGATCTCCTTGTCGAGCTCCTTGTCGAAGAGCTTCGCCGCCAGCAGGCGCTCGTGCGCCGGCGCCATCACGCGGTCGTGCATCGACTTGCGCAGAGCGAACACGCGGGTGTTGACGAGGTCGAAGCGGTCGTCGCGGTAGTAGAGGGCGAGCCCCAGCCGGTTCGTCTTGGTCGAGTCGGCGAGCACGAGGTGGTCGATGCGCTCGGGCATGTCCTCGGTGTCGCACTCCTGCAGGCAGAACACGTCGACGTCGTAGAGCCGCGCGAGGTCGCGCAGTTCCCCGCTGGCGTGGTGCTTGCGGAGGTTGTAACTGATGATGTTCAGTTCGCGTCCCATTGTTCTCCTGGCTCGCACCTTCTGCCGCATCCGTCAAACGCGCCTCGCCTCGCCATTCTGACACGATGCGCCCGGATTGAAGCTGGATGCCCGTTGAGAGCACGCGAGGCCCTGCCGGAGTGGGCCTCAGTGGCTCAGCGCCCCCGCGTCGCCGGCTCGTAGCGCGCGGGGGCGAAGGTCTTCGCCACGATCGCCCGCAGAGCCTCGAGCGACGCCGAGCCGCCCACGCCCACGAGTCCCTGCGCCCGCGCCTGCACGAGCACGTTGCCCACGGCGGTGGCCTCCACCGGCCCGGCGAGCACCGGCCGGCCGGTGCGGTCGGCCGTGAGCTGGCAGAGCAGCGCGTTCTGCGAACCGCCGCCCACCACGTGCACCACGCCGATCTGCTTGCCCGAGAGCTCGGAGGCCTGCTCGAGAGCGAGCGCATACGCATCCGCGAGGCTCTCGAGAATCGAGCGCACGAACTCGGCCCGGCTCTGCGGCGCCGGCCGGCCGTGGGCGGTGCACCACTCGGCGATGCGCCCCGGCATGTCGCCGGGTGCCGTGAAGACGGGGTCGCCCGCGTCGAACACGGGCACCGGCGTCGGGACCGCGGCGGCGGCCGAGATGAGCGTGGGCAGGTCGATCTGCTCGCCCGTGCGCTCCCAGGTGCGCACCGACTCGCTCAGGAGCCACAGTCCCGACACGTTCTTCAGATACCGGATGCGCCCGTCGACTCCGCCTTCATTCGTGAAGTTGGCCGCGCGGCCGGCCTCGGAGACCACCGGATGCTCGAGCTCGACGCCCACGAGCGACCAGGTTCCGCTCGAGATGTAGGCGAAGTCCTCGCCTGCGGCCGGCACGGCCACCACGGCGGAGGCCGTGTCGTGCGAGCCCACCGCGCTCACCGGCAGCGCCGAGCTCGCGCCGATCTCGGCGGCGACCGAGGGCAGCAGCGTGCCCACCGTCGACCCCGGCTCGACGAGCTCGGGCAGGATGCCGCGGGGCAGCCCCAGCCGCTCGATCAGCGCCGAGTCCCACTGCCCGGTGCTCACGTTCAGGAGCCCTGTGGTGGAGGCGTTCGTCTTCTCGGCGCGCGCCGCTCCGGTGAGCCAGTAGTCGATCAGGTCGGGAACGAGCAGCGCGGTCTGCGCCTGCTGCAGCGAACCGGCGAGCTGGTCGGCGGCGAACTGGTAGAGCGTGTTGAACGGCAGGAACTGCAGCCCGTTCGCCGCGTAGAGCTCGGCCGGACCCACGAGGGTGTGGGTGGCGTCGACGCCTGCCGCCGTGCGCTCGTCGCGGTAGTGGTAGGGGTTTCCGAGCATCCGGCCGTCGCGCATCAGGGCGTAGTCGACCGCCCAGGAGTCCACCGCGATGCTGCGGATGTCGGGCTCCTCGCGCACCGCGGAGGCCAGCCCCACGACCACGTTGCGGTAGAGCTCGAGGATGTTCCAGTGCAGGCCGTCGAGGATGCGCACGGGGTTGTTCGGAAAGCGCGCCACCGGCACGAGCCGGAGCTCGTCGTGCCCCACGTAGCCGAGCATCACGCGCCCGCTGGTGGCGCCGAGGTCGACGGCGGCGACCGCTGCAGTCATGCGGGCAGCCTAACGGAGGAAGGCGGCGGCGACGCCGGCGTCGACCGGGATGTGCAGCCCCGTCGTGTGGGTGAGGTCGCTGCCCGTGAGCACCGCGACCGCGTTGGCCACGTGGTCGGGGAGCACCTCGCGCTTCAGCAGGGTGCGCTGCGCGTAGTAGGCGCCCAGCTCCTCCTCGGGCACGCCGTAGACCGCGGCGCGCTTCGCTCCCCAGCCGCTGGAGAAGATGCCCGATCCGCGCACGACGCCGTCGGGGTTGATGCCGTTGACCTTCACGCCGTACTCGCCGAGCTCGGCGGCGAGCAGCCGAACCTGGTGCGCCTGGTCGGCCTTGGTGGCGGAGTAGGCGATGTTGTTGGGGCCGGCGAACACCGAGTTCTTCGACGAGATGTAGATGATGTCGCCGCCCATCTCCTGCTCGATGAGCACCTTCGCGGCGGCCTTCGACACGAGGAACGAGCCCTTGGCCATCACGTCGTGCTGCAGGTCCCAGTCGGCTTCGGTGGTCTCGAGCAGGGGCTTCGAGATCGACAGGCCCGCGTTGTTCACCACGAGGTCGAGCCCGCCGAACTGCAGCAGCGCCGCCTCGATGCCGGCACGGATGTCGGCCTCGCTCGTGACGTTCGCCTGCACGCCGATGGCGACATCCGTGCCGCCCAGCTCGGCCGCGGCGGCCTGCGCCTTCTCGAGATCGAGGTCGGCGATCACCACGCAGGCACCCTCCGCGGCGAGGCGGGTGGCGATGGCCTTGCCGATTCCGGATGCGGCGCCCGTCACCAGCGCGACGCGCGTCGCGTGCGACTTGGGCTTCGGCAGACGCTGGAGCTTCGCCTCCTCGAGGGCCCAGTACTCGATGCGGAACTTTTCCGACTCGTCGATCGGCGCGTAGCTGCTCAGGGCCTCGGCGCCGCGCATCACGTTGATGGCGTTGATGTAGAACTCGCCGGCCACGCGGGCGGTCTGCTTGTTCGCGCCGTAGCTGAACATGCCGACGCCCGGGATGAGCACGATCGCCGGGTCGGCTCCGCGGATCGCGGGGGAGTCGGCGACGGCGTTGCGGTCGTAGTAGGCCTGGTAGTCGGCGCGGTACTCCTCGTGCAGCTCCTTGAGGCGGGCGATGGAGTCCTCGACGGAGGCGTCGGCCGGCAGGTCGAGCACGAGCGGCTTCACCTTGGTGCGCAGGAAGTGGTCGGGGCAGCTGGTGCCGAGGGCGGCGAGGCGGGGGTGCTCGGAGCTCGCGAGGAAGTCGAGCACGACCTCGGCGTCGGTGAAGGAGCCGACCTGGGCCTTGTCGGTGGAGGCGAGCCCGCGGATGGTGGGGGCGAGGGCGGCGGCCTTGGCGCGGCGCTCCGCGGCGTCGAGGGGGCCGAAGCCGTCGAGCGCGGGGCCGAAGGGCTCGGCCTTGCCGTTGGCGGCGATGTAGGCGGCGGCGGTGTCGATGATCCAGAGCGAGTTGGCCTCGGCCTCCTCGCTGGTGTCGCCCCACGCGGTGATGCCGTGGCCGCCCAGGATGGTGCCGATCGCATCCGGGTTCTGGCGCTTGATCTCGGCGATGTCGAGTCCGAGCTGGAAGCCGGGGCGGCGCCACGGCACCCAGACGACCTTGTCGCCGAAGACCTTCTTCGTGAGCTCTTCGCCGTCGGCGGCGGTGGCGATGGCGATGCCGGAGTCGGGGTGCAGGTGGTCGACGTGGTTCGCGTCGACGAGGCCGTGCATGGCGGTGTCGATGCTGGGGGCCGCGCCGCCCTTGCCGAAGAGCGTGTGGTCGAAGGCGGCGACCATCTCGTCCTCGCGGTCGACGCCCGGGTAGACGTTCACCAGCGAGCGGAGGCGATCGACCCGCAGCACGGCGAGGCCGGACTCCTTCAGGGTGCCGAGGTCTCCGCCGGAGCCCTTCACCCACATCAGTTCGACGTCCTCGCCGGTGACGGGGTCGGTCTCGAAGCCCTTGGCGGAGGTGTTGCCGCCGGCGTAGTTGGTGTTCTTGGGGTCGGCGCCGAGGCGGTTCGACCGGGCGATGAGCTCTGCAGCGGCGGGGGAGGTCATGGATGCTCCATCGGAAGTCATGAGGACGCGCACGTGTGAACGCGTGTGAACTTCACAAAACATAACAGCCCGCCGTCCGCCCGTCAACGCCTCCCTCGCGTTGTTCATGCAACCCACCCGGCCTCGTCACTTTCGGCTCGAAAGGTGGGGACTATCGCGCCGAAAGTGACGAGGCCGGGATGGTGGGCTGGGGGAGTGGCCGGTCAGCGGAGCTCGACGAGGGGGCGCAGGGCGTCGAGGCGCGGGTCGCGCGGGTCGAGCTCGGTGATGACGATGGAGATGTCGCTCCAGGGGATGCCCGCCGACATCGCGCGGCGATCGAGCTTCGTGGAGTTGATGAGCAGCACGGTCTCGCGGGCGGCCCGCACGAGCTCGCGCTTCACCTGGGCCTCCTCGATGATCGCCTCGCTCGTGCCGCGCTCGCCGTCGGCCGCGGAGGCCGAGGTGAAGAAGCGGTCGTAGTTGAGCATCGCGGCGGCGGCGCAGGCGATCGGCCCCACGAAGCTCTCGGTGCGCGGCTCGAGCTCGCCGCCGAGCAGGATCGCTCGAGTGTTGCGCAGTGTGCGAGCGCGGGCATGATTGTGGGCCGAGTTCGTGGCGATCACGAGGTCGGTGGCCGCGGCCGAGCCGGCGCGCAGCTGGGCGAGCAGGTGGCCGGAGGTCGACGAGGCGTCGACCGCGATCGACCCGCTCGCCGGCACCAGATCGAGCGCCTTGCGGGCGATCTCGGTCTTCGCGGCGTCGTCGACGCCTTGCCGTTCGGTGAACGACCGCGCCTTCACGGTGGCCACCGCGCCTCCCCGCACGCGCACCACGACGCCCTCGAGCTCGAGCGACTCGAGGTCGCGCCGCACGGTCATGGTGGAGACGCCGAGCTCGGCCGCGGCGTCGTCGAGCCGGATCACGCCGTGCGCGTCGAGCCGCGCGAGCAGGCGCTCGCGCCGTTCGGCGCCGATCACGGAGGGCATGGCGAAACCCTACAGCGCTGCGCGAAGGCGCTCGCCAACGAATCTCATTCCCTCGGAAACGGAGCCGGCGGAGCAGTCGGCGGTGCGGCCGGGCGCTGGGTGGCGATGGCGGTGCCGGCGGCGAGGCAGACGATCGCGATGGCCACGACCTCGAGGGTCGTGAACTGCTCGCTCAGGATGAGCCAGCCGAAGACCGCGGCCACCACCGGGCCGAAGGCGGTGATGATGGCATACAGCCGCGGCGTGATGCGGCGCAGGATGACGGTGTCGAGGCTGTAGGGCAACGCCGACGAGAGCACCCCCACACCCACGAGCAGCGCGAGCACCCGCCCGTCGATGGCCGCCAGGTCGAGCGTCACGACGGCGAGCGGCAGCAGGATGACCAGGCTCACCACGCTCGCGACCGTGAGGCCCTCGAGCCCGGGCAGCCGCGTCGCCACCCGGCGCGTGAGCACGATGTAGAAGGCCCAGGCGGCCGCCGCCGTGAGGGCGAGCGCGATGCCCCAGGCGTCGATCGTGCCGTCGAAGCCGGTGAGCAGGAAGACGCCGGCGCCCGCGGCCACCGCGCAGAGCGCATCCAGGAGCCGGCGGGAGCTCACGAGCGCGAGTGTGAGCGGTCCGAGGAACTCGATGGTGGCGGCGACACCGAGTCCGAGCAGATGCACGGCCTCGTAGAACGAGAGGTTCATCACGGCGAGGACGACCCCGAGCGCCACCGCCGGCCAGAGCCGCCGCCAGGTGAACTCGGCGCGCTTCGGCCGGTAGAACGGCAGCACGGCGACGGCCATGACGAGCTGCCGCACGGCCACCACCACGAACGCGCCCACCACCGGGATGACGAGGCCGGCGAGGGCCGAGCCCAGGTTGATGCTCACCTCGGTGCCCAGCTGCGTCGCAGCCCCCACGGCGCTGCGCCGCCGAGCCTCGGCGTGCGCAGCGTTCGCGTCGCCCGCGGGCACGGTGGTCTCGGTCACCCCTCGACCCTATGCGCTCAGCGTGTGGCGGGAGACTCGGCGGGAACTGTCGCCCCGTCGAGCGTCGTCACTCGCAGCGTCACGGCTCCCCCATTCTCGGCGACCGCTTGTGCGGTGCTCGCGGCGGCGGAGTCGGCGACCGTGATCTCGAGCGTCTGCGTGGGCGGGAGCTCGCCGACCGGCTCGACCACCCAGGCATCGGCGGCGGCGAGCGGAACCTCGGCGGCGATCCGCTGCCAGAGCGCCACCGCCGCGTCGGCGGGCGCGTCGGGCTCGGCCGTCACGGCGAACAGCCCGTCGGCGCTCACGGCCCGGAACTCGAGGTTCGACTGCACCCCGCCCGCGTCGGCGGCCAACGCGAGCAGGTGCTCCACGGCGCCCAGCAGCACAGCGGGTTCCGAACTCGCGAGCGTCACGCAGTAGAAGGTGCCGCAGGGTGCGTTGCCGCGCGCGCCGACAGCGAGGTAGCGCGGATCGTGCCGCAGGCCCAGGAACACCGCGAGTGTCGCGTCACCGCCGAGCTCGGAGAACGCCTGGTTCTCTCCGAGATACCAGTTGAGCGACGGATGCTCCCAGCCGGCATCCCGGGCCCGCCGCTCTGCCGCGCCGGCGAGGGCCGTGAGCTCCTCGTCGGAGATCGCCGGATCGACCCGCACCAGGAAGGAGACGCCATGGTTCCAGGGATCGGTGGACACCGACGACTCGGCGCTCTCGACGTGCGGCTGCGCGCCGATCCAGTCGGCGACCTGCCGCGCGTCGCCCGCTCCCGGCTCCGCGCATCCGCTCAGCCCGGCGGCGCTCGCGGCGAGCAGCGCCACCAGCGCGAACGCGGTCGGGAGTGAGCGGCGGGACCTCATGGCCCGACCCTAGTCCGAACCCGACGATTTGTCAGCTTGCCCTCTGCTCTGCCGTCACCACTCCTGAGCGGCGCCCTCCAGGCGCGCCCCCAGCGCCCGCAGCAGCGGCGCGATCTTCGTGTGGGTCTCGTCGATCTCGAGTTCGGCTCGGGAGAGGGCCGTGATGCCTCCCCCCGAGCCGATGCTCACCCGCGGGCCGTCGAGCACGATGGTGCGGATGGTCATGGCGAGCTGCAGTGATCCGTCGACCGCGAGAACGCCGAAGGCCCCGGCGTAGGCACCCCGTGGCCCCGCTTCGAGCCCGTGCAGGATGCGCATCGCCGACTCCTTCGGCGCCCCGGTCATCGAGCCCGCCGGGAAGGCGCTCCGCAGCAGCTCGCCGGTGCCGCACTCGGGCCGCAGCCGGCCGACCACCGTGCTCACGAGCTGGAAGACGTTCGGATGCGCCTCCACCGCGAACAGAGACGTCACCGCCACCGAACCCAGCTCGCACACCGCCCCGAGGTCGTTGCGCATGAGGTCGACGATCATCAGGTTCTCGGCGAGCTCCTTCTCGTCGCCGCGCAGCTCGGCGCGCAGGCGGTCGTCGTCGGCGCGGTCGCGCCCGCGGGGCCGCGTGCCCTTGATGGGCCGGGTGGTCACCTCGCCCCGTGCGGTCACGTCGAGGAACACCTCGGGGCTCGAGCTCAGCAGCGCGCGGTCCCCGGCCACCACGAGGCCGCCGTGGCCCGACGGGTTCGCTCGCCGCAGCCGGCGGTACACCGTGAAGGGCGACTCCTCCGTCGTGGTCTCGAAGCGGTTGGTGAGGCACAGCTGGTAGGCATCGCCCGCGGTGATGCGCTCCTGGCAGCGCTCGATCAGGCGGCGGTACTCCGCGGCCGGGTGCCGGGCGCTCACCGGCCCGAGCTCGGGGGCGGGCGGCGGGTCCGCGGCTTCGCGGCCGGCCAGCGCGCGGAGGGCGTCGACGGTCTCTCGCAGCCAGCGCGCCTCCGCGGTCTCCGCAGTCTCGCGGCCCGGCCCGGCGGCGTCGCCCCCGCCCGCCTCCTTCCCGTCCGCGCCGCGCAGCCAGGAGATCCGGATGCGCCGGGCCGCGTGATCGAAGGCGATCTGCCGCGGAGCGAACAGCAGCACCGTGTCGGGCACGCCCACGCCCGCGTGCGGCACGCCGAGCGCGCGGGCGCCGCTCTCGTAGCCGAGCCAGCCGGCCCAGCCGAGTGCGACGCCGTCGGGGAGGGGTTCGCGCCGGCCGCGCACACTCGTGCGGCCGAGCGTCGGCAGCACCGACTCGCCCACGAAGGCGGCGCGGCCGGAGAACGGATGCTGCAGCGTCGCCGAACCGAGGTCGGGATCGCCGAACAGCGTGTAGGCGTCCGCGCAGCCGTCGAGCATCGCGAGGAACGACCAGCCCGCGGTGGCGGCGGGGCCGGCGTCGAGCCAGTAGGCGTACTCGGCGCTCGCGGCGAAGTGGAGGAAGGCGAGCTCTGGGTCGACCCAGAGCTCGAGCACGCGCGTCTCGAGCGGGGCCGCGGCGAGGCGCTCGAGGTCGTCGGGGAGTCGGGTGAGCGCGGTGGTGGCCACGGTGCCGTCCTCTCAGGCGAAGTCCTCCCAGCAGTCTGCCACCGGCGTGAGCCGCCGGGCGGATGCGGAGCAGATGGTCCCCGCGAGACGGGGCGGGCACGGCGGGACGGAGGCTCTCTCCGGGTTCGCGCTCCTCACCCCCACCGCGATCGTGGTCAGGCTCGTGCTGCCTCGCCCTCCGCAGGCACGGCGCGAGGCCGGGTCTCCTCGGAGCCGCCGGCACCGGCCGACTCCACCACCCCCGCCGAACGGAAGGAGTGGGTTCCCGGCCCCACGTCCACGGGCGCGTCCCAGCCCGGCAGCAGCACCGTGCCCGTGGTGCCCGTGGGCAGCGACACCTCGGCCTCGAGCGCGCCGTCGGCCAGCGCCCACGAGATCGACACCGGGCCGTAGGGCGACTCGTGCCGGGCGGCGGCGCTCGTGAGCCCGCCCCCCGGGCGCGGCGCGAACTCCACGCGCCGGTAGCCGGGGGCGGCGGGGGCGAGCCCGGCCACCACGCGGTGCAGCCAGTCGGCGACCGCGCCGAGCGCGTAGTGGTTGAAGGAGGTCATCGTCCCCGGGTTCACGGTGCCGTCGGGGAGCATGCTGTCCCAGCGCTCCCACACCGTGGTCGCCCCCTGCTTGACCTGGTAGAGCCACGAGGGGCACTCCTCCTCGAGCAGCAGCTCGTAGGCCTTGTCGTCGTGCCCGGTGAGGGTGAGCGCATCCGACACCACGGGCGTGCCGGCGAAGCCCGTGGCGATGCGGTTCTGCGCCTCGGTCACGAGCTCGGCGAGGCGGGCCCCGGCGAGCTGGCGCTCCGCCTCCGGCAGCAGCTCGAAGCGGATGGCGAGGGCGTAGGCGGTCTGGGCGTCGCTCGTGAGCCGCCCGCTCCCGTCGGGCACGAGGTACTCCCGCACGAAGGCGGCCTTCACCGCGCGCGCGAGCTCGCCGTAGTGCGCCGCGTCGCCCTCGCGCCCGAGCACGGCGGCGGTGCGCGCCAGATGCTCTGCAGACCAGGCGAAGTACGCCGTGGCCACCAGGTAGCGGTCGGTCTTGGCATCGGCCGGGTCCTGCGGCGGAGCGGCCGGGTCGAGCCAGTCGCCGAGCTGGAAGCCCTCGTTCCAGAGATGGTCGTCGCCGGCCAGGCGGTCGACGAGGTCGACCCAGCGCCGAGCGCTCTCGTACTGCCGCTCGAGGATGCCGGCGTCGCCGAAGCGCTCGTAGAGCACCCAGGGCGTGAGCACCGCCGCGTCGCCCCACACGGCGCCGGGCTGGATGGGCGTCCACATCCGGTGCGCCGGGATGACGGGCACGTACCAGGGCACCGTGCCGTCGGGCAGCTGCTCGATGGCCACATCGCGCAGCCAGGAGTCCAGCATGCCCGAGCAGTCGTAGAGAAAGGAGGCGGTGGGCGCGAACACCTGGATGTCGCCCGTCCAGCCCACGCGCTCGTCGCGCTGCGGGCAGTCGGTGGGGATGTCGAGGAAGTTGCCGCGCATGCCCCACACCACGTTGGCGTGCAGCTGGTCGACGAGGGGGTCGGAGGAGGAGAACCATCCGGTGCGCTGCATGTCGGTGTGGTACACCCGCGCCACGACGTCGCCGCGCGCGACGGCCGCTTCGAGGTCGCCGGGCCAGCCGTCGACCTGGGCGTACTGGAAGCCGTGGATGGTGAAGCGCGGCTCCCATTCCTCGACCTCGCGGCCGGCCAGTGTGTAGACATCCGTCGACTTCGCCGTGCGCAGCGGGCGGGTGTAGAGCTCGCCGTCCTGCATCACCTCGGCGGTGGAGATGGTGACCGTGTCGCCTGAGAAGCCGGCGACCCGGAACCGGATGCGCCCCACGAGGTTCTGCCCGAAATCGAGCACCGACTTGCCGCTCGGCGTGGTGAGCACGCGAACCGGTGCGACCTCCTCGGTGCAGCGCACGGGCGGCCCCACGGGGGCGACGAGGGTGGCCGGGTCGCGCACGCCGACCTTCACCGGCGTCCAGCGGCTGTCGTCGAAGCCGGGCGACGACCAGCCGGCCTGCTCGTCGCGGGCGTCGTAGACCTCGCCGTCGTAGTTGCCGCTCGACACGATCGGGCCGAACGCGGCGCGCCAGCTCGCATCCGTCGCCACCGTCTGCATCGAGCCGTCGGCGTAGCGCAGCTCGAGTTGGGCGATGAGGCCGATGTCGCTGCCGAAGAGGTTGTGGAAGCCGCCGTACCAGCCCAGGCGCCCGCGGTACCAGCCGTCGCCGAGCCAGGAGCCGATGGCGTTCGCCCCGGCGCCCACGAGGTGGGTGACGTCGTAGCTGTGGTACTTCAGGCGCGAGCCGTAGACGGTCCAGCCCGGGGCCATCGCCTCGGCGCCCACGCGGGTGCCGTTGATCTCCACCTCGTACACCCCGTGAGCCGTCACGTAGAGGCGGGCGCTGAGCGGCGCATCCGGGGTCTCGAAGCCGGTGCGCACGAGCGGTGGGCGCCGGGTGTCCGACTCGGCCGCTTCGGGCCAGGCGCCGCCCACGGGCTGCGCCACCCAGTCGGTGGGCTCGAGCAGGCCCGCTTCGAGGGTGGTGGGATCGCTCCACGCCGAGACGGCGCCGTCGTCACCGGCCACGCGGATGCGCACGGTCGCGGCCTCGCGGGAGACCAGCGGGAGAAAGGGCCACTCCACGAGCACCGACTCGCCCGAATCGACGAACGCCGTCGCCCGGCCCGTCGTGCGCACCACCTCGACCTCGTACGAGCGCTGGCGCCAGCCGGCCGGCGCTGTGGTCTTCCAGGAGAGGCGCGGGCGCGACTCGCCGATGCCGAGGGGCTGCCTGTGGTGCTCGATGGTGGGCGCGTGTGGTGTGACCGTCATTGGTCTGTTCGATCCTTTCGCGGTCTGGCGTGGCTCTCGAAAACGCTATGACACGTTTCAATCGGATGCTAGCGTACCCAGTATTGCCGCGGTTGACACGTTTCAAAATGTCAACAAAGATGTTCCTGCCGCAGCTCGCTGACACGCCGTCGTGGAGCAGGCGGCGCGACCGCGTCGCCGCGGCCGCTTCCGGGCATCGCAGTGCCGCGACGAGAAGGAGAACGAATGTCTCGCACCACGCGGGTGGCCCTGGTGGGAACCCTCGACACCAAGGGCGCGGAATACCAGTGGATCGCCGACCGTCTCGGTGAGCACGGGGCAGAGGTCGTGGTCATCGACGCCGGCATCCGCCCGCCCGCCGGCTTCTCGGGCCCGGTCGAGTTCGATCAGCGCGCCACCGCGGCGGCCGCGGGAACCACGGTCGACGCGCTGCTGGCCGCCGACGACCGCGGCGCCGCCGTCACCGCCATGGGAGAGGGGGCGGCGGCGCTCACCGCCGCCCTGCACGCCGCGGGCCGCCTCGACGGCGTGCTCGCCCTCGGCGGCAGCGGCGGCTCCTCGATCGCCGCCCGGGCCGTTCGCGAGCTGCCCGTCGGGCTGCCGAAGCTCCTCGTGTCGACGATGGCCTCGGGCGACGTCTCGCCCTACGTGGGCGCGAGCGACGTGGCGCTCATGTACAGCGTGGTCGACATCTCGGGCATCAACCAGATCTCGCGGGCCGTTCTGGGCAACGCGGCCGCCGGCCTCGCCGCGATGGCCGATGCCCACCGCGTGCGCACCGAAGCGGCGACCGCCGCCTCCCTCGACGACCGCCCGCTCGTCGGCGCCTCGATGTTCGGCGTCACCACCCCGGCGGTGGATGCGGCCCGCGCCCGGCTCGACGAGCTCGGCTACGAGGTGCTCGTCTTCCACGCCACGGGTTCCGGCGGCCAGGCGCTCGAGGCCCTCGCCCGCTCCGGCATGCTCGCGGGCGTGCTCGACCTCACCACCACCGAGCTCGCCGACGACCTCGTGGGCGGAGTGCTGTCGGCCGGGCCCGACCGCCTCACCGCGGCGGGCGCATCCGGTGTTCCGCAGGTGGTGAGCCTCGGCGCGCTCGACATGGTGAACTTCGGGCCCGAGGCGACCGTGCCGGCCGAGCATGCCGGCCGGCTGTTCTTCGTGCACAACCCGACGGTCACGCTGATGCGCACGACCGCAGCCGAGAACGCCGAGCTCGGTGCCCGGGTGGGCGCGAAGCTCGCCGCCGCCGCGGCGCCGACCGTGCTGATGGTTCCCCGGGCGGGGGTCTCGGCCCTCGACGCCCAGGGGCAGCTGTTCGCCGACGCGGCCGCCGACCAGGCTCTGTTCGACGCCGTGCTCGGCGCGGTCGACGGGAGCGCCGTGGCGGTGATCGACACCGAGCTGCACATCAACGACGAGGAGTTCGCCCGTCGCGCCGCCGACGAACTGCACGCGCTCATCGCCGGGCGCGCATCCGGTGCCGGCCTCGTCGAGACCGCGACCGCCACCACGAAGGGACTCTGAACATGGACCGCACCACCGCCCTCGAGCGCCTCCGCTCGACCGTCGCCTCCGGGCGCCCCGTGATCGGCGCGGGCGCCGGAACCGGCATCTCGGCCAAGGCGGCCGAGGCCGGCGGGGTCGACCTCATCATCATCTACAACTCGGGCCGCTACCGCATGGCCGGGCGCGGCTCGCTCAGCGGGCTCCTCGCCTATGGCGACGCCAACCAGGTGGTGGTCGAGATGAGCCGCGAGGTGCTGCCCATCGTGCGCGACACCCCGGTGCTCGCGGGCGTGAACGGAACCGACCCGTTCCGGATGATGGAGAGGTTCCTCGACGAGTTGAAGGCCATGGGCTTCTCGGGGGTGCAGAACTTTCCGACCGTCGGGCTCATCGACGGCGTCTTCCGGCAGAACCTCGAGGAGACGGGCATGAGCTACGAGCTCGAGATCGACATGATCCGGCTCGCCCGCGAGCGCGAGCTGCTCACCTCGCCCTACGTCTTCGACGTCGAGCAGGCCGTGGCCATGACCGAGGCGGGCGCCGACATCCTGGTTCCGCACATGGGCCTCACCACCGCAGGCACCATCGGCGCGCAGACCGCGCTGACGCTCGAGGAGTCGGCCCACCGCGTGCAGGAGATGCGGGATGCCGCGGTCGCGGTGAACCCCGACGTCATCGTGCTCTGTCACGGCGGCCCCATCGCCGAGCCCGCCGACGCCGCCTACATCCTGTCGCACACCACCGGCGTGGTCGGTTTCTTCGGAGCCTCCTCGGTGGAGCGCCTGCCCACCGAGCGCGCCATCACCCAGCAGCTGGTCGACTTCAAGTCGATCTCGTTCTCGTAACCCACCCCCCCCGATCGCGAAGGAGCATCCCATGACCGACACCAAGACCGCGCAGAACGGCCGCCGCCCCGACGAGGTGCCCACCCGCACCTTCGACTGGGGCACCATCAAGTGGCTCGTCACGCCCCACCTCGACGAGGGCGTCGGGCTCACCACCGGCGAGGTCATCATCTACCCGGGCAAGGGGCACGACCCGCACACGCACCCCGGTGAGGAGGAGGTCATCTACGTGGTCTCCGGCGAGGGCGAGCAGACCGTCGGCGACGGCCCCGCCTTCCCCATCCGCGAGGGTGACGCGCTGCACATCCCGAAAGACACCGTGCACTCCACCTACAACACCACCTGGCGACCGCTCCGGCTCGTGGTGGTCTACACGCCCGGAGGCGCGGAGACCGGGCTGGACGGACTGCCGGATGCGCGCATCCTCGAGCCCGGCGCCGCCCCGCTCTGGGCGCAGGCATAGGCGCGGGCGCGCGGATGCCCGTCTACGAACCCGGAACCTGGCTCCACCCCGGCAATCGTCCCGAGTGGTGCGAGATCGGCACCATCGGGCGCTTCGCGGTGCCCGTCGAGGGCGGCCGTTTCGACCGCCACCACCACGACGACCACGAGATCTGGTTCATCGGCGCCGGCAAGGCGAAGATCCTCACCGACGGAGTCGAGCGCTACGTGCAGGCGGGGGACATCGTGGTGACACAGGCCGGCGACACCCACGACGTCGTCGAGGTCTACGAGAGCGTCACCGGCTTCTTCACCGAGACCGGGCATCCGGCCGGCGGTCGCACCGGCCACCTGCACGCCTCGGAGACGGATGCCGCGGGGCACGACGTTCCGGGCCTGCCGCTGCCCGCCGACTTCCCGTCCCGCTGAGCCGGGACCGGGAACTGAGAGGATGAGGCCATGCGCATCGCAGTGACGGGAAGCTCGGGCAAGCTCGGCCGCGCCACGCTCGAGCGGCTCCGCGAGGAGGGGCACGACGTGCTCGGGCTCGACCTGGTGGGAACGCCGGGGCCCGGGTTCACACGCGTCGACTTCACCGACTACGGGCAGACGCTCGACGCGTTCCTCGGGGTGACGGCCCGCGCATCCGGGTTCGACGCCGTCGTGCACCTGGCGGCCATCCCGGTGAACGGGCTGGTGCCGGATGCCACCACCTTCCACCAGAACGTCACGGTCACCTTCAACGTGCTGCACGCGGCGCTGCGCGCCGGCATCCGCACGGTCGTGTACGCGTCGAGCATCACGGCGATGGGGTTCCCGTTCGTGACGCCGCCGCCGTTCCTCCCCGTGGACGAGACCGTCGTGGCCGCGAACAACACCTACGGGCTGGGCAAGGTGGCGGAGGAGGCGATCGCGGCGCAGCTCGTCGGCTGGGCCGAGGGCTTCAGCATCACGGCGCTGCGCTTCACCAACGTGGTGGGCCCCGACGAGTACGGCACCTTCGCACGCGCCGACGACCCCTCCTATCGTCGTGACCTGCTCTGGAGCTACATCGACGCGCGCGACGGGGCGCTCGCCGTGGCGCTCGCGCTCGCGGCGGCCTCGCCGGGGTTCGAGATCTACAACGTGGCGGCCTCCGACACCGGGCTCACGGTCCCCTCCCGCGCGCTCGCGGCCGGCGCCTTCCCCGAGGTTCCGCTCGTGAAGCCCGAGCTCGCCGAGTTCGAGACCCTCCTCTCCATCGACAAGGCCCGCACCCGCCTCGGCTTCGAGCCCCAGCACCTCTGGCGGGCGGAGTACTCCGGCCTCTGATTAACAAAAATGAGTATGCATCAATAAAATGACGGCATGCCAGTTCGAGCCAATCAGCCGCGCCCTCTCAGCATAAACCCACCCTTTGGTTGTGAATGAAGGGGGGATTGCTACACTGATGCCACGACCGCAGAAGTATCGCGACGTGATCAGATTCATCAAGACGCAGGGCTGGGTCTTTCTCCGGCAGGGCAAAGGAAGCCACGAGATCTGGGGCTTGCCCGACGAGTCGGTGATGCACTCGATTCCGCATCATGAGGTCGGGGGTTTCGTTCTCAGTGACTTGATGAAAAAGCTTCCGATGGTTCCCAGGGCCTGGAGATGAGGAAGGCGCAGCAATGACGACGACATATGAGGTGCACGCCGCGCGCGACGGGCGCTGGTGGTACTTCCGGGTGCCTGAGCTCAATACCAGCGGACAGGCGCGCAGCCTGAGCGAGGTGCCCTTCGAGGCGCGGGACGTGATCGCCACCTGGCTCCGCATCGACGAGAGTGAGGTCGACGTGGCACTTCATGTCGATCTGCCCGCCGAGATGTCCGCTCGATTGGCCGAGGCCAACGAGAAAGAGGAGGCCGGTCGCACTGCCGTCTCGGAGGCGGCCCGGCTCAAGCGTGAGATCGTGGTGGAGCTTCAGGCGCAGGGATTCTCCCAGAAGGACACGAGCCTGGTGCTCGGGGTCAGCCCGCAGCGGGTGTATCAACTCATCCACTCCTGATTGGCCAGCAAGCTGCTGGCCAATTGGCCAACAGCCTGTTGGCCGAATGCTCGCCGAGGGCGGCGTCAGGCGCGGAGGGTGAGGGCGAAGGTGGTGGCGGTGAGGGGGGTGCGGTAGCGCTCGGGGAG
>SCNI01000057.1 GCA_005502775.1 Microbacteriaceae bacterium 3FA27C10
TGAAAGGGGAGGGGGAGCGTCTCTTGGGGTGACGGGCTGCGGAGTGCGCCCCGAGAGGAGAGTCGCCATGGCACCCGAGGCCGAGTACACGGAATCGCTCGACGCATCGCGGGGGGTGCTCTATGGGCTCGGCGCAGCCGCCGTGGCATGGCTGGCCATCGCGGTCGCCGTCGTGGCGCTCGCCGGCAGACTGACGTGAGCGACAGCCCGGATGACCTCTACACTGGTTCATCAGGGGTTGGGGGGAAGGAAATCGGGATGGCCGACATCTCGAGCGCATCCGACAGCGCCCTGATCGAGCTGAGCCGCGCCGGCGACCGCACCGCTTTCGGCGAACTCTGGCAACGGCATTCGCGCGCGGCGCTCACCGTGGCGCGGTCGTTCACGAGCCTCGACGCCGACGACGTGGTGGCCGAGGCCTTCGCGAAGGTGTTCAGCGCCATCCGGGGCGGTGGCGGCCCCACCGGCGCTTTCCGGCCCTACCTGTTCACGACCGTGCGCAACGTGGCCTCCTCGTGGGGGCGCGTGCAGCAGCCCGTGCAGGTGGAGGATGCCGACGCCTTCGAAGACCCGACGACGAGCGAGGACGAGGTGCTCGCCTCGCTCGACCGCTCCACCACGGCGCGGGCGTTCCGCTCGCTGCCCACGCGGTGGCAGGAGGTGCTCTGGTACACCGAGGTCGAGGCGATGAGCCCCCGGCACGTCGCCCCGCTGCTTGGCATGAAGCCGAATGCTGTGGCGGCGCTCGCCGTGCGCGCCCGTGAGGGACTGCGCCAGGCCTGGATCAGCGTGCACCTCTCGTCGAAATCGACCGACCCGGAGTGCCGCTCGACGGTCGAACGGCTCGCGGCCTACGCTCGCGGCTCGCTCGGCGCCCGCGCGACCGCGCAGGTCGCCGAGCACCTCGACGGTTGCGCGCAGTGCCAGATCGTGGCCGAAGAGGCCGCGCACATCGGCTCGCGCATCGCCCTGGTGATGCTTCCGCTCGCGGCCGGGCTCACCGGTGCCGGCGTGTACCTCGCGGCCCTGCAGCACGGCGCGGGTGCGGCGGCGGTGGCGGCAGGCGCAGCCGGCGGCGCGGGTCTCGGCGGCGGCTCGGTCTCTGCCGGCGCCTCGGCGCATCTGGCGTCGTTCACTGGACTTCCGGTCGCGGGCGCGGCAGGATCGGCGTCGGCCGGGAGCGGCGCGGTTGGCGGAGCGGCTGCGGCCGGCGGTGCCGGCGCGGGAGCCGCGGGCGGTGGTGGCGGCCTCGCCGCCGGAGCCATCGTCGGAATCGCGGCTGCGGCCGTCGCCGTGCTCGCCGGCGCGGGCATCGCGCTCGCCGTCACCCTCGGGCCCGTCTGGTCGAAGGCCGCAGACGCCGGCACCACCGTCGCCGATGGCGGTGCCCCCGCCGGGGACTCCGCCAACGGCTCGCCCTCCGACTCCTCGCCGAGCCTGATCGCGCCCGTCGCCCCGGCGAGCACGGCGACGCCCGCGGTTGCCGCCACTCCGGCCCCGACTCCGGATGCGCCCACGGCCCGGCCGACGTCGCGCCCGGCCGTCAGCGCTCCGGCCCCAGGTGCCGCAGCCGAGGCTTCGCCGGCGTCCACGGCTGCCGCCACCCCCATCCCGAAGCCGACCCCGACGCCGACGCCGATCCCGACGACGTCTCCCACTCTCACGCCGACCCCGACGCCCGACCCCACTCCTCAGCCTCCCGAGGCCCCGGCCGCCACCCTCGTCGCCGGCCCGACCGCCCTCTCACCGGTGCTGGCCGGAGTCTCCGCCGAGCCCGGCGCCACGATCACGGCCACGCGCATCCCGGTGCCCGGCGAGCCGGCCCCGGGCCCCGACGAGGTGGAGACCTGGACCACCACCGCCGACGCGGCCGGGGCCTGGACGCTGCCGCTCGACGGCCTGCGGCCCGGCGCATCCGGAGTCACCGTCACCCAGTCGGTGACCGACTCCGGCGGCACCCTCGTCTCACCGGCCGGCACCCCCGTCGCCGTCGTGCTCGACGCTCCGCCGGCGTTGCAGGTCGAGGAGGTCATCCCGGGCTGGATCTACCGCGTCACGGTCGTCGGCACCCCGGGCGGAACCTTCCAGCTCGCGCACCGGAGCACCACGGGGGTCGTCGACTGGACGAGCGACGTCTTCCCGCTCGACGCCGCGGGAACCTGGAACTCGGGGTACCTCTGGGACTTCCCCACGGGCGACTTCGTCGTCCGCTACTCCGACGGGGCCCTGCGGGGCGCTCCGGGCTACGCGACTCCCTGACCCGCTCCCGTCGCCGTCCCCTGATCCGGGTCCCGCCGACCCGGCCCTCCGCCCGGCGACGCCGGGCGGCTCAGGCCAGCCCGGCCCGGAACGCGATACCCGCCGCCTCGGCCCGCGTGTGCACACCGAGCTTGCGGTAGAGGTGGGCCGTGATGGTCTTCACGGTGTTCGGGCTCACGAAGAGCTCCCGGCTGATCTCGGTGCCGGTCCTGCCCTGCGCCAGCAGGATCAGTACATCGCGCTGGCGGGGCGTCAGCGACGCGAGGGCGTCGGTGGGGGTGGGCGGCGCCTGCTCACCGACGGCGCCGAGCAAGCGGATGGCGGGTGAGTGCAGACCCGTGAGCTCGAACAGCGCCTCCCGATGCGTCGGGGTGAGGATGCCGTAGCTCGCGTTCAGCCCTTCGGCCTCGATGACCGCGTGCGCCAGCCGGAACGCGTCGGCGGCGGCATCCGGGGCCTTCATGAGCTGCCGCGCGGCGGCGACCAGCAGCTGTGCGCCCGCCCGCATGCGCGGGCTCCGGCCACCGGTGGCCGTGGCGGCGTGACGGAGCAACTCTCGGGCGTCGCCGGCACGGTAGGCGGAGGCCGCGGCCATGACGGCGTCGAAGGGATCGGTGTCGTCGAGGGCGAAGCGCACGGCGTCGCCGGCGTCGAGCGGGAGGCCTTGGAGGGTGGCGAGCTGGGCGGAGGCGGCCAGGAGGTAGCGGCGGTTCGCGCCGCCGGTGGCGACCGCCGGCGTCGTGCGCGCCAGTTCCGCCTCGAGGCGCTGCTGCAGCAGGACCGCTTCGTCGGCGGTGCGCGCGGCCCAGGCGTGCACCCAGAGTGCGGCCGCCCAGTGCTCGCCGAGGTCCACCTCGTCCAGCGCAGCGAGGGCACCGGTGGTGGCGGCGGTGTCGAGCCGGTCGTTGCCGACGAGCGCGGAGGCGAGGTGCAGCGGGGCGTCGTAGCGCGGGGCCGGAACGCCGGAGGCGGCCGCCCGCGCGATCCACCGCTCGGCCTCGTGGAGCTGACCCCGGTCGGCGTGCAGCCAGGCGAGCAGGGCGGCCGCACGCCGGGCGATGGCCGGCTGGCCGGTGAGCGAGGCGAGCTCGTAGGCCTCCTCGAACGTCCGCTCGCCGCCGACGTCGGCGAACTGGTGGGCGAGGCCCCACTGCACGAGCAGGTGCGGCAGCGTGTCGCGCAACGGGGCGCGCTCCACGTCGGTGAGCTCGTCGAGGATGCGCCGGCCCTCCGTCGCGTACCGGCGGGCCTCGAGCAGACGGCCGGCGGTGCGGTGCCCCGACGACCGCGAGGTGGCCGCGACGAGCCGGTCGAAGGCGGCGCCGCCATCCGGGGCCCGGCCCACGGCATCCGCCGCGTTGTCATGGAAGCGGCGTGGATCGGCCGCGACGACCAGGTGCTGCAGGTAGTTCGCGCCCGCGAGGAGGGCGGGGTGCTCCACGAGAGCTTCGCCGGGCAGGGCCTTGAACGCGGCGAGCAGCAGGGCGGGTTCGGAGTTCGCGTACCGGTCCCAATGCCGGTTGATGAGTGCGGCGGCGGCCTCCCAGCCTTCGGCGGCCCCGGCACGGGCGACCGCTCCGGCCAGGAGCTCGGGCGCGATGACGGGGCGTTCGTCGCGGGCACGGTGGTCGTCGCCGTCGCCCCTGGGCAGCTAGAGATGGTCGTACGGGTGCGGATGCATGGTGGCTTGTCCCCTTCTCGCCGCCGGGTGGGTGCCCGGCTGGTCTGAGCCGCTCGTCGATGCGGTCACTGAGGAGACGGCGTCGGGCCGGATTCATGACGCGGATGCGCCGCTAGAATCGGATGCTGAAGGCAGGTGATGATGGCCGTTTCCGCAGAGGCGGGTTCGCGTGTCGATGAAGCGTACGAGTGGTTGCTGAACGAGATCACGGGCTTCCGCCTGCGATCGGGCTCGCCGCTCTCGGAGAACCGGCTCGCCACCCAGTTGGGCATCAGCCGCACGCCCGTGCGCGAAGCGCTGCAGCGCCTCGAGAAGGAGGGGCTGGTCAAGCGCACCGACAACGCGCGCTTCACCGTCTCGCAGCTCACCGCCACCGAGGTCAACGATGCCTGCGACCTGCTCGAGGTGCTCGACACCTACATCTGCCGCAAGGCCTCGAGCACCCTCACCGACGAGGAGGCCGCTCAACTCAAGGGCTACGTCGACGACATGTACCGGGCCGCCGGCAACGACGACCGCGCCGGCTGGGCGCTCGCCGACCAGCTCTTCCACCGGTATGCGAACACCCTGTCGGGCAACGTGCTCGTGGCCGAGACCGTGCGCGAGACGCGCCGCCGCATCCAGCGCTTCTGGCTGCGCGCCGCGTCGATGCAGAGCCGGCTGCTGTCCTGCGCCGAGGAGTACGACGAGCTCTACCGGGCCATGGTGGCCCACGACTACGCGGGCATCGAGCCGGCGGTCAAGAAGCACATCGGCCACATGCGCGAGCGGATGCTCGAGATGATCGCGGCCGCCGCCATCCTCCTCGGCGACGACTGACCGCATCCGGCTCATCGACCAGTCGCATTTGGCCCCCATTGCGGCCTTTTAGGGGCACATTGCGACTGGTCGATGCCGGGGGCGGCTACTCGGGCTCGGTCACGAAGTCGATGAGCTGCTCGACCCGGCCGAGCAGCACGGGCTCGAGGTCGGTGTAGGAGTTCACGCGCGAGAGGATGCGCTTCCAGGCGTGCGCGATGTCGGCCTGCGAGGCGTGCGGCCAGCCGAAGGCCTCGCAGATGCCGTGCTTCCACTCCATCGTGCGCGGCACAGTGGGCCAGGCCCGGATGCCGAGGGCTTTCGGCGTGACGCCCTGCCAGATGTCGACGAAGGGATGCCCCACCACGAGCACGTGCGCCCCGAACGGCCCGCGCGCCACGGCGTCCGCGATGCGGCTCTCCTTCGATCCGGCCACGAGGTGGTCGACGAGCACGCCGACACGGCGCGCACGGGTGGGTGCGAAGTCGCGCACGATCGCGTCGAGGTCGTCGACGCCCTCGAGGTATTCGACCACCACGCCCTCGCCACGCAGGTCGTCGCCCCACACCTTCTCGACGAGCTCGGCGTCGTGCCGCCCCTCCACGTAGATGCGGCTCGGACGGGCGACGCGCGCGCGTTCGAGCGGCGCCGCGAACGACCCGGAGGCGGTGCGCTGCCGGCCCGCCGGAGCTGCGGCCTTCGGATGCACGAGCTGCACGGGGCGACCCTCCAGCAGGAATCCGGCGCCGAGCGGGAACACCCGCCGCTTGCCGTGCCGGTCCTCGAGCTCCACCATGCGGCCCTCGACGCTCACGACACTGCCGCAGAAGTCGCTCGCGACCTCCTCCACCACGAGGTCGAACACGGCCTCGACCGTCGGCAGGGCGACGGGCGCGACCCGGCGCTTGTAGTCGGCGAGCACGTCGGAGCCGTAGCGGTCGAAGGGGTCGGGGTCGAGAGGCACCCCAGCAGGCTACGCGGCCATCCGGCGCAGTCGACGCAGCCCGGTCGGTGCGCCGCCCGCGCCGCACCGCGCGCTCCCGATCGGGCGGGACGCGCGGCCGCACCGCCGCACTGCCGACCTCACTACGGGACCCGCTGCCTGCGGCCCCCTCCGGCCCCCGATCCGGCGGCCTCCTCCGGACCTCGACGGGGCTGCGCCTTCCGGACCTCGACGGATCGCCCCGGACCGCCCGGTCCCTCTAGGCTGAAGCGACGCCGCCGCACGCGGCGACCCAGCAGGACCCGCACCAGCAGAGAGGCAGGCCGTGACCGCATCCGTGCTCGCCGTCGGCGAATCGCTCATCGACGTCGTCGACGCCCCCGACGTGGACGGCTCGCCCATCCTCGTCGAGCATCCGGGCGGCTCGCCCATGAACATCGCGCTCGGCGTCGCGCGCCTCGGCGTGCCGGTCACGCTGCTCACCGCCCTCGGCGCCGACGAGCGCGGCGAGGCGATCGTGCAGCACCTCGAGTCGGCGGGCGTCACCATCGCGCCCGAGTCCTTCCGCGACGAGCAGACGTCCTCGGCCACCGCGCACATCCAGACCGACGGATCGGCCGAGTACGACTTCGACGTGCGCTGGTCGCTGCCCGACGGCATCCGGATGCCCGCGGCCGACATCGTGCACGCGGGCTCGCTCGGCGCCTTTGTCGAGCCGGGCGCCTCGACGGTCGTCGCGGGGCTGCGCGAGGCCCGGGCCGCCGGCGCCGTCGTGACCTTCGACCCCAACATCCGCCCGGCTCTGGTGGGCCCGCACCCCGTGGCCTTCGAGCGCTTCGCCGAGATCGCCGCGCTCAGCACCCTGCTGAAGCTCAGTGACGAAGACGCGGCCTGGCTCTACCCGGGCGCTTCGGCCGACGACGCGATCGACCGCATCCTGGCGCTGGGCCCGGCGCTGGTCGTCGTGACCCGGGGCGGCGACGGCGCGATCCTCGCGACAGCGGCCGAGCGGATGTCCGTGGCCGGCGCCCCGGTCGTGGTGGCCGACACCATCGGCGCGGGCGACTCGTTCATGAGCGCCCTGATCTGCCGGCTGGCCGCGATGCTCGACGAGGGCATCGCCTCCGAGGCGCTGCGCGACGGCAGCGCGTTCGACGCCGCCCGGCTCCAGGACCTCGGCGCCTTCGCCGCCCGCTGCGCGGCCGTCACGGTCTCCCGCGCGGGCGCGAACCCGCCCACCCTGGCCGAGCTCGAGGGCTGAGTCGCCGCCCCTCGCATCGACCGGTCGCATTGTGCCGCTCTGAGGCCGCGATGGGGGCACAATGCGACCGGTCGATGGGCGGGTGCGGTTGTAGGGCCCCCTACTTCGCAGCGGCGGGCTTGCGCGCCGGCGCGCGCTTCGCCGGCGCCGCCTCGGCCGCCTGCACGGCCGCCGGCGCCACCACGCGCGGCGCGAGCCGCTCGAGCTGCGTCACGTGCGAGGGGTTCAACTCCTCGAGCGAGTTCACCCCGAGCAGGCGCATGGTGCGCGAGATCTGCTCGCCGAGGATGCCGATCACGCGGTCCACTCCCTCGCGCCCCCCGGCCATGAGTCCGTAGAGGTAGGCGCGCCCCACGAGCGTGAAGCGGGCGCCGAGGGCGACGGAGGCGACGATGTCGGCCCCCGACATGATGCCCGTGTCGAGGTGGATCTCCATGTCCTTGCCGAGCTCGCGCGCGACATCCGGCAGCAGGTGGAAGGGGATCGGCGCCCGGTCGAGCTGGCGACCGCCGTGGTTCGAGAGCGTGATGCCGTCGACGCCGAGCTCGGCGAGCCGGCGGGCATCCGCGATGTTCTGCACGCCCTTCACCACGATCTTGCCGGGCCACTGCGCCTTGATCCACTCGAGGTCCTCGAAGGTCACCGTGGGGTCGAACATCGAGTCCAGCAGCTCGCCCACGGTGCCCGACCAGCGGTCGAGCGAGGCGAAGGCGAGCGGCTCGGTGGTGAGGAAGTTGATCCACCACTCGGGCCGCGGGATCGCGTTCACCACGGTTCCCGCGGTGAGCTGCGGCGGGATGGAGAAGCCGTTGCGCTTGTCGCGCAGCCGCGCGCCGGCCACGGGCACGTCGACGGTCACGAGCAGCGTGTCGAACCCGGCGGCCGCGGCGCGCTCCACGAGCGCCATCGAGCGCGGGCGGTCCTTCCACATGTAGAGCTGGAACCAGTTGCGCCCCGTGGGGTTCGCGGCCTTCACGTCTTCGATGGCGGTGGTGCCCATGGTGGAGAGCGAGAACGGGATGCCCGCAGCGCCGGCAGCGCCCGCCCCGGCCACCTCGCCCTCGGTCTGCATCATGCGCGTGAAGCCCGTCGGCGCGATGCCGAAGGGCAGGGCGACGGGGGCGCCGAGCACGTCCCATCCCGTGTTCACCGTCGAGACGTCGCGCAGGATGGCGGGGTTGAACTGGATGTCCTGAAAGGCCTGGCGAGCACGCGAGAGGCTGATCTCGGCCTCGGCGGCGCCCTCGGTGTAGTCGAACGCGGCCTTCGGCGTGCGGCGCTTGGCGATGGTGCGCAGGTCTTCGACGGTGAGCGCGGCGGCCAGCCGGCGCTTCTTGGCGTTGAGCTCGGGCGCCTTGAACTGCATGAGCGGGGCGAGGTCTTTGATCTTGGGGATGCGGCGCTGAACCATGGTGTTCCTCCGGTCGGTGGGTGTTCGGCGCGGCCCGCGGGCCGCCGGTGGTGTCTAGGGGGTGGGGGCGTGGATGCCCGAGACGTCGGTCTCGGCGTGGTACCTCTCGATGTGCTCGCGGATGCGCGTGCGAGCGAGCTCGGCGTCGCCGCCCTCGATCGCCGCCAGGATGCCGCGGTGCTCGATCTTGAGGCGGGCGGAGGTGGTCTCCCACGACGGGAGGAACGACGCTCCCACCCGCACGTAGGCCTCGACGGAGTCGCGCAGGCCGCCCATCATGGCGGCCATCACCTCGTTGCCCGAGGCTGCGGCCAGCGCGAGATGGAAGGCCTGGTCGAGGGTGAGGAACTCGTCTCGGGACGCGGCGGGCGCATCCGGGGCCGGCACGGCCTCCATGGCGTCGAGCAGTTCGCGGGCCGCGCTCAGCTCGGCGGCGGGGTTCTCGGCGAGCTCGGTCACCACGGCCGACTCGAGCACGAGGCGCGTCTTCACCACGTCGCGCACCGCGAAGCCGTGGGCCGCCACCTGCAGCCGAACGAGAGCGGCCAGGCCGCCGGAGGGCCGGGCGATGATGATGGCGCCCGATTGCGGCCCGGAACCCGACTGGGTGCGGATGAGTCCCAGCACCTCGAGCACCCGGATGGCCTCGCGCACGCTCGAGCGTCCGACCCGCAACTCGGCGGCGAGGGCGCGTTCGGCGGGCAGGTGATCGCCGGGCCTGAGTGCACCCGAGATCAGCTCGCCCTCGATGTGCTGCAGCACGACCTCCCAGGCGCGGGCGGTGTCGAGAGGGGCGACGGATGCGTCGGTCACGCTGCTCTGCCTCCTCGCTGGTCGTCCGCTGTGGTCAGACCATGTGGTCTGACCACAATAACACGAGGATCCGCTACCGGCTGAGTCCGCTCAAGAAATCTCCGACGCTCTCTTGTAATCGAAGAAATTTCCCCTATTCTAAATCCATCGGTAGACATTTCCCACCCCCCGAGAGGAAATCATGAACGTACGAACTCGCAGCATCGTCGCTGCGACCGCCGCAGGAGCGATGCTGCTCCTCGGCCTGAGCGGATGCGCCGGCGCATCCTCTGCGAACTCCGGCGAGCCCCTCGTCGGCCTCATCATCAAGACCCAGGACAACCCCTTCTACGTGAAGATGACCGACGGCGCCAAGACCGAGGCCGCATCGCTGGGGTTCAACCTCCAGGTGGCGAGCGGCGACGGCCAGAGCGACGTCGACTCCCAGATCAAGGCGATCGAGAACTTCACGGCCCAGGGCGCCAAGGCCATCCTCATCACCCCCGCCGGCGACGGCATCGTGCCCGCCATCAAGAAGGCCCAGCAGGCCGGCATCGTGGTGTTCGCCATGGACTCGCCGCTCGGAGAGGGCTCCGGCGTCGACGGCACCTTCGCCACCGACAACAAGCTGGCCGGTGAACTGGTCGGCGAGTGGGCCAAGGCCGCACTCGGCAGCACACCGGCGCGCATCGCCACCCTCGACCTCAGCACCGACCAGATCCCGGTCGACGTCGCCCGCAACCAGGGCTTCCTCGAGGGCTTCGGCATCGACCTCGCCGACCCCACGAAGATGTGGGACGAGAACGACCCCCGCCTGATCGGCCACGAGGTGACCGACGCCAACGAGGCCGGCGGCCGCACGGGCATGGAGAAGCTCCTGCAGAAGGACCCGACGATCAACCTCGTCTACACGATCAACGAGCCCACCGCGGCCGGCGCCTATCAGGCGGTCGTCGCGGCCGGCCTCCAGGGCGCCATCACGATCGTCTCCGTGGACGGCGGATGCCCCGGCGTCACCAATGTGAAGCAGGGCATCATCGCGGCCACCTCGATGCAGTTCCCGCTCGAGATGTCGAAGCAGGCCCTGCAGGCCGTGAAGGCGTACCTCGCCGACGGCACCAAGCCGCAGAACAGCGAGGGCCTCGACTTCACGAACACCGGAGTCACCCTGATCACCGACAAGCCGCAACAGGGCGTCGATTCCGAGGACACCACCTTCGGTCTCGACAAGTGCTGGGGCTGAGCGCCATGGCCAGAAGCGCCACGGACGCCCGCGAGGACGAGCGGGCGAGCATCCCGGCTCCGAAGTCGCCGAGAGGCCTCGTCGAGATCGACGGCGGAGCGCGGCTGACGCCGATCCAGTGGATCGAGCGGCGGATGCTCTCGCGACCGCTGATCGGCCCGATCGCGGTGCTCGTCTTCGCCCTGATCGTGTTCTCGATCGTGTCGCCCAACTTCGGCACCCTGCAGAACTTCTCGCTGATCCTGCAGCAGGTGCAGGTGATCGCGATGCTCGGCATCGCGCAGACCCTGATCATCCTGACCGCGGGCATCGACCTCTCGGTCGCCGCCGTGATGCTCCTGGCGCAGGTCGTGATGGGCAAGCTGGCGGTCGCCATGGGGCTGCCGCCCGAGCTCGCGCTCGTGCTCGGCATCCTCGTCGGCGTGGCCTGCGGCGCGATCAACGGACTCATCGTCACGAAGCTGAACATCCCGCCGTTCATCGCCACCCTGGGAACGCTGAGCATCTTCTACGCGCTCAACATCTTCCTCTCGGGCGGCGAGAGCGTTCCCTACGCCGACGTGCCGGGGCTGTTCACCTGGCTCGGCACCGGATTCCAGGTGCTCGGCACGACGTTCACCTTCGGGCAGGTGCTCACCATCCTGATGTTCCTCGTGTTCGCGTACATCCTGCGCAGCACGGCCTGGGGCACCCACATCTACGCGGTGGGCGACAACCTCGAGGCCGCACGCCTCAGCGGCATCCGGGTCAACCGCGTGCTGATGTCGGTCTACATCGTGGCCGGGCTCATCATCGGCGTCACCGCGTGGCTCCTGATCGGCCGCATCGGCTCCATCTCGCCCACGGCCGGCGCCTCGTACAACCTGGCGTCGATCACGGCCGTCGTCATCGGCGGAACGAGCCTGTTCGGCGGCCGGGGCCGCATCATGGGCACCCTGCTGGGCGCCGTGATCGTCGGCGTGTTCTCGAGCGGTCTCTCGCTCGCCGGGTTCGACAACCTCTGGCAGGAGTTCACCATCGGCATCCTCATCATCGGCGCGGTCGCCGTCGACCAGCGCCTGCGCAAGATCGGACGATGACATGACTACGGATACGACAGCAGCGGTCGCGGGCGGTGCCGCATCGGCGCCCTTCCGCTCGCACGAGCTCGTGATCGAAGGGCGCAAGCTCGTCAAACGCTACGGCCACGTGGTCGCGCTCGACGAGACCGACTTCGAGATCCGGCAGGGCGAAGTGCTCGCCGTGATCGGCGACAACGGGGCCGGCAAGTCCTCGCTCATCCAGTGCCTCTCCGGTGCGGTGCAGCCCGACGAGGGCGAGCTCCTCGTGGGCGGCGAGCTCACGACGCTCAAGTCGCCCGTGGAGGCACGCCGGCTCGGCATCGAGACCGTCTTCCAGAGCCTGGCCGTGTCGCCGGCGCTCGACGTGGCGAGCAACATCTTCCTCGGCCGCGAGCTCCGGCGGGCCGGCATCGCCGGCAGCGTGTTCCGGATGCTCGACAAGAAGAAGATGCGGCAGGAGGCGCTCGGCGCCATGTCCGAGCTCGGCCTGCAGACCCTGCAGAACGTCGGGCAATCGGTCGAGACCCTCTCCGGCGGCCAGCGTCAGGGCGTCGCCGTGGCCCGCGCGGCCGCGTTCGGGTCGAAGGTCGTCATCCTCGACGAGCCCACCGCCGCGCTCGGCGTCAAGGAGTCGGGCCGGGTGGTGAAGCTCATCAAGGACATCAACGCCCGCGGCATCCCGGTCATCCTGATCAGCCACAACATGCCGCAGATCTTCGAGGTGGCCGACCGCGTGCACATCCAGCGCCTCGGCCGCAGGATCGCCCTGGTCGAGACCTCGCAGATCGACATGGGGGATGCGGTGGCGCTCATGGTGGGCGCGAAGACCCCCGAGCAGCTCGGCCTGGAGACGGCGTCGTGACCACGACGCGCGAGGGGAGCCGGCTGACCACCGCCGAGTTCCTCCGGAGCGCGGGAGTGATCCCGGTGGTCGTGGTCTCCTCGGCCGCACAAGCCGTGCTTCTGGCAGATGCGCTCTCCGAAGGCGGTCTGCCGGGCATGGAGGTGACGTTCCGCTCGGATGCCGCGGCTTCCGCCATCCGGGCCGTCGCCGACGAGCGTCCCGGCTTCGTGGTGGGAGCCGGGACGCTCCTCACTCCGACGTCGGTCGACGCGGCCGTCGAGGCCGGCGCCCACTTCGGGGTCGCCCCGGGCACCACGCCGGAGGTGGTCGCCCGGGCGGCGGAGCACGGCCTCGAGTTCATCCCCGGCGCCGCAACGGCCTCGGAACTCGAACGCGCGCTGAACCTGGGCGTCGACGTGGTGAAGCTCTTCCCGGCCGAGGTGCTGGGCGGAGTCGCCTTCATCGACGCCCTCGCCGGCCCGTATCCGCACGCCCGCTTCATGCCCACCGGCGGCATCCGGGTCGACGACCTCCCCCGCTACCTGCAGCGCTCCTCCGTGCTCGCCTGCGGCGGCACCTGGATCGCACCCCGCGACCTGCTCGATGCCGGCGACTACGCCGAGATCACCCGCCGGACGGCATCGGCCGTCGACGCGGTCCGAACCATCAGAGAACCATCTGGAAAGGAGCACCACCATGGTGCCTGACTACCTGCCGACCCCCGGCGATGCCCTCACCGGAAAGGTCGCCCTCATCACCGGCGCCGCCTCCGGCATCGGCGAGGCCGTCGCCCGGAGCTACGCCGCGAACGGCGCGAAGGTCGCGATGGTCGACATCGACACCGCGCGCCTGGATCAGGTGGCCGCCGACATCGTGGAGCGCGGCGGCGACGTGATCGCCATCACGGGCAACGTGGCCGACGAAGACCAGGTGCGCTCCTTCTTCGCCGAGACGGTGACGAAGTGGGGCCGTCTCGACCTCGTGGTGAACAGCGCCGGCCGTGACTCGCTGGCGCCGCCGATCACCGAGGTGACGCTCGAGGAGTGGAACAAGACCATCGGCCCCAACCTCACCGGGGTGTTCCTGTGCTGCCGGGAGGCCTTCCTCATCATGGAGACCCAGCCGAGCGGCGGCCGCATCATCAACATGGGCTCGTCGTCGACCAAGGTCGCCTCGGGCCCGGGCCACAGCCCCTACCGCGCCTCCAAGCACGGCATGCTCGGCCTGTCGAAGAACATCCTGATCGAGGGCATGGACAAGAACATCGGCGTGACCGTGCTGAACCCCTCGCACGTGCGCACCCCGATGACCGAGATCATCGACAAGGGCCTCTACGACGGCGACCTGCCCGCCTACACCGACGGCTGGCTCGACGAGAAGGAGATCGCGGAGGGTCTCTCGGCCAGCTGCATCGACGTGTCGAACGTGGCCGAGGCCGCGCTCTACATCGCCACCCGCACCCCCGACGTGACCATTCCCACCTTCTCGCTGTACCCCACGCACAAGGTGCTCCGGTACGGCATGGAGGTCTGAGCGCCCATGAAGGCGGCAGTGCTGCGCGGGGTGCGCGACCTGGTGGTCACCGAGGTGCCGATGCCCGAGCCCGTCGGGGTCGATCCCGTGCTCGTGCAGATCGGCGCCGTGGGGGTGTGCGGCTCGGACGTGCTCCGCTTCGGTGTGGGCAAGGGCTACGGGTTCCCGCTGGTGCTCGGTCACGAGATGTCGGGCACGGTGGTCGCGGACTCGCCGAGCGGGGCCTTCTCTGCCGGCGACCGGGTGGCGATCTTCCCGTGCATCCCCGACCCCGCGGATCCGATGACCGAGATCGGCGAGTTCACGCTCGCCGAGCGCTACGACTACTTCGGGTCGCGGCGCGACGGAGGCCTCGAGGAGTACCTGCAGGTGCCGGAGCGCAACCTCGTGCGGCTGCCCGAGGGCACCTCGCTCGTCGCGGGAGCGATGGTGGAGCCGGCCGGGGTGGCGCTGCACGCCGTGCGCAAGGCGGAGATCCCGCCGAACGCCTCGGCCCTCGTGATCGGCGCCGGCCCGATCGGGCTGTTCGCCGCCCAGTGGCTGCGGATCCTCGGGGTGGTGCGCGTGCTCGTCTCCGACGTGGATGCGCGCAAGCGCCAGGTGGCCGAGAAGCTCGGCTTCGAGACCCTCGACGCCACCGCCGGCTCGTCGGACGGCCTCGCCCGCAAGGCGACCGGTGGCCGTGGCGTCGACATCGCGGTGGAGGCCAGCGGCCTCGGCATCACCTTCCTGCAGGCCGTGCACGCGGCGGCGCATCGCGGTCAGGTCATCCTGCTCGGCGACCTGAGCACCGACGTCGCGCTCCCCAAGGAGACCGTGTCGCGCATCCTGCGCCGCGAGCTGGTGCTGCGCGGAACGTGGAACGCGGTCATCACGCCGCGGGTGGTGAACGACTGGGAGATGGTGGTGGCCTGTCTCGGCCGCATCCTCGACGTCGACGACCTGGTGAGCCACGTCGAGTCGCTCGACGATGCGCCGCTGGTGTTCGAGCGGCTCGCCGATCGGGCGGGCTGGTCGAACAAGACGATCTTCGCGGTGTCGGACGAGGCCTGGGCCGAGCGGGATGCCGCTCTGGCGGCCTCTCTGTCGGCCGCACTGGCGGCGGAGGCCGCCGCCGAAGCGGCCGCGGATGCCGGCGCCTCCGTGTCCTCCCTCGCCGGAGGTGCGCGATGAGAGCCGCGATCTTCCGCCGGCCGGGTGTCATCGAGGTGGGCGACCTCCCCGTTCCGGTTCCCGGCCCGGGCGAGCTGCTCGTCAAGGTGCGGGCGGCGAGCGTCTGCGGCACCGACCTGCGCATCAGCAAGCACGGGCACTTCCGCATTCCCGAGGGCACCTCCCGCGTGCTCGGGCACGAGCTCACCGGCGCGGTCGTCGAAGCTGGCGCCGAGGTGCAGGGCTTCGCCGTGGGCGACCGCATCAGCGTGGCCCCGAACGTCGGCTGCGGCCGGTGCGCGATGTGCGCCAAGGGCCTCAACCAGCTCTGCCCCGACTACGAGGCCTTCGGCATCACGATGAACGGCGGCTTCGCCGAGTACCTCCTCGTGCCGGCCATCGCCCTCGAGCGCGGGAACGTCTTCCACGTGCCCGACTTCCTGAGCGACGAGGTCGCGGCGATCCTGGAGCCGATGTCGTGCTGCCTGCACGGCCAGCGGGCGATCGGCGTCTCGGCCGCCGACTCGGTGCTCATCATCGGCGCCGGGCCGATCGGATGCTTCCACACGGTGCTCGCGAAGCGGGCCGGCGCCCGACAGGTGATCGTGGCGAACACGCGGCAGCCGCGGCTCGACATCGCCGGGCGCCTGGGCGCCGACGAGCTGATCAACGTCTCGGAGCAGGATCTGCGCGAGGAGGTCATGCGCCTCACCGACGGCCAGGGCGTCGACGTGGTGATCACCTGTGTCTCGAAGCCCGAGGTCATCGCCTCGGCCACCGATCTCGCCGGCCGGCTGGGCCGGATCAACGTCTTCTCCGGCCTCGGCGACCAGGCGAGACCCCAGATCGACGTGAACTCGCTGCACTACCGCGAGCAGATCCTCACCGGCACCACCGGATCGAGCGTCACCGACTACGGCGACGTGATCGACATCGTCGCCACCAGCGACATCGACCTGTCGCCCATCATCACCTCCCGGTTCGCGCTCGAGGACATCGCCGCGGCGATGGAGAACTCGCGCTCGGGCCAGGGGATGAAGTCCGTCATCGTCTTCGAGGAGGCCACCCGATGAGCGCCGTGGTGTACACGCCCGACACCCTGGAGCCGGCGGCCGAGCCGACCTTCTTCTTCGTGGGGGTGACGACCGGCTCGTCGTCGATCATGGAGGTCTTCCCGAAGTGGGCGGATCACCTCGGCATCCCCCCGCGGATCGTCGGCATCGACGTGCCGCTCGACTCCGCGCCCGGGCTCTACCGCCGGGTGGTCGAGCACCTGCGCGACGACCCCTTCGCGCTCGGCGCCCTCGTGACCACCCACAAGCTGAACCTCTTCAAGGCCAGCCGTGACCTGTTCGACGAGATCGGCGAGTCGGCGGCCCAGCTCGACGAGATCAGCAGCATCTCGAAGCGGGACGGGCGGCTCCTCGGCCACGCGATGGACGACGTGACGAGCGGTCTGGCCTATGACGAGATCGTGGGCGACGGGCCCGACGAACTGCTGCTGCTCGGCGCCGGCGGCTCGTCGCTCGCGCTCACGCTGCACCTGCACCGCCGTCAACAGGCCGGACAGCGCGTGCCGGAGCAGCTCGTCGTGACCAACCGGCGGCCGGGCCGGCTCGACGAGATGCGGGCCTTCCACGACCGGATCGGCTTCCGCATCCCGACGCGCTACGCGGTCGCGCCCGACCCCCGTGACAACGACTCGGTGCTCGCCGAGCTCTCACCCGGTGCCGTGGTGGTGAACGCCACCGGTCTCGGCAAGGACCGGCCGGGCTCGCCGCTCACCGACGCCGGCCGCTTTCCCGACCGTGCGACGGCGTGGGACTTCAACTACCGCGGCGACCTCGTCTTCCTCGATCAGGCGCGGCGGCAGGCCGAGCGCGGGGTGACGCCCGTCGACGGCTGGTTCTACTTCCTGCACGGCTGGACCCGGGTGATGGCGCAGGTGTTCGACATCGGCATCCCCACCTCCGGACCCGAGTTCGACGCCCTCTCGCGCATCGCGCGCTCCTGAGCGACGCATCCGCCCGGCCCTCTCCGACTCCCGCACTCCTCCCTCC
>SCNI01000058.1 GCA_005502775.1 Microbacteriaceae bacterium 3FA27C10
CATCTGACCCGCCCCACCGACCAGTCGCAAATGGCCCCTGTTCCCGCCGAAGAGGGGCCATTTGCGACTTCTCGATGGTGAGACGCAGCCCGCACAAACCGGCCGCGCCCAGGATGCAACCCCCCGCGGGTAGAGCGGATCGCGATGCGACATCGCCCCACGGCCCGATCCGCGCAATGCGTGCGTGTGCCGCGCAATGCGTGCGTGTGCATCGTGCGGTCGAGGGGTGCGACCGCAGGCCGCGCCCCTCGACCGCACGGGAACATGCCGCCTGCGCGGGGCAGGGACCGGCACAGAAAGAGAAACAGCGAAGGGCGGTCCCCGGAGGGACCGCCCTTGGCGTGTGGTGTTACTGATGCCCGAAGGCGGCGGGACTAGAAGTCCATGCCACCCGTGGGGTCGCCGGCCGGGGCCGGGTTGCGCTCGGGCTTGTCGGCCACGACGACCTCGGTCGTCAGGAACAGGCCGGCGATCGAGGCTGCGTTCTGCAGCGCAGAGCGGGTGACCTTGGCCGGGTCGATGATGCCGGCGGCCAGGAGGTCGACGTACTCACCGGTCGCGGCGTTGAGGCCCCAGCCGTAGTCGAGGTCGCGCACCTTGGCGGCGACCACTCCGGGCTCGAGACCGGCGTTGAACGCGATCTGCTTCAGCGGAGCCTCGATGGCCACCTTGACGATGTTCGCGCCCGTGGCCTCGTCACCGACGAGGTTCAGGTTCGCGAACGCGGTCTTGCCGGCCTGGATGAGGGCCACGCCACCACCGGCGACGATGCCCTCTTCGACGGCTGCCTTGGCGTTGCGCACGGCGTCTTCGATGCGGTGCTTGCGCTCCTTCAGCTCGACCTCGGTCGCTGCACCGGCCTTGATGACCGCCACACCGCCGGCGAGCTTCGCGAGGCGCTCCTGGAGCTTCTCGCGGTCGTAGTCGCTGTCGGTGTTCTCGATCTCGGCACGGATCTGCGCCACGCGACCGGCGATGGCGTCGGTGTCGCCGGCGCCCTCGACGATGGTGGTCTCGTCCTTGGTGATGACCACCTTGCGGGCCTGACCGAGCAGGTCGAGGGTGACGTTCTCGAGCTTGAGGCCGACCTCCTCGGAGATGACCTGGCCGCCGGTGAGGATCGCGATGTCCTGCAGCTGCGCCTTGCGACGGTCGCCGAAGCCGGGGGCCTTGACGGCGACCGACTTGAAGATGCCGCGGATCTTGTTCACGACCAGGGTCGCGAGCGCCTCTCCGTCGACGTCCTCAGCGATGATGAGGAGCTGCTTGCCGGTCTGGATGACCTTGTCGACGATCGGCAGCAGGTCCTTGATGTTCGAGACCTTCGAGTTGACGATCAGGATGTAGGGGTCTTCGAAGACCGCTTCCTGGCGCTCGGGGTCGGTCACGAAGTACGCCGACAGGTAGCCCTTGTCGAAGCGCATGCCCTCGGTGAGCTCGAGCTCGGTGCCGAAGGTGTTCGACTCCTCGACGGTGACGACGCCTTCCTTGCCCACCTTGTCGATGGCCTCGGCGATGATGGCGCCGATCTCGGGGTCGGCCGCGGAGATGGATGCGGTGGCCGCGATCTCTTCCTTGGTCTCGATCTCCTTGGCGTTCTTGATCAGCTCGGCGGAGACGGCCGCGACGGCCTTCTCGATGCCCTTCTTGAGCGAGATCGGGTCGGCGCCGGCGGCCACGTTGCGGAGGCCTTCCTTGACCAGGGCCTGGGCGAGCACGGTGGCGGTGGTGGTTCCGTCACCCGCGACGTCGTCGGTCTTCTTGGCGACCTCCTTGACCAGCTCGGCGCCGATCTTCTCGTAGGGGTCGTCGAGCTCGATCTCCTTGGCGATGGACACGCCGTCGTTGGTGATCGTGGGGGCGCCCCACTTCTTCTCCAGCACGACGTTGCGGCCACGCGGGCCCAGCGTCACCTTGACGGCGTCGGCGAGGATGTTCAATCCGCGCTCGAGGCCGCGGCGGGCCTCTTCATCGAAAGCAATGATCTTTGCCATGTGTGTTTCTCGTCCTCCCTGGACGTCGTTCAAAGATTCAGGTGGTTAGCACTCAGACTTCATGAGTGCTAAAGCAATCTTGGCACTCGCCCTGTCCGAGTGCAAGTGAGCACAGGCGGTCGACAGCCACGCGCCACCGCGAGCGGCGCGAATGAGCGCGGTCAGGCCGCAGGCACCACCGTGACGCTGCCGGAGTCGGGCACGAGCTGCACCCAGGTGTTGCCCGGGGCGAGCCGCACGGTCGCGCCCAGATCGTCGACGACCCGGATGGGCGAGGTCGCCGAATCCTTCGACCACGTGCCGTGCACGGTCTTGCCGCCGGTGGAGATCGTGGCCTCCCCCGAGGCCACCAGCACCGCCTGCGGAACCTCGGCGTCGTAGTTGTAGACCTCGTTCACCCTCAGGGTCAGCAGGTTCACCGCCGAGAGCTGCGCCCCGTTCGAATCGAGGTCGGGCGAGCCCTCCTGGCTGCGCAGGAAGGTGCCGGATGCGGCATCCCAGGCCCAGCCCGGGTACCGCGCATCCGAATAGACGATCTGCACCGAGGCGGTGGGGGTGCCCTCGACGACCGCGGTCGAGGTGGCGGTGTCGAAGGAGTAGGCGAACTGCTGCTGCGGAGGCGCGAGATCGAGGTGCTGCGAGACGAGCTCCGAGGCCTTGACCACGACGTCGTGCGGGCTCGTGCGGCCGTCCATCCGGTAGAAGGTGGAGTCGGTGTCGCTCTGGCCGTGGATGGCGTTGTAGACCGGCGTGGCCTTCATCATGTCGACGAACTGCTGCTGGCCGCCGGAGTAGGCCACGATGCCGCCGAACGGCGACAGGATGTCGGGGTCCATCGGGCGGATCGACCGCACCGGGCCGATCAGGTCGGGGATGTCGGACTGCCAGATGGCGACGTACCGTGTGAGGCCGCCCTCGACGAGCTCCTCGAACACGATGTCGGTGCGCTCCAGACCGATCTGGGGCCGCGCTTCCTCATGGTTGTCGATCTTGGCCGCGAGCGAGGGGTTCTGCGCCGTTCCGGACGCGACGATCGACCCGCGCAACGGCAGCAGCATTGTCGGCGCGGGGGTCTGGTACCCCGAGGCATAACTGGCGGTCGGCGTCGCGGAGGTGCTCGGCCCGGGCGCATCCGGCGTGCACGCGCCAAGCGCGAGCAGCACGCCGGCTGCGAGAACTGTCGTCGCGACGCGGGCAGCAGACCGTCTCGGGCTCTTCACGCCCAAAGACTAGCGGTTCAGGCCAGACGCACGGACTCGGCCTGCGGGCCCTTGGCACCCGTTCCCACCTCGAAGACGACCTGCTGGCCCTCCTCGAGAACCTTGTAGCCGGCCATGTCGATCGCCGAGTAGTGCACGAACACGTCCTGTCCGCCGCCGTCGACGGTGATGAAGCCGTAGCCCTTTTCAGCGTTGAACCACTTCACGGTTCCGTTCGCCATTGTTACTCCCAAGTGCTGTGTTTCTGCAGAAGTGACACAATTGCCACCACCAATTCCAGATACTAACCGGGCGCAAATGGCGGAAACGGTGAATTTTGCACTTCGTGACCGCAACTCAACACGACGGAAACACGCGCGAAATAATGGGCCCGCTGCGGGCCCCGCTCAGACCGCGGGTGCCGTCACGCCGGGGCCGGCGTAGTCGGCGCCGAGCACGACCGTGAGCTTGCCCTGGTAGTTCGTCGACTGCTCGATCGTGGTGGTGCCGAGCAGCTGGGCGAGTCCGAGCGCTGCTCCTTCGTCGGCCGGGTCGGCGTAGTAGACGACGGTCGTCGCCACGTCGGTGGCACTTGCGTTCGCCATCGTCGCGATCGTCCAGCCCGCCGCCGCCGCGGCGTCGCCCACGCGGCTCGCGAGACCGAGGTTCGTCGTGCCGTTCAGCACGGTGACGTCGAGGGAGGGGTCGGTGGTGGCCACCGGCGTCGGAGTGGGGGTCGCGGAGTCGCTCGCGACGGCGCTCGAGGTCGAGGAGCCGCCGCCGAAGGCATCCGTGAACTGGATGTTGTTGTTCACGACCGCGAGGTACGTCACGCCGGCTCCGACCAGGAGAACGGTGGCGAGAGCCGCCCAGGCGAAGACGATCCAGCCGCGACCACGCGGACGGGGACCCCGGTGGGCGCCCACCCGGTCGGGTTGGGCGGGGAGGCGGTCGAAGCTGTCCTCAGGGAAACGTGGCATGAAGGCGGAGGGTCCTAGTCGTCGCGCGAGAGCAGCCGGGCCGAACGCGCGGCGAGCCGCGCATCCCTCACCCGCTGCAGCCTCTTGATGAGCATCGGATCGTGTGCGAGAGCGGCCGGGGAGTCGATCAGCGCACCGAGGAGTTGGTAGTAGCGAGCGGACGAGAGCCCGAAGTCCTTGCGGATGGCCTGCTCCTTGGCGCCGGCGTGCTTCCACCAGCTGCGCTCGAAGCGCAGGATGCGCGCATCCCGGTCGCTCAGCCCCTCGGTCGAGCCAGCGGCGGCCGAGGCGGGAACGTCGTCGGCGACGGACATCCTCACCTCATCTGCACTCGCGGCGCGACCTCGGGCAGGCCGCGCATCCCCGACATCATATTCGCGGCGACCTCAACGATCGCCGATAGCAACGCCGGGGCGGTACATCGAGATGTGGCTGATGCCCGCCTCGACGTAGTCGCCGCCGAACGCCTCGAAGCCGAACCGTGTGTAGAGCGGGGCGATGTAGCTCTGGGCGTGCAGCAGCATCGCCTCGCCGCCGAACTCCTCGATCACCTGCGCGAGCAGCAGCTGGGCGAGCCCCTGACCACGACGATCGGGATGCACGACCACGCGCCCGATCACGCGACGCGCGTCGAGGTGCTCGGGTTCGGCATCCGTCAGCACGCGCAGGTAGGCGATGGTGTCCCGGCCCTCGGCGATCCAGTAGTGCAGCGTCTCCGGCTCGGCGTCGCGCCAGTCGAGTTCGCTCTCGTCGACCCGCTGCTCCACGAAGAAGACATCGGTGCGCAGCTTCAGCAGACCGTAGAGCTCCTCTGCGGTGAGGGCGCTCCAGGGTTTGCGGACAGGGGAATGGGCGGGCACCGTCCAGAGTTTACTGGGATGATTGACGATCGACCGGTGACCGCCGTCAGAGCGGCGCCGCAGCAGAACCCGAGGAGCACTCCGATGACGTACCAGGTGTCCAAGTCCGACGACGAATGGCGCGAGGAGCTCTCGGGCGACGAGTTCGCCGTGCTGCGCCAGGCCGCCACCGAGCGCCCCTGGACCGGCGAGCTGCTCGACGAGAACCGTGAGGGTGTGTACACCTGCAAGGCCTGCGGCCAGGAGCTGTTCCGCAGCACCACGAAGTTCGACTCGCACTGCGGCTGGCCGAGCTTCTACGACCCCACCGGCTCCGACGCCGTCGAGCTCATCGAAGACCGCTCGCTCGGCATGGTGCGCACCGAGGTGCGCTGCTCGAACTGCGGCTCGCACCTCGGCCACCTCTTCGACGACGCCCCGCAGACCCCCACGGGCGACCGCTACTGCATGAACTCGATCTCGCTGAACTTCGAAGCGGCCGAGTAGGCGTGGCCGGCGTCAAGGAGGCCATGCTCGGTCGCCGTTCCTCATCGAGGGTGACGGATGCGGCGCCCACCCACGCCGAGCTCGTCTCCTTCGTCGAGGCGGCCGGCCAGCTCGCCGACCACAGTGGTCTGCGCCCCTGGCGGGTCATCGAGATCCGCGGCGACGCGCGTGACCGGCTCGGCGACGGCCTCGCGAAGGCCGACGGCGTGAAGAAGAAGCACGCGGAGAAGTACCGCCAGAAGGCCCGACGGGCGCCGCTCGTGCTCGCCGTGGTGGCCTCGTTCAAGCCCAGCCACAAGGTGCCCCGCTGGGAGCAGGAGGCCGTGGCCTCCGGCGTCGCCCACGGGCTGTCGCTCGTGCTCGACGACGAGGGCTGGGGCGTCTTCTGGCGCACCGGCGAGCTCACGCGCACCGGCGCCGTCCGCAAGGCGCACCTGCTCGGCAGGAACGAGGAGCTGCTGGGCTGGCTGTACGTGGGCGGAGTGCCGGAGCGCGGGCGCAAGGCGCGCGCGAAGGGCCGCATCCGGGTCTCGGAGCACCTGTCGGCGTTGTGACGCGCGCGGGCGCCGCACGGCCGGTCCGGGCCCTTCGACCGCGGCGGCGCCCCTCCCGCTCCGCCACGGGGCCTAGGCTGGATGCACTGTGACGGAACTGGATCTCTCTCCAGTCGACGACGACTCCCCCCGCACGGCTCCCTCCTCCTCGCAGGACACGGACACCGGCCCCGCCGCGATCGCGCACGTCTCGGCGGCACGTCGCTGGTTCGCCATCCTCGCCCTCGCCCTCGGCGGGTTCGGCATCGGCGTCACCGAGTTCGTCACGATGGGGCTGCTGCCGAACATCGCCGCCGACCTTCTCCCCGCCCAGTACGCGACCGACCCGGCGGCGGCCAACGCCTCGGCCGGCTACCTGGTGTCGGTCTACGCGCTCGGCGTGGTGGTGGGGGCGCCCACCATCGCCGCACTCGCCGCGCGCTGGCCGCGCAAGCGCCTGCTCATCGCGCTCGTCACCGTGTTCGTCGTGGGCAACCTGCTCTCCGCCGTTCTGCCCTCGTTCGGGCTCGTGCTCGCCGCCCGCTTCGTGAGCGCGCTGCCGCACGGCGCCTACTTCGGCATCGCCTCGCTCGTGGCGGCGTCGCTGATGGGGCCCGACAAGCGCGCCCGAGGGGTGGCGTTCGTGCTCGGCGGCCTCGCCATCGCCAACGTGGTCGGGGTGCCGTTCGGCACCTTCCTCGGCCAGAGCTTCGGCTGGCGGAGCGCCTACCTCCTCGTGGCCGTCATCTTCGCGCTCACGCTGGCGTGCATCCTGGTGGCCGTGCCGTTCCAGCCCGGAGACCCGGCGGCGACCATGCGCAACGAGCTCTCCGCGTTCACGCGGCTCCAGGTGTGGCTCACTCTCGCGCTCGGCTCCATCGGCTTCGGCGGGGTCTTCGCGGTGTACACCTACATCGCGCCCGTGGTGACCGATGTCACGGGTCTTGGCGCGGGCGTCGTGCCCTGGGTGCTCGTGGCCTTCGGGCTCGGGATGACGGTGGGCAACTTCGTGAGCGGCTGGCTCACCGACCGCTCGGTGAAGCGCTCGCTCGTCATCACGGTGATCGGCCTCGGCGTCTCGGTGCTCGCCTTCGGCCTCTTCGCGCACCTGCCCGTGGGGCTGTTCGTCACGGTGTTCTTCATCGGCGGCTTCGCCGGGGCGTGCTCGCCCGGCATCCAGACCCGGCTGATGGACGTCTCGCACAACGCGCAGTCGATCGCGGCCGCCCTGAACCACTCGGCGCTCAACATCGGCAACAGCCTCGGAGCCTTCCTCGGCGGCCTCGTGATCGCAGCCGGCTTCGGCTACATCGCACCGGCCTTCGCCGGAGTGGGGCTCGCGATCGTGGGATTCGCCATCCTGCTCGTCTCCTTCGGCATCGACCGCCGCCGGGGCCGGGCAGCGAGCACGGCCGTCTCCGTTCCCTCCGCCTGAGCGCGGCCGCGCACTAGGGTGGCGGCATGTCCGTGCGCCCCGCCACCCCTGCCGACCTCGACGAACTGGCGGAGCTGTTCGCCGCCTACCGCGTGTTCTACGGCCTGCCGCACGACGTCGCGGCCGCTCGCGCCTACCTGGAACAGCGGATGCGCGGGGCCGAGTCGGTCGTGCTCGTCGCGCCGGGCGCATCCGGCTCCCTGAGCGGCTTCACTCAGCTCTATCCCTCGTTCTGCTCGCTGGAGCTGGCGCCGATCTACGTGCTCTACGACCTCTTCGTCGCTCCGGATGCCCGGGGCACGGGCGTGGGCACCGCACTCCTCACCGCCGCCCGTGCTCTCGGCGGGGCCGCGGGGGCGGCACGCCTCGAGCTCTCCACCGCGCACTCGAACACCGTCGCGCAGCGCCTCTACGAGTCGCTCGGCTGGCTCCCCGACGAGGAGTACCGCCGCTACGAGCTGCCCCTCCGCTGACGCGGAGCACGAGCTGCTGCCGCGCAGGGCGGTGATCGGGGCCGGCTGCGGGACTCGAACCCCACGACGCATCGCGTCGTGCGTCACCCGGGGTGACCATGCTGCCGCGCAGGGCGGTGATCATGGGCCGGCTGCGGGACTCGAACCCGCAACCCCCGCTTTACAAGAGCGGTGCGCTACCAATTGCGCCAAGCCGGCTGGTGCCGGACTGATCCGGCTACGGCCCCATTGTAGCCACGGCTGCGGCAGCGCTTTCCGCACCGCCGACAGCCGGGCGTCAGCTGCCGGTGGTGGGCGTGGGGGTCGGGGTCGCGGTCGAGTAGGCCTCGCCGGCCACCTGCACCACGAAGGCCGAGAACGCGTTCGCGTCCGTGAGCGATCCGGTGTACTTCTGGCCGTTCACGAGCACGGTGGGGGTGCCGGTGACGGCGGTCTCGCTGGTGTTCGGCAGCGGGCCCTGCAGGGCGCGGGAGGTCGCATCCGCCACCCAGCCCTTGAACTGCTTGCTGTCGATGCACGAGCCGATGTCGCCCTGCGCCGTCACACCGGCCTGACTGGCCAGGTCTTTCAGCGTCGAGTCATCCAGGCCCGAGGTGTTCTCGGCCGGCTGGTTGGTGTAGAGCAGCCCGTTGAAGGCCCAGAACTGGTCCGGCGAGTAGTTCGCCACGCAGGCGGCCGCGTTGGCGGCGCGCGTCGAGTAGGCGGTGCCGAGCGAGGATCGGTCGAGGATGGACAGCGGGTGGATCTCCACGGTCGCGGCCCCCGACTTCACCCAGTCGCCGATCTGCGTGTTGTTGGTGGTCTCGAACTGACCGCAGTAGGGGCACATGTAGTCGATGTACATGCGGATGTCGACGACGCCCGAAGCCGGGTCGTTCGTGGTCGGCACGGGGCTCTCACCCGAGGCGAGGGCCGGCGTGGTGACGGCGGTGAAGCCGGTGCCGATGGTGATGCCGTCGCTGGCCATGTTCAGCGGTCCGGGGCCGGCGGGCTTCAGGGTGGAGGTGATGACGAGGGTGATGCCCACGATGATCGCGATCACGACAACGCTGAGCGAGGAGATCAGGATGACGCGGTTGCGCACGTCTTTCTTGCGCTGCTCCTCGCGGAGCTGCTTCGCCTTCTCGCGTGCCGCTTCACGCCGCTGATTCTTGGACTGTCGCGAATCGCCGGATGCGCCAATGGTCATTCGTGGATGCTCCGTGTGCTCTTGGGCTCGTAACGCCGTGGGTCGTGTGTGGTGAGTTGAGGACTCCCCCATGGGACACAACTTCTCAATGATAGTAGGAAGACAGTCTGGGAGGTTGCCCGCGCTCGGCCGTGTGATAATGATCGATGGGTCTCCGACGATGTAGGCCCGTTAATCCATCACAACGGATCGTCCGGCACGTACCTGCCGGTGAAGGAGTAATAGATCATGGCATCAGTCACGTTCGACAAGGCATCCCGTATCTACCCGGGGGCCACTCGTGCGTCGGTCGACAAGCTCGACCTCCAGGTCGCCGACGGCGAGTTCCTGGTTCTCGTCGGTCCTTCCGGTTGCGGAAAGTCGACCTCGCTGCGCATGCTCGCCGGCCTCGAAGAGGTCAACGAGGGCCGCATCCTGATCGGCGACCGCGACGTCACCGACATCCCGCCGAAAGACCGCGACATCGCGATGGTCTTCCAGAACTACGCGCTGTACCCGCACATGACCGTGGCCGAGAACATGGGCTTCGCGCTCAAGATCGCCGGCGTCAACAAAGACGAGCGCGCCACCCGCGTTCTCGAGGCGGCGAAGCTGCTCGACCTCGAGCCCTACCTCAGCCGCAAGCCGAAGGCGCTCTCGGGCGGTCAGCGTCAGCGCGTCGCCATGGGCCGCGCCATCGTGCGTCAGCCCCAGGTGTTCCTCATGGACGAGCCGCTGTCGAACCTCGACGCCAAGCTCCGCGTGCAGACCCGCACCCAGATCGCGAGCCTGCAGCGCCGCCTCGGCGTCACCACGGTCTACGTCACGCACGACCAGACCGAGGCGCTCACCATGGGCGACCGCATCGCCGTGCTGAAGGACGGCCTGCTGCAGCAGGTCGGCTCGCCGCGCGACCTCTATGAGAAGCCGAACAACGTGTTCGTGGCCGGCTTCATCGGCTCGCCCGCGATGAACCTCTTCCACGCCGACCTGGCCGAGTCGGGTGTCAAGTTCGGCACCTCGATCGTCCCGGTCGACCGCGAGACCCTCGCGTCGAGCTCGGGCACCAGCGCCACCATCGGCGTGCGCCCCGAGGACATCGTCGTGTCGGCCACGCCGGGCGAGGGCCTCGAGGTCGTCGTCGACCTGATCGAGGAGCTCGGCGCCGACGGCTACCTCTACGGCCACTCCGAGATCGACGGCAAGCGCACCGACATCGTCGCGCGTGTCGACGGCCGCTCGCACCCCTTCGTGGGCGACAAGCTGTACCTCACCGCTGCGCCGAACCACGTGCACCTGTTCGACCTGGAGTCGGGCGAGCGCCTCGGCAACAAGGCCGTCGTCGCCTAACCCTTGACGACCTCCCTTTCGATCACCTCGGCCACGGCGGATCCGGCACTGCTGGATCTGCCGTGGTCGGTGCCGTTGGACGAGTGGCCCGATCAGTACATCGCGGCCCTGCCCAAGGGCATCTCCCGTCACCTCGTGCGCTTCGCGCACCTCTCCGGTCACGTGATCGCCATCAAGGAGACCACCGACGAGATGGCGAAGCGCGAGTACGAGATGCTGCGCACCCTGCAGCGCCTCGACGTGCCCTGCGTCGACCCGCTCGCCGTCATCACCAACCGCACGGATGCCGACGGCAACCCCTTGAACTCGGCCCTCGTCACCCGGCACCTGAAGTTCTCGCTCCCCTACCGTGCGCTGTTCTCGCAACAGCTGCGGCCCGACACCGCCACGCGGCTCGTCGACGCCCTCGCGGTGCTGCTCGTACGCCTGCACGTCATCGGCTTCTTCTGGGGCGACGTGTCGCTCTCGAACACGCTCTTCCGACGGGATGCGGGCGCCTTCGCCGCCTACCTCGTCGACGCCGAGACCGGCCAGCTCTACGACGGTCTCTCCAACGGCCAGCGCGAGAACGACCTCGAGATCGCCCGGGTCAACATCGCCGGCGAGCTGATGGACCTCGAGGCCGGCGGCCGGGTCGACGAAGAGCTCGACCCCATCAAGCTCTCGAACGGCATCGTCGCCGCCTACCGCTCGCTCTGGAAGGAGCTCACGGGCTCCGAGTCGTTCAGCTCCTCCGAGCGCTGGCGCATCAACGAGCGCGTCGACCGCCTCAACGACCTGGGCTTCGACATCGAGGAGCTCGCCATCAAGACCACCGAGGGCGGCACCACGGTGCGCATCCAGCCCAAGGTCGTGGATGCGGGCCACCACCAGCGCCGTCTGCTGCGGCTCACCGGGCTCGACGCCCAGGAGAACCAGGCGCGGCGCCTGCTCAACGACCTCGACTCCTACACGGCGAAGTACGGCCGCAAGGACTACGACGAGGAGATGGTGGCGCACGAGTGGCTCGCCAAAGTCTTCGAGCCCGTCATCCGCGCCATCCCACGCGACCTCAAGGGCAAGCTCGAACCGGCGGAGGTCTTCCACCAGCTGCTCGAGCACCGCTGGTTCATGAGCCAGGAGCAGAACCGCGACGTTCCGCTCGCGGAGGCGCTCTCCTCCTACATCGACACGGTGCTCCGGCACCGGCGCGACGAGGCCACGGTCATCGGGCCGCCCACCGAGGCGATCACCCTGTCGATCCCGGCACAGGGCGAGCCCGAGGCCGACTGGCGCCTCAACGTCTGAGACTTCGCAGCCTCGTCACTTTCGGCTCCAAACCACAGGTCTTTGAGCCGAAAGTGACGAGGCTGGAAGCTCAGAGGGCTCGCTGGCGGGCGATCTCGTAGAGGGTGACCGAGGCGGCGATGCCGGCGTTCAGCGACTCGGCGCCCGTGATGGGGATCGAGACGATGGCGTCGCAGGTCTCGGCCACCAGCCGGGAGAGGCCCTTGCCTTCGTTTCCCACCACGATCACGATCGGGCCGTCGGCGAAGTCCAGGCCGGGCAGTGACACGTCGCCGTCGCCGGCGAGGCCCACCACGAAGACACCGGCCGCCTTGAAGGCCTTCAGGGTCTGGGTGAGGTTCGACGCCATGGCCACGGGGGTGGTGGCCGCCGCGCCCGCCGACGTCTTCCACGCCGCGGCGGTGACGCCCACCGAGCGTCGCTGCGGCACGATGACGCCCTGACCGCCGAACGCGGCGGTCGAACGGATGATCGCCCCGAGGTTGCGCGGATCGGTGATGCCGTCGAGCGCCACGAACAGGGGCTTCCTGCCCTTGCGCTGCGCCTCCTCGAGCAGCGACTCCGGATGCGCGTACTCGTAGGGCGGCACCTTCAGCGCGAGCCCCTGATGCACGGAGTCGTGGCCGGAGAGCCGGTCGAGCTCGGGCCGCATGACCTCCATCACGGGGATGCCGCGCTTGGTGGCGAGGGACAGCGCCTCCTTGACGCGCTCGTCGACCTCCACCCGGAACGCCACGTACAGCGCCGTCGCCGGGATGCGCGCGCGCAGCGCCTCGACCACCGAGTTGCGGCCGGTCACCATCTCGAAGTCGTCGGCCTTCTTGACCCGGCGTGCGGGAGCCGGGCGGCCGCCGTCCTGCGCGCGCTCGTTGCTCGAGCGGGCGCCGGGGCGTCCCTTGCCGCCGGCCGCCGCGAAGCGCTCGCGCGCCGCCTTGGCCTTGCCGGCGGGGTGGTAAGGCCGGTCCTCGGCCTTGGGCGTGGGCTTCTTGCCCTCCAGGGCCTGGCGGCCCTGCCCGCCTGATCCGACCGTGCGGCCCTTGCTGCTCTTGCGAACGGCCCCGGCCCGCGAGGGTCGTGCAGATCCTGATTTAGCCATCGAGACTCCAGTGCGCGCCGCTAGGCGTGTCTTCTATCGATATTCCGGCTTGTCCGAGTTCATCCCGGATGCGGTCCGCGGTGGTGAAGTCGCGGCTCTTGCGTGCCGTCTCCCGGTCGGAGACGAGTCGTTCCACCAGAGTACCCAGTGCGCGCTCGGCCTCGCCGCCCGAGGCGCCCGCCCACTCCGGCGCCAGCGGGTTGATGCCGAGCACCTCGGTCATCGCGAGCACCTGGCCGAGCAGGGTGGCCGCTTCGGCGAAGTCCTCGTCGTCGAGGGCCGCGTTGCCGGTGCGGACGGTCTCGTGGATGACGGCGATGGCCTGCGGAACGCTGAGGTCGTCATCCATCGCATCCCGGAACTCCTGGGGGATGACGAGTTCCGAGGTACCCGCGAAACGGGTGCCGGCGAGGCGGCGCTCTGCGCGGTCGAGGAAGCCCTCGATGCGCGAGACCGCGGCTTCGGCCTCTTCGAGGGCGCCGTCGTGGTATTCGAGGTTCGAACGGTAGTGCGCGGCGCCGAGGTAGTAGCGCAGCACCACGGGGCGGGCCGACGCGATGAGCTCCGAGGCGAAGATCGAGTTGCCGAGCGACTTCGACATCTTCTGGCCGGTCACCGAGACGAGCCCGTTGTGCATCCAGTAGTTCGCGAAGGCGTCTCCGGCGGCGCGCGACTGCGCGAGCTCGTTCTCGTGGTGCGGAAAGCGGAGGTCGAGGCCGCCGCCGTGGATGTCGAACTGCGTGCCGAGGTACTTCGTCGACATGGCGGAGCATTCGATGTGCCAGCCGGGCCGGCCACGGCCCCAGGGACTCACCCAGGCGGCTGTCTCGGGCTCGCCCTCCTTGTGACCCTTCCAGAGTGCGAAGTCGCGCACGTCCTTCTTGCCGCGCGACTCCGAGTCCGCGGCGGGGGCCATGTCCTCGGCCTTCTGATGGGTGAGCTCGCCGTAGTCGGCCCAGCTCGCCGTGTCGAAGTAGACGTCGCCGGTGCCGTCGTCGGTCGCATAGGCGTGACCGGCCTCGATCAGGCGGGCGATGATGGCCTGCATCTCGGGGATGCTCGCCGTGGCGCGCGGCTCGTAGGTGGGCGGCATGACGCCGATCGCGTTGTACGCCGCGGTGAACTCGAGCTCGACGCGGTAGGCCAGCGCCCACCACTCCTCCGGGTTGGGCGTGAAGGCGCTCTCGGCGGCGTTGATCAGGATCTTGTCGTCGATGTCGGTGACGTTGCGCACGAAGGTGACGGCGTAGCCGCTGTACGAGAGCCAGCGGCGCAGCAGGTCGTAGACGAGCGCCGAACGCAGGTGCCCGATGTGCGGCGACGATTGCACGGTGGGGCCGCACACGTACACCCCGACCTTGCCCGGAACCATCGGGGTGAAGTCGGTGAGCGCGCGGGCCTTCGAGTCGTAGAGTCGCAAAGTCACTGCGTCATCTTACCGTCGCGGCAGATCGACGGAGTTGTCACGCTCTCGCGGACTGAGATTCCGTCGTCACCGGGATACCACCGCAAACTCCGTCGTTTAGACGGCGGAGCTCAGCACCAGGGCGGTGGCGATCGCCGTGACGCCCTCGCCGCGCCCCGTGAAGCCGAGGCCGTCGGTGGTGGTCGCCGAGACGGACACGGGGGCTCCGAGCAGGCTCGTGAGCAGCGCATCCGCTTCGGCCTTGCGCGGAGCGAAGCGGGGGCGGTTGCCGATGAGCTGCACCGAGACGTTGCCGATGCGGAAGCCGGCCTGCTCGAGAACGCGGCGCGTGCGGGAGAGGAAGACGTCGCCGTGGGCACCCGCGAGCGCCGGGTCGTCGGTGCCGAAGAGGCCCCCGATGTCGCCGAGGCCGGCCGCCCCGAGCAGCGCGTCGCAGATCGCGTGCGCCACCGCGTCGCCGTCGCTGTGCCCTGCGAGGCCGGCTTCGCCCGGCCAGTGCAGGCCTGCGAGCCAGAGCTCGACCCCGGGGTCGTAGGCGTGGGCGTCGACGCCCGTGCCGATACGTGGCGACGACGGTGTGGTGGTGCGCACGAGGCTCTCCGCTCGCTCGAGGTCGTCGGCCGTGGTGATCTTGAAGGAGCGGGCATCGCCCGGCACCACGAGCACCGGATGCCCGGCCTCGCGCACGAGGGCGGCGTCGTCGGTGAAGTCTGCCGCGTCGAGCGCGTAGGCCTCCTCGAGCTGCGCGCGGGGGAAGCCCTGCGGCGTCTGCACGGCCGTGAGCGTCGAACGGTCGATCGTGTCGCGCACCGTCCCGTCGGCGGCGACGCCCTTGATCGTGTCGGTCACCGGCAGGCCCGGGATGACCCCATGCCCGCTCGAGCGCACCGCGGCCACCACGCGGTCGAAGACCTCCGGCGGCGTGAAGGCGCGGGCGGCGTCGTGCACGAGCACGATCTCGGTGCCGGCGGGCAGCATCCGGAGTCCGGCCGCCACCGACTTCTGCCGCGTCGGGCCGCCGGCCACCACAACGCCGGCGACGCCGAGGCGCTCGAGCTCGGCCGCGGCCTCGCTCACCAGAGCGGCGGGGACGACGGCCACGATCGAGGCCGGTTCGGACATTCCCGAAATGGAATCCATCGACCGCGACAGGATGCTGCGGCCCGCGACCTCGACGAAGGCCTTCGGGCGCGCGTGCCCCAGACGGGTGCCCGAGCCTGCCGCGACCACGACGACCGCGACGGACGGACTGCTCTCCACGACCCGGAGGAGCTAGGAGGCGAGAACCTCGTCGAGAACCAGCGAGGCCTTCTCCTCATCGGTCTTCTCGGCGAGGGCGAGCTCGGAGATCAGGATCTGGCGCGCCTTGGCGAGCATCCGCTTCTCTCCGGCCGAGAGACCGCGGTCCTGATCGCGGCGCCAGAGGTCGCGCACGACCTCGCTCACCTTGATGACGTCGCCGGAGGCGAGCTTCTCGAGGTTGGCCTTGTACCGGCGCGACCAGTTGGTGGGCTCCTCGGTGAACGGCGCGCGCAGCACCTCGAACACCTTGTCGAGACCCTCGCGGCCGATGACGTCGCGAACGCCCACGAGGTCGACGTTGTCCGCCGGCACCTCGATGGTCAGGTCGCCCTGAGTGACACGGAGCTTCAGGTAGATCTTCTCTTCACCCTTGATGACGCGGGTCTTCACCTCGGAGATCGTCGCGGCTCCGTGGTGGGGGTAAACGACTGTCTCGCCGACCTCAAAAAGCATGAATGGATGTCCTTCCGTGACCTCTAGGATACCACAGGGGCTATGTAGTAAGGCTGTCCTAACCAGCTCGCGACGGCCCGCTCGTTGTAGGCTGAGGCCAAAGCGTTGACGACTCTGGAGGGTCTTGTGAGAGCTCGGTTCGCGGCATCCGCCCTGGTTGTGGCGTTCGTCGCCTTCGGCACGGCTGGGTGCGCGTTCATCACGCCCCAGGCCACCACGGAGATCGTCGAGACCTCCGACGGGGTGAATGCGACGGTCGGCGAGATCGACGTGCGCAACGCCACGCTGATCAGCGAAGACGGCGCCTCGGCCAACATGCTCGTCACCTTCGTGAACCCGAACATCTCCACCCGCGAGCTGCTGGTGCAGTACACCGACAGCTCGACCGGCCAGCGCGTGACCGAGAAGGTGTTCGTGCCCGGGAGCGGGTCGACGAGCTTCGGCGGCGCCGACCAGAAGCAGATCCTCCTCACGAACGTCTCGAAGCCCGGCAGCCTGTTCCCGGTGTACTTCCAGTACGGCAGCGTCGAGGGCGTGCAGGTGCTCGTGCCGGTGCTCAACACCTCACTGCCGGAGTACACCGGCCTGGCGCCGACCGTCAGCCCGACGCCCACCGCCTCGGCCAGCGCAGTGCCAGCGGTCTCCCCCACCGCCACCC
>SCNI01000059.1 GCA_005502775.1 Microbacteriaceae bacterium 3FA27C10
TCACCGACATCGAGTCGCTGCTCTCGGTCTCCCGCGTCACCACCGTGCTCGGGCCGGGCGGTCTCGGCAAGACGCGCGTGGCCCACGAGGTCGCCCGGCGATCCCTCACGGCGTTCGCCCTGGTGGTCGTGGTCGAGCTCGCAAGCGTGCGCACGCCCGAGGACATCGTGTTCGCGCTCGGCTCGGCGCTCGGCATCCGCGAGGTCGCCACGAGCAAGCGCCTCGGAGACCAGCGGGTGCGCGACGACCTGCGCTCGCGCATCCTGACACGGCTCGGGGGCGGACCCGCACTCCTCGTACTCGACAACTGCGAACACCTCGTGGATGCGGCGGCCGAGTGGTGCGCCGAGCTCACCGCCGAGCTGCCCGCGCTCACCGTGCTCACGACGAGTCGCACGCCGCTCGCGATCTCGAGCGAGCGCAGCTACGCACTCCCGCCGCTCGGTGGCGCGCAGAGCTCCACGGCCGGCAGGAGCGCGACCGGCCGGAGCACGACCCGTGACGGGGCGACCGGCGTCGGAGCGTCGGCCCGGGGGCCGGCTCCGAGCGTCGCCGAGCTCGCCGACGACCCGGCCGTGCGCCTGTTCGTCGACCGCGCCACGGCTGCGCGGCCCGGGGCCGTTCTCCCGCTCGAGACGGTGGCCCGGTTGTGCGGGCGGCTGGAAGGGCTTCCGCTCGCCATCGAGCTCGCGGCGGCGCGCATCCGCTCGCTCTCGCTCGACGAGGTGGAACGGCGACTCGGCAACCGCTTCGCGCTGCTCACCGGCGGCGACCGCTCCGCCCCCGCACGCCACCGCACCCTGCTCGCCGTGATCGAGTGGAGCTGGAACCTGCTCGACACCGCCGAGCAGCGCGCGCTCTGCCGGCTCTCGGAGTTCACCGACGGCTTCAGCGCCGAGGCCGCGGCAGTGGTGGTTGCCGGCGCCGGCCCCGACGCCCGGGGCCCTGACGCCGGGGGCCTGGGCACCGCCGAGGACATCGACGAGGTGCTCGACGGCCTCGTGGCCCAGTCACTCGTGATGGTTCGGGAGGACGGCCGCTCGGGCCTGCGCTACCGCATGCTCGAGACGGTGCGCGAGTTCGGCCAGCTGCAGCTCGACCGACAGGGGGCCCGCGACCAGGTTCAGGATGCCCTCTTCGCCTGGGCCGACGGATTCTCGGCCGAGCAGACGCCGGGCACCGACGGCCCGCTGCAGGTCGCCACCTTCGCCGCCGTGGAGGTGGAGGAGGACAACCTGATCGACGTGATGCGCCGCGCGATCGACGCCGAGCGCCCCGACGTCGTCGTGTCGGTGTTCGCGCTGCTCGGCTACTACTGGACGCTGCGCAGCGCGCACTCCGAGGTCATCGCGTTCAGCCGGCCGGTGTTCGAGAGCATCCGGAGCTACTCCCCCGCCGACGATCGGGTGGAGGCCACGGCGGCGACCCTGCTGATGGCCGCCGGCACCACCATGCTCCTCGACACGCGGTTCGCCGTGCGCCCGCTGTCGAAACTGCGCGCGCTGCTGCGCGGGCGGCCGCTGCGCAATCCCCGTCTCACCGCGATGGCCGGGCTCCTGCTGACGGAGCGCCGCCCCGAGGCTCTGACGGTGGTCGTGGACGCGATGCTCGCCTCGGCCGAACCGCAGACGGTGCTGCTCGGCAGCCTCGTGGGCAGCATGGCGGCCGAGAACGACGGCCGCCGTGCCGACGCGATCGCCCTCGCCCACCGCGGAGAACGCGCCGCCGCCGCGCTCGACGACACCTGGGGCGGTGCGATGGCGGGTCAGATGCTCGGCCAGTTGCACAGCCAGGGCGCCGACCCGGTGGAGGCGCTCCGGTGGGCGCGCAAGGCCCGGGTGGGCCTCGCCCGCCTCGGCGCGCACGAAGACCTGCGGCAGCTGGAGTGGCTCATCGCCACCAACCTCGTGGTGGTGGGTGAACTCGACGAGGCCTCGGAGCTCTTCGACCGCCTGATCTCCTCGCCCGGCCCGGCCGACGGCGTGGAGGTGCTGTCGATGGGGCTCGCCGGCCAGGCTCAGATCCTGCGCGCCGAGGGCCGGTTCGCCGAGGCGAGGCTGCAGAACCTCGATTCGCTGGCCGCCTTCGACACCCCGAGCACGCGGGCCTCGCCGTGGTTCCGCATCGTGCTCGCGAGCGCGCTCGCCACGATGGTGCTCGACGGCACCGGGACCCAGGCGGAGAGAGCCGATCTGGCGCGTCGCCTGCGGGCGCGTACCCTGGCCACGATCCGGATGAGTCGCGCCTACGTCGACCAGCCGGTGCTCGGCGCGGCCGTCATCGGGCTCGCGGTGTGGCTCGAGGAGGTGGCGCACGCATCCGGGCGTTCCTCCGCGGCATCGAACACACAGCCGGGTGACGGACCGGACGCAGACTCGGGCGTCGGCGCCCTGCCCCTGGAACTGCTCGCGCTCGCCGAGCACATGGGCGGGCGTCAGGACCTGCCCGCCCTGCACCTCGCGCCCCTCTTCGAGCGCTTCGCCCGGAGCTATCCCCCTGAGCAGATCGCGGCGGCGCGCATCCGCGCCGGCGGTCTAGCCCACGCGGAGAGGCCCGAGCGCGTCGCAGAACTGCTGCGAGCGCCCGGGCCCTGGTCGCCGGAGCGGATGCCCGCCCGACCACGCTAGGCGGGCCGGGCATCCGGATGCCTACGCCTTCTTCATATAGGCCCGCACCGTGAGCGGCGCGAAGATCGCGACGATGACGGCGGCACCGAGGAGGGAGATCCAGGCGTCCGAGGTCCACGCCCCGGTGTTCGCGAGGTCGCGCACCGCGGTGACCAGGTGCGAGACCGGGTTGATGTTCACGAACCACTGCAGGAAGACCGGCAGGGTGTCGACCGGCACGAAGGCGTTCGAGAGGAAGGTCAGCGGGAACAGCACGAGGAACGAGATCCCCTGCACGCTGGAGGCGCTCCGGGCGATCACACCGAAGAAGGCGAAGATCCAGCTGATCGCCCAGGAGCAGGCGATCACGAGCAGCCCCGCCACGATCACGAAGCCGATGCCGCCTTCCGGCCGGTAGCCGATGATGAAGCCCATGGTGAAGGTCAGCGTGGTGGCGATCGCGTAGCGCACGGTGTCGGCGAGCAATGCACCGGCGAGGGGCGCTATCCGCGCGATCGGCAGCGACTTGAAGCGATCGAACACGCCCTTGTCCATGTCCTCGCGAAGCTGCACGCCCGTGACCACCGAGGTGGTGATGACGGTCTGCACGAGGATGCCGGGGATGAGGCTCGGCAGGTAGTCCTGCACGCTGCCCGCGATCGCCCCACCGAAGATGTAGGTGAACATCAGCGTGAAGATGATCGGCTGCAGCGTGACGTCGATCAGCTGCTCCGGTGTTCGCCGGATCTTGAGCAGGCCGCGGTAGGCCATGCTGAACGAGTTCTGCACGGTCTGGCCGATGCTGACATGGTTCTTGAGCTGCCGGGAGACGCCCGGCGCGATGGTGAGCTGCGTCATCGCGCATCCTCCAGTTCTTTCGTGGCGGGGGCGCCGGATGCGTCGAGGGGCGCATCCGTCTCCTCCTCCTCGGTGGCCGTGTGGCCGGTGAGGGCGAGGAAGACCTCGTCGAGGGTGGGCTGCTGCACGGCCAGCTCGGCGACGGCGATGCCGTCTTCGCGCAGGCGGATGAGCAGATCGGTGATGGTGTCGGGGTCGCTCATCGGGGCGGTGATGCGCCCCGCTTCGGGCGAGAGCACCGCCTCCACGCCGAGCACGTCGAGGATCGCGAAGCGCGCCCGCTCGAGGTTGCCGGCGTCGACGAGCTTCAGCAGCAGCGAGGCCGAGCCCACCGAGTGCTTGAGATCGTCGGCGGTGCCCTCGGCCACGACGATGCCGCGGTCGATCACGGCGATGCGGTCGGCGAGCTGGTCGGCCTCGTCGAGGTACTGCGTGGTCAGCAGCACCGTCGAGCCGGTGGCCACGAGGCGCCGGATGGTGTCCCACATCTGCGAGCGCGTGCGCGGGTCGAGGCCGGTGGTGGGCTCGTCGAGGAAGATCAGCGGCGGCTGCGAGATGAGGCTCGCAGCGAGGTCGAGCCGGCGCCGCATGCCACCGGAGAAGTTCTTGAGCGGGCGCTTCGCGGCCTCGGCGAGGCCGAACTCCTCGAGCAGCTCGGCCGACTTGCGCTTCGAGTCGGCCCGGCTGAGCCCGTTGAGGCGCGAGAACAGCACGAGGTTCTCGGTGGCGCTGAGGGTCTCGTCGACGCTCGCGTACTGGCCGGTGACGCCGATGAGCTGGCGCACGACCTGCGGTTCGCGCCGCACGTCGTGCCCGAACACGGTGGCCTCGCCGCCGTCGGGCTTCAGCAGGGTGGCGAGCATGCGGATGGTGGTGGTCTTGCCGGCTCCGTTCGGGCCGAGCACGCCGTACACCGTTCCGGTGCGCACACTCAGGTCGACACCGTCGACGGCGCGGTTGTCGCCGAACACCTTGACGAGCCCGTGGGCCTCGACGGCCCAGTCTTGTGCGTGTGATGCGGACATTCGATCTCCTTTCGATCGAGGGGGCGGCCGCCGGGCTGGCGCGCCGCCGTGAAGTTCGAGATCGATCGTGCCCGGAGGCGCTTACCGACCGCTTACGCGGCACTGACACGGATGCCAGCACCGCGTAAGCGACGCTCAGTTGCCCTTGACGTTCACCAGCTGACGCAGGGTGTGCCGGATGCGCACGAGCTCGCGCGCATCCTCCATCACCCGGTCGATCGGCTTGTAGGCCTGCGGGATCTCGTCGATGAAGGCATCGGTGTCACGGAACTCGATGCCCGCCATCGCCTCACGGAGCTGCTCGTGCGTGAACGTGCGCCGTGCGGCCGACCTCGAGTACTCGCGGCCCGCGCCGTGCGGCGAGGAGTTCAGGGCGAGCTCGTTGCCGAGCCCCTCGACCACGTACGACGCGGTGCCCATCGATCCCGGGATGAGCCCGGGGGTCCCTTCGCGCGCGATGATCGCGCCCTTGCGCGACACCCAGACCTCCTTGCCGAAGTGGCGTTCCTTCTCGGTGAAGTTGTGGTGGCAGTTGATGCGTTCGAGCTCGTCGAACGGGGCTCCCATCCACTCGGCCAGCTGCCGCACCACGCGGTCCATCATCTCCTCGCGATTCAGCAGCGCGTAGTGCTGCGCCCACCGCAGTTCGGCGATGTACCGGTCGAACTCCTCCGTGCCCTCGACCAGGTAGGCCAGGTCGGGGTCGGGCAGCGCGATCCAGTACCGCGCCATCAGCCGCTTGGCGACGTCGATGTGGTGACCGGCGATCCGGTTGCCGACGCCACGGCTCCCGGAGTGCAGGAACAGCCACACCGCGTCGGTCTCGTCGACCGAGACCTCGATGAAGTGGTTGCCGCTGCCGAGGGTTCCGAGCTGGTGCCGCCAGCGCTTCGCCCTGCTCGCCGGGTCGAAGCCGGCCTCGGCGGCGAGCGCCTCGAGCTCCGCCACGCGCGGCTCGGCGGTGGCGACGATCTTGTTGTTCGCGCCCCCGGCCGATAGCGGCACGGCCCGCTCGATCTGCTCGCGCAGCTCGGGCAGCCCCTTCGGGTTCGCGATCAGCTGCTCGCGCACGAACGGCGTCTTGACCGCGATCATGCCGCATCCGATGTCGACGCCGACCGCCGCCGGGATGACGGCGCCGAGCGTGGGGATGACCGAGCCCACGGTCGCGCCCAGGCCGAGATGCGCATCCGGCATCAAGGCGAGGTGCGGGTGGATGAACGGCATGGTCGAGGTCGTGACGGCCTGAGCCCTCGCGTTCTCGTCGAGGATGCTCGCCCAGTTGAGCAAGCGTTCGGTGATCTTCTCCATTGTCCTTTCTCTCTGTTCGTCGTGCTGTCAGCACTGCGCCCGCTTCGGTTCGGGGCCGCTGCAGCCGCACGGGCAGACGGAGAAGGCAAGAAAAAAGCCCCGGACCACGACGGGTGCGGGGCTGCCGAGCGGGAAGCTCAGATCGCGTGCACCACGCCGACGTGCTGAAGGTCGCGCTCATCGCGCGCGCCGAGCAGCGATTCGCTGCTTTTCACGTGGTTCTTCACGGGGCTGTCCTTCGAGTGGTGAGGGGCCGGGCGCGCACGGGCGACCGGGGTGCCGACGCGGTCGCGCGGCTCGGTAACGGTAGCGGTGACGAACGGATGCTCACAACCGTCGCGCGCGCACCGTGATGTTCTCGTTACTTTCTGTTGCGATCCACAGGCTCGGGCAGCGGCTTCTGGCTACCGTGGAGCCGTGACCAGTTCGGACCTCCCCCGGGTGCTGCCCCAGCTCGCCTCACCCCTCGTGTCGCCGCAATGGCTGGCCGATCACCTGGGGTCGGAGAGCCTCGTGGTGCTCGACGCCTCGGTGCTCGCCGTGATGCCGCCGGGCGGCGGGCCGGCGCAGCTGCTGAGCGGCCGCGGCCGGCACCTGGTGCACGGGCACGTGCCCGGCGCCGTGTTCGCCGACGTGCTCGAGAGCAGCGGAACGGATGTCGCCGGCGCGGGCGCGGGGACGTACTTCGCGCGGCCCTCCGCCGAGCGCTTGGCCGCCGCGGTCTCCGCCTCCGGCGTCGACGCCGAGGCGGCCGTCGTGGTGTACGACTCCGCCGACGGGCGCTGGGCGGCCCACCTCTGGTGGCAGCTGCACGCGTTCGGTCACGAGAACGTCGCCGTGCTCGACGGCGGCTACCGTCGCTGGTTCGCCGAGGACCGCCCGGTGGAGACCGGGCCCGTCGAACCGCGCGAGGCGCTCTTCGACGCGGTCGCGCATCCGCAGCACTGGGCCGGCCGCGACGAGGTGCAGCAAGTGCTCGACGGCGACGCCGAGGGCACCGTGGTGTTCGCCGGAGACGCGCCCGCGGGCGCTCACTTCTCCGGCGGGGTGCATCTGCCCGCGTCGTCGCTCGTCGACCCCGAGACCGGGCGGTTCCTCAAGCCCAAGCGACTGCGCGAGCGCGTGGAGAGCGCGCTGGGAGTGCCGCCGGGCCGCGTGATCGTGCACTGCGAGTCGGGCATCGCCGCGAGCGCGCTGGCGCTCGCCCTCGCGTCGCTCGGCGCGACGGAGGTGGCGGTGTACGACGGCGCCGATCTGGTGGCGTGCCCGGCGCACGTCTCCGCGGCGGCCTAGACCTCGTCGCCGCCCAGCCAGACGCGGAGCTGCGCGCCGCTCGTGGCGGGAAGGCGGCACACGAAGTCGGTGCACCGGTAGGCCGTCGGATGTCCGTCCCGCGCCGGGCGGTCGGCGAAGAGTTCGAAGCCGGCCGCGGCGAGCATCGCGGCGCCCTGCTCGGTGGCGCGGGCCACCACGTCGGCGCCGCTCCACATGCGTACCTCGGCGCGCAGGCCGTCGGCGGCCATGAGCGCGTCGACGTCGACGTCGACGTCGACACCGGCGCCTTCGGCGACCCCGTCCGGTGCCTCCGCAGCGACGCCTGCCGAGTCGGGCTCGATCAGCACGAGCTGCCCCGACGGCCGGGCGAGCCGCACGAGCAGCTCGAGCGTCGCCCCGAACGAGATCGGCCGTGCGCGCGCCTCGTCCACCAGGGGTGAGAGGGCCCGCTGGGCCGCCTCGCGGTAGCGGCGTTCGGCGGTGAGGGCGTGCAGCAGCAGGGCAGCGGAGGCCGTGGCGCTCGTGCCCGAGGGATACGCCCCCTCCGAGGGGTCGAGGTCGACGGCGAGCCCCTGCGCGCGCAGCACCGGGTCGCCGCCGCCGGGAGCGCGGAAGACCGGGCCACCCGTGGTCATCACCGCGTCGACGAGCATCCGGCCCGCGGTCGCGTAGCGCGCCGAACCCCGCGCGGCGGCCAGCCGGAGGAGGCCCTCGGCGAACATTCCATAGTCTTCGAGAGTGGCGACCGCGTCGGAGACGCGACCGTCGATCGAGGCGCGCACGAGCCGGCCGCCGGGGAGGGCGTGGGCCTGGAGCAGGTAGTCGGCGGCGTGCTCGGCGGCCGTCGCCCAGCTCTCCTGGCCGAACACGAGCGAGGCGCGGGCGAGCGCACCCACGGCGAGCCCGTTCCAGCCCGAGAGCACCTTCTCGTCGAGCGCGGGCGGGGTCTGGCGGGCGCGGGCGGCGGCGTCGAGCCGGTAGTAGCCGCCTTCGACGCGCTCCCCGTCGACGGTGCTCTCCGAGTCCTGCGCCGAGGCGAAGCCGCCCGAGGGCAACTGCATCACGTCGATGAGGAAGCGCGCGATGCCCTTCGCCGCCTCCCGGGCCCAGCGAGCCGAGGTGTCGAGAGTCCACGCCGTGGCATACGCGTCGAGCAGGAGCGCGTTGTCGTAGAGCATGCGCTCGTAGTGCGGCTCGCTCCAGTCCCGCCGGGTGGCGTAGCGGAAGAAGCCGCCCTCCACCGGGTCGCGGAGCTCGGAGGCCGCCATCGCTCGCAGGGTGCGGAGCGCCAGCGCGGTGGCGGGTGCGGTGCCTGCGGCGAGCAGGAACCGCAGCACCGTCGCCACGGGGAACTTCGGTGCACCGCCGAAACCGCCGAACTGCGCGTCTTCGTAGGCGGCGAGCTCCTCCACGACGGCGTCGAGCATCGGGCCCGCGAGGGAAGCCATGTGAGCCTCGCCCTCCCCGGCCGCCCCGGCCGCCCCGGCCCCGCGGTCGGCGAGCGCGCGTTGCCCGGCGGCCAGCGCCTCCGCCACCGCATCGGCGGAGGTGAGTACCTCCGCGCGGTGCGTGCTCCAGGCCTCGTTCACCGCACCGAGCACCTGCTGGAACGAGGGATGCCCGTCGATCGGCACCGGCGGCGAGTAGGTTCCACCGTAGAACGCCTTGCCCTCCGGCGTCACGAACACGTTCAGCGGCCAGCCGAGGTTCTCGGTGAACGCTCCCGCCGCGGCCAGGTAGACGGTGTCGACCTCGGGATGCTCCTCGCGGTCGACCTTGATCGCCACGAAGTTCTCGTTGAGGTACGCGGCGAGCGCCGGGTCGCTGAAACTCTCCCGGGCCATCACATGGCACCAGTGACAGGTGGAGTAGCCGATCGAGACCAGCACCGGCACCTCGCGGCGGCGCGCGGCCGCGAAGGCCTCCTCGCCCCAGGGAAACCAGTCGACGGGATTCTCCGCGTGCGAGCGCAGGTAGGGGCTGATCGCGGTCGCCAGGCGATTCGTCATGTGCCCAGCCTTGCACTCCACGAGGGCGAGGCCCAGGGCTCGTGCGTCGAGATTCCGGATGCGCCTCCCCCGCCGGCTACGCCGCTTCGACCGCCGACTGGCGCACCACGGTCTTCTCCCCGGCCGTCACCGCGACCGCGAGACGGTTCGCGGCCGGCGGGAGCGGGCACACGTAGAAGTCGGCGAAGGCGCACGGGGGCAGGTAGGCGCGATTGAAGTCGACCTCGATCTGGCCCGCCCCGCCGTCCGCCCGCAGCCGGAGGAACCGGAAACGGTAGGTGTCGGTGCCGCTCGTGGCGTCGGAGAACACGAGCTGCATGCCGGTCCGCGGCCCGGTGACCACGAACTCGACGGGCTGCCCGGCGATCTCCACCGCGACCGTGCCCGCGAGCACCTGATTCTCGACGTAGCCGTCGATCTCGTCGACCGCCACCGTGTCGCCCTCGGGAGCGGGCGTGAAGACGCCCTTCAGCACCCATTCCTCTTGCGGCATATAGGCGTCGATGTCGGCCACGTCGACGCGGCTCGGCGCCGCGGGATCGAAGACCCGCAGGGCCACGTCGTCGTCGCGGCGGAAGTGCCTGAGCAATCGCTCGCCCACGAGCACCTCGCCACCCTGCACGATCGTGAAGCCGTCGCCCACGATGTTCGCGCCGTCGAGATACCAGTCGCCGTCGAGCCCGTCGATGTGCTGCTTCTCGGGCGAGAGCCAGTGCGTGCCCGCCAGGGCGGCGATGCCGTGAGGCGCGGTGACGGCTCGCATCCGTGCCGTGTGCCAGTTCTGCCAGGACTCCTCGAATTCACGTTCGCTCACCGTTGGACCCTACGCCCGCGACCGGCACGGTGACCAGGACGCGCGCGGAGACGACGGAGTATCCGCCGCGCACACGGAAACGACGGAGGCAGGATCCGCTGACAGGCGGGTGATCCGTCCCCTCGGGGCGCCAGTGGGATACCAGCGAGCAGCTCCATGCCACAGGCCGGTTACGATGGAAGGCTCATGTCAGCCGACTCCTCCCCCGCCGCCGCGCCGGCGCTGCACATCGTCTTTCCTCCCGAGCTGCCCGTCAGCCAGAAGAAAGACGACATCGCGCGCGCCATCCGCGACCACCAGGTGGTGATCGTGGCGGGTGAGACCGGATCGGGCAAGACCACGCAGCTGCCGAAGATCTGCCTCGAGCTCGGCCGCGAGAACATCGGCCACACGCAGCCGCGCCGGCTCGCCGCCCGCACCATCGCCGAGCGCATCGCCGAGGAGCTGGGCCAGGAGGTGGGCGGCCTCGTCGGCTACCAGGTGCGGTTCACCGACAAGGCGTCGAAAGACACGCGCATCAAGCTGATGACCGACGGCATCCTGCTCAACGAGATGAACCACGACCGGATGCTGAGCCGGTACGACACCATCATCATCGACGAGGCCCACGAGCGCAGTCTCAATATCGACTTCCTGCTCGGCTACCTCAAGCAGCTGCTGCCGAAGCGGCCCGAGCTCAAGCTCATCATCACGAGCGCCACGATCGACCCCGAGAGCTTCGCCCGCCATTTCGCGGATGCCGCGGGAGAACCGGCGCCGATCGTCGAGGTCTCGGGCCGCACCTTCCCGGTCGAGGTGCGTTACCGCCCCCTGGTTCCGGATGCGGAGCCCGGCGACGAAGATCGCGACGCCGACACCGATGTGGACGCCCCGACCCCTGCCCGTGCCCCGCGAGAGGCACGTCCGGGCCGGAATGCGCGATCCGAATCCGGCAAGAACCCGCAGCTCGCGAGTGGCGACACCGACGAGGGGCGCGACCTCTTCCAGGCCATCGGGGAGGCTCTCGACGAGCTCGAGCGCGAGGCGCCGGGCGACGTGCTCGTCTTCCTGAGCGGAGAGAACGAGATCCGCGACGCCGAAGACGCGCTCCGGGGCAAGTACGCGAGCCGCAGCGCCGCGACGGGCAACGGCGTCGAGGTGCTGCCGCTCTACGGCCGCCTCAGCGCCGCCGACCAGCACCGGGTGTTCCAGCGCAACGCGACCCCGGGCATCCGTCGCCGGGTCATCCTCTCCACGAACGTGGCCGAGACGAGCCTCACGGTGCCGGGCATCAAGTACGTCATCGACTCGGGCACGGCCCGCATCAGCCGTTACTCGGTGCGCTCGAAGGTGCAGCGCCTGCCGATCGAGCCCATCTCGCAGGCGAGTGCCAACCAGCGCTCGGGCCGTTCGGGGCGCACGAGCGACGGCATCGCCATCCGCCTGTACTCGGAGGAGGACTTCGCGCGCCGCCCCGAGTTCACCGACCCCGAGATCCTGCGCACGAACCTCGCCGCCGTCATCCTGCAGATGATCTCGCTCGGTCTCGGCGACATCGCGGCCTTCCCGTTCCTGCAGCCGCCGGACTCGCGCGGCATCAAAGACGGGCTCGAACTGCTGACCGAGCTCAACGCCGTGAAGACGGGGAGCCGGGATGCGCGTCCGGTGTTGACCGCCATCGGCCGCGACCTCGCCCGACTGCCGATCGAGCCGCGCTTCGCGCGCATGGTCGTGGAGTCCAAGCGCACCGCGACCAGCCGCGAGGTGCTCGCGATCGTGGCGGGGCTGACCATCCAGGACCCGCGGGAACGCCCCCTCGAGAAGCGCGGCCGCGCCGACGAGCTGCATGGGCGCTTCGCCGACCAGACGAGCGACTTCCTCACCCTGCTGAACCTCTGGAACTACCTCGAGGAGAAGCAGCGCGAGCTCTCGTCGAGCGCGTTCCGTCGCCTCTGCAAGGCCGAGTTCCTCAACTACCTGCGCATCCGCGAGTGGCAGGACGTCTATCGGCAGCTCCGCCAGCTCGCGAAGCCGCTGGGCCTCACCATCGGCGAGCCGAGCGTGAACCCGGACGGCATCCACAAATCGATCCTCTCGGGGCTGCTCTCGCAGATCGGCCTGCGCGACCTCGTGAAGAAGGACTACGCGGGGGCTCGCCAGACCCGGTTCTCGATCTTCCCGGGCTCGGCCCTGGCCAAGAAGCAGCCGGCCGCCGTGATGAGCGCCGAGCTCGTGGAGACCAGCCGGCTGTTCGCGCGCATGAACGCCGCCATCGACCCGGCCTGGGCCGAGGCGCTGGCGGGCGACCTCGTCAAACGCCACTACTCCGAGCCGCGCTGGGAGAAGCGCCAGGGCGCCGCCGTCGCCGACGAGCGGGTGACCCTCTTCGGCGTGCCGATCGTCGCGAAGCGCCGCGTGCAGTTCGCCCGCATCGACCCCGAGTACGCGCGGGAGCTCTTCATCCGGCACGCCCTGGTCGAGGGCGAGTGGGAGTCGCAGCAGGCCTTCGACCGCGCCAACCGGGCGTTCCGCCGCGACCTCGAGCAGCTCGAGGAGCGCTCGCGCCGGCGCGACATCCTGCTCGACGACGAGGCCGTGTTCGAGTTCTACCAGGCCCGCATCCCCCGCGACGTCGTGTCGCAGCGCAGCTTCGAGGGCTGGTGGAAGAAGGCCAGGCACGACGACCCCGAGCTCCTCACCATGACGCTCGACACCCTGCTGCCGGAGGGCGCGCCCGAGGTCGACGAGACCGAGTTCCCCGCGATGTGGCAGCAGGGCGACCAGCGGCTGGCCCTGCGCTACCGCTTCGAGCCGGGCGCCGACGACGACGGGGTGACGGCGACGGTTCCGCTCGCGCTGCTGCCGCGCCTCGACGAGACGGCGTTCGAGGCGCAGGTGCCGGGGTTCCGGCGCGAACTCGTGACGGCGCTCATCCGCTCGATGCCCAAGCGCCTGCGGGTGAACTTCGTGCCCGCCACCGACTGGGCGGGCCGCCTGCTCGACGAGCTCGGGACGGATGCGGCGAGCGCCCCGGATGCCGGCGCCGGCTTCCTGAGCCGTCTCGCCGCGGTCATGACGAAGCTCGCGCACACTCCCGTGTCGGCCTCCGACTTCGATCGCGACAAGCTGCCCGACCATCTGCGGGTGACGTTCCGCGTGGTGGACGAGAGCGGCAAGACCCTGGGCGCCGACAAGAACCTGGCCGCACTGCAGAGCGAGCTCGCCGACGCGGCCCGGGCGAGCATCGCGCGGGTGTCACGCGGCGCCCGCCCGACCGGCGATCGCGAGAGTCCAGCGGCCGCCTCCGAGGCCTCGAAGATCGCGGCTGCCACACGACGCAACCCGGCATCGGCGGGCTTCGCCGAGCGCACCGGGCTCACCGCGTGGAGCTTCGGCACCCTGCCCGCCCACGTCGACACCGAGCAGTTCGGCGGCGTCATCCGCGCCTACCCGGCGCTCGTCGATGAGAAGACGGGCGTGGCGCTACGGCTCATGGCCACGGCCGAGGAGCAGGCGCGGGAGACCCCGGCCGGCGTGCGCCGGCTGTTGCTGCTCGCGGTGCCGAGCCCGGCATCCTACGTTCGCGAGCACCTCACCCAGAACGAGAAGCTGCTGCTGGCGACGAGCCCCTACCAGAACGTGAACGCGCTCTTCGACGACGCCCTCGAGGCGGGCGCCGACGAGGCCCTGCACGCGCTGCACGCCGACGGCCTGGTGTGGACGCCCGAGCAGTTCGAGGCGGTGCGCGACCGCTTCTCGAAGGCCGTGCTGCCGCAGCTCGACCAGACCATCGCGACGGTGCTGCGCATCCTGAACGACGCCCGCGAGGCGGAGCGGGCCATCAAGAAGGTCACGAGCATGGCGCTGCTGCCGGCGGTCGCGGATGCGCGGGAGCAGCTCGCCGCGCTCGTGCGGCCCGGCTTCGTGAGCGCCACGGGTCTGGCACGGCTCGGGCATCTTCCGCGATACCTCGCGGGCATCCGCTACCGGCTCGAGAAGCTGCCCGACAATCCCGGGCGCGACCGGGCCTGGATGACCGAGGTGCAGACCGCGACGGCCCGTCTCCTCGACGCGGGCGGCAGCATCCCGCTCGCGCGGTCGGCCCCCGAGAACCTCGTGCGGGCACGCTGGCTGATCGAGGAGCTGCGCGTCGGCCTGTTCGCCCAGCCGCTGGGCACGGCGGAGCCGGCGTCGCTGCAGCGCATCACGAAGTTGCTCTGCTAGCTGCCGTGGGCGCCGTGCTTCGCGCGGCGTCCACGGGTCGCGCCGGTCCCCGCCCGGCGCTCCGCGGCATGTGAGCGTGCGGTCGCTTCGCGGCCGCGCGCTCACCCTGGGTCGTCGAGCGAGGCCTGCAGCGCGCATTCACGTGGTGCTGCCCTTTTTCGAGGCCCGGGGCGCCGCTGCGACCCATAGGCTTGACTGATGAGCAGCTACACCTCCCTTCTGAAGACGCGCGGCGTCGCCCGCATCATCGCTGCTCAGCTCACCGCCCGCTTCCCGTTCGGGATGCTCTCGCTCGCGTTCCTGCTGCACATCGAGCACACCTACGACTCCTACGGCGTCGCCGGACTGGTGCTCGCGGCGCTCAGCATCGGGCAGGCCATCGCCGGCCCCATCACCAGTCGCCTGATGGGCATCTGGGGCATGCGCCGCGTCATCCTGCTCACCATGATCGTGTGCTCGATCGCCATCTCCTCGATCGCGCTGCTGCCCCTCACCATCCCCGCCGCGATGGGCGTCGCCTTCATCGCGGGGCTCACGATGCCGCCCATCCAGCCGGCCGTGCGCACCATCTACCCCAAGATGGTCAACTCCAAGCAGCTCACCCCGCTGTTCTCGCTCGACGCCTCGGCGCAGGAGATCATCTGGGTGCTCGGGCCCGTCATCACCACCTTCGTGTCGATCCAGATCGGCACGGTGTGGGGCATCCTGCTCGCCGTCGCGTTCCTCGTGGGCGGCGGCATCTGGTTCCTCACCAGCCCCGAGCTCGGCCGCGTGCGCATCCCTCGCTCGAAGCGCAAGATCGGCGCCGTGCTCAAGAAGCCGCCGGTGCTGCTGGCCACCATCGTCGGCTTCCTGCTCGTGGCCGCGTGCGCCGCCATCGAGGCGGGCGTCGTGTCGACCTTCGGCGAGGGCGGCGCCGAAGCCGGTTTCGTGCTCGCGATCTTCGCCGTGGGCTCGCTCGCCGGCGGCCTCTCACTCGGCCACAAGCCGATCGGCCCGTGGGCGCTCGCCCGCCGGATGGCGATCGTGTTCGTGGGCACCGCCATCGCGGCCGCGTGGCTCAACGTCTGGTGGCTCGCCGTCACGCTCTTCATCGCGGGCATCGGCATCGCCCCGGCCCTCGCGGTGATGTTCGCCATCGTCTCGGCGAGCGTGCGCTTCAGCGACACCGCCGAGGCCTACGGCTGGGTGGGCACGGGCCAGCTCATCGGCGCGGCCGTGGGTTCCGCGCTCGCGGGCTTCCTGATCGACGGCGTCGGCTCGGTCGGCGCCTTCCTCGTGGCCGCCGCACTCGCGCTTCTCGGCTTCCTCGTGCCGCTCCTGGGCAAGCGCTTCCACCCCGACCTGCGCGGTCGCGATGCGAGCCCACTGCCCGACACGGAACCCGTTCAGACCGTCACGGGATAATGGCTCCATGGCCGACGCACTCTCGCCCCTGCTCACTCTGAACGACGGGGCGAGCATCCCGCAGCTCGGGCTCGGCGTCTACAAGACCACGGATGCCGAATCCGCGGATGCGGTCGCCTTCGCCCTCCAGCACGGCTACCGGCACGTCGACACGGCGTCGATGTATCTCAACGAACGGGGCGTGGGCGACGGCGTGCGGCGCAGCGGCCTGCCGCGCGAGGAGGTGTTCGTCACCACCAAGGTGTGGTTCACCGAGAACGGCTTCGACTCCACGTTGCGTTCCTTCGACGAGAGCCTGGGCCTGCTCGGCTTCGACTACGTCGACCTCTACCTCATCCACTGGCCGGCTCCCGAACACGATCTCTACGTCGACACCTGGCGCGCGCTCGAGCGGCTGAAGGCGGAGGGGCGGGCGCGCTCGATCGGGGTCGCGAACTTCCACCCCAAGCACGTCGACCGCCTGATCGCCGAGACCGCGACCGTGCCCGCCGTGAACCAGGTGGAGCTGCATCCGTGGCTGCCGCAGCGGGAGCTGCGCGCCTACGACGATGCGCACGGCATCGTGACCCAGGCGTGGTCGCCGCTCGCCCGCGGAAACGTGCTCGACCCGGCTCAGGGCGGTGAGGCGCTTGCGGCCCTCGGCCGCAAGCACGGCAAGAGCCCGGCCCAGGTGGTGCTGCGCTGGCACGTGCAGCAGGGGGCCTCGGTGATCCCGAAGTCGGTCACGCCGGCACGCATCCTCGAGAACATCGACGTCTTCGACTTCGAGCTCGACGCCGAGGACCTCGCCGTCATCGCCTCGCTCGAGACCGGTCGCCGCACGGGCGTCGACCCCGACGACCGCAACTGACCCCTCTCTCCCGCCCCTCCCGCCTCATCGAGGGGTCGCAAACGGCCCCTAAAAGCTCGTCTATCGGGCCACTTGCGACTTCTCGATGAGGCGGGAGGGGCGGGAG
>SCNI01000005.1 GCA_005502775.1 Microbacteriaceae bacterium 3FA27C10
TGCTTCACCGTTCGACTTGCATGTGTTAAGCACGCCGCCAGCGTTCGTCCTGAGCCAGGATCAAACTCTCCGTAAATGATTACGCACAACCAACAGGCCGGAACAGGCCACGATGATTGCAAGTTTGAAACTAGCAAGAACAAATCATTACTGACTTGCTTTGTTTTGTTTAAATGTTATTCCAAAGGAATCCGCCAACCAGACCTAAGCCTGGAGACGGGTTTTTGGCATATGACATTGTGCACGCTGTTGAGTTCTCAAGGATCGGATGCACCGGCCCCACCCACACAAGCAGGCAGCCCTCCGGGCAACTTCTCAACCCTACCATACCTTCTCGGCCTGTCTGAACGACAGCCCTTGTGATGGTTTTCGTAGGGAGTTTGGTCTCCACTTGAGGCCGGCAAGCTCTTCCGCTTTTTCCGCACCTGTGGGGTGACGAGTTAGAAGATTACGTGCATGTTTCCACCCTCGCAAATCGACTTCGCATCCCGGGCGTGTCGCCCTCAGCGGGGCAGTTTCGGGTGCCGCTTGTAGGGCGAGACCGTGGGGTCGCCGGGCACGGAGAAGCGCCAGTCGAACGGCGCGGCACCACCGGGCCCGCTCACTCCCGTGCGCAGGGTGCGGGTGACCGCGGAGAGGGGGGCGGGCGGCATCCGGAATTCGAAGGGCGGCGCGGAGAGGTCGGCACCGTCTTCGTCGAGCGCGATGCCGAGAGCGCGCACGAGGAGCGCGGGGCCGCGCGCCAGGTCGACGTCCGCGCGCGAGGTCGGGCGCCGCGAGCGCGCGAGCTCGACGCCTTCGACGATCTCCCCCGCACGGAGCAGCACGGCCGATGCCTCACCCTCCGGCGAGCACACGACGTTCGCGCACACGTGCATTCCGTACGTGAAGTAGGTGTACAGGTGACCGGGCGGACCGTACATCGAGGCGTTGCGCGGGGTGCGCCCGCGGAAGGCGTGCGAACCCGGGTCGACGCCGTCGCCGACGTAGGCCTCGACCTCCGTGATGCGCACGGCGACCCTCCCCTGGGGCGAGTCGTGCACCAGCACGGCGCCCAGCAGGAGCGGGGCCACCTCGAGCGACGACGCGGAGAGGTCGATCATCACCGGCGCCGTATGGTCAGAACAGGCGCACGCCGAGCGACAGGCTCACGATCACCGCGACGACCACGATGACGGCCGCCACCGCGATGATGGCCCACACGGCCGCGCTCGGCAGCGGGCGCCGCCAGAACCCCGGATCGCCCGGATCACGCTGCTTCTTGCCCGGCTTCGCGGGATCGGTCATCGGGAGCCTCCGGTCACGGCGCCGGTCTCCGACACGAGCGCGCGCACGCGCTCGGTCAGGGCGGCGAGTTGTTCACGGACCCGCACGCCGGCGGTCCCGCCTGAGCCGTCGCGACTGGCGACGGAGCCTTGGATGGTGAGGACCTCGCGCACCCCGGGCGTGAGGTGCTCGGACAGCGACGCGAACTGCTCGTCGCTCAACTCGTCGAGATCGAGATCGTGGTCTTCGGCGAACTTCACGAGGTTGCCGGTGATCTCATGCGCGTCGCGGAAGGTGACGCGCTGCTTCACCAGCCACTCCGCGACATCGGTGGCCAGGGAGAAGCCCTGAGGCGCGAGCTCGGCCATCCGGTCGGTGTGGAAGGTGAGTGTGGCGACCATGCCGGTGAACGCGGGCAGCAGCACCTCGAGGGTCTTGATGGAGTCGAAGACCGGCTCCTTGTCCTCCTGCAGGTCGCGGTTGTACGCGAGCGGGAGGCCCTTGAGAGTGGCCAGCAGGCCCGTGAGGTTGCCGATCAGCCGGCCCGCCTTGCCGCGCGCGAGCTCGGCGATGTCGGGGTTCTTCTTCTGCGGCATGATCGAGGAGCCCGTGGAGTACGAGTCGGAGAGGGTGACGAACCCGAATTCCTTCGTGTTCCAGATGATGATCTCCTCCGCGAAGCGCGAGAGGTCGATGCCGATCTGGGCCGTGATGTAGGCGAACTCGGCTACCACGTCGCGGGAGGCCGTTCCGTCGATGGAGTTCTCGACACCATGGGCGAAGCCGAGGTCGTGGGCCACCAGCTCGGCGTCGAGCCCGAGCGTGTTGCCGGCCAGAGCCCCCGAGCCGTAGGGCGACGCGTTCGCACGCGCATCCCAATCGCGGAAGCGCTCGATGTCGCGCACGAGGGGCCAGCAGTGCGCGAGCAACTGATGCGCGAGCAGCACCGGCTGCGCGTGCTGCAGATGGGTGCGGCCGGGCAGGATGGCGTCGAAGTGGGCGTCGGCCTGGGACGCCGTGGCGTCGACGAGGTCGACGAGCATCCGGGTGAGGGTGGCCGCGTGGTCGCGCAGCAGCATCCGCACGAGTGTGGCGATCTGGTCGTTGCGGCTGCGCCCGGCGCGGAGTTTGCCGCCGAGCTCGGGGCCGGAGAACTCGATCAGACCGCGCTCGAGTGCCGAGTGCACGTCTTCGTCGCCCGGCAGGGGCGTGAACTCGCCGCTGTCGACGGCGGCGGAGAGCGAGTCGAGGGCCGCGAGCATCCCAGCCAGCTCCTCCTCGGTGAGATAGCCGCCGCGGGCGAGCGCCCGGGCATGCGCCCGGGATCCGGCGATGTCGTACTGCGCGAGCTGCCAGTCGAAGTGGGTCGAGCGGCTGAGCTCGGCGAGTTCCGGAGCAGGCCCGCCCGAGAAGCGGCCTCCCCAGAGGGAGCCGGCCTCCCCGGCACGGTTCGAGACGTCGTCGGCCATCAGAATCCCGCCTTGCGCACAGGAGCGGCCTGCTCGTTCTGCTCGAAGAGCCAGACGAGGAGGGCCTTCTGGGCGTGGAGGCGGTTTTCCGCCTCGTCCCAGATGACGCTCTGCGGGCCGTCGATGACATCGGCCGCGACTTCGTAGCCGCGGTCGGCCGGCAGGCAATGCAGGAACAAGGCGTCGCCCTTGGCACGCGCCATCATCGCCTGGTCGACCTGGTAGCCGCCGAAGGTCTTGACGCGCTCGATCTTCTCGTCTTCTTTACCCATCGATACCCAGGTGTCGGTGACGATGACGTCGGCACCCCGCGCCGCCTCGGCCGGGTCGGTGAGCACGCTGACGGAGCCGCCGGTCTCCGCGGCGCGCGCCTCGGCATCCGCGACGACGGACGCCGCGGGCGAGTACTCCACGGGGCTCGCGACCCGGACGTGCATCCCGGCCGTCGCTCCCGCGAGCAGATAGGACTGCGCCATGTTGCTCGCTCCGTCGCCGAGGAAGGCGACGGTGAGCCCGGCGAGCTCCCCGCGGTGCTCACGGATGGTGAGGAAGTCGGCCAGCAGCTGGCAGGGGTGGAAGTCGTCGGAGAGGGCGTTCACCACGGGGACCCGTGTACCGGCGGCCATCTGCTCGAGGCCGGCCTGCGCATAGGTGCGCCAGACGATCGCGGCGACCTGCCGCTCGAGCACGCGCGCGGTGTCGGATGCGGTCTCCTTGCCACCGAGCTGGCTCGACGCCGTCGAGATGATGAGCGGGCTGCCCCCGAGGTCGGCGATGCCGACCGCGAAGGAGACGCGCGTGCGGGTGGACGACTTGTCGAAGATGACGGCGACCGTCTGCGGACCCTCGAGCGGGCGAGCGGCGAAGCGGTCCTTCTTGAGCTCGACCGCCAGGTCGAGGATCTGCCGCTGCTCGGCGGGGGTGATGTCGTCGTCGCGGAGGAAGTGCCTCGTCATGATTGCCTTAGGGGGATCTCGCCGGTGGGGTGTCGAAAGGTTCAGGATAGTGCCGCGAAGGCGCGCGCCAGACGCTCGCCGAACTCGCGCACCTCGTCGTCGCCGATGATGAGCGGCGGCGCGATGCGCAGACTCGAGTCGTTGGGGGCGTTGATGATGAGCCCGTTCGCCAGGGCGGCATCGACGAGTTCGCCGGCGACCGGCTCCGACAGGCCGACCCCGATGAGCAGCCCCTGACCGCGCACCTCGGCGACCAGCGGCGACCCGAGACCCTCGATCACGGCTCGCAGCTCGACCCCGCGGCGGGCCGCGTTCTCGATCAGTCCGGCGTTCTCGATCTCTCCCAGCACCGCGTTGGCCGTGGCCGTGGCGAGCGGGTTGCCGCCGAAGGTGCTGCCGTGCTGCCCCCGGGTGAAGAGATCGGAGGCCCAGCCGAAGGTGACGAGCGAGCCGATCGGGAAACCGCCGGCCATTCCCTTGGCGATGGTGACGGCATCCGGCAGCACGCCCGCGTTCATGTAGGAGAACCAGGCGCCCGTGCGGCCGACACCGGTCTGGATCTCGTCGAGGACGAGCAGCACGCCGTGCTGCTCGGTGAGCTCCCGGGCGCGCCTCAGGAAGCCCTCGGGCAGGTCGAGCACGCCTGCCTCGCCCTTGATGGGCTCGACGAAGAGCGCCGCCACGGTGTCGTCGATGGTGGCCTCGAGCGCCTCGACCGTCGTGTCGATGTGCACGACCCCCGAGGGCATCGGCTCGAACGGCTCGCGCATGGCGGGCTTGCCCGTGAGCGCGAGCGAGCCCATGGTGCGGCCGTGGAACGCATTGTTCAGAGCGACGATCTTCGTGCGTGTGGGCGTGGAGTTCAGGCGCGCGAGCTTGAACGCCGCCTCGTTGGCCTCGGCGCCGGAGTTGCAGAAGTACGCGCGGCCGCCGTCTCCGGCTCCCGTGATGCGCTTCAAGCGCTCGGCGAGCTCGAGCTGGGGCGGCGTCGAGAAGTAGTTCGACACGTGCGCCAGGGTGGACGCCTGGGCCGTGACCGCGTCGACGAACACCGGATGCGCGTGGCCGAGCGAGTTCACTGCGATGCCCGCGAGGAAGTCGAGGTACTCCGTGCCCTCGTCGTCCCAGACGTAGGCGCCGCGCCCGCGCACGAGAAGGCGGAGCGGCATTCCCATTGTGCGCATCAGAGAGGAGTCGAAACGGCCCCTCCACGTAGGTTCGGTGTCAGCGCCGGTCAATTCACAGCCTCCGGATCGCGGGCGGGTTCGGGCACGACCTCCGTGCCGACACCGCCCTGGGTGAAAACTTCGAGCAGGATGGAGTGGGGCTCCCGGCCGTCGATGATCGCGGCCTTCGCCACTCCCCCGTCGACCGCCTCGAGGCACGCCGACATCTTCGGGATCATGCCCGACTCGAGCTCGGGGATGAGGGTGCGCAGCTCCTCGGCGCCGATCACCGAGACGAGCGAGTCGCGGTTCGGCCAATCGCTGTAGAGACCAGCCACATCGGTGAGGATGACGAGCTTCGCGGCGCCGAGCGCGACCGCGAGAGCGGCGGCAGCGGCATCCGCGTTCACGTTGAGCACCTGTCCGGGCTCGTCGATGTCGGGGGCGACCGACGAGACCACGGGGATGCGGCCGGCGTCGAGCTGCGCGATGACCGCTTCGGGATTGACCCCCACCACGTCGCCGACGAGCCCGAGGTCGACGAGCTCGCCGTCGATCTCGACCGCGCGCCGCTTGCCCTCGAAGAGCCCCGCGTCTTCGCCCGAGATGGCCGCGGCGAGCGGGCCGTGCTCGTTGATGTGACTCACGATGTCGCGGCTGATCTGGCCGGTGAGCACCATGCGCACGACGTCCATGGCCTCCGGGCTCGTCACCCGGTAGCCGCCGCGGAACTCGCTCTCGATGCCGAGGCGGTCGAGCATCCGGGTGATCTGAGGGCCACCGCCGTGCACCACGACGGGGCGGATGCCGGCGTAGCGCAGGTAGACGATGTCCTCGGCGAAGGTGCGTTGCAATTCCGGGTCGACCATGGCGTTGCCGCCGAACTTCACCACGATGATCTGGCCGTGGAAGCGCTTGAGCCAGGGCAGCGACTCGATCAGGGTCTGCGCCTTGACGTGCGCGAGCGCCGCGTCGTCGACGGAAGGAGCGCCTTCGGCCGGTTCGAAGAGCTCGGCCATCAGCTGGCGTACGCGCTGTTCTCATGCACGTAGTCGTGCGTGAGATCGTTCGTGTAGATGGTGGCCGTGGCGTCGCCAGACTTCAGGTCGATGAGGATCGTGCAGGCGCGCGGCGTGAGGTCGACGAGCTCGCGGTCGTCGCCCGGTTCGCCGGCACGGCAGACCATGACGCCGTTCATCGAGACGTCGATGACGTAGGGGTCGAATACCGCGTCCGTGGTGCCCAGCGCGGCGAGCACGCGACCCCAGTTGGGGTCGTTGCCGAAGATGGCCGCCTTCAGCAGGTTGCTGCGCGACACCGCGCGGCCGACCGTGACGGCGTCGTCTTCACTGGCCGCGTTGACCACTTCGATCGCGATGTCATGGCTCGCGCCCTCGGCGTCGGCCTGGAGCTGGAGGGCGAGGTCGTGGCAGAGGAGCGTGAGGGCATCCGTGAACTCGGCTTCGTCGGCCGGCACTCCGGACGCGCCCGAGGAGAGCAGGGCCACGGTGTCGTTGGTGGACATGCAGCCGTCGGAGTCGACCCGGTCGAAGGTGACCCTCGTGGCCGCGCGGAGCGCGCGGTCGAGGGCGGCCGGATCGAGCGCGGCGTCGGTCGTGATGACCACGAGCATGGTGGCGAGACCGGGCGCCAGCATCCCGGCGCCCTTCGCCATGCCGCCGATCGACCAGCCGGCGGGCGATTCGGCGACCGCTTCCTTCGGGCGCGAGTCGGTGGTCATGATGGCCAGAGCCGCCTCGGCGCCGCCCTCGGGAGACAGCGCCAACGTCGCAGCCGGGACATTGGCGAGGATCTTGTCCCGGAACACCTGGTCGCCGACGCCGATGAGTCCGGTGGAGCACACGAGGACGTCGCCGGCCGAGACACCGAGCGCCTCGGCGACCGCCTCGGCGGTGGAATGGGTGGTCTGGAACCCGAAGGCCCCGGTGAAGCAGTTCGCACCGCCGGAGTTGAGGATGACGGCGGAGACCCGGCCGTCTCTCACGACCTGCTCCGACCACAGCACAGGGTTCGCCTTGGCGCGGTTCGAGGTGAAGACCGCGGCGGCGTCGAGGTTCGGACCCTCGTTCACGACGAGCGCGAGATCGCGCGCGCCGGTGGACTTGAGGCCGGCGACGACACCGGAGGCGCGGAATCCGGCGGGGTGGGTGACGCTCACGGGGCGACTCCGTTCACGGTGAGCCCGGTCTGCTCGGGCAGGCCGAGGGCGATGTTGGTGGATTGGATGGCGGCGCCCGCGGTGCCCTTGACGAGGTTGTCGAGGGCGGTGATCGCCACGACGCGCTCGGCGGCCTCGTCGACCGCGAGTCCGATGAGCGCGGTGTTCGCGCCGAGAGTGTCACTCACTTTCGGGAACGACCCCTCCGGCAGCAGCTCGACGAAGGGCTCGTCGGCGTAGGCCAGCTCCCAGGCCGAACGCACGTCGGCCGCGCTGACGCCGGGCTGCAGGCGCGCCGTCGAGGTGGCGAGGATGCCCCGGGCCATCGGCACCAGCACCGGCGTGAACGAGACGGTGACCTGCTCCCCCGAGGCGCCGCTGAGGTTCTGGATGATCTCGGGCACGTGCCGGTGCACGCCCCCGATGCCGTAGGCGTGTGCCGAGCCGAGGAGCTCGCTCGCGAGCAGGTCGGTGCGGAGCGTCTTGCCGGCGCCCGAAGGACCCACGGCGAGCACGGCCACGAGATCCGCCGGCTGGATGACGCCGGCCCGGAGCCCGGGTGCGAGGCCGAGACTCACCGCGGTGACGTTGCAGCCGGGAACCGCGATCCGGTTGACGCCCACCAGGTTCTCGCGCTGCTTGACACCGTCGGGGAGCACGAGTTCGGGAAGGCCGTAAGGCCACGAACCGTGGTACTCGGACTTGTAGAACTGCGTCCAGGCATCCTCGCTCGTCAGGCGGTGGTCGGCGCCGCAGTCCACGACAAGACTGGCGTCGCCGAGTTCGTCGGCGATGGCGCCCGACTTGCCGTGCGGGAGCGCGAGGAAGACGATGTCGTGCCCGCGCAGCACCTCGGCCGTGGTGGGCTGCAGGACCATCCCGGCGTAGGAGCGCAGGTGGGGCTGCACCGTGGTCAGCAATTCACCCGCGTTCGCGTGCGCAGTGACCGTGCGCACCTCGAACTGCGGATGCGCCGCGAGCAGGCGCAGCAGCTCGCCACCCGCATAGCCGCTGGCACCCGCGATCGCAACTGAAAAGACCATGAATCCAACCTACCCGCTCGAACAGACGGCGTTGAATTGCGCCGAACAGCCCTCCCACGCCACCGTTGAGGGCCCTTCGGCGCGACTCGAGAAGAACATCACTCCCGGAGGGCCGCCGAGAACAGCTCGGCGGCGCGAGCGGCACCCGCGAGCTTGGCCTCGCTGGCCTCCGCCGCCGTGAGGGTGCGGTCGGCCGCGCGGAAACGCAACGCGAAGGTCAGCGACTTCGAGGCAGCCGGAAGACCGACGCCGCGGTAGTCGTCGACCAGCCGGATGCTCTCCAGCAGCTCGCCGGCCCCCTCCGCCACCGCACGCTCGACATCGCCCGCCGGCACCTCGGCGCCCACGACGAGCGAGAGGTCCTGCGTGGCAGCCGGGTATCCGCTGATCGGGGCGACGTCGATGGTCGACCCGGCGGCCGCGATGAGGGCGTCGAGGTCGAGCTCGGCCACGGCGACCACGCGCGGCAGGTCGAGCTCATGGGTGAGGGCGGGCAGGATCTCTCCGGCGAAGCCGACGCTCACGGAGCCGAGTTCCGTCTCGACGAAGAGCTCGGCCGTGCGCCCGGGGTGCAGGGACTTGTGGTGACCCGTCTCGACGCGGAGGTCGACGGCGAGCGCCGACTCGAGCAGATGCACCACGTCGAGCACGTCGGCGATGCCGGCGGGGACCGCGGGCTGCCCCGGCTGCTTGTCGACCGCGTTGCCGAGGATGAGCGCACCGACATGGCGTGGCTGCGGCGGGATGCCCGCGTGCAGCTCGCTCAATTCGCCTTCGCTCGGCAGCGCGGCTCCGACGGGGAGCGCCTCCTGCCCGTAGGCACGTCCGGCCTCGGGCTGGAACACCAGCCCGATCTCGAACAGGGCGAGATCGGTGAGCCCGCGGGAGAGGTTGCGGCGCGCGATGTCGAGGAGTCCGGGAATGAGCGAGGTGCGCAGCAGGGCAGCCTCGGAGTCGAGCGGGTTGGCCAACCGGATGGCGGGCACCTCGCCCTCCTCGGGGCTGCCGAACAGCGTGTTCTGCGTGGAGGTGAGGAACGGATAGGCGAGCACCTCGGTGAGGCCCCCGGCCGCGAGCACGTCCGCCGTGCGACGGCGGGCGAGCTGCGAGACGGTGAGCCCGCGCCCGGGCGGCGCGACGGGCAGCACGCTCGGGATGCGGTCGTAGCCCACGATGCGCGCCACCTCCTCGGCGAGCGAGGCCTTGTCGGTCAGGTCGGGACGCCACGACGGCGGCGACACGACGAATCCGGCGGCCGTCTCCTCGACCTCGGCGCCGATCTCGCCGAGCGAGTGCGCGATGTCGTCGGGCGTGAACTCGACGCCGACCAGGCGCTGCACGTAGCCGAACGGCAGCATGATCGAGCCGAGTTCCGGATGCGCATGGTGCAGCGAGCCGAGGCCGTCGGCCGTGCCGCCCGCGAGCGTCTCGAGCAGCTCGACCACCCGCGCGGCGGCGGGCTGGGCCACGGCCGGGTCGACTCCGCGCTCGAAGCGGCGCGAGGCTTCGCTCGGCAGCTTGTGCCGGCGCGCGGTGCGGGCGATCGACACCGGGTCGAAGTTCGCCGCCTCGATCAGCACGTTCACCGTGCCGTCGCCGATCTCGGTCGAGGCGCCGCCCATGACTCCGGCCAGGCCGATGGCGCCTCGGTCGTCGGCGATCACGAGGTCTTCGGGGTCGAGCTTGCGCGTCTGCCCGTCGAGGGTCTCGAGGGTCTCGCCCTCAGCCGCGCGACGCACCACGATGCCGCCCTGGAGCGCGTCCAGATCGTAGCCGTGGATGGGCTGGCCGAACTCCAGCATGACGTAGTTGGTGATGTCGACCACGAGCGAGAGGGAGCGGATGCCGGCGAGCTTCAGCCGGGAGACCAGCCACGCGGGCGACTTCACGGTCGGGTCGATGCCGCGCACCGTGCGCGTGACGAACACCGTGGCGCCGACACGGCCGCGGATCGGCGCCTCGTCGTGGATCGACACCGGGAAGCCGGTGCCGGCCACGGGCGTCACGCGCGCCACCGGGTCGCGGAAGGCCGCGCCGGTGGAGTGCGAATACTCCCGTGCGATGCCGCGGATCGAGAACGCGTAGCCACGGTCGGGCGTGACGTTCACCTCGACGGCCGCATCGTCGAGGTTCAGCAGAGCCAGCGCATCCGTGCCCACCTCGGGGTCGAGACCGAGGGTGCTCAGGCGCAGGATGCCGTCGTGATCCTCGCCCAGACCGAGCTCGCGGGCCGAGGCGATCATGCCGTCGGAGACGTGGCCGTAGGTCTTGCGGGCAGCGATGGCGAAGCCGCCGGGCAGCACCGCACCGGGCAGCGTGACGACGACCTTGTCACCGGGGAAGAAGTTGCCGGCGCCGCAGACGATGCCGCGCACGTCCGCTCCCCCGTCGGCCGCAGCCTGGCCCTCGGGCGCGACGCGCACCTGGCACCAGCGGATGGTCTTGCCGTTGGACTGCGGCTCCTCGACGAACTCGAGCACCTGGCCCACGACGATCGGCCCCTGGAGATCGAAGTCGTGCGACCCCTCCTCCTCGAGGCCCACCTTCACGAGGGCGGCGTGGATGTCGTCGATCGAGGCCCCGACGGGCAGATCGACGTACTCGGCGAGCCAACTGATCGGCACTCGCATGACTAGACCACCATTCCGAACTGCTGTGAGAACCGCACGTCGCCCTCGACCATGTCGCGCATGTCGTTGAGGTCGTTACGGAATTGAAGAGTGCGCTCGATGCCCATGCCGAAGGCGAAGCCCGAGAACTCGTCGGGATCGATGCCCGCCGAGCGCAGCACGTTGGGGTTGACCATGCCGCAGCCGCCCCACTCCACCCAGCGTGCCCCGCCCTTGGCATTGGGCTGCCAGACGTCCATCTCGGCACTGGGCTCGGTGAACGGGAAGTAGTTCGGCCGCAGGCGGATCTTGGCCTCCTCGCCGAACATCTGCCGGGCGAAATGCTCGAGGGTGCCGCGCAGGTGCGCCATGGTGAGGCCCTTGTCGATGGCGATGCCCTCGACCTGGCTGAAGACCGGGGTGTGCGTGGCGTCGAGCTCGTCGGTGCGGTAGACACGGCCAGGTGCGATGACGTAGACCGGCAGGGCGCGCTCGAGCAGGCTGCGCACCTGCACGGGGCTGGTGTGGGTGCGGAGCACGAGGTGCGACTCGACCGGCTCGACGAAGAAGGTGTCCTGCATCGCTCGCGCCGGGTGGTCGGCGTCGAAGTTCAGGGCGTCGAAGTTGAACCACTCGCTCTCGACCTCGGGACCCTCCGCGACCTCCCAGCCCATGCCCACGAAGATGTCGGCGATGCGCTCCTGGAGCAGGGAGAGCGGATGGCGCGCCCCGATGCGGCGGCGGGTGGCGACGGCCGTCACGTCGATCGCCTCCTCGGCGAGGCGCTGAGCCTCCTCGAGCGCGACGACCTCGGACTCGCGCGCGGCGATCGCCTGGGTGACCCGCGCCCGCGCCTGGCCCACGAGCTTGCCGGCGCTCGCGCGCTGTTCGGCCGGGACTGTCTTCATGAGACCGTTCAGACGCGCGAGCGTCGAGGCCTCTCCCGTGTGCTGGGAGCGCACGGTACGGAGTTCGGCCGAGGTCGTGGCGCCCGCGAGGGCGGCGAGGGCCTCGTCGACGGCGTCGGCGACCGCGGACTCGGTGATTGCTTCTGGTTCAGACACGAGGCCCAAGTTTACCCAGCAACCGGCGCGAGCTCTCCTCTGTGGACAGCGGCGTGCATCCGCTCGCCCTGTGGAGGAGAAGACGAACACTCACCACCGCAGGGCGGACGCCCTTATGAACGCAGGGCGAACGCGCTCTCGTAGAGGCACACGGATGCGGCGGTCGCGAGGTTGAGCGACTCGGCCTGCCCGTAGATCGGCAGCGACACGGCACGATCGACGAGCGTCAGCAGCTCATCCGGCAGCCCGCGCGCCTCGTTGCCGAACACCCAGGCCGTGGGGTTGCCGAGGAGACCCGCGGTGCGCACGTCGAGCAGGTCGTCGCCCTTGATGTCGGCGGCCAGCGTCTGCAGGCCGGCTTCCCGCGCGCGGGCGATGACGTCCTCCAGAGTCGCCTCCATCGCCACCGGCAGGTGGAAGAGCGACCCGGTGGTGGAGCGCACCACCTTCGGGTTGTAGAGGTCGACCGAACGCCCGGTGAGGATGACCGCATCCGCGCCCGCCGCATCCGCCGCCCGGATGATGGTGCCCGCGTTGCCGGGGTCACGCACCTCTTCGAGAACGGCGATGAGGCGCGGGCCGGCGGCGAAGATGTCCTTGACCGCCGTGGGGAACTGGCGGCAGACGGCCACGAAGCCCTGCGGCGTCACCGTATCGGCCATCGCATCGAGCACGTGCTCGGTGACGAATTCCACGTCGAGGCCGGCGTCGGAGGCGCTCTGTGCGATGCCCGTGTAGCGCTCGAGAGCCGTCGGCGTCGCGAAGAGCTCCACCACGAGCTCGGGGCTGTAGGTCAGGGCCTCGGAGACGGCCTGCGGGCCCTCCAAGAGAAAGAGCCCGGTCTCGGACCGGGCTCCCTTCTTGGCGAGTTTCGCCACTGCCCGAACGCGCGGTGATCGCGGATTGTCAAGCATTGGCGCTCTCTTCAGTTGTGTTGATGGCGTTTACGCGGCGGTCTTCGGCGCCGAGGTGTCGGCGGGGAGAGCGGCCTTGGCGCTCGCGACGATCGAGGCGAAGGTCGCAGGCTCGTTCACGGCGAGCTCGGCGAGGATGCGGCGGTCGACCTCGATGCCGGCCAGGGCGAGACCCTGGATGAGGCGGTTGTAGGTCAGGCCGTTCGCACGCGAGGCCGCGTTGATGCGCTGGATCCAGAGGCGACGGAAGTCGCCCTTGCGCGCACGGCGGTCACGGTAGGAGTAGACGAGGGAGTGAGTGACCTGCTCCTTGGCCTTGCGGTAGAGGCGCGACCGCTGACCGCGGTAGCCCTCGGCGCGCTCGAGGATGACGCGACGCTTCTTGTGAGCGTTGACCGCCCTTTTGACTCTTGCCATTGTTCTTTATTCCTTCGTGGTCTCGGTCGGCTGCTGTAGTGGTGACTACAGGCCGAGAAGCTTCTTGGCGACCTTGCTGTCGGCCTTGGACAGCTGCTGGTCCTGGTTCAGGCGAGCCTTGCGCCCCGGGGCCTTGACCTCCAGGTTGTGGCGCATGCCGGCCTGCTGCTTCATGAGCTTGCCGGTTCCGGTGACCTTGAAACGCTTCTTGGCACCGGAGTGCGTCTTCATCTTGGGCATGGGGTTCTCCTTGTGTTGTTCGGGCTTGCCGCGGCCGGAACGGCCGGGGTGGGCTTCTACTCGGCCGAGGCGGCCGGAGTGGCCGGCGCCTGGTCGGAGTTCTGGGGGGCGGGCGCTTCGCTGTCGTGCGAGCGGGCCTTCGAGGCGTCGCGCTTGGCGTTCGCCTCGGCCTTGGCTTCGGACTTGTTCTTCAGCGGACCGATGACCATGACCATGTTGCGGCCGTCGATGGTGGGGCTGGACTCGACGGTGCCGAACTCGGACACGTCTTCGGCGAAGCGCTGCAGCAGACGCACGCCCTGGTCGGGGCGCGACTGCTCGCGACCGCGGAAGAGGATCATCGCCTTCACCTTGTCGCCGGCCTTCAGGAAGCCCTCGGCGCGCTTGCGCTTGGTCTCGTAGTCGTGCACGTCGATCTTCAGACGGAAACGCACCTCTTTGAGGATGGTGTTCGCCTGGTTGCGACGGGCTTCCTTCGCCTTCTGCGCGGCTTCGTACTTGAACTTTCCGTAGTCCATGATCTTCGCGACCGGGGGCTTGGAATTGGGTGCGACCTCGACGAGGTCGAGATCCGCTTCCTGGGCAAGCCGAAGGGCGACGTCGATGCTGACGACACCGACCTGCTCGCCGCCCGGACCCACGAGGCGGACCTCGGGGACACGGATACGGTCGTTGGTACGGGGATCGCTGATGCGTTACTCCTTAGTTTCGTTCGTTGTCACGAAAGCAAGGGAATCCCGCGTGCGCACTCCGGTCACCCGCAGTACACACAACTACAAACCACACCCAAGCTCTGCGTCTTTGTCTCGGCCGGAGGCCGAACCATCAACACAGGGAGTGCATTCGACCCGGTAACCTAATGAAGCGGTATGCGCGGGTGGGAGATTCTCCACTTTCGTACTGAGACCATTGGTCCCAGAGCCTCAGAGAGTCTAGCAGAGACTCGCCGAAACAGTAAGGATGTCTCGCGATGAGCGATTTCGACGAAGCCGATGCCATCCGGGACATCGCCGAGGTGCCCGCCATCGAGGTCATCACCACGACCGCAGTGCACCTGATGAGCGCCGCCGCCGTGAAGTGCGGCCTCGCCGACGACCCGTCGGTGCAGACCGACCTCGATGAGGCCCGCAAGCTCATCACGGCGCTCGCGGGGCTCGTGACGGCATCCGCGCCCTTCCTCGGCGACCAGCACGCCCGGAGCCTGCGCGACGGACTGCGTTCGCTCCAGCTCGCGTTCCGCGAGGCCTCCCCCATCCAGGACCCGATCGGCGAGGGCCCCGGCGAGAAGTACACCGGCCCCGTCAGCTGAGCCCGTTCAGGATGCGGTGAGCCGCACCCCGAGGGAGTCCACCCGCTCGGCGATGGTGGCATCGGCCGCCCAGCTCGTCTGCAGGCGCGCGACGAGGGCGTTCAGCTGCGCCTGATCGAGACCCGGGACGAGTGCGACGACGACGTGCACCTCGGGGCCGCGGAAGAGGGCATCCGGATCTCCCGGCTCGAGCCGGACGGTGGCGACGGCGGCCTCGTCGGCCACCGACGCGGCGAAAGCCTCGGCCACCCCGGGGTCCAGAGGAGCGGGCGTCCACGAGAGGTCTTGCGCGAGCGCCCACACGGCCGGGCGCCGCAGGACGAACTCGGTGGGCGAAGCGGGGTCGAGGACCACGAGCTCGGTTCCCTCGGCCGCAGCCGCGAGGGCCGCACGGCGGGCCTCGACGGGAATGGGCCGGGCCTTCGGGTTCCACGCGGAGAGGGCTCCGACCGAGGTGAAGGCCGGGAGCACGCGGCGACCGTCCGGAGCGGCGACCGTCACCAGTGAGAGCTCCTGGGTCTTGTCGACGCGAAGACCGGCATCCGTCACGCCCTCCTCGCCGGCGTGGGCGACGAGCGGAACCAGCAAGCGGACCCCGCGCAGGGCGTCGACGACCTCGGCCTGTCCGCCGCGGCCGGCCCGGAAGCGCTCGATCGCGGCGATCAGCTCCGCCGGCGCGCTGCCGTCGTCGGTCTCACTGCCGTGGGATTCGAAGTGCCTGCCCTTCCAGGGCTGACCCGCCGAATCGGTCAGCCGGGGGTCGTGCTCAGTCAGAGGCCACGTCCAGCGCTTCGGCGAGCGTGAAGGCGCCCGCGTAGAGCGCGCGGCCCACGATCGCACCCTCGAGACCGAGCGGCACGAGAGCGCGCAACTCGGCGAGGTCGTCGAGACTCGAGATGCCGCCGGATGCGATCACGGGGCGCGAGGTGCGCTCCATCACCTGGCGGAGAAGCTCGATGCTCGGGCCCTTGAGCGTGCCGTCCTTCGTGACGTCGGTGACGACGTATCGTGCGCATCCGGCCTCTTCGAGGCGCTCCATGACCTGCCAGAGGTCTCCGCCGTCTTCCGTCCAGCCACGGGCGGCGAGGGTGGTTCCGCGCACGTCGAGCCCGACCGCGATGGCGTCGCCGTACTGCGCGATGACGCTCGCTGCCCACTCCGGATTCTCGAGGGCCGCAGTGCCGAGGTTGATGCGCTTCGCGCCGGATTCGAGGGCCGTCTCGAGACTCGCGTCGTCGCGGATGCCGCCCGAGACCTCGACGTTGACGCCCTTGGCCTGACGGATGACCTTCTTGATGATGCCGAGGTTGTTGCCGCGACCGAAGGCCGCGTCGAGGTCGACGAGGTGGATCCACTCCGCACCCTGCGAGATCCAGTCGGCGGCCGCGTCGACCGGATCTCCGTGGTTGGTCTCGGTGCCGGCCACGCCCTGGGTCAGGCGCACCGCCTTGCCGTCGGCCACGTCGACCGCGGGGAGGAGCACGAGGCCCGGTGCTTTGTTGAACTCGCTCATTGCCTGATTCCTTGTTCGGTGCTTGATCGGCGGTCCGGCGGCGGACCCCACGCGATCGTAGCGATTCGTGCGCCCCGCGTCGAAACGGCGGCGGACCCTACTTCAGGGTGCCGAGCCAGTTCGACATCAACCGGATGCCCGCCTCACCCGACTTCTCGGGGTGGAACTGGGTGGCCGAGAGCGGACCGTTCTCCACCGCGGCGACGAAGCGCGAGCCGTGCTCGGCCCAGGTGACCAGCGGCGGTCGGTGGGTCTTGTCGGGCGTCAGCTCCCATTGCTGGGCGGCGTAGGAGTGCACGAAGTAGAAGCGCTCGTCGCGGATGCCGTCGAAGAGCACGGAGTCCGCCGGCGCATCCACGGTGTTCCAGCCCATGTGGGGAACGACCTCGGCCTCGAGCAGCTCGACGACGCCGGGCCACTCCGCGAGCCCCTCGGTCTGCACCCCGCGCTCGATGCCCTCGGCGAACAGCACCTGCATTCCCACGCAGATGCCGAGCACCGGGCGGCCACCGGCGAGGCGCTTGTCGATGATCTCGCCGCCGCGCACGGCGTTGAGCTGCGTGATCACCGCGTCGAAGGCGCCGACGCCCGGCACGACCAGGCCATCGGCCTCGAGCGCGGCCACGCGGTCAGCCGTGACGGTGACCTCGGCGCCCGCGCGCTCGAGCGCTTTCGCGGCCGAGTGGATGTTGCCGCTGCCGTAGTCGAACAGCACGACGTTCGGGCGGCTCATCGGAGAACGCCGATCACAGGGCGCCCTTGGTGGACGGCACGCCGCTCACCAGGGGGTCGAACGCCTTGGCCTGGCGGAACGCGCGCGCGAAGGCCTTGAACTCCGCCTCGGCGATGTGGTGCGGGTCTCGGCCGCCGAGCACGGTGATGTGCACGGTGAGCCCGGCGTTGAAGGTGATCGCTTCGAAGACGTGGCGCACCATGGAGCCCGTGAAGTGGCCCCCGATGAGGTGGAACTCGAAGCCCGCGGGCTCACCGGTGTGCACGAGGTACGGGCGGCCCGAGATGTCCACCACGGCCTGCACGAGCGCCTCGTCGAGCGGCACGAGGGCGTCGCCGAAACGCGAGATGCCCGACTTGTCGCCGAGCGCCTGACGGATGGCCTGACCGAGCACGATGCCGATGTCCTCGACCGTGTGGTGCACGTCGATCTCGATGTCGCCCTTCGCGCGCACCGTCAGATCGGTGAGCGAGTGCTTCGCGAAGGCGGTGAGCAGGTGGTCGTAGAACGGCACCGAGGTCTGGATGTCGGAGACGCCGGTGCCGTCGAGGTCGAGACTCAGCTCGATCGACGACTCGCTGGTCTCCCGCCGGAGCTGCGCGGTGCGAGGTGCGGTCATGACGCCATCCTATCGACGGTGAGTTCACGCATCGCGTCGAGGAAGGCGGTGGTCTCTGCGGCGGTGCCCGCACTCACGCGCAGATGACCCGGGATGCCGAGGTTGCGGATGATGATGCCGCGGTCGAGGAGCTGCTGCCACAACCATTCCGGGTCGTCGACGCCGCCGAAGAGGACGAAGTTCGCCTCACTGGGCCACGGCGTGTAGCCGAGCTCGGCGAGCACCGTCACGATGCGGTCGCGCTGGGCCTTGATGTCGTCGACCATCGCGAGCATCTCGGGCGCGTGAGCGAGTGCGGCGACGGCGGCGGACTGCGTGAGGGCAGAGAGGTGGTAGGGCAGGCGCACCAGGCGGAGCGCATCCGTCACCGCCGGATCGGCCGCCAGGTAGCCCAGCCGCGCCCCGGCGAAGGCGAAGGCCTTGCTCATGGTGCGCGAGACGATCAGGCGCGGTCGGCCCTCGAGCAGCGTGAGCGCGCTCGGACGGCCGCTCGGCATGAACTCGGCGTACGCCTCGTCGACCACGACGATGCCGTCGAAGGCGTCGTAGGCGGCGGCGATGGTGTCGAGGCCGAGCCCGGTGCCGGTGGGGTTGTTGGGGGCACAGAAGAAGACGATGTCAGGGTTCGTGCGCTCGATCCACTCGACCGCGGTCGCGGGCGAGATGAGGTAGTCGGCGTCGCGCTCACCCGCGATCCATGCCGTGCCGGTGGACGCCGCGATGATCGAGTGCATCGAGTAGGTGGGAGGGAACCCGAGAACCGATCGCCCGGGGCCCCCGAACGCCTGCATGATCTGCTGCAGCACCTCGTTCGAGCCGTTGGCCGCCCAGATGTTCTCGCGGCTCAGCCCCTCACCGAGGTATCCGGCGAGGGAGTCGCGTAGCGCTGTGAACTCCCGGTCGGGGTAGCGATTGACCGTGAGGAGCTCACGGGCGATGGCCTCGATGATGTCGCGCGCCACGTCTTCGGGGATGGGATGCGTGTTCTCGTTGACGTTGAGTTCGACCGGAAGGTGCAGGTGCGGAGCACCATACGGGCTCAGACCGCGCAGGTCGTCTCGAATGGGCAGGTCATCGAGGGAGGTCACTGAAGAATTCTACCCAAGGCCGCCGGCCAGTTCTGCGTGGGCGACCCTGCGCACGCGCCCGGACTCAGCGGGCGATGTCGGCCGGAATGGCGATGCGCTGGCCGGGCTGCACCGCCGAGTCGGTGAGCTGGTTCAGGCTCACGATCTCGGCGATGACGTCGCGCGGATCGGCCGCGGGAGCGAGCGACTCGGCGATGCCCCAGAGGCTCTGGCCGGCCTGCACCGTCAGGTAGTGGAAATCAGAGGCGCTGCCCGTGCCCGTGGCGACAGCCGAACCGCCGCCGAAGAGGGCGAGCGAGGCGAGCACGGCGACCACCGGGAGAGCGATCAGGGCCGCGAGCACCTTGCGGCCTCGGGCCGTGATGTGAAGGCGCCCGGTCTGGAGACGCGTCGCGGGAGCGTGTGCGGTGCCGAACGGTGCTGCAATGCTCATGATTTCCTCCTGAAGAATTCGCATCGGTGCTCGGCCGGGAGCACCGATGCGAAGCTGTGTTCCGAATATATATTCGATTAAGTGGTTCGTCAACCGGAACTTCGCGGGAAATGCCGCGACACACTCGAAGACATGTGCGTATTCGAGCAGTTCTCGGATACAGTTTCGATCGACAGGTGAACTCAATCACCAGCCACCGACATCGGGGGTGGCGGAGAGCAGAAAGCAGGTAGACGTGGCGAACGACTCGGGCCGCACTCGGCGGCGCAAGAGCCTGAGCGACAAGCAGCTCGCCATCCTGGATGTCATCCAGCGCTCGGTCGTGGCGCGCGGCTATCCGCCGAGCATGCGCGAGATCGGCGACGCAGTCGGTCTCGCCTCGCTCTCCAGCGTCACCCATCAGCTCAACCAGCTCGAGCTCAGCGGCTACCTGCGGCGCGACCCCAACCGGCCGCGCGCGATGGAGGTGCTCATCGACATGCCCACGCTCGACGACGCACCCTCCCCCGATGCCGACTCCGCCCCACCGGTCGGCGACGCCGCCCTCGTGCCGCTCGTGGGACGGATCGCCGCGGGCATCCCGATCACCGCCGAGCAGCAGGTCGACGAGGTCTTCCCCCTCCCCCGTCAGCTCGTCGGCAACGGCGAGCTCTTCATGCTCAAAGTCGTGGGCGAATCGATGATCGACGCGGCCATCTGCGACGGCGACTGGGTGGTGATCCGGCAGCAGAGCACGGCCGAGAACGGCGACATCGTGGCCGCCATGCTCGACGACGAGGCCACGGTGAAGGTGTTCCGTCAGCGCGACGGCCACACCTGGCTACTCCCCCGCAATACCAACTTCGAGCCCATCCTCGGCGACTTCGCCACGGTGCTCGGCAAGGTCGTCGCGGTGCTCAGAGCGGTCTGACCTCCTCGCGAGACACCGAAATCCGCCCTGAGACCCGAGGTCTTGGGGCGGATTTCGGTATCTCGGCGGGATGATCGTGACGCAGACCGCGGATGCTCAGCGCGAGACCGCGAACTCCACCAGGCGGTCCTCGAACTCCGGGTTCACGAGAGCACGAACGTGCGTACCCGATTCTTCGTAGTCGGTGCTCAGTACAGTGTTCTTCTCGTGCAGCAGCGTCACGAGGTCTCCGCGCTCGTACGGCACGAGCAGCTCGACCTCGACGCTCGGCCGGGGGATCATCTCGTCGATGCGCGCCAGCAGCTCCGGGATGCCTTCGCCCGATCGCGCCGACACGAACATCGCCGTGGGCTCGAGCCCGCGCAGCACCAACCGGTCGTCGTCGGTCACGAGGTCGCTCTTGTTGAACACCACGATCTCGGGGATGTCCCGCGCTCCGGCTTCACCGAGCACGTCGCGCACCGTGGCGATCTGGCCGGCAGGGTCGGGGTGCGATCCGTCGACGACGTGCACCACCACATCCGAGTCGGCCACCTCTTCGAAGGTCGAGCGGAAGGCCTCGACCAGCTGGTGCGGCAGCGCGCGCACGAAACCCACCGTGTCGGCGAGCGTGTACGGGCGCCCGTCGGCCGTGGCCGACTTGCGCACCGTCGCATCGAGGGTCGCGAAGAGGGCGTTCTCGACGAGCACGCCCGCGCTCGTCACGCGGTTGAGCAGCGAGGACTTTCCGGCGTTGGTGTAGCCCACGATCGCCACGCTCGGCACGGCGTTGCGCTTGCGGTTGGCCCGCTTCGCCTCGCGGGCCGGCTTCATGGCCACGATCTGCTTGCGCAGCTTCGCCATGCGAGTGTGGATGCGCCGGCGGTCGAGCTCGATCTTCGTCTCACCAGGGCCGCGGGAGCCCATTCCGGCGCCCGCGCCACCCACCTGGCCACCGGCCTGACGGGACATCGAGTCACCCCAGCCGCGGAGCCTGGGCAGCAGGTACTCGAGCTGCGCGAGCTCCACCTGCGCCTTGCCTTCGCGGCTCTTGGCGTGCTGGCTGAAGATGTCGAGGATGACGGCCGTGCGGTCGATCACCTTCACCTTCACCACGTCTTCGAGCGCGCGACGCTGGCTGGGCGCGAGTTCGGTGTCGGCGATCACGGTGTCGGCACCGAGGCTCGCCACGATGGCCCGCAGCTCCTCGGCCTTGCCCTTGCCGAAGTAGGTGCTGGGGTCGGGATGCGGCCGGCGCTGCAGCAGGCCGTCGAGAACGGCGGCCCCGGCGGTCTCGGCGAGAGCCGCGAGCTCGCGCAGCGAGTTCTCGGCATCGTCGAGCGAGCCCTGCGAGTAGACGCCGATGATCACGACGTTCTCCAGCCTCAGCTGGCGGTACTCGACCTCGGTGACGTCTTCGAGCTCGGTCGAGAGCCCCGCCACCCGGCGGAGCGACTGGCGGTCTTCGCGGTCGAACTGGTCGCCGTCGTAGCCGTGACCCGGCGCATCCGCCGTCTCGGTGCGCTGGAGCGCCTGGGCCGAGCCGGGGGCGAAGAGCGAGAATCCGCTCGAACGCGATTCGGCGCGGGCCAGCACCCGGGCGACGACGTCGTCACCGGTGGATTCGGGATCCGCGGTCGTGTGGTCTGACATTGCAGTCAAGACTAGCCTCCTTGTTTGCTAGATTCCCTCTATGGATGGCGAGCACTACTTCTCCGCGCAGCCCGCCGGAGAGCTCTCCCTGCGGGAGATCGGCGTGACTCTGGCCGGCTCCCCCTACCGCCTCACGACGGCGTCGGGCGTGTTCAGCCCCGACCGGATCGATGCCGGAACCCAGGTTCTGCTGGCGAACGCGCCCACTCCCCCACCCGGCGGGAATCTGCTCGATCTCGGGTGCGGTTGGGGGCCCGTCTCGTTGACTCTCGCTCTGAAGTCACCGCGTGCGACGGTGTGGGCGGTCGATGTCAACGAGCGCGCTCTGGATCTGGTTCGTCGGAATGCTCACATCATGGGTCTCGACAATATCAACGCCTGTCGTCCGGAAGATGTTCCCGCTGATCTCGGTTTCACCACGATCTGGTCGAATCCGCCGATCCGGGTCGGCAAGAACGAGCTGCACGCGATGCTGGAGCACTGGCTGCCGAGACTCGACGCAGGGTCGGATGCCTGGCTCGTCGTGCAGAAGAACCTCGGATCCGATTCGCTGCAGCGGTGGCTCGACACCGAGTTCCCGGGGCTCACGGTGGCGCGCACCACCACCAACAAGGGGTATCGCGTGCTACGGGTGCGCAAGCGCGGCTGAGCCGGGGTCAGGCGATCGAGAGATCGCCCTCGTAGACGAGTTCCGCCGGCCCGGAGAGGGCCACATGCTCGCCGTCCTCGGTCGGGAACATCCGCACCCCCACGACACCTCCCGGGACAGCCACGCTCCAGTTGTTGGGTGCACCAGCCCCGGCCCAGTGGCGCGTCGCGAGCGCTGCCGCCGCCGCGCCCGTGCCGCAGGAGAGTGTCTCGCCGCTCCCGCGCTCGTGCACCCGCATCCGGATGTGACCGACGCCGTCGCGCACGAGCGGGTCGCCGGGAACAACGAACTCGACGTTCGCGCCGTCTTGGGGCAGCGGTTCCAGATGCGGGATGAAGCTGAGGTCGGCGGCGTCGAGCTCGTCGTCGTCGGCCAGCGCCACGACCACGTGCGGGTTGCCCACATTGATGCCCAGACCGGGCCGGGCGACCGGCAGGTTCTTGGCGCGCACGAGCGGCTCGCCGCCATCCAGCCGCCAGCGGCCGAGGTCTACCTGGAAGCCGAGCTTGTTGCGCTGCACGTCGCGCACGCCGCCACGGGTGCCGATGACGAGAGTCTCGCCCGGGGCCAGGGTGGCCAGATCGTTGTCGAGGAGATAGCGGGTGTAGACGCGGATGCCGTTGCCGCACATCTCGGAGAGCGAGCCGTCAGCGTTGTAGTAATCCATGAACCACTCGGCCGCCGGGTCTTCGGCCAGGGCCGCCTTGCCCGCCTCGAGGCTCTTCGAGCGCACCACGCGTAACAGCCCGTCGGCGCCGACGCCGAAATGGCGGTCGCAGATGGCCGCGATCTGCATGGGGCTGAGGTCGATCTCACCGTCGGGATCGGTGAACAGCACGAAATCGTTTCCGGTGCCCTGGCCCTTGGTGAAGTGCAGCTCGGCTGGCATGGATTCAGTCTAGAGCCGCGTGGATGGCGGCCTGCACGCTGTCCGCCTGCAGCGGATCGGCGTCGATCGCGTTCGGGTAGCGCTTGAACCAGCTGACCTGGCGACGGGCGTACCGCCGGGTGAGAGCTTGCGCCTCGGCGATGGCGTCGGCCCGGGACTGACGCCCGTCGAACTCGGCGAGAGCTTGCGCGTAGCCGATGGCGCGCGCCGCCGTCGTTCCCTCACGCAGACCCGCGGGGAGCAGAGCGGCGACCTCATCGACGAGGCCGGCTGCCCACATGCGCTCGACGCGCGCATCCAAGCGGGGCACGAGCACCTCCCGGGTCATACCGAGCCGGATGATCGTGGCCGGGCGCCAGAGAACGGGCTCGTCGGGCAGAGTGCCGCTGAGCGGCTCGCCGGTGAGCTCCACCACTTCGAGGGCACGCACCAGTCGGCGGGCGTTGAACTGGCCGATGGATGCGGCCGCTACAGGATCGATGGCCTTCAGCCGGTCGTAGAGTGCTCGGGCACCACCCGTCTCGGCGTCGGCTTCGAGGCGAGCTCGCACTCGCTCGTCGCGCGCGGGAAAGCGGAAGTCGTAGATCACGGAGGAGACATAGAGCCCCGAACCGCCGACGAGGATCGGCACGGCTTCACGGGAAAGGATGTCGTCGACTGCGGCGCGGGCCTCGCGCTGATAGGCGGCGACGGAGGCGTCGTCGGTGACCGCCAGTACATCCAGGAGGTGGTGGGGCACGCCTCGACGCTCGGCCGGGGCGAGCTTGGCTGTGCCGATGTCCATGCCGCGGTAGAGCTGCATCGCGTCGGCGTTCACGATCTCGGCGCGTCGACCACGCGCAGTCAACTCCTCGGCGAGGTCGAGCGAGAGCTCGGACTTGCCGGTGCCGGTGGCGCCGACGACGGCGATCAGACGAGGAGCGCCGGCCTGTCGCGTGACCCCAGCCCCTGTGCTGGGCACGGTCTCCGCGGAATCGGACGCGGGATCGACAGGCACCGCTTAGTCGCGGAGGTCGTCGGTCGGGCTGTAGATGGGCACCGTGGCCACGGCGTGCGCACCCGCAGCGGGCAGCGCGCCGGGTGCGACCCGGAGGGTGGGTAGACCGAGCGAGACCCGCGCGACCGAGCCACCTGACCCCGATGCTCCCGCGGGGGCCGGCACGGCGCAGGATGCCGCTTGCGCGCGGTCCCAGGCGTCGCCGGCGCGAGTGGCACGCACCTGAAGCGCCGATCCGTCGGAGTCGGCGATGAGGTGGAACGGGGCCGCCTGCGTGATCGTGACCGACACCATGTCGCCCGGGCGCGGACGCACCGCGCCCTCGGGCACCTCGAAGTGCACCAGTCGGCTGTCCTGGGCGCGACCGCTCATCCTGTTCGTCGCCGAATCCTTACGCCCTTCCCCGTTCGCCACCAGCAGCTCGACCTGCCGGCCGACGAGTTTCTGGTTCTCTTCGAACGAGATGTGGTCTTGGAGGGCGACGAGCCGCTCGTAACGCTCCTGCACGATCTCGTGCGGAACCTGATCGGGCAGTGTGGCAGCCGGGGTTCCGGGGCGGATCGAGTACTGGAAGGTGAAGGCCGAGGCGAACCGGGCTTCCTCCACCACACGCATGGTCTCGAGGAAGTCCTCCTCGGTCTCGCCGGGGAAGCCCACGATGATGTCGGTGCTGATGGCGGCGTTCGGGATCTTCTCGCGCACCCGCTCGAGGATGCCGAGGAACTTCGCCGAGCGGTAGGAGCGGCGCATCGCACGCAGAATGCGGTCGGACCCCGACTGCAACGGCATGTGCAGCTGCGGCATGACCGACGGCGTCTCGGCCATCGCGTCGATGACGTCGTCGGTGAACGCCGCCGGGTGTGGGCTCGTGAAACGGATGCGCTCGAGACCGTCGATGGCACCCGCGGCCCGCAGGAGCTTGCTGAACGCGAAGCGGTCGCCGAACTCGACGCCGTAGGAGTTGACGTTCTGGCCGAGCAGTGTGACCTCGACAGCCCCGTCGTCGACCAGGTACTGGATCTCGCTGAGGATCTCGCCCGGCCGGCGGTCTTTCTCCTTGCCGCGGAGCGAGGGCACGATGCAGAACGTACAGGTGTTGTTGCATCCGACCGAGATGGACACCCAGCCGCTGTACGTGGAATCGCGCTTGGTGGGGAGCGTCGACGGAAAGGTCTCGAGCGACTCGAGGATCTCGATCTGAGCGGCCTCGTTGTGCCGGGCACGTTCGAGCAAGCTCGGCAGCGAACCCATGTTGTGTGTGCCGAACACCACGTCGACCCACGGCGCCTTGTCGAGGATGACGTTCTTGTCCTTCTGAGCGAGGCACCCGCCCACCGCGATCTGCATGCCCTCGTGCCGGCGTTTCACCGAGGCGAGGTGACCGAGATTGCCGTAGAGCTTGTTGTCGGCGTTCTCACGCACCGCGCAGGTGTTGATCACCACGACGTCGGCCTCGACACCGTCGGCCTTCACATACCCGGCCGCTTCGAGCGACCCGCTCAGCCGTTCCGAGTCGTGCACGTTCATCTGGCAACCGAACGTGCGCACCTCATAGGTGCGGGCGCGACCGGTGGCATCACGCGAGGCGGTCGAGGCCTCGATGATCGTGGGTGCTTCGCTCACAGTGCTCATGATGAGACAAGTCTACGAGCAGGAGATCAGCGGAATCGCGGGAGCCCGGTCGAACGCCTCGTCGCCATCGCCCGGCGCGTGACCTCGCGCACCACGCCCGATGCGAAACCGCGACGGGTGAGGAACCCGACCAGCCGGCGCTCGGCCGTGGCGTCGTCGTACGAGGCGAGCTGACCGATCCGCTTCACCGCGGCCTCCAGGGCGAGCGTGAACTCGTGGTCGTCGTCGAGCTGTTCGAGTGCCTCGTTCACCACCGACACCGGAATCTTGCGGGCCACGAGTTCACGGAAGATGACCTGCCGGCTCTTGTGATTGCGCTCGCTGAGCCGCTCGACCAGCGCCTCGGCGAGCTCGACGTCGTTCAGGTAGCCGAGCTCCCGGTAGCGCGCCACGAGCACGACGGCCTCGTCATCGGAGGCGCCCTGCGCCATCAGCAGCGCGTGTGTCTCGTCGGCCGAGAGCTGCCGCCGGCCGAGGGCACGCACCACCGTGTCGCTCACTCGCTCGAGGCGTTCCTCGTCGGAGACCTCATCCGGCTTCACCGCCGCGAGACCGGTGAATTCGACGGTCGATCTGGGCTTCCCCCGGCCGCCCGACGACGGGTGGGCCTCGAAGCCGGTCGGCGCCGGGCCACGGCCCCGCCGCACGGCATCGAGGCTCACGACGTCGTTCATGGCGATCAGGCGCCCTTCCGCGAGGCGATCTTGGGCGCAATCGGCTCGACGTTGCCGGCGGCGGCTGCCGCTGCGGCAGCCGCGGCGCCGACCTCGCCGATGCCGAGCTTCGCCAGGATCTTGTTCTCGATCTCGAGCGCGACGTCGGGGTTCTCGGTGAGGAAGCGGCGCGAGTTCTCCTTGCCCTGGCCGAGCTGGTCGCCGTCGTAGGTGTACCACGCACCCGACTTGCGCACGATCTCGTGCTCGACTCCGAAGTCGATCAGGCTGCCCTCGCGCGAGATGCCGATGCCGTAGAGGATGTCGAACTCCGCCTGCTTGAAGGGCGGTGCCATCTTGTTCTTGACCACCTTCACCCGCGTGCGGTTGCCGACGGCCTCGGTGCCCTCCTTGAGGGTCTCGATGCGCCGGATGTCGAGACGCACCGAAGCGTAGAACTTCAGAGCCTTTCCACCGGCGGTGGTCTCGGGACTGCCGAAGAACACGCCGATCTTCTCGCGGAGCTGGTTGATGAAGATCATGGTGGTGTTGGTCTGGCTGAGGCCACCGGTGAGCTTGCGGAGCGCCTGCGACATGAGGCGTGCCTGGAGTCCCACGTGGGAGTCGCCCATCTCGCCTTCGATCTCGGCACGGGGCACGAGTGCCGCCACCGAGTCGATGACGATCAGATCGATCGAGCCCGAGCGCACGAGCATGTCGGCGATCTCGAGGGCCTGCTCCCCCGTGTCGGGCTGGGAGACGAGCAGGGCGTCGATGTCGACACCGAGCTTCTTGGCGTACTCGGGGTCGAGCGCGTGCTCCGCGTCGATGAAGGCGGCGATGCCTCCGGCGCGCTGCGCGTTGGCGATGGCGTGCAGGGTGAGCGTCGTCTTACCCGACGACTCCGGGCCGTAGATCTCGACGATGCGACCGCGGGGCAGACCCCCGATGCCGAGCGCCACATCCAGCGCGATCGACCCGGTCGGAACGACCTCGACCGGCGCCCGATCGTCGCTGCCCAGTCGCATGACCGAGCCCTTGCCGAACTGGCGGTCGATCTGGGCGAGTGCGGTTTCGAGTGCTTTCTCACGATTTGCGTCTGACGGCATCTCGGTCTCCTTTTGATCGTTGTGCGGCCGGGTCGGCTGCGTCGGTGTGCCCACAGGCTGTCGTGTGCGTTCGATCTTCCGAACGGCAACGACAAGGCGTTCACGGGATTGCTCGAACAACATCCACGCTAGAGAGACCGTCCGACATCACGTCGGGGATCCATCGATCTGTGGAGAACTGTTTCGATTCTCTCGCTGTGCAGAACACTACCGAAGTCCGAACATACCTTCGAGACAAACGCGGCGTGTCGGCGACGAAAAAGGCCCCCGGAATACCGGGGGCCTTTCGAAACTGCTTCGGTGTTCAGCCGCGTGGCTGGGCGGGAAGCCCCGCACCATGCCGTCTGGTCAGCGGCACATCCGCTGCCTGGCACACCGCGAGCCACACCTCTCGCGGGGGGATGCCTGACGCCAATGCCTGCTCGGGCGTTCGGTCTCCGAGACCGACGAGCACGAGATCGCTCGTGACAACCTGACCGTAGGCCACACCGAACTCGTCGGTGATCGCCTGCCGGAACTCGCTCAGCCGCACTACCGGGCGACGAGGTCCGCGTCGAAGTCGGCGACGAACTCGTCGGGAACGGTGTCGGGGATCGGGTCGATTCCCTCCACGATCGCCAGACGGTCTCCGACTTCGCGCATGATGACCGAGATGGGCGTGTCGAGAGCATCGGCCACCGACGCGAGAATCTCGCTCGACGCCTCTTTCTGGCCTCGCTCGACCTCACTCAGGTAGCCGAGCGCGACGCTCGCCTTGCTGGCCACTTGACGAAGGGTGCGCCCCTTCTGCAGGCGGAAGTCCCGAAGCACGTCGCCGATTTCCTGACGAACTAGAATCATTGGACCCTCCTTGCGTTCCCGTCACGGTCATTTCGAGTGGCACCCGAACCGCTGTCGACAGTGGTTCGTAGCAGAAACTCTAGACGACGGGGACTGGACATATCTTGTGAATGACATCAGATGTAACGAGATCGAAACGCGTCGCATTCCCGGCCGGTTTCATCCCAGGGATTCTTCCAGAATCGCCAGCGCGTGCTGCACCACCCCGGCCCTCACGGCGTTCCGGTCACCGCTGAGGCGAAGGGGGAAACTCCGCACCTCTCCCCCGATCGCGAGCCCCACGAACGCCGTTCCCGGCTCATGTCCGTCATGGGACTCCGGGCCGGCGACTCCCGTCGTCGAGAGCCCGATGAGCGCCGGTTCGCCCCCGACGGCCAGGGTGGTGCGCACGCCGACCGCCATCTGCATCGCGACATCCGGATGCACGGGGCCGTGTGCCGAGAGCACCTCCGCGTCCACACCCAGCAGGGTGTGCTTGATCGCGGTGTCGTAGGCCACGACGCCGCCACGGAGCACAACGGATGCACCGGGCACGGCCACGAGGGCAGCCGTCAGCAGTCCACCGGTCAGCGATTCCGCGATCGCGATCGAGCTGTGACTCGTCGTCAGGGCGGCGATGATGCGGGTGGCCGCGTCATCCGGCCGGGCCCCGTCATCCGCGCCAACGTTCATTTCGATGCCGGTGCGCGATTCAGGCGCCAGGCCTGCACGAGGTAGTCGATGCCCGTCACCACGGTGAGGACGAGCGCGAGCGCCATGAACACGCCGTTGACCCAGTTCACCCAGTCACCGAGCAGCATCGGGAACGGCAGCAGGGCGAGCGAGATCGCGATCGACTGCACGAGGGTCTTGAGCTTGCCGCCGCGCGAGGCCGGGATGACCCGGTCGGAGAGCTGCACGAAGCGCCACACCGTGATGCCGACCTCGCGCACGAGGATCACGATGGTGACCCACCAGGGCAGCTCGGCGAGGATCGACAGGCCGATGAGCGCCGACCCCGTGAGCACCTTGTCGGCGATCGGATCGAGCAGTTTGCCGAGGTCGGTCACGAGGTTGCGGCTGCGGGCGATGTGCCCGTCGATGCCGTCGGTGGCAATGGCGAGGATGAACAGCACCGCCGCGGCCCAGCGGAGACCGCCGTCAGCGCCGTTATCGACCAGCAGCATCACGAAGAACACCGGCGCGAGCAGGATGCGCACGACCGTGATCGCGTTGGGAAGGTTCCAATTACTCGGCTGCGGAAGCGCCGCTGCTGCCCCGTCGCTCTTCGTCACGTGCTACTCCCTGCCGGTCAACTGCCAGGCATCCTCGCTCGAAGATTCCTCTTCCTCAGCGTATCGGGCGTTGCCCTGCGGCGACACCGAGGGGGCGTGCCCCGCGGAGGCTCCCGCACCCGCTGCCGGCCCGTCGCCCTCGCCTCGCAGCATCGCCAGGATGTCGGGCAGCTGATCGGCCGTCACGAGCACGTCACGAGCCTTCGAGCCCTCCGACGGGCCCACGATCTCGCGCGACTCCAGCAGGTCCATCAGGCGGCCGGCTTTCGCGAACCCGACCTTCAGCTTGCGCTGCAGCATCGACGTGGAGCCGAACTGCGTGTTCACCACGAGCTCGGCCGCGGCGAGCAGCACCTCGAGGTCGTCTCCGATGTCGGAGTCGATCTGCTTCTTCTCGGCCGTGACGGCCACGTCGTCGCGGTAGTCCGGACGCGCCTGACGCGTGACGTGCGCCACCACCTTGGCGATCTCCGACTCGCTCACCCACGCGCCCTGCACGCGGATGGCCTTCGACGAGCCCATCGGCAGGAAGAGCGCGTCGCCCTGGCCGATCAGCTTGTCGGCTCCCGGCTGGTCGAGGATGACGCGCGAGTCGGTGACGCTCGTGACGGCGAAGGCGAGCCGCGAGGGCACGTTCGCCTTGATGAGGCCGGTCACCACGTCGACCGAGGGCCGCTGCGTGGCGAGCACGAGGTGGATTCCGGATGCGCGGGCGAGCTGCGTGATGCGCACGATCGAGTCCTCGACGTCCCGGGGGGCCACCATCATGAGGTCGGCGAGCTCGTCGACCACCACGAGCAGGTAGGGGTAGGGCTTGAGCACACGCTGCGAGGCCGGCGGCAGCTGGATCTCGTCGTTGATGACGGCCCGGTTGAAGTCGTCGATGTGCCGGAAGCCGAAGCTCTCCAGGTCGTCGTAGCGCATGTCCATCTCCTTCACGACCCAGGAGAGGGCTTCGGCGGCCTTCTTCGGATTCGTGATGATGGGCGTGATGAGGTGCGGAACACCCTGGTAGGCGGTGAGCTCCACGCGCTTGGGGTCGATGAGCACCATGCGCACCTCACTGGGCTTTGCGCGCATGAGGATGGAGGTGACCATCGAGTTGACGAAGCTCGACTTGCCCGAGCCGGTGGAACCGGCCACCAGGAGGTGGGGCATCTTGGCGAGGTTGGCGAGCACGAACTTGCCCTCGACGTCTTTGCCGACGCCGATGGTCATCGGATGCGTGTCGTTGATGGCCTTCGACGATCGCAGCACGTCGCCGAGCACCACGGTCTCGCGGTCGGTGTTCGGGATCTCGATGCCGATGGCGCTGCGCCCCGGGATCGGAGACAGGATGCGCACCTCGTTCGAGGCCACGGCGTAGGCCAGGTTCTTGCTGAGCGCGGTGACGCGCTCGACCTTGACGCCCTGACCGAGCTCGATCTCGTAGCGCGTGACGGTGGGACCGCGGGAGAAGCCGGTGACGGTGGCGTCGACGGAGAACTGCTTGAGGACATCCGTGATGGCGCGCACGACCTCGTCGTTCGCGGCCGATCTCGCCTTGGCCGGGCCGCCCGCCACGAGGTTGGAGGCGGCGGGAAGGCGGTAGTTCGCCGCGTCGCGCTCCTGGGCCGCGGCGAGAGTGAACGCGTCCGGCGCCTCGTCGGCGGCCGGCGTGGTGGGGATGGGCGTGCCCGAGAACGCGGGCAGCGCCTCGGTCATCGAGTCGTCGAGCAGCCCCGTCGCCGAGGGGCGGCCGGGCAGCACCTCGCCGGTCACCCGCTTGATCGCGAGTTCGGCGGCCTCCATGTCGTCGAGCAGACCGTTACCGAAGGCTTCGGTCGTGTCGATGTCGGCCGCGCTCGCGAACGGCACCTCCTCTTCGCGCACCGTGCGGTCTTCGACCCTCGGGGCGATGAGGGGGGTGTCGAACTCGGGGTCGACCTCGCGCTGGCTCTTGTTGCGGCGCCACCACGGCAGCGACTCGCCCTCGTCGTCGCCCGCGGCGCCGAAGTCGAGCACGTCTTGAGTGGTCATCTCCTTCGGCGTCCCCTTGGCCGGCTGCGGCTCGTCGTCGGCCGGGGCCGGGGTGCCGAAGAGGTAGGCGTAGAGCTCGCGGAAGCGACGGCCGATCTTGTTCGGCGGCGTCTTGGTGACGATGAAGAGCGAGAGCACGAAGAAGAAGGAGATGACGATCGTCGCGCCGATCGGCGTGATGAGCGCGATCAGGGGTGCGGCCACGATCCAGCCGACGATGCCGCCCGCGACGGCCAGCGCATCCATGCCGGTCGCCGGGTCGGGCGCCGAGCCGAAGACGTGGCAGAGCCCCGAGACCGAGACGAGCATCACGGCGAGGCCGATGCCGATGCGCCCGTTGTCGTGCACCGAGCTGGGGTGGCGGAAGAGCCACAACGCGAGCAGCAGCATGATGACCGGCAGCGCGTAGGAGACCCGGCCGAACAGGCCTCCGAAGGTCCACGCGTTGAGCGAGATCGCGATCGCGTTGGTGGCGAGGAACCATTCCACCACGGCGCCCGCGACCGCGAGCAGGAAGATCAGGAAGGGCAGCCCGTCGCGGCGCTCGTCTTTCGCGAGCTTCTCGGGGCCGAACGCCCGGGCGGCTCCGCCCACGAGGTGGGCCAGGCCCATCCAGGCGGAGGCGAACACGTTGGTGCCGCCCGGCTCCTCGACGACCGGGTACTTGACGGTCTTCTGCGCGGCGGTGCGCTGGGCCGGCTTGCGACTGCTCGCCGCCGGCCCGCGCGCCGATGACGCCCCACGGGAACGGGGCGTCGACTTGCTACTGGTAGCCATCCTGTCACGCTACCGGCGACCGCCGACTTCGCCCCGTCATGGGCCGCGGGTGTCTGGAATCAGGCCTCGATGACGACCGGGACGATCATCGGGCGGCGGCGGTACGAGGTGTTCACCCAGCGGCCGACCGTGCGACGCACGATCTGCTGGAGGGCATACGGCTCGCGCACGCCGTTCTGGGCCGCCTCCGTCAGTGCGGCGCTGATCTTGGGCTTGACCGCGTCGAAGACCTTCTCGTCTTCGGCGAAACCCTTGGCGTGGATCTCGGGACCCACCACGATGCGCCCGGTCTGCGCCTCGACCACGATGATGATCGAAATGAAGCCCTCTTCGCCGAGGATGCGGCGGTCTTTGAGGTCGGCATCCGTGATCTCGCCCACCGTCGAGCCGTCGACGTAGACGTAGCCGAGATCGTACTGGCCCACGACCTTGGCGACGCCGGCGCGCAGGTCGATCACCGTGCCGTCCTCGGCGATGATCGTGTTCTGCTCGGGCACGCCGCTCGCGATCGCGAGCTTCTGATTGGCCACGAGGTGGCGGTACTCGCCGTGCACCGGGAGCACGTTCTTCGGCTTCAGGATGTTGTAGCAGTAGAGCAGCTCGCCCGCGGCCGCGTGGCCGGAGACGTGCACCTTCGCGTTGGCCTTGTGCACCACGTTGGCTCCCAGCTTGGTGAGCCCGTTGATGATGCGGTACACCGCGTTCTCGTTGCCCGGGATGAGGCTGGAGGCCAGGATGACGGTGTCGCCCGGGCCCACCTCCACCTGGTGCTCGAGGTTGACCATCCGCGACAGCACCGCCATCGGCTCGCCCTGCGAACCCGTGGACATGTAGACGATCTTGTTGTCGGGGATGTCCCCGGCCTTCTTGAAGTCGACCAGCACTCCCTCGGGCACGTGCAGGTAGCCGAGGTCGGCGGCGATGCCCATGTTGCGCACCATCGAGCGGCCGAGAAGCGCCACACGGCGCCCGTTGGCGTGTGCGGCGTCGAGCACCTGCTGAACGCGGTGCACGTGGCTCGAGAAGCTGGCCACCACCACGCGGCGCGGAGCCCGGGCGATGACCGACTCCAGCACGGGGCCGATCTCGCGCTCGGTGGGCGTGAAGCCCGGCACGTCGGCGTTGGTCGAGTCGACCAGGAACAGGTCGACGCCGGCCTCGCCCAGGCGGGCGAAGGCACGGAGGTCGGTGAGCCGGTTGTCCAGCGGCAGCTGGTCCATCTTGAAGTCGCCGGTGTGCAGCACCACGCCCGCGGGCGTCTTGATGGCCACGGCCAGTGCATCCGGGATCGAGTGGTTCACGGCCACGAACTCGCACTCGAACGGGCCGAGGTTCTCGACCTGACCCTCGCGCACGTCGAAGGTGTAGGGCGTGATGCGGTGCTCCTTGAGCTTCGCCTCGACGAGGGCGAGCGTGAGCGCCGAGCCGATCAGCGGGATGTCCTGCCGCAGCTTCAGGAGGTAGGGAACCGCCCCGATGTGGTCTTCGTGGCCGTGCGTCAGCACGATGCCCACCACGTCTTCGAGGCGGTCACGCACCACGCTGAAGTCGGGGAGGATGAGGTCGACCCCCGGCTGGTTCTCTTCGGGGAAGAGCACGCCGCAGTCGACCACGAGGAGCTTGCCCTCGTACTCGAACACGGTCATGTTGCGGCCGATCTCTCCGAGACCTCCGACCGGGGTGATGCGGAGCGTTCCCGCTTCGAGAATGGGTGGATCTGAAATCGGGCTTTGCATGGGCCCTCCTCGCTGTTAGCTGATAGCTGCTGCGGATGCGCGGCGCATCCGGTCGTCGTGGTCCCGCCGGTCAGCGGGTGGTGCCCGCGACCTTCGGCAAGGCGCCACCGGCGGCGGCGTTGCGGTCGGGGCGGAAGTTCTTGGTGAAGGTGAGACCCGGGATGTCGCGGACGAGGTCGATCTCGTTCTCGATCATCTCGGCCTCCCACTCCTCGGGGCCCACGAGGGGCAGGCGCACGCGCGGGCTGCTGATGCGGCCGAGGCCGTGCAGGATGTACTTCGCGGCGACCGTGCCGGGAACGTGCGTCATGATGGCGCGCACGAGCGGCTCGAGCGAGCGGTGGGCCGCGGTGGCGGTGGCGAGATCGCCGGCGTTCACGGCGTCGACGATCACGCGGTACGGCGCGGGGGCCACGTTGGCGGTGACGCCGATGAGGCCGGCCGCTCCGATGGCCATGTGCGGCAGCACGTTGGCGTCGTCGCCCGAGAAGTAGAGCAGGTCGGTCTGGTTGAGCACGCGGCTGACCTCGCTGAAGTCGCCCTTGGCGTCTTTCACGGCGAGGATGTTCGGGTGCTTCGAGAGGCGCAGGATCGTCTCGTACTTGATCGGCACGCCGGTGCGGCCCGGGATGTCGTAGAGGATGACGGGCAGATCGGTGGCATCCGCGATCATGCGGAAGTGCGTGAGGATGCCCGCCTGCGTGGGCTTGTTGTAGTAGGGCGTGACGACGAGGTTGCCGTCGGCGCCCGCCTTCTCGCTCTGGCGGGCGAGCTGCATGGCATGGGCGGTCTCGTTGGAGCCGCCACCGGTGATGATCTTCGCACGGCCCGCGGCGACGTCCTTGCCCACCTGGACCAGACGGATCTTCTCCGGGTCGGTGAGGGTCGACGTCTCACCGGTGGTGCCGGAGACGACGATGCCGTCGGCTCCGCCCGTGATCAGGTCGTCGATGAGCTTCTCCACCCCGGGCCAATCGACTTCGCCGTCGGCCGTGAAAGGGGTGACCATGGCGACCAGGACCTGGCCGAATGGGTTCGTAGCGTTAGACACGACTACAGGCTATCGTCTCGCGCACGGTCTCCACCCAGCTGCCGGTCAGAAGCCGAGGCGGCCCAGCAGTTTCGGGTCGCGCTGCCAGTCCTTCGCCACCTTGACGCGGATGTTGAGGTACACCTGCTGGCCGAGCAGCGGCTCGATCTGCGCCCGGGCCCGGGCGCCGACCTCGCCGAGGCGAGCGCCCTTCGGGCCGATGATGATGCCCTTCTGGCTGTCGCGCTCCACGAAGAGGTTGGCGTAGATCTCGACGAGGTCTTTGTCGTCGCGCTCGCGCATGTCGTCGATGGTGACGGCGATGGAGTGGGGCAGCTCGTCGCGCACGCCCTCGAGCGCGGCCTCGCGGATCAGCTCCGAGATGCGGGACTCGAGGCCCTCGTCGGTGAACTGGTCGTCGGGGTAGAGCCGCTCCGAGACCGGCAGCATGCGAATGAGCTCGTGGATGAGCACGTCGAGCTGGATGCGGCTCGTGGCCGAGACCGGGATGACGGTCTCCCAGTCGCGCAGCTCGGACACCGCGAGCAGCTGCTCGCCGACCTGCTGCTTCGACGCCGAGTCGATCTTCGTGACGATGGCGATCTTCTTGGCGCCCGGGTACTGGTCGAGCTGGTCGTTGATGTAGCGGTCGCCCGGACCGAGCTTCTCGTCGGCCGGCAGGCAGAAGCCGATCACGTCGACGTCACCGAGAGTCGACTGCACGAGCGAGTTCAGCCGCTCGCCGAGCAGCGTGCGCGGGCGGTGCATGCCCGGCGTGTCGACCACGATGACCTGCCCTCCGGGCTCGTGCACGATTCCGCGGATGGTCTGCCGGGTGGTCTGCGGCTTGGAGCTCGTGATGGCCACCTTCTCGCCCACGAGGGCGTTGGTGAGCGTCGACTTGCCCACGTTGGGGCGCCCGACGAAGGTCACGAACCCCGCGCGGAAGTCGTCGTCCGTTGCGCCTGCTGCGTCGCTCATGCCGTCTCGCTCTCTGTCTGGGTGACCGATCCGGGGCCGGTGGCCGATTCGGGGTCGCGTGCCACGATAACGGTCGAGATGCGCTTGCGTCGTCCGTCGGCTCGGTCGGCGGTGAGCACGAGCCCCGACACCCGCGCCACGGAGCCCGCCTCAGGCAGGCGGCCGAGCGCCTTCGAGAGGAGGCCTCCCACGGAGTCGACGTCGTCGTCGTCGAGCTCGAGATCGAACAGCTCGCCCAGCTCGTCGACGGGCAGCCGGGCGTTCACCCGGTAGCGGCCGTCGCCGAGCTCCTCGACCTCGACCACGTCGCGGTCGTATTCGTCGGAGATGTCGCCGACGAGCTCCTCGATGAGGTCTTCGAGGGTCACGAGACCGGCGATGCCGCCGTACTCGTCGACCACCATCGCCAGGTGGTTCGACTCCAGCTGCATCTGGCGCAGGGTGTCGTCGACCTTCTTCGACTCCGGGATGAACAGGGCCGGCCGGCCGAGTTTGCTCACCTTCATGGTGTCGACCTTCTCGGGCCGTTCGTAGCTGAGGCGGGCCGCGTCGCGCAGGTAGAGCACGCCCGAGATCTCGTCGACGTCGTCGTCGACCACGATCGGGATGCGCGACACCCCTTTGCTGAGGAAGAGCCCGAGCCCGTGCCCGACGGTCGCGTCGTCTTCGATCGTCACCATGTCGGTGCGCGGGATCATGACCTCTCGCACCACGGTGTCGTTGAACTCGATGATCGAGTGGATGAGTTCGCGATCGTCTTCTTCGAGCACCTCGAGCTCGGTGGCCTCGTCGACCATGCTGAGCAGCTGCTCCTCGGAGGAGAACGTGCCCGAGCGAGGGCGGCCCGGCGTGACGCGGTTGCCGATGGCGACGAGCGCGTTGGCGATCGGGCCGAGCACCACACGGGTGAGGTGCACCGGCACGGCGCCGTAGCGCAGCACGAGCCGCGAGTGCACGCGGCCGACACTGCGCGGGCTCGAACCCACGAGCACGAACGACACCGCGGTCATGATCAGGGCGGAGAGCACCAGGGCGAGCCAGAGCACGTCGATCGAGAAGGCGAGGGCGATGGTGACGAGCACCGCCGCCGTGGTCTCGAACACCACGCGCGCGAAGTTGACCGCGTTGATGTGGGCGCCCGGGTCGTCGGCGATCGCCCGCAGCGAGCGCTTGGGGCGGTAGCGCTCGGCGAGCTCCAGCACGTCGGAGCGCGTGAGGGAGAGCACGGCCGAGTCGACCGCCGCGAAGAGTCCGCCGAACGCCACCAGCACGAAGGCGGCCAGGAGGAACAGGACGACGGTCATGGCCGGCGGCGGCGCTCGCTCATCGCGAAGCCGACGAGGATGTCGCGCTGGATGCCGAACATCTCCTTCTCCTCGTCCGGTTCGGCGTGGTCGAAGCCGAGCAGGTGCAGGATGCCGTGGGTGGTGAGCAGCAGCAGCTCCTCGAGCGTCGAGTGACCGGCGGTCTCCGCCTGCGACTCGGCGACCTGCGGGCAGAGCACCACGTCGCCGAGGAGTCCGGCCGGGGTGGGCTGCTCCTCGGTGCCCGGGCGCAGCTCGTCCATCGGGAAGCTCAGCACATCGGTGGGGCCCGGTTCGTCCATCCACTGCACGTGCAGCTGCTCCATCGCGGCCTCGTCGACCAGCACGATGGCGAGTTCCGCGTCGGGGTGCACGTGCATCTGGTCGAGGGCGTAGCTCGCCAGCCGCAGCAGGGCCGTCTCGTCGACCGGGATGGACGACTCGTTGTTCACTTCGATCGACAAGGGCTATCGCTTCCTGTTGTAACGGCGATCGCGATCGCTCGTGAATCCGGGGGTGTTGTTCTCGGCCATCTTCACCTGGTCGTACTTCGTGTACGCGTCGACGATCTGGCCCACGAGGGTGTGCCGCACCACGTCGGCGCTCGTGAGCGTGGCGAAGTGGATGTCGTCGATGCGCTCCAGGATGCGCGTGACCACCTGCAGACCGCTCGTGCCGGTGGGCAGGTCGACCTGCGTGATGTCGCCGGTGACCACCATCTTCGAGCCGAAGCCGAGGCGGGTGAGGAACATCTTCATCTGCTCGGGCGTGGTGTTCTGCGCCTCGTCGAGCACGATGAAGGAGTTGTTGAGCGTACGCCCGCGCATGTAGGCGAGCGGCGCCACCTCGATGGTGCCGGCGGCGAGCAGCTTCGGCACGATCTCCGGGTCCATCATCTCGTTGAGCGCGTCGTAGAGCGGCCGCAGATAGGGGTCGATCTTGTCGGTGAGCGTGCCGGGAAGGTAGCCCAGCCGCTCGCCCGCCTCGACGGCCGGGCGCGTGAGGATGATGCGCTCGACCTCTTTGCGCTGCAGCGACTGCACGGCCTTCGCCATGGCGAGGTAGGTCTTGCCCGTTCCCGCCGGCCCGATGCCGAACACGATGGTGTTCTCGTCGATCGCGTCGACGTAGCTCTTCTGACCCAGCGTCTTCGGGCGCACGCTCTTGCCGCGCGCCGTGAGGATGGCCTGGCTGAGCAGCTCGGCCGGGCTCGTGGACCGGTCTTTCTCGAGGATGCGCGCCGAGGTCGACACCTCGGCCGGGGTGAGGTCTTGCCCGTTGCGCACCATCAGCAGCAGCTCTTCGACGAGGCGGCGGGCGCCCTCGACCTGACCGGCGTCACCGGAGATCGTGATGTCGTTCCCGCGCACGTGCACCACGACGAGCGGATATTGATGCTCGATCGTGCTGAGCAGCCGGTCTTGCGGCCCGAGCAGCCGCACCATCTCGATGCCGTCGATGTGCAGCCGCGCCTCGGCCACAGGTGCCGGGGTCGGAGTGGGTCGTGCGTCAGCCCTGTCCAAGGGATCCTTCCTCGAGGCCGCCCCCGAGCACGTGGGCGTGCACGTGGAAGACCGTCTGTCCGGCGCCTGCGCCGGTGTTGAAGATGAGTCTGAAGTCGCCGCCCGTGAGCTCGGTGGCGAGGGAATTCGCGACGGCCACGAGCTCGGCGAGGAGGCCGGGGTCGCCGGCGGCCAGTTCGACCACGTCGCGGTACTGCTCCGTCTTCGGAACGACGAGAACATGCACGGGCGCCTTGGGCGCGATGTCGGGGAACGCGATCACGCGCTCGGTCTCGGCGAGGATCGTCGCCGGGATCTCCCGGGAGACGATGCGGCTGAAGATCGACGGCGAGCCGGTTTCGGTGGACATGTCTCCATTGTAGTTTTGACGCCCACTGGATCGGCGGCCTGTGGACAACTCGGCCGCCCCGGTTCGCTACGGGCGTTCTGTGGAGGAGAGGATGCTCCGGCTCAGCCCGGAGGCGGGCACGGCAGCGAGCGCAGCCGCGACCTCACCACCGTCCGAGCGCGACGTTCAGCACGGCGAGCGCCGCCGGCCCGGCGCTCGAGGTGCGCAGCACCTCGCCGCCCAGCCGCACGGCCGTCGCACCGGCCGCGCTCAGCTGCTCGAGCTCGCGCTCGGAGATGCCGCCCTCCGGCCCCACCACGAGCACCAGGGGCCGCTCGTCGGCTTCATCGAGCGCCAGCCCGGTGAGTCGCAGCTCGGCGCCCGGCTCGAGCACGAGCATCCGGGTCTCCCCCGCGAGCCGCACGAGATCGCGCAGCTCGGCGAGGTCGCCCACGGGCGGCACGAACGGCCGGATCGACTGCTTCGCCGCCTCGCGCACGATCGTGGTCCAGCGCTCGACGCCCTTGGCGATCTTCGGCCCGACCCAGCGCGACACCGATCGTTCGGCCTGCCAGGGGATGACCGCCGAGACGCCCAGCTCGGTGGCCGTCTGCACGGCCATCTCGTCGCGATCGCCCTTCGCGAGCGCCTGCACGAGCACCGTGCGCGGCGAGGGCTCCGGATGGACCGACGCCGACTCCACGGCCAGCTCCAGTTCGCGCGCCTCAGCCCGGGTGACCACGCCGCGCACCACGAGGCCGTTGCCGTCGCCGATCGCCGTGTGCTCCCCCACGCGCATCCGGTTCACCGTGGTCGCGTGCCGCGCCTCGTCACCGGAGAGCACGACGACGTCGCCGACCTCGTGCGGCACCAGGGCGAGGTCGGCCCGCAGATAGAGGGAGCTCATGCCTGTGCCGCTCAGACGTTGAGGAAGCGGTCGCGCAGCTTCGCGAACAGCCCCTGCTGGAAGTGGCCGAGTGCCGGTGCCGGGTACTTGTGCGCCGCGGCGAGCTGCTTCATCAGCTCCTTCTGCTTGTGGTCGAGCTTCGTGGGCGTCACCACCTGGATGCCCACGCGCAGGTCGCCGCGCCCGTTGCCGCGCAGGTGTGAGACGCCGCGGCCCTTGACCGTGAGCACCTCGGCGCTCTGCGTGCCGGGCTTGATCTCGAGCTCGATGTCGCCGTCGAGGGCGGCGACGGTGGCCGTGGTGCCGAGCACCGCGTCCCACATCTGCACCTCGAGGGTGCACAGCAGGTCGTCGTCGTTGCGGGAGAACACCTCGTGGTGCTTGACCTTGATCTCGAGGTAGACGTCGCCCTGCGGGCCACCGGCGGGGCCGACCTCGCCCTGGCCGGGCATCTGCAGGCGGAGGCCCGTGTCGACGCCGGCCGGGATGTCGACCGGGATGGTGCGGCGGGCGCGCACACGGCCCTGGCCCTGGCACGTCGTGCAGGGATTCGGGATGACGGTGCCGTGGCCCCGGCACGTGCCGCAGGGCGCGCTCGTCACGACGTTGCCGAGCAGCGAGCGCACGGTGCGCTGGATCGATCCGGCGCCGTGGCAGATGTCGCAGGTGACCGGCGAGGTGCCGGGCAGGCAGCAGGAGCCGTTGCAGGTCTCGCAGAGCACGGCCGTGTCGACCTCGAGATCGCGGTGGGTGCCGAACACGACCTCGCTGAGGTCGACCTCGACACGCAGCAGGGCGTCCTGGCCACGCTCGGCGCGCGACCGGGGGCCGCGCTGTTGGCTCTGGCCGCCGAAGAAGTTCTCGAAGATGTCGCCGAAACCGCCGAAACCGCCTCCGGCACCGCCGAAGGTGGGCTGGGGGCCGCGGTCGTAGTCGCGGCGCTGACCCGGGTCGCTCAGCACGTCGTAGGCGTGTGTGACCTGCTTGAACTTCTCCTGCGCATCCGGGCTCGGATTCACGTCGGGGTGCAGCTCGCGGGCGAGCCGGCGGTAGGCCTTCTTGATCTCCTCGGGCGTCGCTTCACGCGAGACGCCGAGCACGTCGTAATGGTCAGCCACTCGGGGCTTCTCCTTCGTTCGATGAGGTCGTTCGATGAGTTCTGGGGGACGGGTGCGGATGCGGGCCCGGTCAGCCGACGTTGCCGGCGTCACCGAGAGTGCGCGAGAGGTAGCGCGCGACGGCGCGGACCGCCGAGATGTTGCTCGAATAGTCCATGCGTGTGGGCCCGAGCACGCCGAGGCGCGACACGGAACCGCCGATGCTGCTGTAGCCCGAGGCGAGGATCGAGGTCTCGCCGAGCCCGAAGGACTCGTTCTCGCGGCCGATCGACACGGTGATGCCGCGTTGGTCGGCCTCCATCTCGCTGAACAGGCGCAGCAGCACCACCTGCTCCTCCACCGCCTCGAGCACGGGGAGGATGCTGCCGTGGAAGTCGTCTTCGGTGCGCACCAGGTTCGCCGCCCCGGCGATCAGCAGCTTCTCCTGCCGGTTGGCCGAGACCTGCTCGAGCAGGGTGGCGGCGACGACGGATGCGGTGGGCTGCTGGGCAGGCGCGAAGCGGGCCGGGACCCCCGTGAGGGCAGCGGCGGCCTCGAGGAGCCCCAGGCCGCCGACGGACTCGTTGAAACGGGTGCGCAGTTCGGCGATCAGCTCGTCGTCGATGTCGCCCGGCACCTCGACGATGCGCTGCTCGACGTGGCCGGAGTCGGTGATGATGACGGTCATCAGGCGGCGGGGCGCGAGCGCCACGAGCTCGATGTGCCGCACGCGCGCCTGCGAACGAGAGGGATACTGCACGAGAGCCACCTGGTGCGTGAGCTGCGAGAGCAGGCGCACGGTGCGCGCGAGCACGTCGTCGACGTCGACCGAGGAGTCGAGGAAGGTCTCGATGGCGTGCCGCTGCGCCTGGCTGAGCGGGCGCAGGTCGGAGAGATGGTCGACGAAGAGGCGGTAGCCCTTGTCGGTGGGCACGCGGCCGGACGAGGTGTGCGGAGCAGTGATGAGCTCCTCTTCCTCGAGGAGGGCCATGTCGTTGCGGATCGTCGCGGCCGACACCCCGAAAGCGTGGCGCTCGGCGATGCTCTTGGAGCCGACGGGCTCGCGGGAGGCCACGTAGTCCTGCACGATCACGCGGAGCACTTCGAGACTGCGTTCGGAAACCATCGGAACACCATCCTCTCGCGCCTGCCGCCGGCGGTGCGCGTTGGCACTCACGCTACCGGAGTGCCAATTATATCCCCGATCGCCGAGCGGAACATCCGGTCATCCTGAGTGAAAATCATTGCCGCCGAGCACGCCCGGCGCTATCTTGTGTCTGTGCAACGACTGCACGAAGAAAATGCCCAACGTCTGAGAGGCGCGAGACATGACTGACCCCAACGCACAACCGCCGTACGACCCGGCCGCCGGCCAGCCCACTCCCCCGCCCGGACAGCCGACGCCGCCTCCCGGCTACCAGGCCCCTCCTCCCGGCTACCAACAGCCCCAGCCCGGCTACGGAGCGCCCGTCGCTGCGGCGCCGCTCTCGCCGGCCGACGACAAGCAGTGGGCGATGCTCGGCCAGCTGGGCGGCATCCTCGGCTTCATCCCGCCGCTGATCATCTGGCTCGTCTTCAAAGACCGCGGTCCGCTGACCAACCAGGAGGCGAAGGAGTCGCTGAACTTCCAGATCACCGTCGCGATCTTCGTCGTGGGGCTCTACATCCTCGGCACCATCACCTCCTTCATCTTCATCGGGCTCCTCCTGCTGCCGCTGGCGTGGGTCGTGCAGATCGTCGGTGTGATCTTCGCGATCATCGCGGGCGTCAAGGTGAACCAGGGCGGCACCTACCGCTACTTCTTCAACTTCCGCTTCATCAAGTAGCAGAAGTCGCGAGAGGGTCTGCCCGTGGGCAGGCCCTCTCGTCGTCTAACCGAGCGATCAGGTGAGGCGGCGAACCACCGCGTCGGCCAGCAGACGGCCCTTCAGAGTGAGGTCGACCGTTCCCGCGAGGGCGGCACGGCCGTCGATGAGGCCGTCGGCGATCAGGCCCGCGATCTCACGTCGCGCATCCGACGCCAGGGAATCGACGCGCAGCACGCCGCGCACGCGGCTGAGCAGCAGCACGCGCTCGAGCTCGCGGGTCTCGTCGTCGATCGACTCACGGCCGGCGGCGGGCGACTCTCCCGCCGCGATGCGCCCGGCGTAGGCGGCCGGATGCTTGACGTTCCACCAGCGCGTGTCGCCCACGTAGCTGTGCGATCCCGGTCCGATGCCCCACCAGTCGTGTCCGAGCCAATAGCCGAGGTTGTGCCGCGAACGGGTGCGCGCGCCGTCGCGCGACCAGTTGCTCACCTCGTACCAGTCGTAGCCGGCGACGCCGAGCCGAGCATCCGCGAGCTCGTACATGTCGGCCTGCAGATCGTCGGAGGGCTCGGCCACCTCGCCCGAACGGATCTGCCGCGCGAGCTTCGTTCCCTGCTCCACGATCAGGGCGTAGGCCGAGATGTGGTCGGGCTCGTTGGCGAGCACGGAGTCGAGCGAGCGAGACCAGTCGGCGAGGGTCTCGCCCGGGGTGCCGTAGATGAGGTCGAGACTGACCTGGAGTCCGGCATCCTTCGCCCAGCGCACCACGTCGGGGATGCGCTCGGGGTCGTGGGTGCGCTCGAGGGTGGCCAGCACGCTCGGCACGGCCGACTGCATGCCGAAGCTCACCCGGGTGAAACCGGCGTCGGCGAGCGTCTGCAGGTAGGCGGCATCGACCGAGTCGGGGTTGGCCTCCGTGGTGACCTCGGCCTCCGGAGCGAAGCCCCAGATGCCGCGCGCCGCGCCGAGCATGGCCGCCAGCTGCACCGCGGGCAGCAGAGTGGGGGTGCCGCCGCCGAAGAACACGGTGGAGAGAGGGCGTTCTGCGACTCCGGATGCGCCGAGCACGCCGGAGGCGAACTCCATCTCGGCGACGGCCTGAGACGCGTAGTCGGACTGCTTGACACCTCGCAGCTCAGTGGCCGTGTAGGTGTTGAAGTCGCAGTAGCCGCAGCGCACGCGGCAGAACGGCACGTGCACGTAGAGCCCGAGGTCGCGCTCTGCCGACGCGGCAGCGCTCGCGAGCGGCAGCAGACCGTCGGCGGGGGCCGGGTCTCCGAGCGGGAGGGTGGAGGGCATGAGCTGGCGGGCGCTGCCCTAGACGCCCTTGCTGGGCATCAGGGCGCGCAGGTACCGCTTCATGGTGCGGGCCTGCACGGCGCGCACGACGGGGTAGCCGAGCCACGACAGCCAGCCGGCGGGGCGCGAGAAGGCGCGCACCACGATCCAGACCGAGTCGTCGGAGAGGTGCTCCACGACGAAGCTCTCCTCGCCGGCGGCGGGATGCCCGGGCAGGGTTCCGTAGGCGAAGCCCACGCGGCCCGGCTCGTTGACGAGATAGACCACCCGCACGGGCGCGCGGAACCGCATCCCGAGCATCGTCATCGCGAGCACGGCCGTGGTGCCGGCGGACACGAGCGGGGTGCCGTCTTCGCCGTAGGCCTGCTCCGGATGCGCGGCGCGGGCCCCGAGCGGAACCCCGACCTCGTCGTAGAGCAGCCCCGCGTAGTCGGTGTCGGTCGGGGCGGGAGGGCGCACGTCGCCGACGCCGATCCCGGCGCCGCGCTGGGCGCCCCAGGCCATGAGTTTCGCCGAGGCGGCGTCGAAGCGGGCGGTGCCGCTGCCGAGACGCGCACGCCGCTCGGCCGGGCGGTAGCCCTTCGGCGGGAAGTAGAGCAGGTCTTCGGCCTGGGTGGCGCCGACCGCTCCGTAGCTGAGGGCGACTCCGGCGCGCGGGTCGTCGTCCTGGAGCGCCGCGACCCGGGTCGAGCGCACCGGCCCCACGGCGCGCGAGGACGAGGTGGCGCTCGGCATCACTTCTTGTCCTTCTTCTCCACGTCGCCGGAGAGGGCGGCGATGAAGGCCTCCTGCGGCACCTCGACGCGGCCCACCATCTTCATGCGCTTCTTGCCCTCTTTCTGCTTCTCGAGGAGCTTGCGCTTGCGGGTGATGTCACCGCCGTAGCACTTGGCCAGAACGTCTTTGCGCATGGCGCGGATCGACTCGCGCGCGATGATGCGGGCCCCGATCGCGGCCTGGATGGGCACCTCGAACTGCTGACGCGGGATGAGCTCGCGCAGGCGGCCCGTCATCAGCACGCCATAGGCGTAGGCCTTGTCGCGGTGCACGATGGCGCTGAACGCGTCGACCTGCTCGCCCTGGAGCAGGATGTCGACCTTCACCAGGTCGGCCTCCTGCTCGCCCGCGGGCTCGTAGTCGAGCGAGGCGTAGCCCGCCGTCTTGGACTTGAGGTTGTCGAAGAAGTCGAACACGATCTCGCCGAGCGGCATCGTGTACTTGATCTCGACGCGGTCCTCGCCGAGGAACTCCATGCCCTGCAGCGCGCCACGGCGGCTCTGGCAGAGCTCCATGATGGTGCCCACGTAGTCCTTCGGCGCCAGGATGGCGGCGTTCACGATCGGCTCGGTGACGCTCGCGATCTTGCCGCCCGGGAATTCGCTCGGGTTCGTGACCGTGACCGTCTTCTTGTCTTCGGTGGTGACGTGGTAGATCACGCTCGGCGCGGTGGCGATGAGGTCGAGGTTGAACTCGCGCTCGAGCCGCTCGGTGATGATCTCGAGGTGCAGGAGGCCGAGGAAGCCGCAGCGGAACCCGAAGCCGAGTGCGACGGAGGTCTCCGGCTCGTAGACGAGCGCCGCGTCGCTGAGCTTGAGCTTGTCGAGCGCCTCGCGGAGCACCGGGTAGTCGGTTCCGTCGATCGGGTACAGGCCCGAGAACACCATCGGCAACGGCTCGGTGTAGCCGGGCAGCGCCTGGGTGGCGGGCTTCGCCGCCGTGGTGACGGTGTCGCCGACCTTCGACTGGCGCACGTCTTTCACACCCGTGATGAGGTAGCCGACCTCGCCGACGCCGAGGCCCTTCGAAGGCGTCGGCTCGGGGCTGGAGACCCCGATCTCGAGGATCTCGTGGGTCGCCCGCGTCGACATCATCTGGATGCGCTCGCGCGGGTTCAGGTGGCCGTCGATCATGCGCACGTAAGTGACGACGCCACGGTAGGCGTCGTAGACGGAGTCGAAGATCATGGCGCGGGCCGCGGCATCCGGATCTCCGACGGGAGCGGGGATGAGCTGGGTGACGCGGTCGAGCAGCTCTTCGACGCCCGCTCCGGTCTTGCCCGAGACGCGCAGCACGTCGTCGGGGCTGCCGCCGATGAGGCTCGCGAGCTCCTTGGCGTACTTCTCGGGATCGGCAGCCGGGAGGTCGATCTTGTTGAGCACCGGGATGATCGTGAGGTCGTTCTCGAGGGCGAGGTAGAGGTTCGCCAGAGTCTGGGCCTCGATGCCCTGGGCCGCGTCGACGAGGAGGATGGCGCCCTCGCACGCGGCGAGCGATCGGGAGACCTCGTAGGTGAAGTCGACGTGCCCGGGGGTGTCGATCATGTTGAGCGCATAGGTGCTGCCGTCGAGCGACCAGGGCATGCGTACGGCCTGGCTCTTGATGGTGATGCCGCGCTCGCGCTCGATGTCCATGCGGTCGAGGTATTGAGCGCGCATGTCACGGTCGCTCACGACGCCGGTGATGCCGAGCATCCGGTCGGCCAGGGTCGACTTGCCGTGGTCGATGTGCGCGATGATGCAGAAGTTGCGGATGAATGCGGGGTCGGTGGAGGCAGGTTCGAGTGCCTTCAGGGCTTTGGGGCTCACGCATTCCTCTGGTGGATCGGGGAGATCGTGCCGAAAGATCGGTCGACCTATTCTGCCATGCCCCGCCCCGCCGGACTCACGACGAAATCTGGTGGAATGCTACGGCCGTTCGCGGGTTGAATCGTCGTATGGCTATCTTCCTCACCGGCGCGACCGGTTTCATCGGTTCTGCAGTCCTCCGTCAGCTCCGCGGCCAAGGCCGTGACGTCATCGCCCTCGTGCGCACCGAGGAGAAGGCCGAGGAGGTGCGGGCGGCGGGAGCCACCGCGGTTCTCGGCACGCTCACCGACGGCGAGCTCGTGTCGCGGCTCGCGCTCGAGAGCGACGGCGTCATCCACCTCGCCTCGCCCGGCGACGCGTCGAGCGCGGCCACCGACGACGCCTTCGTGACGGCCGTGCTCGCCGGACTCGAAGGCAGCGACAAGCCCTACGTGCACACGGGCGGCATCTGGGTGTTCGGATCGGGCACCGACCTCACCGAGTCGTCACCGCTCGACCCGCCCGCGCTCACCGCCTGGCGGGTGCCGGTGGAGGCACGGGTGCGCTCGGCCGTCGGCGTGAAGACGACGATCATCGCGCCCGGCATCGTATTCGGCTACGGCCAGGGAATCCCGACGGTGATCTCGGATGCGCCGCGCGGCTCCGGCACGGCGCCCGCTCTGCAGCTCGTGGGCGACGGCTCGCAGCACTGGACCACCGTGTTCGTCGACGACCTCGCGGAGCTCTACATCCTGGCGCTCGACCTCGCAGACGCGGGCTCGTACTACATCGGCGCGAGCGGGCAGAACCCGACCGTGCGCGAACTCGGCGAGGCCGCGGCGACCGCCGCCGGCCTCGACGGGCGGGTCGAGACGGCGTCGGTGGAGCAGACGCGCGCACGGCTCGGCGCGCCCTTCGCCGACGCCCTGCTGCTCGACCAGCAGGCGCGCGGCAGCGCGGCGCGCATCGACCTCGGCTGGGAGCCCAACGGCCCCACCCTGCTCGAGGAGCTGCGCTCGGGCTCCTACGCCCACTGAGCTCTCTGCTCCTCCCCCCTGCTTCTCCCCTCGGACTCGTCGCTTTCGGCTCGAAGCGCTCGCGCTTTCGAGCCGAAAGCGACGAGTCTGCGTGGTGGGTCACGGCAGGGGGATGGCGGCGGCGACCTCGGCGGGGGTGAGGAAGGTGCGCTCGCGTTCGACGCGGTGCACGAGCGCGACCAGGGCGGCGTTCAGCGGCGCCGTGCGCGACGCATCCTGCGCCTGCTGCACCACGGCCCCGTTCAGGTGATCGATCTCGGTGAGCTGCCCGCGCCGGATGCTCTGCAGTGTCGACCCCGGATTCGGCGTCGACCCCATGCGCCGTGCCATCAGCCGCGGCAGCAGTTGCGCGAGGCCGGCCGGTGCCGCGGAGAACAGGCGCAGCACCGGATCGCTCAGCCCGAGCAACGGCTCGAAGCGCACCCCGTGTGCCCGGGCCACGGCCACGGCCTCGCGCATGCTCGCGGTGAGCACGCGGCGCAGACGCGCATCCGCCACCGTCCGCTGCACCGAGAGCCCGGTGATGGCCGGCAGGGCGTTGATCTGGTTGACGATGAGCTTGGTCCACTGCGCGCCCGCGAAGTTGGGCGTCTCGGCCACGGGGAGGAACGCGCCCAGCGTGTCGACGGCGAAGCGGAAGGCGCTCTGCGGCGTCGACGGCAGGGCACCGAGGTAGGTCTCGGCCGGGGTGGTGATGGCCACCTCACCGGGCGAGAGGTACGACGCCGCGAAGAGGGCGAGGCCGCCGATCACCGGCGTGCCCGGCAGCTGCGCGGCCGCGGCCTCCGAGCCGCCGAGGCCGTTCTGCACCACGACCAATGGAACATCCTCGAGGTGCGGCGCGTTCGCGGCCAGGGCGGCGTGCGCATCCTGGGCCTTCACGCAGAGCACAGCGAGCTCGGGGGTGACGGTGAGGGTCTCGGAGGCCCGGGGACGGGCGGTGTGCTCGCCCCAGTGGCCGGTGAGATGGATGCCGCGCTCGGCGACGGCGGCGAGCTGGGCTCCGCGGGCGGTCACCTCCACCTCGTGGCCGGCGCGATCGGCGAGCGCGGCGATCACGCCGCCCACCGCTCCGGCGCCGATGACGGCGATCCTCACGGGTGCCGCACCTCGCGCCCGGGACAGAGCAGGCCCGCCGCGGGAACGCGGCGGGGTGCCGGCGGGCGGGCGGGCGTCATCACAGCTCGAGTCCGTACGCGCGGGAGGGCTCGATGCCGGGCGGGTTCTCGCGCTCGGGCATCCGCGCGAAGCCCATCGACTCGTAGAGGCTGTGCGCCGAGGTCATCTCGGTGCCGCTGTTCATGACGACGCGGGTCGCGCCGCGCTCGCGGGCGGTGTCGATGACGAACTGCGTGAGCAGGCGGCCGAGACCGCGGCGGCGCGCATCCGGGTCGACGGCCAGCAGGCGGAACTCGAGCTCCCCCGGGCGGCCGAGATGGAGTGTCTCGCCCGGCCGCGGGAGCGTGACCGAGGCGAGCACGCGACCGGTCTCCTCCTCGACGGCCACCCAGACCTCGGCGGTCTCCACGTGGCGCGCGACGTCGCGCACCTCCTCGGCGTAGTCGCCGGTGATCTCGAGGTCGGCGCTGTAGGCGGCGAAGCGCTGCTCGGAGGCGAAGGCGATCTCCTCGGCACGGATGGGGCGGACGAGGATGCCCGCCCTCGGCTGCGAGGAGGAATCGGACTGCACGGGGGTCGCCGCCGAGCCGGCTGCGGACTCCGCGAGGGAATCGGCCGTGGGCGCGCTGCCGGGAGCCTCCGTCGTGGGGCCGGAGTCTGACGACTCCGTGCCGGACCCGGCCGTCGCATCCGAGCGCGCGGGCAGGCGCCGGATTCCCTCGAGCAGGTCGGCGGTGGAGGCGGCGGCGCAGAGACGGATCCAGCCCTCGCCCATGCGGCCGAACGCGCTGCCCGGCGCCACGGCGACGTGCTGCTCGAGCAGGAAGCGCTCGGCCCAGGAGGCCACGTCTCCCCCGGTGGCGTGCGACACGTCGACCCAGAGGTAGAAGGCGCCGGCCGGATCGAGGTAGCGGATGCCGCGCTCGTCGAGGGCGGCCGCGGCCCGTTCGAGATTGTCGCGGTAGTGCTCGGCGGCAGCGGCGACGTGCTCTTGCGGGCCGTTCAGCGCGGCCACCACCGCCCGCTGGGCGGGCGTGTTGACGCAGCTGATCATGGCCTCCTGGGCCGAGCGCAGCAGCGGTGCGAGGCCGGGCGGCGTGAGCAGCCAGCCCACGCGGGCGCCGGTGAGGGCGTAGGTCTTCGACGCAGAGAACACCGTGAGCACGCGGTCGTCGCCGCCGAGGCTCGCCAGGCTGGTGTGGGCGATGTCATAGGTGAAGCGTTCGTAGACCTCGTCGCTGATCACCCAGAGGTCGTGGGCCTCGGCGAACGCGAGCAGGGCCGCGAGAGTGTCCCGGTCGAACACCGCGCCGAGCGGATTCGACGGGGAGTTCACGATGATCGCTTTCGTGCGGTCGGTGACGAGACGCTCGAGCTCGGCGATGTCGGGCGTGAAGTCGCGATCGGGATGCAGCGGATACGGCACCGGGGTCGCCGAGAGCAGGTGCGCGTTCATCGTGAAGGTGGTGTAGCCGGGGTCGGGCAGCAGCACTTCGTCGCCCGGATCGAGCACGAGGCTCATCGCCAGGTACAGAGCCTGGGTCGCTCCGTTGGTCACCCAGACCCGCTCGGTGTCGGTGCGGATGCCGTTGCGCTCGGCGACCGAGCGCACGATCGCCTCGCGCAGCTCCGGGACGCCGCCGTTCGGCGTGTAATCGGTGTCGTCGGCCTCCCAGGCCGCCGCCGCCGCGTCGAGGATGGCATCGGCGACGGGCACGTCGGGCTCGCCGACGGCGAGGTAGATGACGTCGTCGACCGAGTGCGCCAGCTCGAAGATGCGGCGGATGCCCGAGGGCGGAACCGAGTCGGTGTGGGAGGCGAGTCGTGGCATAGGCTTCTACGGTACCTCGTGCCCTGTTCGCGCTGTCATCCGGCGGATTGTTCCCGAGGGAAAGAACTGGTAATGTTGCCTGTTGGCTTACGCATCCATAGCGTTCTGTTGGGTGCGAACAGCGAGTGGCTCCTTCCGCGGCTCGGCCGCAGCGGACCATCGCACCGCATTCATCCGAATCAGATACAGAGGTTAATTCCGTGGCAAACATCAAGTCGCAGATCAAGCGCATCGGCACCAACAAGAAGGCCCAGGAGCGCAACAAGGCGGTCAAGAGCGAGCTCAAGACCGCGATCCGCGCGACCCGCACCGCCGTCGTGGCGGGCGACAAGGAGAAGGCCTCGGCCGCTCTGCTCGTCGCCGGCAAGAAGCTCGACAAGGCGGCGTCGAAGGGCGTCATCCACAAGAACCAGGCGGCGAACCGCAAGTCGGCCATCGCCAAGCAGGTCAACGCTCTCTGAGCTGAGTTGTTCTGAGTCGCTGCGCTCTGCGCCGCAGACATTCGTGAAAGGCCCCGCTTCGGCGGGGCCTTTCGTGCACCTCGCGCGTAAGGGTGCAGGAGCAGGAGCGCGGCGCACGCTGGGTGCGGTCGGCGCGCGCGGTCCGAGATTCGCGGCAGGGCGCTCCCGGCTGGGCTAGAGGGTTCCGCGGGCCGAGATGACGCTGATCATGCGTTCGAGGGCGAACACGGGATCGCGCCCGGCTCCCTTGACGCTCTCGTCGGTCTCAGCGAGCACCTGGATGCTCCGGCCGAGACCCTCGCTCGACCAGCCGGAGAGATCGCGGCGCGCCCGATCGACCTGCCACGGCGCCATGCCGAGCTGCCCGGCCAGCTGGCCGGAGGCACCGCGCGTGCCGAGCACCTTCGCCATCGTGCGGAGTTTCATGGCGAAGGCGGCGACGATCGGCACCGGATCTGCGCCTGAGGCGAGCGCGTGGCGCAGCAACGCCAGCGCGTCGCCGTAGTTGCCGGCGATGGCCGAATCGGCCACCGCGAAGGCGTTGGTCTCGACGCGCCCCGCGTAGTAGCGCTCGACGGTGACTTCGGTGATCTCCTCGCTCGCGTCGGAGACGAGCTGAGCACAGGCGGCCGAGAGCTCGGCCAGGTCGTCGGAGAACGCCGAGACCAGGGCGCGAATGGCGCCCGGGGTGGCTCGTTTGCCCGCAGCCCGGAATTCGGCCGAGGCGAACTCGTACTTGTCGGAGTCGCGCTTGAGCTCGGCGCACACGATCTCGACGGCGACACCGGATGCCGCCCGCACCGCCTCGAGCAGCTTCTTGCCGCGCACCCCGCCGCCGTGCCGGAGCACGAGGTAGGTGTCGTCGGCCGGGTAACCCAGGTAGGCGATGGTGTCGTCGAGGAACGCGTCGGTGCACTTCTCGACGGCGGACACCCGGATCAGCCGGGGCTCACCGAACAGCGAGGGGCTCGCGAGCGAGAGAAGCTCTCCGGGCACGTACGAGGCGGCATCGACGTCGGTGACCTCGAGGCTCGGGTCTTCGGCCTTCAGAAGATCGCGCAGCTGGCGGATCGCGCGTTCGGCGAGGAAGGTCTCTGGGCCGGTGACGAGCACCACCGGCGACGGGCGCACCTGGTTCCATTCCAGTTGAGGGATGGCGACCTTGGCGCTCGCCTTCGCGGGCGCCTTGCTGCGGGCGACGGCCACGGGCACCTCCTCGATCGACTGCTCCGACGCGACTCGCCCCGACGTGCGGCCGCGGAATCAGCCTAGCCGCCGCCACCGACCCTTCGCCGTCGCCCACGATGCGCGCTAGGGAGGCTTCGCTCGTTCGGTCCACACGGAAATCGCCGTGGCGGTGCCCGAGAGCACGATGAGACCCTCCTGGTCGGTACGGAAGGCGCGCGTGCCGGCGCGACCGAGCATGCCGAGCAGGCGTTCCGTGGGATGACCGTAGCTGTTGTCGATGCCGACCGAGATCAGTCCGATCACCGCCCGGATCTGCCGGTACAGGCGCTCACTCTGGTCTGCCGAGCCGTGGTGCGCGACTTTCACCACGTCGACCTGGCCGATGGCGTTCGCGGCGAGCACGGCATCCTGCGCCTGCTCCCCCAGGTCGCCGAGGAAGAGCAGCCGCATCGCCCCGCTGAAGAGCACCGTGACGCTCGCGGGATTGCCTGTGAGCGTGGTGCCGGTGCGCGGCCACAGCACATCCCACCGGTAGTCGCCGAGCGTGCCCGACATGCCGCGACGGCCGTCGGCGACGAGCGCACCGCCGGTGCGCAGCCGCTCGACGAGCCTGCGGTCGGCGGCCCCGTCGGGCGGCCCGACGAGGGCGTGGTCGACGTGGCCGATCACCGCGTCGAGCCCGCCCACGTGATCGCGGTCGTAGTGCGTCAGCACGAGCAGGTCGATGCGGTCGATCCGCAGCCGGGTGAGACACGCGGAGAGCGGCGCCGGTTGCGGCCCGACGTCGACCAGCGCCACTTCACCGCGGCTGTGCACGAGCACCGCGTCTCCCTGACCGATGTCGCAGGCGGCGACCTGCCAGTCGGGCGCAATCGCTCCCCCTCGCGCGATCGAGCCGCCCGCGAGGACTCCGGCGGTCACCAGCAGCCCGAGCACGCTGATTCCCCCGGCGGTGAGGGCGACCCGCGGATGCGCGCGGGCCGTGGCCAAGGCGACCGCGATCAGCAGCACCAGCAGCACGGCGACCGTGGCAGCGACCACGCCGTCGGGAACATCGACGGCCGCGAAGGGCGCGGCGGCGAAGAACCGTGCGACGGCCCCGATCCATGCTGAGGGAACCCAGGGCAACCAGGCCGCGATGGAGGCGAGCCCGGGGGCGGCTGCGGCGACGAGGCAGACCAGCAGCCCGAGCACGCTCACGAGCGCCGCAGCCGGCTCCGCGAGCACGTTGGCGGGCAGGGTGTACGGCGTGATCTGGGGAGCGAGCAGGAAGAGCACCGGTTGGCAGGCCAGTTGCGCGGCGACGGGGACGGCGAGCGCCGTCGCGAGCGCGGGAGGGAGCAGCCGTGCGCCGAGCGCCGCGAGGGGCCGTGTGAGCAGGAGCAGCCCTCCCGTCGCCAGCACCGAGAGCGAGAACCCGGCGCTTCGGGCGAGCCAGGGGTCGAGCGCCAGAAGCACGATCACGGAGAGGCAGAGCGGGCCGATGCCGCTCGCCGGCCGGCCGAGGGCGCTGGCGACGAGCACGATGGCGGCCATGGTGGCCGCCCGCAGCACGCTCGGTTCCGGCGTGACGAGCACCACGAAGAGCACCAGAACCCCGAGGGACACCAGGATGCGCGCGCAACGCCCGAGCCCCACCACGCCACCGAGCTGCATGACGGCCATCACCACGATGGCGCAGTTCGCTCCCGAGACCGCCGTGAGGTGGGTGAGACCGCTCACGGTCATGGCGTCGCGCAGTGAGGCCGACACCCCGCTGTCGTCACCGATGGCGAGACCGGCCAGCAACTGGGCCCCGTCGCCGGGAAGCACCGCGGCCGACTGCCGGAAGGAGGACCGCAGCCCGTCGGCCCAGTCGAGATACCACGGGGGCTCCGCAATCTTGTCGGGAGAGCCCCGCGCGAAGAACAGGAACTCCCGCGAATCACCGGGCTCGAGGCTCGTGAGCGAGCCCTGCGCCCGGAACCGCGACCCGATGTTGAGCGAGTCCGTGTTCTCGACCGTCGCGAACACGAGCGTCGGTGCGCGGGCGGAGCTTCTTCGACCCGCGGTGTCGAAAGCGACGAGTTCTGCCTCGATCATCACCCTGGTCTCGGACGGAGCTCCGGGGGCAGCCGTCCCGACCGCAGCCGCTGCGGAGCCCGTGCCCGGCACCGCCCCCGCCTGCCCGCCCGAATCGGCCGCGAACCCGAACGGCGACGTCGGTGCCCGCTTCGGCGTACCGGTGACCACGAACTCCCCTTGGCCGCTGCGCGGGCCGGTCGCGTCCAGGGCGCTCGGGTGGCGAAGCTGACCGAGGGCGAACAGCGAGGTGCACACGAGCGCCACCGCCGCGGCCACGAGCCCCACGGCGGGGAGTGCGCTCCGGCCGGCTCGTGCCAGGCGGTGACGGCAGCTCCCGCCCCGCCGCTCCCGAACCCGCCTCACGGCGCTGACACCACCCTCTGGCGCACGCCCGGGCTCACCGCGCCGCACCACGAGGAGCAGCACTGTGACCACGGCGGCGACCGACCACGCGCCGGCGCACGCCCAGGCGGCACTCCCCCGGGTTCCGGTGAGCACGCCCGCCGCGGCCCAGGTGGCGACGGCGGCGGGCACGAGCCTCACGTCGGTGGCGCGCGGGATCGGCCCGGGGTGGGCCGCACCGAGGTCGACGCGGTCGGGGTCGGCCCGCTCGGGGCCGGCGTCCTCGCGCCTCACACGGTCACCAGGTCTCTCAGGCCCTCGAGGGTCTTGTCTCCGATGCCGGTGACCTGGAGCAGGTCGTCGACGGCGGAGAAGGGCCCGTTGGTCTCCCGCCAACTCACGATCCGCGCGGCCATGGCCGGGCCGATCCTCGGCAGCGCATCGAGGTCGAGTGCCGTCGCTGCATTCAGGTTCACCTTCGCGCCCGCCGGCGGCGCTGCGCCGGACCCTGCACTCGCGCCCGCAGCCGGAAGCCCCGCCGCCGCCCCGATCGGTGGTGCCTCCCCCAGTGCCAGGACCCGCAGCTGCTCACCATCGGTCAACGGCCGCGCCAGGTTCACCGACGACTGATCCGCCCCGTCGGCGAAACCACCGGCAAGGCCCAGCGCGTCGAACACCCTCGAGCCCTCGGCGAGTCGGTACACGCCCGGTGCCCGCACCGAGCCCAGCACGTGCACGAGCACCGCGGCACCGGTCGCGGCGGTCACTCCCGGCGCCGGGCCTGCGCCGGCGTCCGCCGGTGATCCTGCCTCCGACGGCGACTCTGGCGGCGACTCCGAGGGAGCGCCCGCGGCTTCGGTCGGCCGGCCCCGCGCATCCGGAGCCGCCGCGGCGACCGATCCCGGCGAGGAGCCCCCGGTTGCCGGTGCGAGCAGTGTGGTCGCACCCACGGGTGAGAGCGCGGTGACGAGCACCGAGCACACGAGCGCCGCCACCACGAGCACGACCGCAGCGCCGATCCCGATGCGCACCCGCGCCGAGGGCCCGGTCTGCCGCTCCGACTGTGTGGTTTCCGTTTCTGACATGGCGCCAGAGTAGGAACGGCGAAGCGCCGGTCGCGGCCCGTCGCCGCGATCTGTGGAGAACTTCTACGAAGCGGGCCTTGTGACGAAGTTGATCAGCCGCGGAGCGCGGGCCACGACCGTCACGACCTCGCGGTCGCCGATCGAGCGCCCCACCGACGGCAGCGCACGTGCCGCCGCCTCGAGTTCCGGGCCGGAGATCTTGGGCGACACCTCGATGCGGTCGCGCACCTTGCCGTCGACCTGCACGACCGCCGTGACCGTCTCCTCGGTGAGCAGGGACGCATCCGCGCCCCGCCAGCCGTAGTTGGCGATCGACGGCTCGTAGCCGAGCCGGGCCCACATGTCCTCGGCCGTGTAGGGCGCGAACAGCGAGAGGCCGAGCGCGACGGTCTCCACCGCTTCGCGCACGGCCGGGTCGCCACCACCGGGGCCGGAGTCGATGGCCTTGCGCGCCGCGTTGACGAGCTCCATCAAGCGCGCCACCACCACGTTGAACTTGAACGCCTCGATCAGGCCGGGGGCCTCCGCGAGGAACTTGTGCGTCACCCGGCGCAGCGCACGATCTCCGTCGCGCCAGTTCACCTCGGGGGGCGAGGTCACGTCGCCGACGAGCCGCCAGGCCCGGGCGAGGAACTTCGCCGAGCCGGCGGGCGAGACATCCGCCCAGTCGATGTCGTCTTCGGGCGGGCCCGCGAACGCCATCGTCAGGCGCACCGCGTCGACGCCGTGCTCGTCGAGCTGGTCGGAGAGGCGCACGAGGTTGCCCTTCGACTTCGACATGGCCGAGCCGTCCATCAGCACCATGCCCTGGTTCAGCAGCGCACTGAAGGGCTCGGTGAACGAGACGTAGCCGAGGTCGAAGAGCACCTTCGTGATGAAGCGGGCGTAGAGCAGGTGCAGGATGGCGTGCGTGACGCCACCGACGTACTGGTCGACCGGCGCCCACTTGTCGACCTCGCGCGGGTCGAAGGCCTGCGTCTCGTCGTTCGGCGAGAGGAAACGCAGGAAGTACCACGAGCTGTCGACGAAGGTGTCCATCGTGTCGGGGTCGCGGCGCGCAGGGCTGCCGTCGACCGGGTTCGGCACGTTCACCCAGTCCTCGGCGGCACCGAGCGGCGAGGTGCCCTTCGGCGTGAGGTTGAGGCCCTCGGTCGGCGGCAGCACCACCGGCAGCTGGTCCTCGGGAACCGCGTACTCCTGGCCGTCTTCACCGTGGATGATCGGGATCGGCGTTCCCCAGTAGCGCTGTCGCGAGATGAGCCAGTCGCGCAGGCGGTAGTTCTTGGCCGGCCGGCCGGTGCCCGCCGCCTCGAGGATCTCGATGATCTTGCGGATGGCGTTCGACTTCGACAGCCCGTCCAGCGGCCCCGAATTGACCAGACGCCCCTCGCCGGCCAGCGCGATGCCGGTCTTCGCGGGGTTGAGGTCGTCGAGCTCGAGCAGGTCTTCGGGCAGTTCGTCGCCGTGCAGCACCGGGATGGCGCCGGTGACGGGCGCGAGGGTGTCGACGACGGTCTTGATCGGCAGGTCGAAGGCGCGCGCGAAGTCGAGATCGCGCTGGTCGTGCGCGGGAACGGCCATGACCGCTCCGTGGCCGTAGTCGGCGAGCACGTAGTCGGCCGCCCAGATAGGCAGACGCGCGCCGTTCACGGGGTTGATCGCGTAGCGCTCGAGGAAGATGCCGGTCTTCGGCCGGTCGGTCGCCTGGCGCTCGGTCTCCGAGGATTTCTGCACCTCGGCGAGGTACTTCGCGAAGCGCTCCTTCACCTCGGCCGAGTCCGAGCCGGCCACCAGATCTTGAGCCAGGTCGGAGTCGGGGGCCACCACCATGAAGGTCGCCCCGTAGAGCGTGTCGGGACGGGTCGTGAACACCGTCACGGGCTCGTCGCGGCCCTCGATGGCGAAGTCGACGTCGGCGCCGATCGAGCGGCCGATCCAGTTGCGCTGCATCGCGATGACCTTCGACGGCCAGGTCCCCTCGAGCTGCTTGAGGTCGTCGAGCAGGCGGTCGGCGTAGTCGGTGATGCGGAAGTACCACTGCGTCAGCTTCTTCTTCACCACGAGGGCGCCGGAGCGCTCGGAGGTGCCGTCGGGCAGCACCTGCTCGTTGGCGAGCACGGTCTGGTCCACCGGGTCCCAGTTGACCCACGACGCCTTGCGGTAGGCCAGGCCCTTCTCGTACATCTTGAGGAACAGCCACTGGTTCCACTTGTAGTACTCGGGGTCGGAGGTGTGCAGCACACGGTCCCAGTCGAAGGAGGTCGCGTAGCGCTTCATGCTGGTGCGCTGCTGGTCGATGTTGTCGTAGGTCCACTGACGCGGGTCGAGGCCGCGCTTGATGGCGGCGTTCTCGGCGGGCAAGCCGAACGAGTCCCAGCCGATCGGGTGCAGCACGTTGAAGCCCTGCTGCCGCCAGTAGCGCGCGATCACGTCGCCCAGCGCATACGCCTCCGCGTGACCCATGTGCAGGTCGCCGGAGGGGTAGGGGAACATGTCGAGCACGTACTTGCGCGGGCGCTTGTCGCCTTCGAGGTCGGTGCGGAAGGGCTTCGACTCCTCCCAGATGGGCATCCACTTGTCTTGGATGGCCTGGAAGTCGTAGCGCTCGGCGTCGTCGTTCCACGACCCGCCCGGGGCGGAGTCGGCACTGACGGAGGTGTTCTCGGTGACCACGTGACTCTCATTCGTTGCTTGCGCAGGCGATTCAGGGGTTTCGGCAGAACTGCCAGAAGCGTGAGCCGCTCGGGATGGCGCGCACGGCGCACCAGGAGTCAACAGTACTAAACCTTGCCGTGTTCCCGTCGAGCAGCCTCTCGCGGGGCCTCGCCGGCGCTGTACTAGCGTAGATCGTGACCAGAGGAGGAAGACCGAAGATGGCCGAGGCTCCCGCGACCTTCGTCTGGAACGGGGATGCGCTCGTCGAGCGCGAACTCCATCCGCACGATGCCCTCGTGGCGGCCGATTCGTGGTTCGTCTCGCCCTCAGGCCGGGCGCGTGCGATCGACGCCCACCGCGAGCGCTTCCTCGCGGCCGCTGCGGCGCCCACGGCCACCGCCCCGACACCCGCCTCCGACGCCGAGGCGTTCTGGGGCGCGGCCATCGGCCGGCTCCGTGCCTACCGCACCGGCACCCTCTTCCCCCGCGTCGAGCTCGCCCTCGTCGAGGGCGAGCCCGAGCTGCGCCTGCGCGTGCGCGTGGCGCCGCGCCGGCGCGAGACGGCGGTGCTGAGCACGCACGACGGCCCCGATCCGCGCACCGTCCCGCGCATCAAGGGCCCCGACCTCGACACCCTGATCGCCCTCCGCGCCGCCGCTCAGGAGAACGGCGCCGACGAAGTGGCGCTGCTCGACGGCGGACCCGGCGGCCACCTCGTCGACGGCTCGAACTCGGCTCTGCTCTGGTGGCGCGGCGAGACCCTCGTGGCGCCGGCGAGCGATCTGGCGCGTGTGTCGAGCGTCACGGCCCGCAGCATCCGTCTCATCGCCACCGCCACCGGCACCCGCGTCGTCGAAGAGCGCGCCCGCCCGGCCGAGCTCGCCGGCTGCGAGGTGTGGCTGGTGAGCGCGCTGCACGGCATCAGCGTGGTCGAGGCCTGGATCGACGGCCCGCCCCTCGAGGCACGCCCGAGCCGCGCCTCCACCTGGCGACGACGGCTGGATGCGCTGAGCCGGCCGCTCTAGACCGGCCGTCGGATGCGCATGCCCGGGTTGGTTCCCGCCCGGTCGCGCTAAGAGCGGCGGGTAGCCCGCATTCGAGCACTGCGCGCGACCTCGAGCGGCCACGGCCGCCGCCGCCGCTCAGAGCCGCAGTGTGTGAGTGACCAGCTCCGGCGGGACGGGTGTGTGCGAGATCACGACGACCGCCCGCTCTTCTCCGGAGGCGGCGGCGAGCAGATCGGCGACGAGTGCATCCGCCCGGTCGGCGTCGACGTTGGCCGTCGGCTCGTCCAGCACGAGCACCGGGAAGCCGGCGAGCAGCGCCCGAGCCAGCGCGATGCGCTGCGCCTGCCCGCCCGAGACGAGGGAGCCGTGCTCCCCCACCCGGGCCGAGAGGCCGCCGCGTTCCCGCACCCACTCGCCGAGGCCCACGCGGTCGAGCACCGCGAGGAGCTCGTCGTCGCTCGCCGCCTCACGGGCGAAGAGCAGGTTCTGGCGGATGTCGTCGTCGAAGAGGTGCGGGCTCTGCTCGCAGAGCCCCACCACGGTGCGCACGGCGTCCTGCTGGAGGTCCCGCACCTCGATGCCGTTCACCCGGTAGCTGCCGCCGTGCTCCAGAAAACGCACGAGCACGTGGGCGAGCGTGGTCTTGCCGGCGCCGCTCGCGCCGCGCACGAGGATGCGGTCGCCCGGCCGCACGTCGAGGTCGACGCCGCTCAGCGCATCCCGCCGCTCTCCGGGCCAGCGCGCCGAGACCTCACGCAGGCGCAGCGAGACCGGGCCACCGGGCAGCTCGTTCGCCGCACCGGGCCGATCGACCGGGATGCCGTCGGGCACGCTGTCGGGCACCACCGAGGCGATGCGGTCGGCGCTCGCGGCCACCTGCCGCCAGGCGCCCCAGGCCAGCGGAACCATGCCGAACACCTCGAACACGGCGAGCGGAACCAACGCCACGAGCGCGAGCGTCGGGCCCTCGAAGCCGCCGACGCCCAGCTGCGGGATGCCCGCGAGGAGGATGAGCACCGTCACGGCGCCCGCGATCAGCGTGACGAGCGCCGCGGTGAGGCCTGCGCCGGCGGAACGGCGGATGAGCGCGCGGGTGAGCCGGGCATCCGCTTCGGCGAGCGAGGCGCGGGCACCGGATGCCGCCCCGTAGGCCACGAGGGTGTCGAGGTTCGCGAGGTAGTCGGCCAGCTCGGCCTGGTAGCCGCCGCGGAGCCCCGCGAGCTCGCGCTCGGCGCGGGAGGAGACCCAGGAGTTCGCGGCCGTACCCAACGCGGCGGCGAACACGAGTCCGGCGAGGAGCACGACACCGGCGGCAGGCAGCAGGATCCAGACCGCGACCACAGCGGCCACGGCTGTCAGCCCAGAGACGACGAGCGGCTGCACGACCCGCAGCGGGAGGTTCTGCTGCTCGTCGACGTCGGCCACCAGCCGGGTCAGCAGGTCGCCGCGGCGGCTCGAGCCGAGCCCGTCGGGCGAGACGGGCACGAGCCGCTCGTAGACGCCCACCCGCAGCTCGGGCATGGTGGCGAAGGCAGCGTCGTGGCTCGCGAGCCGCTCGACGTAGCGGAAGGCGGCCCGCCCGAGGGCGAAGGCCCGCACCGCGACCATCGCCGCGGAGAGGTACAGGATGGGCGGCTGCTCGGCGGCCTTCGTGATGAGGTAGGCGCTCGTGGCGAGCAGGCCCACCGCGCAGAGCGCGCTGACGAGCCCGAGCAGGGCGCCGGGAGCGAAGCGGCGCAGGCGCGGCTGCGCGAGCCGGATGACGTCGGAGCGGTTCACGGGAGCACCGCCTCGAGCGCGCGGAGCGCCACCACCGCGTCGGCTCCGGCGATCACCGCCCGACGGTGGCTCACCACCACGACGGCGCGGCCTTCGCCGGCGAGAACGTGCAGACCCCGGATGAAGGCGGCCTCGGTCTCGTCGTCGAGTGCCGAGGTCGGCTCGTCGAACACCACGACGGCTCCGTCGGTGCGGCGGGCGCGGTAGACGGCACGCGCCGCCCCGACGCGCTGCGCCTGGCCGCCGGAGAGGCCGCCGCCGCGGGAGTCGACGAGCGCGCCGAGGTCGAGATCGACTCCGCCGACGAGGTCGAGGCTCGCCCGGGCGGCCACCGCATCCGGAGTCTCGTCGCCCAGGCAGATGTTGCTCTGGACCGTTCCGGCCAGGAGGGACGGATGCTGGCCCGCCCACGCCAGCCACGGCCGGGGTACGGGGTCGCCGCTCGCGTCACGGCCGTCGACGAGGATGCTGCCGGCCGCCGGAACGAAGCCCAGCAGCGCCGCCACGAGCGACGACTTGCCGGCGCCGCTCGGCCCGGTCACCACCGTGACCGCGCCGCGCTCGAACCGCGCCTCGAGACCCTCGAAGGCCACGTTCTCGCCGTACCTCACCCCCAGCCCCCGCACCTGGAGCCCTGCGCCCCGTTCCGCCCCGCCGACGAACTCGGAGCTTACCGACGGCACGCCGGCCGGAGCAGACGGCAAGGCGGCGGCGTCGAGGATGTCGAAGATATCGGAGGAGGCCGCCACCCCGTCGGCCGCCGCGTGGAACTGGGCGCCGACGTTCCGCAGCGGCAGGAAGGCCTCGGGCGCCAGCAGCAGAACGAACAGGCCCACCTCGAGACCGAGGCTCCCCTCGATCAGCCGCACGCCGATCGACACGGCCACGAGCGCCACCGAGAGGCTCGCTGCCAGCTCGAGCGCGAAGCCCGAGAGGAACGAGACGCGCAGTACTTTCATGGTCTGCGAGCGGTAGTCGTCGGTGACGGCGCGGATACGCGCAGCCTGCCGGTGCTGCCGCCCGTAGATCGTGAGCGTCGACAGGCCGCCCACCACGTCGAGGAACGCGGTGGAGAGACGCCCGAGCTTCTCCCACTGCTTCTGCTGCACCGACTGCGTGGCCCAGCCGATGAGGATCATGAACAGCGGGATGAGCGGCAGCGTCACGGTGACGGTCAATCCGCTCAGCCAGTCCTGCCACCAGATGACCACGAGGATGATCGGGGTCGCCACGGCGGTCAGGATGAGCTGCGGCAGGTACTTCGAGAAGTAGGTGTCGAGCGCATCCAGGCCCGGCCCCGCGGTCACGCCGACGGCGGTGGAATTGCGCGAGCCGAGCCATCCGGGGCCCAGCTTCGTGACGGCATCCAGCACCCGGCGCCGCAGCTCGCTCTTGACCACCGCAGCGCCCCGCGCGGAGTTCAGTTCGGCGAGCCAGGCCGCCGCGAAGCGCACCAGCACGACACCGGCCAGCAGCACGAGCGGCAGCACCAGGTTCTCGAGCTGCTCTCCCGCGATGGCCCGCACGATCACGTGGGTGACGAGGTAGGAGAAGCCGATCACGGCCGCGGTCTGCAGCAGGGCGAGCACGCCGCCGGCGGCGAAGAACGCGCGGGCTGCGGCCGCATATCGGAGGAGCCGGGGGTCGACGGGGCGCACGACTCTAGTGTGCGCCCTCGACCGGGATCTGTGCGCGGCTGACCCGCTTGCGGAAGATCCAGTAGGTGAAACCCTGGTAGGCCAGGATCAGCGGCAGGAACACCAGCGCCACCCAGCTCATGATCTGCAGGGTGTAGGCCGACGAGGAGGCGTTCTCGATGGTGAGGCTGTTGGCCGGGTCGTTCGAAGCCGGCATCACATCGGGGAAGAGAGCGAAGAACAGGCTCAGCACCGCGAGCGCGATCGTCGCCGCCATCAGGCCGAACGAGAGGCCCTCTCGGCCGCGGGTGTTCGCGAGCACCGCACCGATCAGCGCCACCGCTGCCGCCGCCGACAGCAGGGCGGATGCGACGGTGCCGTGGGCGAGGGTGGTCCAGAGCAGGAACGCGGCCGCCACCACGACGGTGAGCACGCCCGCGCGGGTGGCGAGACGGCGCGCACGCTCCCGGATGTCGCCCTCGGTCTTGAGCGAGACGAACACGACGCCGTGCGTGAAGAACAGCAGCAGCGTGGTGAGGCCGCCGAGCAACGCATACGGGTTCAGCAGGTCGAAGAAGGTGCCGGTGTAGTTGTGCCCCGCGTCCAGCGGCACGCCCCGCACGATGTTCGCGAAGGCCACGCCCCAGAGGAAGGCGGGAACGGCGGATCCGATCACGATCATGCGGTCGAAGCGCTTCTTCCACGCCGACTCCGAACGCTGGTGCCGGTATTCGAACGAGACACCGCGCAGGATGAGGGCCAGCAGGATGAGCAGCAGCGGGAGGTAGAAGCCGCTGAAGAGCGTCGCGTACCACTCGGGGAAGGCGGCGAAGAGCGAGGCCCCGGCCACGATCACCCAGGTCTCGTTCAAGTCCCAGACCGGGCCGATGGTGTTGATGAGCACGCGCCGGTCGGTGTCGTCGCGGCCGAGGAACGGCAACGACATGCCCACGCCGAAGTCGAAGCCGTCGAGAACGAAGTAGCCGACGAACATGAAGCCGACGATGCAGAACCACAGGATTGTCAGGTCCATCATGTCTCCCTAGTAGACCGTCGCCTCGTGGCGGAGCTCCCCGGATTCGGGATCGGGCTCCGGGGCGTCGTCGGGCCCCTTCTGGATGGCCTTCTTGATGAGCTTGAACTCCACCACCGCGAGGGCGCCGTAGATGAGCGTGAAGGCCACGAGCGAGATGAGCACGTCGAGCCCGGTGATGCCGGGCGAGACCGCATCCTGTGTCTTCAGCAGACTGAAGACGATCCAGGGCTGCCGGCCCATCTCGGTGAACACCCAGCCCATGATCATGGCGCCGAGCGAGAGCGGGAAGGCCCACACTGCCACCCGCCACAGCCAGCGCCAGCGCGGCTGACGGCCCTTGCGGGTGATCCAGAGGCCCACCAGCGCGATCAGCACGTGCAGCATACCGAGGCCGATCATCCAGCGGAACGCCCAGTAGGTGACCCAGATCACCGGCGAGTAGTCGCCGGGGCCGTAGAGCTGCACGTACTGCGCCTGCAGGTCGTTGATGCCCTCGACCGTGCCGTCGAAGGTGTGCGTCGAGAGGAACGACAACAGATACGGGATGCGGATCGAGAACAGTTCGTGCACCCCGTCGGGCGTACCGAGCGTGAAGATCGAGAACGACGCGTCCGCCCCGGTCGAGGTGTGGTACAGCGCCTCGGCCGCCGCCATCTTCATGGGCTGCGTCTCCACCATCGCCAGGCCCAGCTGGTCGCCGCTCAGAACGGTCAGCGCGCCTGCGATCACCATCATCCAGAGGCCGAACTTCATCGCGGGGCGCATGGTCTCGAGGTGCTGGTTGCGGTAGAGGTGCCACGCCGCCGTGGCGATGATCAGGCCCGCGGCCACCATGAAGCACGCGAAGATCGTGTGGGGGAAGGCGGCGAGCGCGACCTTATTGGTCAGCAGGGCCCAGATGTCGGTGAGTTCAGCCCGCCCCTTGGCGGCGTTGATCTCGTAGCCGACCGGGTTCTGCATGAACGCGTTCGCCGCGATGATGAAGTAGGCCGACAGGATCGTGCCCACTGCGGTGGCCCAGATCGTCACGAGGTGCAGCTTCTTCGGCAGCTTGTCCCAGCCGAAGATCCACAGCCCGATGAAGGTGGCCTCGAGGAAGAAGGCGAGCAGGCCTTCGAGGGCCAGCGGGGCGCCGAAGACGTCGCCGACGAAGCGCGAGTAGTCCGACCAGTTCATGCCGAACTGGAACTCCTGCACGATGCCGGTCACGACGCCCATGGCGAAGTTGATCAGGAAGATCTTGCCGAAGAAGCGCGTGAGCTGCAGGTATTTCGCCTTACCGGTGCGCACCCAGGCCGTCTGGAAGATGGCCACCGTGGTGGCCATGCCGATGGTGAGCGGCACGAAGAGGAAATGGTAGATCGTCGTCAGGCCGAATTGCCAGCGCGACAGGATGAGGGGGTCGAGCAGATCGTTCAGGTTCACGCGGAACTCCTTAGGCGTGAATCCAGTTTAGATGCTTGTATACAAGCCCCCGGGCTGTTCGCGGCATCACTGCGGAGTCGGCAGGAGGATGGGCGCATCCGCTGTGGAATACATCAGTGAACGTGAAGTTGTTCTGTCGCTCCTGCACGAAAAGGCCCCGCCGGCATCCGGAGAACGGATGCCGACGGGGCCGGTGATCGCGGCCGGAAGGCCTAGAAGAGGTTCACCTTGGCGAGCCAGTTCTTCGCGATGGTGTCAGCCGACTGCTGGTCGTTGACGCTCTGCGAATTGAGGTCGACCAGGTCGGCGGCGGTCAGCGCCGCGCTCACCTTGTTGATGATGCTCACGACCTCGGGCGTCGCCGAGTTGGAGTTGATCAGCGGCACGACGTTCGACGCGAGGAACAAGCCCTTCGGGTCGGCCAGCGTGACGAGTCCCGAGGTCTTGATGTTCGGGTCGGCGGAGTAGATGTTCACCATCTGCACGGTGTTGTCGTTCAGCGCCTTGATGGTCAGCGGTCCGCCCGAGTCCTCGATCGGGGTGAAGCCCACGGTCACGCCGTAGGTGCTCTTCAGCCCGTCGGGGCCGTAGGGGCGCGTCTGCAGCTCCGAGTTGCCGCCGAGGGTGATGGGCGTGGTGACCTTCGAGAGGTCGGCCAGGCTCGTCACGCCGTTCGCGTCCGAGAACGCCTTGGTGACGTTGTAGGAGTCCTGGTCGGTCGCGGGCGACTGGTCGAGCACCTCGAGGCCCTGCGGCAGGGCGGTCTGCAGCGCGGCGAACACGTCGTCGCTGGTCTTGGCTGTGGTGGAGGGGTCGTAGTACTGCAGCAGGTTGCCGGTGTACTCGGGGAAGAGCTGCACCTCGCCGCTCTCGAGCGCCGGCAGGTAGGCGTCGCGCTGCCCGATGTTGAACTGACGGGTCACCTCGATGCCGTTCGCTTCGAGCGCCTGCGCGTAGATCTCGGCGATGATCTCGTTCGAGTAGTACGCCTGCGAGCCGATGACGATGGGGCCGGATGCGGCTCCGCTCGCCGACGACGTCGACGCCGTGTCGAGCGGGTTGCTCGACGAACACCCTGCCAGTGCCACTGCCGCACTGACCACGACTAGCCCTGCGACGAGCCGGCCTTTCTTGATTGCTGTGAACATGTGATCATTTCCCTTCTTGGGCGGGGAGGCCCGCCACCGCGACCGGACGGGATGACCGGGTGCGGATCTCTGTGGGTTCCTTCGCGACGACACCGCGTGGAACGACCAACCTCTGGATGAGGGCGAAGATTCCCTCGAGCACGAGAGCGAGTACCGTGACGAGGATCGAGGCACCCAGCGCCTCGGCGTAGTTCCGGGTGGAGAACCCCTCGAAGATGAACACGCCGAGGGCGCCGCCGCTGACGTAGGCGGCGAGGGTGGCGGTGGCCACCACCTGCAGCACCCCGGAGCGGATGCCGCCGATGAGCAACGGGAGCCCGAGCGGAACTTCGACACGGCCCACGATCTGGAGCTCGGTCATCCCCAAGGCCCGCGCCGCGTCGATGGTCTTGCGGTCGATCGCCTCGAAGCCGGCGTACGCGCCGGCGAGGATGGGCGGGATGGCGAGGATCACGAAGGTGAGGAGCGGTGCCCGGAAGCCGATGCCGAGACCGAGACCGAGCAGGATGAGCAGGCCGAGGCTCGGCAGCGCCCGGAAGCCGCCCGAGAGCGACACGGCGAGGTCGCGGCCGCGGCCGGTGTGCCCCACGAGGTAGCCGAGCGGCACGGCGATCACCGCCGCGATGGCGACGGCGCCGAAGGTGTAGGCGAGCTGTTCGCCGAGCCGGGCGATCCATCCGCCGGGCCCGCCCTGGTTCGCCGAATCGAGGATCCAGGCGATGCCGTCGAAGAACAGGTTCATCAGCCGGCCCCCGTCAGCACGGCCGTGCGGCTGCGGGCGACGTCCCGCGCACGCACCCGCGAGTCGCGGCGGCTCCACGGCAGCAGCAAGCGGCCCACGAGCACGAGCAGCAGATCGAACACCACGGCGATCACGAGGGTCGCCACGATTCCGGTGATGACCTCACCCGGGATGTTGCGCTGGAATCCGTTGATGAAGAGGTAGCCAAGGCTCGACACGCCCACCACCGAGCCGATGGTGGCGAGGCTCACGGTGCTGGCCGAGACCACGCGGAGACCGGCGAGCAGCACCGGGCCGGCAAGAGGCAGCTCGACCCGCCAGAACCGCTGCCAGCCCGAGTAGCCCATCGCCGAGGCCGCCTGCAGGATGTCGGGGTCGACCGATCGCAGCCCGTCGGCCGCCGAACGCACCATCAACGCCACCGCATAGATGGTGAGCGCCACCGTGACGTTCACCGGCGACAGCAAGGGGGTGCCGAGGAAGAGGGGCATGAAGATGAACAGCGGGATCGACGGGATCGTGTACAGCAGCCCGAGCACGAGCAGGATGATGCCACGCGACACCCGGTAGCGGTTCGCCACCCAGCCGAGCGGGATCGCGATGACGAAGCCGATGACGATCGGCGGCACGCTGAGCGCCACGTGCGCGAACACGAGCTGCCACACGAGGTCCCAGTTCGACGAGAGCCATTTCACGGCTGCAGCACTCCCGTCGGCGTGCCGTTCTCGTCGACCACGACGTCGGTGCCGTCGACCCTCTCGATGCGCAGCTTGCGCTTGCCCTTGTCGGCCCCCACGAAGCTGGCCACGAAGTCGTCGGCCGGGCGCGCGAGGATCTCGGCCGGCGTCCCCACCTGCGCGATGTGGCCGCCCTTCTGCAGGATGACGACCTGGTGCCCCAGCAGGAAGGCCTCGTCGATGTCGTGCGTCACGAACACCACGGTCTTGCCGAGCCCTGCCTGCAGGCGGATGGTCTCCTGCTGCAGCTCAGCGCGCACGATGGGGTCGACGGCGCCGAACGGCTCGTCCATCAGCAGGATGTTCGGATCGGCCGCAAGACCGCGCGCTACACCCACGCGCTGCTGCTGCCCTCCGGAGAGCTGTCGCGGGTACTTGCCGGCCAGGGAGCGGTCGAGCCCCACCGTGTCGAGCAGCTCGAGCGCGTGCGCCCGGGCCTTTTTCTTCGGAACCCCGTTCAGCACCGGCACCGTGGCCACGTTGTCGATCACCTTGCGGTGCGGCAGCAGGCCGGAGTTCTGCATCACGTAGCCGATGCGCCGCCGCAGCTTCACCGGCGCGAGCGAGGCCGTGTCTTCTCCGTCGATCAGGATGCTGCCCGAGGTGGGGTCGATCATCCGGTTGATCATGCGCAGCAGCGTGGTCTTGCCACAGCCGGAGGAGCCCACCAGCACCGTGGTCTTGCGCGGCGGGATCACCAGGTCGAAGCCTTCGACCGCGACCGTCCCGTCGGGGAACTGCTTCGTCACCGAACGGAACTCGATCATCGCGCGACCCAATCATCGGGGGGCCACGGAATGCGGCCGTCCATCAACCCAAACATCACTGCGGCGAAACGCAAAGCCCGCCGTCAGAGATTGTCATAATCCTCTTCGCCACCGACATCGCATCCGGATGGGTGGCGAGGAGGGGTCAGGCGGCGACCGTCGACCCGGCGAGGATGGTGCTGACGAGGCGGCGGCACGCCTCGATGGCGCCCGCGTCGCCGCGGCTGTCGATGATGAAAGCGCGCACGAGCAGCGAGTCGACCACGGTGAGGGCGATGTCGATCCGGTCGACGAGGCCGGGCTCGTCGGTGACGCCGAGCTCCTCGACGAAGATCTTCGCCAGTGGAGCGGCGATGCGCGCCGAGGCGGCCGAACCGCCGTCGACCTCGGGCAGGGCGATCTGGTCGCTCAGACGGATGGAGGTGTAACCCGGCTCGCTGCGATGCATCTCGACGGCGGCGTCGACGAGGGAGTCGAAGGCCGCCTCCATCGAGGTGGGCTGGGCGGCGTCGAGCTTCTCGACGCTCAGCCGGAGGAAGCGCTCGAAGCCGCGCAGGCTCATGGCGCTGAGCACGGCGATGCGGTCGGGGAAGTAGCGGTAGACCGTTCCGATCGAGGCGTTCGCCCGCTCGGCGACCATCGCGGTGGTGAGTCGTTCGATTCCGACTTCGGCGACGACGGCCGATGCGGCGTCGAGGAGCGCGCCGATGCGCTCACTGCTCCGCGCCTGCACCGGCTCGTTGCGCACCTGCCCGGTGGATGTGAGAGCACCGCTTATGAGGTCGTTGAATGCCACTCCGCCCGTCCCTTCCCGAATCCCGACACCCAAGTGTAGTTCCGTCTCCCTGGCAGTCGCATGCGGGCTTCCCTCGGCACGCCGCGGGGCGTGACAGACTGGTGCCGTGCCAGATGAGACAGCCTCGGCAATCCGGCTGCACCGTGCGGCTCGCATCGACGATGCGATCCACGAGTTCCGTGAAGGCTGGGCCCGGCGGGCCGGCCGCGTGCCGACCGTCATTCCGTACACCGGCTACGGCACCACATCCAGAATCCGCGTGCTCGGGCGGGTACTGCTGACCAAGCAGCCGAAGCCAGGATCGCGCCAGGCCCGCAAAGCCCAGCGCCGCGAGGAGCGGGTGCGCGGCTGGCGGAGCTTCGTGAGCGTTCCCGTCGGCGCCGTGGAGGTGACCATCGAGGTCGAGGGCATCGTGCGCACGGTGCTGGCCGATCGTGGGGGTGTCGTGGACGCCTCGGTCGACGTCGAGCTCGAGCCGGGCTGGCACACCATCACCATGGTGACCCCCGGATCCGAACCCGTTCAGGCCCCGATCTGCATCGTCGCGCCCGGCACCGACTTCGGCATCGTCTGCGACATCGACGACACCGTGATGGTCACCGCGCTGCCGCGCCCGTTCCTCGCGTTCTGGAACACCTTCGTGCTCGACGTGCACGCCCGCACACCGACTCCGGGCATGGCCGTGTTCCTCGAGAGGCTGACGAAGGAGCATCCGGGCGCCCCCGTCATCTACCTCTCCACCGGAGCGTGGAACGTGGCTCCGACACTCAGCCGGTTCCTCTCCCGCAACCTCTACCCCACCGGACCCTTGCTCCTCACCGACTGGGGACCGACGCACGACCGCTTCTTCCGTAACGGACGCGAGCACAAGACCACGAACCTGCGCCGGCTCGCGGGCGAGTTCCCCGACATCCGGTGGGTGCTCATCGGTGACGACGGCCAGCACGACGAGGAGATCTACGGCGAGTTCGCGCTCGAACACCCGCAGAACGTGGCGGCCATCGCGATCCGCCAGCTCTCCACCAGCGAGGCCGTGCTGGCCGGCGGACGCTCCCGCACCGACCTCACGGGCGAGAACGCCGTCCCCTGGGTCTATGCCCCCGACGGCGCGGGCCTCTCCGAGAAGCTCAAGCGCGCGCTGGACTAGAGCGTGCCGGCGTGGGCCTCGAGGAACTGGTAGACCTCGTTCTCGTCGACGCCCGGGAACTTGCCGGAGGGCAGCGGCGACAGGATGTGCGCGTGCAGCTTCGCGCTCGGCCACGCGCTCGACGACCACTTCTCGGCGAGCTCCGAGGCCGGGCGGCGGCAGCACGACTCGTCGGGGCAGGTCGACTGCACGCGTCCCTGCGTGTCGCGCCCGCGGAACCACTTGGCCTCCGTGAACGGCACCCCGAAGGTGATGGAGAACTCCCCCGCCTCGGTCTTGCCGGTCTGGGTGGCGCACCAGAAGGTGCCCGCCGGGGTGTCGGTGTACTGGTAGAACTCGGTGGTGCGGTTCGTGCGGCCGAGAGCGCCGCGCGCCGCCCACTTGCGGCACACGAGCTGCCCCTCCACCGCCCCCGTCACGTCCGAGGGCAGCGGTAGCCCGTCGTTCTCGTAGGCCTTGTAGATGGCGCCGTCCTCCCCCACTCGCAGGAAGTGCACCTCCATGTCGAGGTGCGAGGTGGCGAGGTTCGTCATGCGCAGCGCGGCGGCTTCGTGCGTGACGCCGAAGGCGTCTCGGAAGTCCTCCACCGAGAGGTCCTTGCGCTGCTTCGCCGCCTGCAGGAACGCCACCGAAGGGGTCTGCGGCATCAGGCAGGCGGCAGCGAAGTAGTTGATCTCGAGCCGCTGCTGCAGGAACTCGGCGTAGCTCTGCGGCGGCGTGTGCCCGAGCAGGCGGTGGGCCATCGCCTGCAGCGCCATCGACCGCAGACCGTGCCCGCCCGGGATCGAGGCGGGCGGCAGGTAGATGCGCCCGTTCTCGAGGTCGGTCACCGAACGCGCAGAGTGCGGCAGGTTGTCGACGTAGATGAGCGTGAACCCGAGGTTCTCCGCCAGGAGTGACACGCTGCGATGGGTGAGAGCTCCGCCGGTGTGGCCCACGGTCGCGAGCGTCTCCTCGGCCAGCTGCTCGAGCGCCGGCAGGTAGTTGTTCTTCGCGCGCATGCCGAGCCGGTTCTCGGTGTTGGCGCGCCGGGCCTCCTCCGGGGTCGCGATCGACTGCGTCGCCCGGCGCAGCAGTTCGCGGTGCAGCCCCACGAGCGACTCGAGCGTCTCGAGCGGCAGGGTGCGGCTGGCAGGCACCACGGGAAGACCCAGGGAGGCGTAGAGCTGGCCCTGCTGCGCCTTCGCGAGCTCGATCTCGAGCGCGGTGCGCGCATCCGGCGCCTCGTCGCTCAGCAGATCGGAGAGCGGCACTCCCAGCTCGGCGGCGAGCGCCTGCAGCAAGGAGAGCTTCGGCTCGCGCCGCCCGTTCTCGATCAGTGAGAGCTGGCTGCCGACCACGCCCACCCGGGCGCCGAGCTGGTCGAGCGTGAGTTCGCGCGCGCGCCTGTGGTGCCGGATGCGGCGGCCGAGCGTGATGAGATCGCTGCCTTGCGTCATTTTCACTCCGTGTAAAGAACGTCAAATCTTTCCGTGGGAATTCCAGGAATTTACCTCATCCGCTCGTCAAAGTGGAAGAACAGAGCACGGATTGCCGAAATCACGATCACTATCGAGATCGATCACCACCGAAACCGATCACCACCGAGACGAAGGATTCGCCGATGAGCCTCCTCGAAACGCCCACCATGACCGATGTCGAAGGACCGAGCCGCAACCCGGCCGTCAACGAGTGGGTCGCCGATGTCGCCGCCCTCACGAAGCCCGACCGCATCGTCTGGTGCGACGGCTCCACCCGGGAGTGGGATGCCCTCACGAAGTCGATGGTGGCGCAGGGCACCCTCATCCGGTTGAACCCCGAGTGGCGGCCCAACAGTTTCCTCGCCCGCAGCGACCCGGCCGATGTGGCGCGCGTCGAGGACCGCACCTTCATCTGCTCCGAGCGCGAGTCCGACGCGGGCCCCACGAACAACTGGCGAGACCCCTTCGTCATGCGCGAAGAGCTCACCGAGCTGTTCGCCGGCAGCATGCGCGGCCGCACGATGTACGTCGTCCCGTTCTCGATGGGGCCTCTCGGCGGCCCGATCTCGCAGCTCGGCGTGCAGCTCACCGACTCCCCCTACGTGGTCGTGAGCATGCAGCTCATGACGCGCATGGGCGTCGGCGCCCTCGATCTGATCGGTCCGGAGACGCCCTGGGTGCCCGCGCTCCACTCCGTGGGAGCCCCCCTCGTCGACGACGCCGGCGTGCGACACGCCGACGTGGCCTGGCCGCACAACCCCACCAAGTACATCAGCCACTTCCCGGAGACCCGCGAGATCTGGTCGTTCGGCTCCGGCTACGGCGGCAACGCGCTGCTCGGCAAGAAGTGCTTCGCCCTGCGGATCGCGAGCGTGATGGCGCGTGACGAGGGCTGGCTCGCCGAGCACATGCTCATCATCAAGGTCACCTCGCCGGCCGGAACCGTACGGCACATCGCCGCGGCGTTCCCCTCCGCCTGCGGCAAGACGAACCTCGCGATGCTGAACCCCTCGATCCCGGGCTGGAAGGTCGAGACCATCGGCGACGACATCGCCTGGATGCGCCCCGGTCCCGACGGCAAGCTGCGCGCCATCAACCCCGAGCGCGGCTTCTTCGGAGTGGCTCCGGGCACGGGCGTCACCACCAACCCCACCGCGGTCGACACCGTGTGGGGCAACACCATCTTCACGAACGTGGCCCTGCGCGACGACGGTGACGTGTGGTGGGAGGGCCTCACCCCCCAGGCGCCCGCTCACCTCCTCGACTGGCAGGGCAACGACTGGACACCGGATGCCGCGACCCCGGCCGCGCATCCGAACTCCCGATTCACGGTGACGGCCGACCAGTGCCCCTCGATCGCCTCCGACTGGGACTCGCCCGAGGGCGTGGTGATCGACGCCATCGTGTTCGGCGGCCGCCGCCCGAGCACCGTGCCGCTCGTCTCCCAGGCGCGGGACTGGACGCACGGCGTGTTCATGGGCGCCACCATGGCCTCGGAGACCACCGCCGCCGCCGAGGGTGCGGTGGGCCGCCTGCGCCACGACCCCTTCGCCATGCTCCCGTTCTGCGGCTACGACATGGCCGACTACTTCGCTCACTGGCTCGAGATCGGCGAGACCCTGGGGGCGGATGCGCCTCCCGTGTTCCAGGTGAACTGGTTCCGCAAAGACGAGAACGGCCGTTTCCTCTGGCCCGGCTTCTCCGAGAACGCGCGCGTGATCGAGTGGATCGTCGGCCGGCTCGACGGGTCGCTCGACGCGATCTCGACGCCGATCGGCAAGCTCCCGCTCGTGCGCGACATCGATGTGGCCGGCCTCGACCTCGGCTACGAGCAGCTCCAGGCGCTGCTCGCCGTCGACCGTTCGGCGTGGCTCGTGGAGGCCGAGGAGATCGCGTCGTACTTCGACGAGCTCGGCGGGCAGCGCATCCCGGCCCCGCTTCGGCACGAACTCGCCTCGCTGCGCGCGCACCTGCGCTGAGCGGGAGCCACAGACCGCCGTTCCGGGGCTCCGGACACCCCTGGGCGCCCCGGAACGGCGAAATCCCCCGTAAACTGGCCTGACTTACAGTGAGGCACCTCTTCACCTGACACGGTGCCGCCTATATCGCCAGGAGGCCAGTGTGTCCACCAACGTGCCCAACAGCATGCCCGAGAAGCCCGCTCTCGAAGGCCTCGAGGCGAAATGGGATTCGCGCTGGAAGGAGCAGGGCACCTACCTGTTCCCCCGCGAGGGCGCCTCCCGCGATTCGGTCTACTCCATCGACACCCCGCCGCCGACCGCCTCCGGTTCGCTGCACATCGGGCACGTCTTCTCCTACACGCACACCGACGTCATCGCGCGGTTCCAGCGGATGCTCGGCAAGCACGTGTTCTACCCCATCGGCTGGGACGACAACGGCCTGCCCACCGAACGCCGGGTGCAGAACTACTACGGCGTGCGCTGCGACCCCACGCTCCCCTACGACCCCGACTTCACGCCTCCCTTCGAGGGCGGCGACAACAAGTCGTCGAAGGCGGCCGACCAGATCCCCATCTCGCGCCGCAACTTCATCGAGCTGTGCGAGATCCTCACCGTCGAAGACGAGAAGCAGTTCGAGTCGCTCTGGCGCGACCTCGGCCTCTCGGTCGACTGGACCCAGACCTACCGAACCATCTCGCGCGAGTCGCAGGCGGCATCCCAGCTGGCGTTCCTGCGCAACGTCGAGCGCGGCGAGGCCTACCAGGCCATGGCGCCGACGCTGTGGGACGTGACGTTCCGCACCGCGGTGGCCCAGGCCGAGCTCGAGGACAAGGAGCAGCCCGGCGCCTATCACCGCCTCGCCTTCCACAAGCCCGACGGGTCGGAGGTCTTCATCGAGACCACCCGCCCGGAGCTGCTGCCGGCCTGCGTGGCTCTCGTCGCGCATCCGGATGACGAGCGCTACCAGGCGCTGTTCGGCACGACGGTCACCACCCCCGTGTTCGGCGTGGAGGTGCCCGTGCTGGCCCACCACCTCGCCCAGGCCGACAAGGGCTCGGGCATCGCCATGATCTGCACCTTCGGCGACCTGACCGACGTGATCTGGTGGCGCGACCTCGACCTGCCCAACCGCGCGATCATCGGCTTCGACGGGCGCATCGTGAGCGAGGCGCCCCTGGCCATCGGGTCCGAGGCCGGCCGCGAGGCCTATGCGCAGCTCGCCGGCAAGACCGTGTTCTCGGCCAAGCAGGCCGTGGTGGAGCTCCTCCGCGAATCGGGCGAGTTGATCGGCGAGCCCAAGCCCATCACGCACCCCGTGAAGTTCTTCGAGAAGGGCGACCGGCCGCTGGAGATCGTGTCGACCCGTCAGTGGTACGTCAAGAACGGTGCGCGCGACGAGACGCTCCGCGCGCGCCTGATCGAGCTCGGCAACGAGCTCCACTGGCACCCCGAGTTCATGAAGGTGCGTTACGAGAACTGGGTGGGCGGTCTCACCGGCGACTGGCTCATCTCGCGCCAGCGCTTCTTCGGGGTGCCGCTCCCGGTGTGGTACCCGCTCGACGGCGACGGCAACCCCGTGTTCGACGAGCCGATCGTGGCCACGGCAGACATCCTGCCGGTCGACCCCTCCTCGGAGGCGGCCCCCGGTTACTCGGAAGAGCAGCGTGGCGTTCCCGGCGGCTTCCAGGGCGAGGTCGACGTGATGGACACCTGGGCGACCTCCTCGCTCACCCCGCAGCTGGCCGGCGGCTGGATGCGCGACGAGGAGCTCTACGGGATGGTGTTCCCCTTCGACCTGCGGCCGCAGGGGCAGGACATCATCCGCACGTGGCTCTTCTCCACCATGCTCCGCTCGACGCTCGAGACGAACGAGAAGCCGTGGAAGCACGCCGCTCTCTCGGGCTTCATCGTCGATCCCGACCGAAAGAAGATGTCGAAGTCCAAGGGCAATGTGGTGACGCCCGCCGACATCCTCGCGGCCCACGGCTCCGACGCCGTGCGCTACTGGGCGGCCTCCTCGCGCCTCGGCACCGACGCGGCGTTCGATGAGAAGAACCCCACCCAGATCAAGATCGGGCGGCGCCTCGCCATCAAGATCCTGAACGCGGCGAAGTTCGTCTACGGCTTCGAGCTGCCGGAGGGCTCGGCGGCCGCCGGAATCATCAACCCGCTCGACGCGAGCATGCTCGCGGAGCTGGATGCGGTGGTCGCCGCGGCCGGAGCCGACCTGGCCAACTACGACCACGCCCGGGCCCTCGAGACCATCGAGCGCTTCTTCTGGACCTTCTGCGACGACTACCTCGAACTCGTGAAGGAGCGGGCCTACCGCGACGAGGCCGAGCCCGCGGAGAAGGCCTCCGCCGTGCTCGCCCTCCGCTCGGCGATCGACGTGATGCTGCGCCTGCTCGCCCCCTATCTGCCCTTCGCCACCGAAGAGGTGTGGTCGTGGACGCACGACGACTCGGTGCATCGCGCAGCCTGGCCCACCAGCGCGTGGCCCGCCGGAGTCGCGGTCGACGGCACCCCCGAGCCGCGCATCCTGAGCCTCGCCGGCCAGGCCCTGGTGGGCATCCGCCGCGCGAAGACCGACGCGAAGGCCTCGCAGAAGACCCCGGTGGCCTCGGCCGTCATCGCCGGGCCCGCCGAGGAGATCGCGCTGCTCCGGCTCGCGGCCGCCGACCTCCAGGCGGTGGGCCGCATCGCCCAGCTGCGGTTCGCCGACGCGGCCGAGCTCGCGGTGAGCGATATAGTTCTAGCGCCCGAAGAGAAGCCGGAGGGTGCACTGTGAGTACTGCGAACCAGGAGGCGACGATGCCTGTTCAGATCCGCCCCGTCGAGCCGAATGAGTTCTTCCCCTGGCACGCGGTGTACTCCGGCTACGGCGAGTTCTACGAAACCCCGCTGCACGACGAGAAGGCCGTGCTGGTGTGGAGCTGGATCACCGACGAGGCCAACGAGCTCGAATGCCTCGTGGCGGTCGACGAGTCCGGCGAGGTCGTGGGCCTCGCCCACTTCCGCGAGTTCGCCCGGCCCCTCGCCGGCAGCCGCGGCATCTACCTCGACGACCTTTTCGTTCTGCCCGACCGCCGCAAGCAGGGCATCGCGAGCGCGCTGATCGAGGGCGTGGCGGAGGTCGGCCGATCGCGCGGCGCGAGCATCGTGCGCTGGATCACGGCCAAGGACAACGAGACCGCTCGCTCGCTCTACAAGACCGTGGCCGAGAAGACCCAGTGGGTCACCTACGACAAGGTGCTGTGATGATGATTCAGCTCGGAACCCGCTGGCTCGTCGGCGACGAACCGCCGTCGCGACTCCCTCAGGCCGTGATCGACGCCATCTTCGAGGTGGAGGGCGACCTGGCCGAAGCCGGGGTCGCCGCATCCGACTGGAGCTGGACCCTCACCTGGCTCGAGGGCAAGCCCGTGGTGGAACTCGACGACGAGACCGTCATCGAGTACGACGCCGACGACGACACCGCGGTGGTCACGCCCGGTTCTTAGGCCTCCGGCGCCAGGGGAAGGCGCTCCAGAGCATGACGACGCCGCCCACCAGCAAGCCCCAGAACGCCGAGCCGATGCTCACGATCGTCACCCCGGATGCGGTCACCAAGAAGGTGGCCGCGGCCGGGATGCGGTGCGCCGGGTTCTCGATGGCGGTCGCGATCGCCGCCACCAGGGCTCCGAGCAGCGCGAGGCCGGCGACCGCGGTGATGAGTATCGGCGGCGCGGCCGAGATGAGCGCGGTGGCGACTCCGGCGGCGAGCCCGAAGACGATGAAACCGATGCCGCTCGTGACCGTGGCGACCCAGCGCTTCGAGCGGTCGGGATGCGAGTCGGGGCCGGCCATGAGGGCGGCGGTGATCGCCGCGAGGTTGACGGCGTGCCCGCCGAAGAACGAGCCGACGATCGTGCCGAGCCCGGAGGCGAGAAGCGGTGGCCGGGGCGGCACCGCGTAGCCGAAGGTCGACATCACGGCGAAACCGGGCACGTTCTGGCCGGCCATCGTCACGATGAACAGCGGCAGCCCGAGGCTCACGATCACGAGCGGGTCGAAGTGCGGCAGCACGAAGGTGACCTCCGGCAGCACGCCGGCGTTGCCGAGCCAGCCGGTGCCGGCCGTGATGCCGATGCCGATCGCCGCCACCAGCATCGCCGCCGGCACCGCCCAGCGCGGGGCGAAGCGGAAGCAGATCAGCCAGGTCACGATCACGGGGAGGGCGAGCCAGGGGATCTGCACGGCCGCCGTGATGGGCGCCAGGCAGATCGGGAACAGGATGCCCGCGAGCATGGCGCTCGCGAGCGGCCGCGGGATGCTCGTGATCGCCCGCCCGAGCAGCGGCCACAAGCCGCAGAGCAGGATGAGCACGCCGCAGACGAGGAAGGCGCCGGTGGCCGCCGAGAAGTCGTCGGTGGTGGCGCCGGCCGCCACCAGCAGGGCCGCCCCGGGGGTGGACCAGGCGAAGGAGATGGGCATGCGGAACGTGCTGGCGAGCACGATGCAGCAGATGCCGCTGAGCACGCAGACGGCCAGCAGCCCGCTCGCGGCCTGAGCATCCGATGCCCCGACCGCTCGGAGGCCGGCGATGACGAGAACGAAGGAACTCGCGAAACCGGTGATCGCCGAGACGATCCCCGCCGAGATGGGCTGCGCGATCGAGGCGCCCGGCGCGACGGCGCCGGGTGAACCCTCGCTCAGGCGGACTTCTCTTCTCGCCGAGCCTTGCGCGGAACGATCGTGGGGGCGGCGTTCTCGAGCACGGCCTCGCGGGTGACGATGACGGTGGCGACCTCGTCGGTCGAAGGCACTTCGAACATGATGGGCCCGAGCACCTCCTCCATGATGGCGCGGAGGCCGCGAGCACCGGTCTGCCGGAGCACGGCGAGATCGGCGATCGCTTCGAGGGCGTCGGTCTCGAACTCGAGTTCGACGCCGTCGAGCTCGAACATGCGCTGGTACTGCCGCACGAGCGCGTTGCGCGGCTCGGTGAGGATCTGCATCAGCGCGCTCTGATCGAGCGGGGTCACCGTGGTGACCACGGGGAGGCGGCCGATGAACTCGGGGATCAGACCGAACTTGTGCAGGTCTTCCGGGAGCACCTCTCCGAAGAGGTTGGCGTCGGCCTTCTTGCTGTAGAGCGGTGAGTTGAAACCGATGCCGCGCTTGCCGGCGCGCTGCGAGATGATCTCCTCGAGCCCCGCGAAGGCGCCCGCCACGATGAACAGCACGTTCGTGGTGTCGATCTGGATGAATTCCTGGTGCGGATGCTTGCGGCCGCCCTGCGGCGGCACCGAGGCCACGGTTCCCTCGAGGATCTTGAGCAGCGCCTGCTGCACGCCCTCGCCCGACACGTCGCGCGTGATCGAGGGGTTCTCGGCCTTGCGGGCGATCTTGTCGACCTCGTCGATGTAGATGATGCCGGTCTCGGCGCGCTTGACGTCGTAGTCGGCGGCCTGGATGAGCTTGAGCAGGATGTTCTCGACGTCTTCGCCGACGTAGCCCGCCTCGGTGAGCGCCGTCGCATCCGCTACGGCGAACGGCACGTTGAGGCGCTTGGCCAGGGTCTGCGCGAGGTAGGTCTTGCCGCAGCCGGTGGGCCCGATCAGCAGGATGTTGCTCTTCGCGATCTCGACCTCGGAGGCCTGGGCCTCGGCCGAGACGATGGCCGTGCGGGCCCGCGTGCGCTTGTAGTGGTTGTAGACGGCCACGCTCAGGGCGCGCTTCGCCGCGTCTTGGCCGATGACGTACTCCTCCAGGAAAGAGTAGATCTCCTTCGGCTTCGGGAGCTCGAACTCGCCGGCCGCTTCTTCGCTGGCCTCCGAGAGACGCTCTTCGATGATCTCGTTGCACAGCTCGACGCACTCGTCGCAGATGTACACGCCGGGACCGGCGATGAGCTGCTGCACCTGCTTCTGGCTCTTGCCACAGAAGGAACACTTGAGCAGGTCGGCGCTCTCACCTATGCGTGCCATCCCCAGCCTCCTAATCGCTGTGTTCTCACGAGCCTAACCCGAACCCCCGACACACCACGACAACCACGCCACTTTCGGTGCGGCCGGTCGTCACTCGAGAAGATGCCGCAGGTAGCGGGGCGGCGAATCGAGGAAGCTGCGCCAGTGCTGCACCACCTCGAGCTCCTCCCAATCGGCCCGCCGGATGCCCCACTCGCCGAACTCGAGAATGGTCGCGCCCGGCAGAGAGGCCAGCACCGGTGAGTGCGTCGCACACACGATCTGCGCGCCCGCCTTGGCGAGCGCATCCAGGTCGGCGAGGAAACGCAGCGTCGAGCCGAACGAGAGCGCCGCCTCGGGCTCGTCGAGGCAGAAGAAGCCCGGCGAGTCGATCTTGCGGTCGAGCAGCGCGAGGAACGACTCGCCGTGGCTCATCTCGTGCAGGTCGCCGTCCGGGGATCCCGGCAGCGATTCGAGGTAGCTGTAGTAGCCGTGCATCGTCTCGGCCCGCAGGAAGAATCCCCACCGCGGCGCGACGAGCCCGCGTTCGAGCTTCAGCCACTCTCCGAGCGGCGACTCGCTCGAACGGGTGGCGGCTCCGCCGTTGCGGCTCCCGCCCTCGGCGGGAAAGCCGAAGGCCATCGCGATGCCCTCGAGCACCGTCGATTTGCCGCTTCCGTTCTCGCCCACCAGGAACGTGACGCCCGGATCCAGCTCCAGGCCATCCTTCAGCTGGGCCACCGCGGGAACCGTCATGGGCCACGAACCGGCGACAGCCGGGACATCCGCGAAGAAGGAGATCGTGCGGATGGCCCGGCTGTCGGTCAACCAGTCCTGATCGGGCATGGTCGGAGCGCGTCGGATGCGGGAGCGGAACTAGCCGACGAGCGCCGGCACGTTCTTGCGCGAGGAGAGCACCTGGTCGATGAGGCCGTACTCCAGCGCCTCCTCGGCCGAGAGGATCTTGTCGCGGTCGATGTCCTTGTTCACCTGCTCGAGCGTGCGGTTCGAGTGGTGCGACAGGGTCGACTCGAGCCACTCGCGCATGCGCAGGATCTCGCGGGCCTGGATCTCGATGTCGGAGGCCTGGCCGCCACCCGAGCCGGTGGCCGGCTGGTGGATCAGGATGCGCGCGTTCGGCAGCGCGAGGCGCTTGCCCGGCGTGCCGGCCGCGAGCAGCACGGCCGCGGCGGAGGCAGCCTGGCCGAGGCAGACGGTCTGGATCTGCGGGCGCACGTACTGCATCGTGTCGTAGATGGCCGTCATCGCGGTGAACGAACCACCGGGCGAGTTGATGTACATCTCGATGTCGCGATCCGGGTCCTGGGACTCGAGAACGAGCAGCTGGGCCATCACGTCGTCGGCCGAGGCGTCGTCGATCTGCACGCCGAGGAAGATGATGCGGTCTTCGAAGAGCTTCGCGTAAGGATCCTGGCGCTTGAAGCCGTAGGCCGTGCGCTCCTCGAAGCTGGGGAGGATGTAGCGGTCGCTCGGCGCCGTGCCGTTGCGGTAGGCGCTCGCACCGAAAGTGGGCGTTTCCATGAGTGTGTTTACCTGTTCTCTCGAGATCCGCTGCTAGTTGTTCTCTTCGATGGTGCCGCCGCCGCCGACGACGTCGGTGGCGAACTCGCGCACGTGGTCGACGAAGCCGTACTCGAGGGCTTCCTGCGCGCTGAACCAGCGGTCGCGGTCACCGTCTTCGTTGACCTGCTCGACGGTCTTGCCGGTCTGGTCGGCGGTGATCTTCGCCAGGGTGTGCTTCATGCTCAGGATGAGCTGCGCCTGGGTCTGGATGTCGGAGGAGGTTCCACCGAACCCGCCGTGCGGTTGGTGCAGCAGAACACGGGCGTTGGGCGTGATGTAGCGCTTGCCCTTGGTGCCTGAGGTGAGCAGGAACTGGCCCATCGAGGCGGCCATTCCGATGCCCACGGTCACGATGTCGTTCGGAACGAACTTCATGGTGTCGTAGATCGCCATGCCGGCCGTGATCGAGCCGCCGGGCGAGTTGATGTAGAGGTAGATGTCGCGCTCGGGGTCTTCCGCCGCGAGGAGCAGGATCTTCGCGCAGATCTCGTTCGCGTTGTCATCGCGAACCTCGGACCCGAGCCAGATGATGCGATCCTTCAGCAGTCGGTCGAAGACGCTGGATGGGAGAGCCGTTTCGGCCATGTGTGTCGCTCCAATTCACTTGCAGTGGTTTGAATCTACTGGGTGGAACGCGCGCAGAGGCCCGTGTTCGCCGTCGGCAGACCGCAAGACGCGAAGAGGGCCCGCATCCGGGTGGATGCGGGCCCTCTTCGGGACTTCGGGTCGGCCGCGGCCGGGGCGACTAGTGCGAGTGGCCCTCGTGGTCGCCGTGGTCGTGACCGGCGTGGTCGTCGGCGTCGAGCAGGTTGTCGCCCTCGCCGTCGGCGGCCAGCGTCGTGAACTCCGAGATGTCGACGGCCTTGCCGTCGGTGTCGACGACCTTGGCCTTCGACAGGATGATGGCGAGCGCCTTGTTGCGGGCGACCTCGGCCACCATCGCCGGGATCTGGTTCGATTCGGAGAGGATCTTGACGAACTCGTTCGGGTCCATGCCGTACTGGGCGGAGGACTGCACGAGGTACTGGGTGAGTTCGTCCTGCGAGACCTTGACCTCTTCCTTGTCGACGACCGCGTCGAGCAGGATCTGGGTCTTGAAGGTGTTGGTCGACGACTCGGTGACCTCGGCGCGGTGCTCGTCGTCCTCGAGGCGGTTCTCACCCTCGAGGTGGCGGTGCACCTCGTCTTCGATGAGCGCCGGGGGAACGGGGATCTCGACCTTCGCCAGGAGCGACTCGACGATCTTGGTGCGGGCCTCCGACGCCTGCCCGAAGGCCTTCTGCTTCTCGACCTGGGTGGCGAGGTCGGCCTTCAGCTCGGCCAGGGTGTCGAACTCGCTGGCGATCTGCGCGAAGTCGTCGTCGGCATCCGGCAGCTCGCGCTCCTTCACGGAGTTGAGCGTGACGGTGACGATGGCGTCGCGGCCGGCGTACTCGCCGCCGAGCAGCGGTGCCTCGAAGGTGGTGGTCTCCCCCGCGGTGAGGGTGTCGAGCGCCTCGTCGATGCCCTCGAGCAGCTCGCCGGAGCCGATCTCGTAGGAGATGCCCGAGGCGGTGTCGACCTCGATGTCGTCGACGGTCGCGACCAGGTCGAGCTGGGCGAAGTCGCCGGTCTTGGCCGGGCGGTCGACGGTCACGAGCGTGCCGAAGCGGCTGCGCAGGCGCTCGAGCTCCTCCTCGACCGCGGCGTCGTCGACGACGGCGGGCTCCACGGTGACCTCGAACCCCTCGTAGTCGGGCAGCTCGATCTCGGGGCGCACGTCGACCTCGATCGCGAGCTCGAGGTCGCCGGAGAAGTCGGCGGCCTTGGGCCACTCGACGATGTCCGCCTGCGGGCGGCCGAGCGGGCGCAGCTCGTTCTCGGTGACCGCGGCACGGTAGAAGCCGTCGAGGCCGTCGTTCACGGCGTGCTCCAGCACGGCCTCTTTGCCGACGCGCTGGTTGATGATGGGCGGCGGCACCTTGCCCTTGCGGAATCCGGGGATGTTGATGGATTCGGCGATGTGGCTGTAGGCGTGATCGATGCTGGGCTTCAGCTCGTCGGGGGTGACGAAGATCGCGATCTTCACACGCGTGGGGCTGAGCTTTTCGACCGTGGTCTTCACGTTGAGGTATCTCCTGATGCCATCTGGCTGATTGAAATGTTGAGGTTCGGCGTCGTGTCGGGGCGACAGGATTCGAACCTGCGACCTCCCGCTCCCAAAGCGGGCGCTCTAGCCAAGCTGAGCTACGCCCCGGCGGCGAAATGGCCTCGGCAACTCTACCGCACCTGGCAGGCCCGGCACACAGCACCTGTGAAGCTGTACTACGATGTTCGGGTGCCTGGGCCTTCGTGCCCTGCGCGGGGATGTAGCTCAATGGTAGAGCCTCAGTCTTCCAAACTGATCACGCGGGTTCGATTCCCGTCATCCCCTCTGTGTTGATCGGGTCGCGCACGCGCGGCCGCTCCGTTCCGAATCGATCGAGACCGGAACGCGGCGTTCGTGTTGCGGGGCGTAGCATCCGGAGCATGGAACTCGGCATTCATCTCGCGAACTTCACCTACGACGGCGGCCCGCAGCAGCTCGCCCCCACCCTGGCCCGCGTCGCCCGCGAATCGGAGGCGGTGGGCGTCGCCCGGCTCACCGTGATGGACCACCTCTGGCAGATCGGGGGCGTCGGGCCGGTCGAGAACGACATGCTCGAGGCCTACACGACCCTCGGCTTCCTCGCCGCCCACACCGAGAAGGTGCTGCTGCACACGCTCGTCACCGGGGTCACCTATCGCGCGCCCGGGCTGCTCGCCAAGCAGATCTCCACGCTCGACGTGCTGAGCGGGGGCCGCGCCGGGCTCGGCATCGGCGCCGCCTGGAACGAGGAGGAGTCGCTCGGCCTCGGCCTCGACTTCCCGCCCACGAAGGAACGCTTCGAGCGCCTCGAGGAGACCCTGCGGATCTGCCTGCAGATGTGGAGCGACGACGAGGGGCCCTTCGACGGCGAGCACTACACGCTGGCCCGCACGCTCAACTCGCCCCAGAACCTCACGCGGCCGCGCCCCTACCTCATGATCGGCGGCGGCGGCGAACGCAAGACCCTGCGGCTTGTCGCCCAGTACGCGGATGCCTGCAACCTCGGCATCGCGCCCGTCACCGCCCACAAGCTCGAGGTGCTGCAACGACACTGCGACGATCTCGGCCGCGACTACGCCACCGTGGAGAAGACCGCGATCGCCGGCATCCCGCCCGGGACCAGCCGTGACGACCTGCTCGGCACGCTCCGCGAGGCGGCGGCGCTCGGCTTCACTGTCGTCTATCTGATGCCCGGTGGGCCCGACCCGCTGCGCATGGTGGAGCTCGTCGGCTCGGTGGTCGAGGAGGCCTCGGCGCTCTAGGGGCAGTCCCTGGCCCGCTAGAAGCTGAAGCGCGCCGTCGTGTACTCGAAGCCGGGAGCCACGTCGTAGCCGACGTCGTTCGGGTCGGCCACCGAGTAGCCCTCCACGTAGGTCACGGTCTGCCCCGCCGGGATGACGGCGACCGGCGGAATGCCGGACATCCCGTTTGCGGGGTCGACGATCGGGGAACCCGCGACGCCCTTCGAGGTGACGCCCGACGTGGGCAGCGGCTGGTAGTCGGCGCCGGTCCCGTTGTAGATCTCGATCGTGAACGCGAGCTCCGAGGCCTGATCGGCGCCCACTCCTGCCGCGGAGGGGGTGAAGGGGGTCGGCTCGCCGACCGAGATGCGCATCCCGTCGTCGTAGGTCACGACCTGACCGAACGTCGCGGGGATCACGTCGACCGCCGCGCCGCCCGGAGCGGTCTGGCCGGCGCCCGGCTCCGCCGCGGAGAGGTTCGACCCCGCCGACTGCACCGCGCTCGTGACGAAGCCGATGGTGTACACGAGGGCGAGCACGACCGAGAGGATGAGCGCGACGCCCGAGAGGATGGTTCCGGCGAGCGCGAGCCTTGTGCCGCGGCCCCGGCGCACCAGCGCGACGACGCCGAGGATCAGGCCGATCAGGGCGAGGAACCAGGATCCGTAGTTGACGAAGGGCACGAGGGCGCCCACGAAAGCGAGACCGCCGATCACGACGGACGCGAGGGCGAGGGCGAGGGCGTCGACGGCTCGCGGGCGGGCGGGCGCCGCGGCACGGTGATCCGGGGCGGCGGACGGCGGCGTGGGGAGGGGCGTCGACGCGGCCGTCGCCGTCGGAACGAACGGCGTGGCGTCGTGGGGATGCCCGGCACCGAAGGGCATCGCCGCCCGCTGATCGGCCAGGGCGGGCGCGGGCGCGTCCGGAATGCCCTGGGCCTCGGGATCCGTGTGCGGGGCACCGGGCGCGGCCGGACCGATCCCGGGCGGAGCGGGCGGCAGATCGGGGGTGCTCCCCTCCGCCGGAATCTCGGCCGCTGCTTCGGAGACCGGGCGGGGAGCAGCCGGAATCGGCGGCATGACCGGGAGGCCCGGGCGGGTCGACGTCGAAGATCCGCCCGGCAGTGGCGGAAGCGGCGGCACCGCCGCCTTCGGCGATTCCTGGCGCGGGGCGCGCGGCTGACCGGGCTCGGGAGGGTTCGTCATCGCTCCCAGTGTGGCATCCCCCTGGCCACCCGGATGCGCGCTGCCACTGCTGCCCGAGGACGGACGCCACGCCCGGATGCGCACCTCCACGTTGCCCGCACGTGCCGTTCGCGTAGTCTGACGCCATGTCACCGCAGCCGCTGTTCGTCGCTGCGTCGGCGAGCTACGCGGCCAACTGCGCCCTCGGCGGATCGGTCGCCCTCGGGCTCGTCGACACCCGGCGCATCCGCTGGGTGCATCACGCCCTCTACATCGCCACCTGTACGCTCGCCGCGACCGCCGCCGCCTCCGCCCTGCTGCCCGGCGCCGGGCGCGACGCCCGCATCCGGGCCGCTCTCGCCCTGCTGCCCGCGGCGGTGCCGCTCACCCTGGTGCCGCGGGTGAGCGCCCGCACCCGCGCGCATCCGCTCGTCGCCCTCACGGCGGCGCCGTTCTTCGCCGCCGCGTTCGTTCTCTCCCGGAGGTAGGCGTGGAGTTCCTCGACGTGGTGCGCCGCCGCAAGACCACGAACGGCCCGTTCCGTCCCGACCCGGTGAGCCGCGAGCACCAGCGTCTGCTGATGGAGGTGGCCGGCCGCGCGCCCTCGCAGCTGAACAGCCAGCCGTGGCGCTTCGTGATCGTGGAGAACCGCGACACCATCGAGCGCATCGCCCGGATCAGCGGCGAGAGCATGACCGAGGCCATGTCGAACGGCAGCTTCTTCGAGCGCTACAAGCCCTACTTCCGATTCAGTGCGGCCGAGATGCAGGAGAAGAGGAGCGGGATGCTCTTCGACAAGCTCCCTGCCGCCCTGCGCCCCTTCACAGGCCAGGTGTTCACCAAACGCGGGCAGAAGCTCATGAACGCCTTCCGCGTGCCGCAGACCCTCGGCGAGGAGAACCGCAGGCTCGTGGCGGGGTCTCCCCTGCTGCTCGGCGTGATGCTCGACCGCTCGGAGTACCGGCCGGGCGAGCTGTCGTCGTTCTATTCCGTCTTCAGCATGGGAGCCGCGATGGAGAACGTCTGGCTCACCACGGCCGAGCTCGGCATGGGCATCCAGTTCGTGTCGTTCCCGATGGAGGTGCCCGGCAAGTGGGCGCTCATCGAGGAGTTGCTGCGCGTGCCCGCCGAGCTCGAGCTCATGGCGGTGTACCGCCTCGGCTACCTGCCGGCCGAGGCCCAGCGCCCCGCCATCGACTGGTCGAGCCACGAGCGCAAGCTGCCCTCGCAGTATGTGTTCCGCGACAGCTGCGACACCCCTGAGCTCGGCTGGGACGCCGACGAGAACCCGCCTCGACCGGGCGTTTAGCCGAGCCTCACCTGCTTTAGCCCAGCCTCAGCTTGCTTGCGGAACAAGCCAGGCTGAGTAGCGTTGAGGCATAGGGAATCGGAAGGACACCGCCATGACTGAGGTCATCACCACCCCCACCAGCACCACCAGCCCGGATGTCGCGGCCGCCGCCGCGCAGTTCCTCGGCCCCGTGGTCATCGAGCTCCAGGCCCTCGCCGTGAACGGCAAGCAGGCCCACTGGCACGTGCGCGGCGCGAACTTCATCGGCGTGCACGAGCTGCTCGACTCGGTGGTCGACCACGCGCAGGACTACGCCGACACCGCCGCCGAGCGCGTCGTGGCGCTGGGCCTGCCGATCGACGCCCGCATCCAGACCGTGGCCGAGAAGACGAAGGCCGAGAAGATGCCGGCCGGATTCCAGAAGTCGGATGCCGTCATCGCCACCATCATCGAGCAGATCGACGTGGCCCTCGCCGTCGTGAACAAGGCGGTCAAGGAGCTCGGCGACATCGACCCCACCTCGCAGGACGTGGCGATCGAGATCGCCCGCGGCCTCGACAAGGACCGCTGGTTCCTCTTCGCGCACATCGCCGCGTAAGGTCGCGCCCCCGCGGGCGTCGAGCCGTCAGAAGAACGTCCAATCCTTCGGGTTTGGGCGTTTTTTTGTCGCCTCGGCGAGGTGGGCCGAAGGCTAGAGGGCGCGGTGGGTGGGGCGGCCCGCGAGGAGCGTGAGGGCGACCGGCAGGGTGCGGAGGGCGGCCGGGGTCGCGGTGAGCGGGTCGGCGTGGGTCACGGCGAGGTCGGCGAGGTCTCCCACCCGGATGCCCGTGCGGCCTCGCGCCGACGCGGCGAGCGCCGCCGTGGACGGGATGCGCTGCTCGGGGCGCCAGGGCTCCCGACCGTCGCGCTCGCGGCCGACCGCGGCGGCCATCGTGATCCATGGATCCAGCGGCGCGACCGGCGCATCCGAGCCCAGCGCGAGCGTCGCGCCCGCCGCGAGCAGGGACGCCAGCGCGAAGGAACGCCCGGTGCGGCCGGCCCAGTAGCGCTCGGCGACATCGCGGTCGTCCATCGCGTGTTCGGGCTGCACGCTCGCCGTGACGCCCAGCGCCGCGAAGCGCGGTATGTCGGCCTCGGCGAGCAGCTGGGCGTGCTCGAGCGAGCCACCGCAGCCGAGGCTCTCGAACGTGTCGAGCACCAGGCGGTTGGCATGGTCGCCGATCGCGTGCACGGCGGGAACGAAGCCCGCCCCGGTGGCGCGCTCGAGCAGCTCCGCGAGTTCCTCGGGCGGCACGGTGAGCAGGCCGCGCGACCCCGGCTGCCCTTCGAGGCCCGGGTATTCGTCGAAGCAGTAGGCGGTGCGGGTGTTGAGCGATCCGTCGGTGATCACCTTGAACGGCCCGACCGAGATGAGGGCTCCGGATGCGCGCGAGCCGCCGGGCGCATCCGCCCACCCGCCGTCGTGGTCGAGCTGCAGCCCCGTGCGGAGGCCCTCGGCGAGGGCGCGATCGAGGTGCTGGGGGTAGACGCCGAACTCGACGCGGAGCAGGTCGTGGCCGGCGGCCGTGCGCCGTGCCCAGACCTCCGCGTTCCAGGCCATCTCGAGGTCGACGATGCCGACCACTCCCCGGGCGGCCGCGGCCCGGGCGGCTTCGAGCGCCCATTCATCGACGGTGGCGGCGGGCACGTCGTCGAGCGCGCGGTGCACCGCGAACGCCTCCTCCTCGCGGAGCACCCCGGTGGGATGCCCGGCCAGGCCGAACAGCGCGAGCGCGGCCGAGTCGAGCCAGCAGCAGTGCAGGTCGCCGCTCACGAGCACCACCGGGCGCGGACCCGCGACGGCGTCGAGGAGCGCCGCGGTGGGCTCGTCGGGCCAGAGTCCGTCGCGGAACCCGAAGCCGACGAGCACGCCGGCAGCCGAAACCGAAACGAGATCGTCGTCGTCCCCGGAGGCGGGGAGCGCCGCGTCGTCCGGAGCGCCGATGACGACGGCCCCGTTCATGCCGGATGCAGCATCCGAGCCGGCAGCGCGGCCCGCCTCGGCCACGAGTCCGCGCCGCACGAGGTCGGCCACCTCAGCGGCCGACGACGCGGCCGAGACGTCGAGCCGGCGGGAGACGGCTGCCCACTGGCTGAAATGCACGTGGTTGTCCCACAGGCCCGGCACCAGCCAGCGTCCCTCGAGGTCGATCTCCTCGAGGCCGCAGGCGCCCACCGAGCCGCCGGTCGCCTGGGCACCGATGGCCGCCACGACCCCATCCCGGATCTCGACGTCGACCGGCTCGCTGAAGGCGCCGTCGCGCAGCACGCGCGCGTTGCGCAGCAACAGCCCACCGCGCGGCGAACCGGCGCTGGCCGGCGTTCCGCCCACCTCAGACATCGCCGTCGAAGACGCCCGGGTTCGCCCGCCGCATCTCGCGCGCGAGCTCGGCGCTGGAATACGGCCCCTCTCCTTCGAGCTCGGACACGATGCGTGCGACCGTCTCGTCGGGCCGGTTCTGACTCATCTTGAGCTTCGCCACGAAGCGAGCCACCGGCAGCCGGAAGCCGACCGTTCCGGCGCTGATGCGGTCGGCATACTCGGAGTTCTCCAGGGTGCCGCGCATGCGCCGGGGCTCCGGCATCCGGTCTTCGAAGTGGTCGACGAGCTGCTCGAGCACGCGCAGGTTCTCCTCGGGACCGAGCAGCTCGGGCACGCCGTAGAGGTGCGCGGTGACGAAGTTCCAGGTGGGCACGGCCGGCGAGGGGTCGTACCAGCCGGGTGAGATGTAGCCGTGGGGGCCCTGGATGATCACCAGCACCTCGTGCTCGCCCCACTCGTGCAGCTTCTCGTCGGGCCGGCCGACGTGGCTGACGATGGCGAGGGTACCGGCGGGCGCCGAATCGTCGATCAGCACGGGATAGTGCGAGGCGACGAGCCCGTTCGAGGTGGACGAGACGATCGTGGCCCACGGATTCTCGCGGATGAGCCGCGCGACCTCGTCGGGATCGGTCAGCTCGAAGCTCGGTGTGTGACGCATCCGTCCGCCTCCTCAGGCCTGGTCTTTCGGGCACCAGTAGAGCTTGCGGCCGCCGAACTCCTCGAGCACGATGTTCGTTCCGCAGACCCGGCAGGGCAGGCCCTCGCGTTTGTACACCCAGTGCCGGTCTGCGCGGTTCGCCATCGCCGCCGCGTAGGCCTCGTCGTCGAGGCCGTCCATGGTGAGCATCTGGCCCGTGCGCACGCCGAGGTCGAGCAGGTAGGCCCAGTCCCGCCAGAGCGCCCGAGCGGTGTCTTCGGGCACGAGCTTGCCCGGCGTGTGCGGGTTGAGGCGGGCCCGGAAGAGCATCTCGGCGCGATAGACGTTGCCGATGCCGCTGACGACCGACTGGTCCATCAGCAGCAGGCCGATCGGGGTGGACTTCTTCGCGACCGCGTCGACGAAGCGCTGCTCGGCCGCCGCGCTGTCGTCGAGAAGCGGATCGGGACCCAGCTTCGCGATCACCGCGGCCACCTCGGCCGCGTCGAGCACCTGGCAGGCCGTCGGGCCGCGGAGGTCGGCCACGGCCGTCTCGGTGAGCAGTCGCACGCGCACCGCGCCGACGGGCTCGGGCGGGAAGACGTCGACCTCTCCGGCCTTCTCCTGCTCGGCCATCCGCAGGCGCGCACGCCGGGGCGCGCCGATGGAGCGGATGGAGTCCTCGCCGTCGGCGTCGTCGAGAGCCGGCGGGCGCGCATCCGTCACCGCAGCATCCGCAGCCGCCGCGAGCGCGAGCTCGTCGATCGTGCCCTCGGCCTGCTCACCCAGCTCGGTGCCGCGCTGATTCGTCTGACCCATGCGGCCGCCCGCCGAACGGATGGTGGCGTCGGTCGTGATGTCGCCCGCGAAGTCCCAGGCGCCGTAGATGCCGAGGTGTACCCGCAACCAGAGCTCGCTGTCGAACTCGAGGAACATCTGCTTGCCGACCGCCCGGGACGCCGTCATGGTGCGACCGTCGAGCAGCGAAGCACCCTCGGCGAAGCGGCCCTGCGGCGAGCTCACGGCAACCGGATGCCCCACGAAGTTGTGCGCGAACTGCCGCGCGATGCGGTGGACGGAATGACCCTCGGGCATGGTGCGGCCCGGCTCAGGCGTCGATCGTGTGCCCGGCTATGGCGCCGGTGGCCTCGTATTCTGCGAGCTGCCCGATGCGGCGCACGTGCCGCTCCTCGAGCGAGAACGGCTCGGCGACGAACCAGTCGATCAGGGCCAGCGCCTCTTCGACGGTGTGCTGGCGGGCGCCGATGGCCACCACGTTGGCGTCGTTGTGCTGGCGGGCGAGCTTCGCGGTCGCCTCGTTCCAGGCCAGGGCCGCACGCACGCCGCGCACCTTGTTGGCCGCGATCTGCTCTCCGTTCCCCGATCCGCCGAACACGATGCCGAGCGCCTCGATGCCCGCCTCCTGGTCTTGCACCACCGCGTGCGCCGCGTTGATGCAGAACGAGGGGTAGTCGTCGATGGGGTCGTAGCTCTCGGGTCCGTGGTCGACGACCTCGTGACCGGCCTCGGAGAGGTGCTGCTGGATCTGCTTGCTGAACTCGAGCCCGGCGTGATCGGTGCCGATGTGGATGCGCATGGCTCCCAGCTTATTGCGCCGGGTGCCTACTCGAACTGCGGGTCGCGGGTGCGCGAGCGCTTGAGTTCGAAGAAGCCGTCGTAGGAGGCGGCCGCCACGACGCCGTCCCACAGTGTCAGCGCCATCTCGCCCTTCGGCGCCGGGCTGATGACCGGGCCGAAGAAGGCCACGCCGTTGACCGCGATGACGGGGGTGCCGACATCCTGGCCCACGCGCTGGATGCCGTCGAAGTGCGAGGCGCGCATCTGGGGGTCGAACTCGTCCGAGTCGGCGTAGGCGGCGAACTCCGCGGGGAGGCCCACCTCTTCGAGCGCGCCGGCGATCACGGCGTCGGAGTCGGTGCTTCCGCCCGGGTGGATGCGCGTGCCGAGGGCGTCGTAGAGCGGCTTCACGATGGCGGCACCGTGCAGCTCGGAGGCCGCCGCGACGAGACGCGTGTAGCGGAGCGCGCGCGGGAAGAACGCCTTGTACGCCTCGGGGAGGTCGTCACGGTCCTCGTTCAGCACGGCCAGGCTCATGATGTGCCAGGTCACGTCGAGGTCGCGGTGCTGCGACACCTCGTCGACCCAGCGGGAGGTCATCCAGGCCCAGGGGCAGGAGGGGTCGAACCAGAAATCTACGCGGGTCTTCTCTGAGGTCATCTCCCCATCCTCGCACCCGTCGTGAGGGCCGTGGTCATAGGCTGGACGGGCAATCGAAAAGGAGCAAACCGTGCCAGGAGAAAACCTCACCCGCGCCGAAGCCCAGGAGCGCGCCGCACTCGTGAACACCACGAGCTACGACGTCGTGCTCGACCTCACCACAGGTCCCGAGACGTTCCGCAGCACCGCCACGGTGCAGTTCACCGCCACGGAGGGCGCGTCGACGTTCATCGACGCGATCACCCGCACCGTGCACGCGGTGACCCTGAACGGCGAGTCGCTCGACCCGGCCGAGGTGGCCGACGGCGTGCGCATCCAGCTGCCGGGGCTGAAGGCCGAGAACACCCTGGTCGTCGACGCCGACATGATCTACACCAACACGGGCGAGGGCCTGCACCGCTTCGTCGACCCGGTCGACGACGAGGTCTACCTCTACAGCCAGTTCGAGGTGCCCGACTCGCGTCGCATGTTCGCCGTGTTCGAGCAGCCCGACCTCAAGGCCACCTTCACCTTCACCGTGACCGCGCCCGACTACTGGGAGGTCGTGTCGAACTCCCCCACGCCCGAACCCGTCACGGCCGTGGCCGGCCAGAGCGCCACCTGGAGCTTCGCGCCCACCCCGCGCATCTCGAGCTACATCACCGCGCTCGTGGCCGGGCCCTACATCGTCGAGCGCTCGGAGCTCACGAGCGCCGACGGCCGCGTCATCCCGCTCGGCGTCTTCAGCCGCGCCTCGCTCTCGCAGTACATGGATGCCGACTACATCTTCGAGAAGACCCGTCAGGGCTTCGAGTTCTACGAGAAGCACTACGACTTCCCCTACCCCTTCGAGAAGTACGACCAGCTCTTCGTGCCCGAGTTCAACGCCGGAGCCATGGAGAACGCCGGTGCGGTGACCTTCACCGAGACCTACGTGTTCCGTTCGAAGGTCACCGAGGCTGTGCGCGAGCGCCGGGTCATCACGATCCTGCACGAGCTCGCCCACATGTGGTTCGGCGACCTCGTGACCATGCGCTGGTGGAACGACCTGTGGCTGAACGAGTCGTTCGCCGAGTACATGTCCACCCTCGCCGCCGCGGAGGCCACGGAGTGGACCGAGGCGTGGACCACCTTCGCCGCCATGGAGAAGAGCTGGGCCTACCGCCAGGACCAGCTGCCCTCGACGCACCCGATCGTCGCCACCATCAACGACCTCGAAGACGTGCAGGTGAACTTCGACGGCATCACCTACGCCAAGGGCGCCTCGGTGCTCAAGCAACTGGTGGCCTGGGTGGGCCAGAAGGAGTTCATGGCCGGCGTCGCGGCCTACGTGAACAAGCACCAGTTCGCCAACACCGAGCTGAACGACCTGCTCGTGGAGCTCGAGAAGACGAGCGGCCGCGACCTCGGCGAGTGGACCTCGCTCTGGCTCGAGACCGCCGGCGTCAACACCCTGCGGCCCGAGATCGTGTACGACGAGAACGACGAGATCACCTCCTTCGCCGTGCTGCAGGAGGCGCCGCTCGAGTGGCCGACCATCCGCCCTCACCGCCTCGCGATCGGTTTCTACGGGGTGGAGGACGGCAGACTCGTGCGCGACTACCGCGTGGAGCTCGACGTCGACGGCAACCGCACCGAGGTGCCCGAACTCAAGGGCCGCGCCCGCCCGGCACTCGTGCTGCTGAACGACGACGACCTCGCCTACGCGAAGATCCGCCTCGACGGCTTCTCGCTCGACACGGCCATCGACCGCCTGGCCTCGATCGAGAGCCCGCTCGCGCGCTCCCTGGTCTGGGGCTCCGCCTGGGACGCCACCCGCGACGCCGAGACCCGCGGTCGCGACTTCGTGCGGCTCGTGCTGGGCAACATCGCCACCGAGACCGAGTCGACGACCATCCGCACCGTGCTCGGGCAGCTGGTGCTCACGGCGAGCGCCTACGTCGCTCCGGATGCGCGCACCGAGACCGTCGAGACGGCCGCGACCGCGCTCTGGCGGCTCGCCCTCGACGCCGCACCAGCCTCCGACGAGCAGTTCCAGTTCGTGAAGTTCTTCGCCGCCCTCGCGAGCACCGAGGAGCAGCTCGAGAACGTCGCGCACCTGCTCGACGGAACCGTGGTGCTCGACGGCCTCGACATCGACACCGATCTCGGCTGGGAGCTGCTGATCGCGCTCGTGGCGGGGGGCAAGGCCGGCCAGGCGGAGATCGACGCCGCTCTCGCGAGCGACAACACCGCATCCGGTCAGCAGTCCGCCGCCCACGCGACCGCGGCCATCCCGACACCCGAGGGCAAGGCGGCCGCCTTCGCCTCGCTCGTCGAGACCGACGCCGCGCCGAACGCCATCGTGCGCGCCACCGGCCTCGGCTTCCAGCGCGGCAGCGACCCGGCGCTCTTCGAGCCGCTGGTGCCGAAGTACTTCGCGGCGCTGCGCACCCTGTGGGACACCCGCAGCTACGCGATCGCGGCCTCGGTGATCAACGGGCTCTACCCGTCCTCTCTCGCGAACCGGTCGCTGCGCGACGCCACCCAGGCGTGGCTCGACGCCCCGGAGAACCAGGACGTGCCCGCGCTGCGCCGCCTCATCATCGAGAACCTGGCCGGCGTCGACCGCGCGCTCGCGGCCCAGGCGCGCGACGCATCCTGACCCACCCGCACCCCCTCCGAAAAACAAGGGCTTTCGGAGGGGCAGGTGGAGGGGCGGGACGCACTGAGGCTCCGCCCAGAGGCGAGCCCTAGGCTGGTCGGATATGGACTGGAACGAGATGTGGGCGAACTTCGGTTCGTTCCTCCACGACTACCGGGTGCCCATCGGCATCCTGAGCATCGTCATCGGTGCCTTCGTGCTGCGCGGCATCCTGCTCTTCACCGTCAAACGCCTGGTCGACCAGGTCGTCTCGGGCGTCAAGAAGAAGCAGAACGTCACCGACACGCAAGCCCTCGTGGCCTCGCCGCTCGCCGCCGTGCGCATCGTGCAGCGCACGCGCACGCTCGGCACCGTACTCACGAACGTGATCAACGTGACCATCGTGGTGGTGGGGGTCATTCTCGTGGTCAACACGATCGACCCGTCCATCCTCGGCTCCCTCGCACTGCTCACCGCGGCCCTCGGCGCCGGCCTCGGTTTCGGCGCGCAGAACATCGTGAAAGACGTGCTGAACGGCCTCTTCATGGTGTTCGAGGACCAGCTGGGCGTGGGCGACGTCGTCGACCTCGGGCCCGCGACGGGCGTGGTGGAGGCCGTGGGCATCCGGGTCACGCAGGTGCGCGACGTGAACGGCACCCTGTGGTTCGTGCGCAACGGCGAGATCCTGCGAGTGGGGAACATGTCGCAGGGCTGGGCGCGCGTGATCATCGACCTCGCCATCCCGTACGACTCCGACATCGACGAGGTGCAGGACCGGATGCTGGCCACGGCGGTCTCGATGTCCGAGGAGCCCAAATGGCGCTCGCGCATCATCGAGAAGCCCGAGATCTGGGGCCTGGAGTCGATTTCAGCCGAAGCCCTCATCATCCGCCTCGTGGTGAAGACCCGCACCTCGGCGAAAGACGACGTGGCGCGCGAGCTGCGCATCCGCCTGAAGCGCGCCCTCGACGAGATGGACGTCACGCTCCCCTCGCTCAACACCGTCGTGCTCTCGGGGTTCGAAGGCGCCGCGAGTGTGAAAGGTGCACGCCCGCCGCGCACCAAACCGATCGCCACCACCCCGCACGCGCCGAAACCGGAGAAGTAGATGGAGCTCACGCCCAAGGTCCCCGAGAACCCGTTCTACGAGCAGATCGGCGGCCACGAGACCTTCGTGAAGCTCGTGCGCGAGTTCTACCGGGGCGTCGAGACCGACCCGGTGCTGAAGCCGATGTATCCGGCCGACGACATGGACGGCGCCATCGAGCGGCTCACCCTCTTCCTCGAGCAGTACTGGGGTGGCCCCGGTACCTACAGCGAGCAGCGCGGGCATCCGCGCCTCCGGATGCGCCACAACCCCTTCAAGGTGAACCCGGATGCCCGCGACCGCTGGCTCGCACACATGCAGGTGGCCGTCGACTCGATCGACTTGTCGCCCCTCGACAGAGAAGTGCTCTGGGGCTACCTCGAGCGCGCCGCGCATGCGATGGTGAATACTTTCGAGGAGTGAGGCGCCCGCCCGGCGCCGCCCGCCCATCCCGTGACGAAGGAGTTTCCGGATGCCCGCTGCTGGTGAGACCACCGATGTGATCGTCGTGGGGGCCGGGCTCGCCGGGCTCGTGGCCGCCTGCGAGGTGCTCGACGCCGGCAAGCAGGTGACGATCGTCGAGCAGGAGCCCGCGGCCTCCCTCGGCGGCCAGGCGTTCTGGTCGTTCGGCGGCATCTTCCTCGTCGACAGCCCCGAGCAGCGCCGGATGCGCGTGAAGGACTCCCTGGAACTCGCCCGGCAGGACTGGTTCGGCAGCGCGGGCTTCGACCGCCCCGAAGACGAGTGGGGTCGCGCCTGGGCGGAGGCCTACCTGCAGTTCGCCGCCGGCGAGAAGCGGGCCTGGCTGCACGAGCGCGGAGTGCGCTTCTTCCCCGTGGTCGGCTGGGCCGAACGCGGCGGCTACACCGCGAACGGGCACGGCAACTCGGTGCCGCGCTTCCACATCACCTGGGGAACCGGACCCGGCATCCTCGCCCCGTTCCTCGCCCGGGTGCAGGAGGGTGTGCAGGCGGGGCGGGCGCGCATCCTGCACCGGCATCGGGTCGACGAACTGGTGACCGGCGCCGGAGGGCGGGTGACCGGCGTTCGCGGCAGCCTGCTCGCGCCGAGCACGGCGGCCCGGGGCGAGTCGAGTTCGCGCACCGTCGCGGGCTCCTTCGAGCTCTCGGCCGGTGCCGTCGTGGTGTCCAGCGGTGGTATCGGCGGCAACCACGAGCTCGTGCGTCAGATGTGGCCAGCCTCGCTGGGCGCCCCGCCCGCGACGATGCTCTCGGGCGTGCCCGCGCACGTCGACGGCCGGATGCTCGGCATCACCGAGAAGGCCGGGGCCCGCCTCGTGAACACCGACCGCATGTGGCACTACACCGAGGGCATCACGAACTACGACCCGGTGTGGCCGCTGCACGGCATCCGTATCCTGCCCGGGCCGTCGTCGCTCTGGCTCGACGCCACGGGTGCACGGCTGCCGGTGCCGTTGTTCCCGGGTTTCGACACCCTCGGAACGCTGGAGCACATCCTCTCGACGGGCTACGACTACAGCTGGTTCGTGCTCACGCAGGCCATCATCGAGAAGGAGTTCGCGCTCTCGGGCAGCGAGCAGAACCCCGACCTGACGGGCAAGGATCTGCGCCTGCTGGCCCAGCGCATCCAGCCCGGCGCCCCCGGCCCGGTCGAGGCGTTCAAGGAGCGCGGCGTCGATTTCGTGGTGGCCGACACCCTGCCGGAACTCCTGCACGGCATGGCGGCCCTCGAGCCCGACGGACCGCTCGATGCGGCGAAGGTGACCCGGGAGGTGTACGCACGCGACCGGGAGATCGCGAACACCTTCACGAAGGATGCGCAGATCACCGCCCTGCGCGGCGCCCGCCGGTACCTCGGCGACAAGCTCATCCGGGTGGCGAAGCCGCACCGCCTGCTCGACCCGAAGGCAGGGCCGCTGATCGCGGTGAAGCTGCACATCCTCACGCGCAAGAGCCTGGGCGGCATCCAGACCGATCTGGCCGCGCGGGCGCTCGGGCCCTCCGGCGCGCCCGTGCCGGGCCTGTTCGCGGCGGGCGAGGCGAGCGGCTTCGGGGGCGGCGGGGTGCACGGCTACCGGGCGCTGGAGGGCACGTTCCTCGGCGGATGCCTGTTCTCGGGGCGGCAGGCAGGGCGCTCGGCGGCAGCCTCCGTCTGAGAGCGGACGCACAGGCTCGGTGGCGCGGGTGCCGGTGCAACGGGGCTCGGTGCGACGGGTCTGCGCCGGCGTCTCGGCTGTCTCGGCGGGGTCAGCGGCGGGCGAGCACGTGGCCTCGGCGGGTGGTGAGGCGCACCCACTGGCCGGCCTCGTAGACCGACACCTCGTCGTCGCGCTTCACGAAGCCGAGGCTCTCGGCGCAGAAGGCGGCGCCGGCCGGGATGCGCGTGCCGAAGTCCTCGAGACCCGGCAGCTGCCGCCCCCACACCTCCGAGCGCACGCGGTGGACCAGCTGCTCCCCGGTCTCGGAGCCGACCGCCGCCGCGACTTCGGCGATGCCGGCGCGCGCCGCGTTCTCGAGCACGCGGGCGTCGAAGGAGCCGACCGGCAGCCAGCCGCCGCGCGGCGGGCTGATGCCCGCCCAGGCGACTCCGGTCTCGGCCGGCGGAAGAGGCACTTCCAGCGGCCCCGCGACGGAGTTGTGGAGCACGGAGAGCTGGGCGAGACGATCGAGGAGGGCCCGGATCGACACGATCATGTCGAAGACGTCCGAGCTCGCGAGCGCGAAGGTGCGCAGCCCCAGAACCGTGGGCGTGCGGTCGAGCAGACCCTTCGGCGTGAGCACGGCCGTGTAGGCGGCGAGAACACCGAGACCGCCGATGAGTCGCACGGAGCCGTTGTCGACCCGCGCCGCGCGCCCGAGGTACACCTTGAGGTCGCCGAGCGACGCGGCATCGATGAGGCTGAAGGACTGGACCATCTCTGCTGTCTAAACTACTTCACAGGAACGGACGTGGCTCGTGCCCACGCCGCTCCACCCATCTCGATTCGCCGGAGGAAACCATGTCCGACCCCCTCTCCGGATTCCTCGCCACCCTCGACCTCGTCGACACGGGTGCGCGCACGCTCGAAGACATCTTCACGGGGCCCTCGCAGTGGATGCCGAACGGGCGCGTCTTCGGCGGCCAGGTGCTCGCGCAGTCGCTCGTGGCGGCCGTGCGCACCGTCACGCCCGACCGGGCGCCGCACTCGCTGCACGGGTACTTCCTGCGACCCGGCGACGCCGCGCAGCCCATCACCTTCGCGGTCGACCGCATCCACGACGGGCGCTCGTTCTCCACCCGCCGCACGCAGGCCTACCAGAACGGGGTGCCGATCCTCTCGGCCATCCTGTCGTTCCAGACCGAGGACGCCGGGCTCGAGCACCAGGCCGAGATGCCCACCGATCTCCCCGGCCCCGAGGAACTGCCGAGCGCGGTCGAGGTGCTGTCGACCATCGATCACCCCGTCGCCGCGACCTGGGCGCGCGAGCGTGCCTTCGACATGCGGCACGTGCCTTCGCCCATCTACTTCACAGTGGACGGCGAGCGGCGTGCGCATCAGGCCGTGTGGATCCGGGCGCTCGGGCGGCTGCCCGACGACCCCAACATCCACCGCGCCGCCCTCGCCTACGCGAGCGACTACGCCATCCTGGAGCCGGCGATGCGCCGGCACGGCGTCGCCTGGGCCCGGCCCGACCTCAAGATGGCGAGCCTCGACCACGCGATGTGGTGGCATCGCCCTGCGCGAGCCGACGAGTGGATCCTGTACACCCAGGCCTCGCCGAGCGCGAGCGGAGGGCGGGCGCTCGCCACCGGCAGCATGTTCGACACCGAGGGCCGCCTCGTGGCCACGGTGGCGCAAGAGGGCATGCTGCGCGTCGGCTCGGGCTCCTAGCCCGCGCGCTCCCGCGCCTTCGCCGACCCGTCCGTCCGTGCCGTCACTGTGCCCGAAGGGCGGCACGAGCTGACGGCTCGAGGGAATCAGCCGTCAGGCGCGGCGGCGGAAACTCAGCGGCTCGTCGAGGTAGGGCTCCCATGCTTCGCGCTCGTGCGGCAGGATGCGCCGGGGCCGCTCGGTCTCGGCGTCGACGAGCACGAGCGTGGTGGAGGCTTTCACGAAGGTGATCCGCGGCTCGATGCCGAGCGGGGTCTTGATCTCGTAGTACACGTCGAGGCTCGCGCCGCCGAGGTGCCCGATCCAGAGTTCGACGTCGATCGGCTGCCGGATGTAGGGCATCGACCGCACGTACTCGATCTCCTGGCGGGAGATCACGCTCTTCGTGTCGGCGCCGGGCCCGGCATCCATCACCGCTGTCGTCCACGCCGCCTGGCTGCGGTCGGCGAGATCGCCGTCGACCCAGAAGGCGAAGACGCGCGCCTCTTCGAGGATCTTGAGCATCGAGGCGTTGTTGACGTGCCCGTAGGCGTCGAGGTCGCTCCACCGGAGCTGGATCGGAACGTGCAGTCGCATGGAACCCGCGCTTCTACTCAGTCGCGCGTGAGCTTGCGGTACGCCGAACGGTGCGGCTTCGCCGCGTCCGGACCGAGACGCTCGATCTTGTTCTCCTCGTAGGCCTCGAAGTTGCCCTCGAACCAGTACCAGTGGGCCGGGTCTTCCTCGGTGCCCTCGTAGGCCAGGATGTGTGTGGCGATGCGGTCGAGGAACCACCGGTCGTGGGTGATGACCACGGCGCAGCCGGGGAACTCGAGGAGCGCGTTCTCGAGCGAGCCGAGGGTCTCGACGTCGAGGTCGTTGGTGGGCTCGTCGAGCAGCAGCAGGTTGCCGCCCTGCTTGAGGGTGAGGGCCAGGTTCAGACGGTTGCGCTCACCACCGGAGAGCACCCCGGCCTTCTTCTGCTGGTCGGGGCCCTTGAACCCGAACGTCGAGACATAGGCGCGCGCCGGGATCTCGGTCTTGCCCACCTGGATGTAGTCCTGGCCGTCGGAGACCACCTCGAACAGGGTCTTGTTCGGGTCGATGCCGCCGCGGGTCTGGTCGACGTACGAGATGTCGACCGTCTCGCCGACCTTCAGCTCGCCGCCGTCGAGGGGCTCGAGACCGACGACGGTCTTGAACAGCGTCGACTTGCCGACACCGTTCGGGCCGATGACGCCGACGATGCCGTTGCGCGGAAGCGTGAAGGAGAGGTTGTCGATCAGCACGCGCTCACCGAAGCCCTTGCGCAGCTTCTTCGCCTCGATGACCTGAGCGCCGAGGCGAGGACCCACGGGGATCACGATCTCTTCGAAGTCGAGCTTCTTGGTGCGCTCGGCCTCGGTGACCATCTCCTCGTAGCGCGCCAGGCGGGCCTTCGACTTCGCCTGGCGGCCCTTCGCGTTGCTGCGCACCCAGTCGAGTTCTTCGGAGAGGCGCTTGGAGAGCTTGGCGTCCTTCTTGCCTTGCACCTCGAGGCGCTCGCGCTTCTTCTCGAGGTAGGTGGAGTAGTTGCCCTCGTAGGGGTAGAGGCGGCCGCGGTCGACCTCGGCGATCCATTCGGCCACGTGGTCGAGGAAGTACCGGTCGTGGGTGACGGCGAGCACGGCGCCGTGGTACTGCGAGAGGTGCTGCTCGAGCCAGAGCACGCTCTCCGCGTCGAGGTGGTTGGTGGGCTCGTCGAGCAGCAGCAGGTCGGGCTTCTGCAGCAGCAGCTTGCAGAGCGCGACGCGGCGCTTCTCACCACCGGAGAGGTTCGCCACCTCGGCGTCGCCCGGCGGGGTGCGCAGTGCATCCATCGCCTGCTCGAGCTGGGAGTCGAGGTCCCAGGCGTCGGCCGCGTCGATGGCCTCCTGCAGCGTGCCCATCTCCTCCAGGAGTGCGTCGAAGTCGGCGTCGGGCTCGGCCATGAGCGCGCTGATCTCGTTGAAGCGATCGATCTTGCCCTTGATCTCGCCGACGCCCTCCTGCACGTTCTCGAGAACGGTCTTCGACTCGTCGAGCTCGGGCTCCTGCATCAGGATGCCGACGGTGAAGCCCGGCGTGAGCTTGGCCTCGCCGTTGGAGGGGGTGTCCAGGCCCGCCATGATCTTGAGGATCGTGGACTTACCGGCACCGTTCGGGCCGACCACACCGATTTTCGCGCCCGGGATGAACGCCATCGTGACGTCGTCGAGGATCAGCTTGTCGCCCACCGCTTTGCGGGCGCGCACCATCGAGTAAATGTATTCGGCCATACCTACCAGTCTATGGCGCGGGTCTGGCCGACCAGGCACGCGCCGGTGCCGAGGGCCGGCGCCACGAGGCTCTCGTAGTGGCCCTGGCCGTACTGCCCGATGAGGCAGTCGTCGCCCCAGCGCACGGAGAACTGGATGGAGTCGGCGGCCACTCCCACGGTGGTGGTGTCGGGGGTGACCTGCATGGCCGCGATGTCGAAGCCGTTGGTACGCAGGTTGCTCGTGAAGTCCTGCCCGCCGGCGCCCGGGTTGCTCGCGATGAGCGCCTGGTTCACCGAGTCGAAGAAGGCCTTGTTGTCAGCCGCGCTGCCCGACGGGTCTAGTGCACCCGCCGTCGCTGTGGGAGCCGCTGTGGGCGTGGCCGACGAGACGCTCGGGCTCGGGGCCGCGGAGCTGGGTGCCGGGTTCGACGACGGCGTGCATCCGGCCAGCACCACGGTCAACGCCACCGGCACGAGCACGCCCAGCGCCCAGCGCATCCTCGACCGGTCTCGGGTCTCCGACTCGCCAGCTCTCGTCTGCATCGCTTGCGGTGTCCTCTCGTTTGCGGTGCCACTGGGGCCGCGGCCGGGTGAGGCCTCCCTGAGTTTATGCGGTGCTCACCGGATTCGCCTGGGAGACCGCCTCATCAGAACGGAACCAGGGTGCCGCCTGCGGCGACACCGCTCTCCGCGGATTCGCCGTCTCCGGCTCCCTCGCCCGAAGGCACCGGAGAGCTCGGCCACTCGGGTTCGGTTCCTGCCGGGGCTCCCCCGCCGGGCGGGGAGTTCAGCACCCGGGTGTGCACCGAGGTGCCGAAGGTGAGGTCGTGACCCACCGCATCCGCTTCGAGGTCGATGGTGATGCCCGACTTCTCGCCGCTCTCCCAGGAGCGGATGCGCAGCCGCCCGGACACCAGCACGTGCTGGCCGCGTTCGAGCGAGGTGACGAGGTTGAGGGCGAGCTGCCGGAACGCGGTGACGGTGTACCAGTTGGTCTCGGCGTCGACCCACTTGTTGTTCGCCTTGTCGAACTTGCGCTGGCCCGAGGCCAGCCGGAAGCTCGTGATGTCGAGGCCCGAGTTCGTGGTGATGTGCCGCGGCGCCGTGGCGACGACGCCGGTGAGGGTCATGAGGTCGGGCATGGGGTTCTCCTTCTGGGGTCGATGCGTGTTGACGGATCGATTCTGCGAGCCAGGCGGAAAGCAGAACGACCGGGGAGCACATCTGTGGATGGATCCCCGGTCGCCCGTGGTTGTGGAGAAGCAGTGGTCTCAGGCGGCCTTGATGTAGCTCGCGTAGGCCTTGCGCACCTTCGTGACCTTCGGCACGGCGACGGCCATGCAGTAGCCCTGGCCGGGGTTCTTGGCGAAGAAGTCCTGGTGGTACTCCTCGGCTCGGTAGAACTCGCCGAGCGGCTCGAGGGTCGTGACGACCCCGCCGTCCCACAGCTCTCCGGCGCGCACGAGCGCGGCCTCGAAGAGGGCCTTCTGCTCGTCACCGTCGTAGAACATGGCCGAGCGGTACTGCGTGCCGACGTCGTTGCCCTGCCGGTTCAGCTGGCGCGGGTCGTGCAGGGTGAAGAAGACGTCGAGGATGATGTCGGCCGGGATCACGGCGGGGTCGAAGGTGACCGCGACGACCTCCGCGTGACCCGTGGTGCCCGTGCAGACCTGTTCGTAGCTGGGGTTCGGCACGGTTCCTCCGGCGTAGCCCGACACGACGTCCTGCACCCCCTCGAGTGTGCGGTAGACGGCATCCAGGCACCAGAAGCAGCCTCCGGCGAGCACGAAAGTTTCCATGCTCGGATTCTACGACGCCCCGGGGAACGGATGTCGGTGGTCGCCTCTAGCGTTCAGGCATGGACACGACGACTCAGACAGGCCTCCGCCACCCGGAGCTGCGCCGGGTGCGCGAGGGGTATTGGCGCGTCACGGCGGCATCCGGCCTCGTGCTCGGCTACGTCGAGCAGCTACAGGCCGAGCAGAGCGGTGAGCGCCGCTACCGGGCCAGGCGCCTGCACGCCGCCGCCTCCTTCGCGACCGCCGCGCGCCTCTCCGACATCGGCGAGTTCGCCAGCCGAGAGGAGGCCGCCGAATGCCTGCGGTGAGCCTGCAGCGGGGCCGCCCGGGGGTGTTGCTGGCAGTTCGTGGCGCACCGGCTCGTCGCCCCGGGCTACACCTCGAGCGGGGGTAGTGTGCCGCTCATGGAATGGTGGAACTCTTTCGTCAACTGGCTCTCCTCGACCGATGGCCGCTTCGTCGTGTCGGGCATCGTGGTGCCGGTGGTCGCGATCATCGTGGCGGGCCTCGTGGCAGCCTGGATCGCCTCCGGCTCCGTCAAGCGCCTTCTCGCCAAGCACGACCGCGAGCTCAAGATCGCCGCGATCGCCTCACTCATCGACGCGGCCGAGCAGGCCTCGGTCTGGAACTCGCTGACCCCCCAGGAGCAGATCCTCTCCGACCGCGCCACCGGCCAGTCCGACATCCAGGTGCGGCTGCTCCCCATCAAGGGAGCGGATGTCGCAGCCAACTGGGCCGCGCACGCCCTCGCCGAGATGAAGCGCAACTCCGCCACCTTCGGCTACCAGGTGGAGCCGGCCGTGTTCGAGTTCCGCGACCGCCTGATCGAGTGGCAGCAGCGCCCCGGGCGCGCCAAGCGCGTCTTCGAGGCCGACCTCGCGCGCTGGTCGGCCGAGGACGCCTCCTCCGAGCGCGAACTGCTCGCGCAGCAGGATGCCTGGGTCGCGCAGCAGCACCACGCCCAGTACGCCGCCCCCGCCGCCCCTCCCGTGCCGGAGCAGCAGCCGGCGCCGGCCTACGCCTCCACCGCGGTCCTCACCCCCGCCTCTCCCCTGCCCCCCACGCACGAGCCGCGGCCGACGGTGCAGCAGGTGGCTTCCGGCACCGGCACCCGCGGGGTGGCTCCGGGCGCCTCCCCGATCGGCGAACTCGAATACACCACCGACCCGGGCGAGGCGCGCGCCGCCGGCGAGATGCCGCCGCCCGTCAACGCCTTCCCGCCGCGCAGCTCCGGCACCGAATAGCCCTCCGGCCCTGATCCACGTCGGGTCATCAGCCCCGAGGTAGTACGCTTCTCGCGTCGCCCCTGTAGCTCAGTGGATAGAGCACCGGCCTTCTAATCCGTTTGTCGCTGGTTCGAATCCAGCCAGGGGCACCCTCGTCGACAGAACCGGGCTCGAACACGATCAGCCGAGAGAGACGTCTCCTGAGCGACTCCGCACGGCGTCGAGGCGAGCGAGGGTGCCGGCGTCGAGGCGCAGCGCTCCCGCAGCCACATTCACTTCGAGATGCGCCTCGTCACCGGTGCCCGGGATGAGCAGGATGTTCGGGGCATGGTGCAGAAGCCAGGCCAGCCCGAGCTGCGCCGGGGTGCATCCGGATTCCGCAGCCACGGCCTGCACGACCGGCTCGTCGACCACCTTCGGCATCTGCGGGAATGCTCCGCCGAGCGGGAAGAACGGCATCCACGCGATGCCTTCCGCGAGGCACAGCCGCAGCATCTCCTCGTCGTCGCGCGAGACCAGGCTGTAGGAGTTCTGCACGCTCACGATCCCCGCCGGGAGGGCCTGTCGCAGGCCGTCGATGGTCACGGCGCTGAGGCCGATCGCACCGATCACTCCCTCGGAGCGCATCGTGGTCATCACCGCCAGCTGGTCGTCGAGCGCAACGTCCTGGTCTCCGGATGCGCGGAGCCCGGGCCCCGTGTCGAGCCGGCGCAGGTTGACCACGGGGAGGCGATCCACGCCGAGACTCCGCAGGTTGGCCTCGACGCTGGCCCGGAGCTCCTCCGGGCGCTGCGCCGGACGCAGAGGGAGCGGGCCCTCGGTATTCGGGTCCGCGCCCACCTTGCTCACGACCACGACCCCGTCTTCGGGCCGGAGGGCGTCGCGCAGCATCCCGTTCACGAGCCCGTTCCCGTAGAACTCGGCCGTGTCGACGTGCGTGATGCCGAGCTCGACCGCCCGGCGGAGAAGTGCGGTGGCCGCGTGCCGGTCGGCGTGCAGCCGCTCGAGCTGCATCGCGCCGTACCCGATGCGTGAGACCGTTCGGCCGGCCAGGGCTCCGGGGCCGCCGGCGAGAGGGCGAGGGGTGTCGATCGTCTGTTCCGGCATGAAGGGGCCTCCGTGTGCGATGATGACCTAAGCGGAGGTTCCTCCACTAAAGACGACCGTAACATTAACGGAGGTTCCTCCGCTTTGACCCCGGCAGACTCTCAGCGCCCCTTGCGAGCGGATGCGCAGCGCAACCGCGAACTGCTCCTCGCCGCCGCGCGCACCGCCTTCGCCGCGCACGGCGACTCGGCTCCGCTGGAGGGCATCGCACGCGACGCCGGCGTGGGCATCGGCACGCTCTACCGCAATTTCCCGACCCGCGAATCCCTCGTCGAAGGCGTCTACGCCGCCGAGCTCGACGAGGTCGCCGCTCACGCCGACGTGCTGCTCGGCAGCCTCCCCCCCGACCTGGCGCTCCGCTCGTGGATGGACCGATACAGCGGCTTCATCGCCACCAAGCGCGGGATGCTGCAGACTCTCCGCAGCGGATGGGAGAGCGGGCGCATGGCGGCTCCCACCACCCGCGTTCGCGTGACCCGCGCCATCGCGGGCTTCCTCGCCGCCGGCGTCGACGCCGGGGTGTTCCGCCCGGATGTGCAGGCCGACGACGTGACCGCGCTCCTGCTCGGCGCCTTCCTCTCCGCGGCGCCCGACCGCACCCCCGAGCAGACCGGGCGCCTGCTCGACCTCATCGTCGACGCCCTGCGCGCGGGGCAGCCGGTGCTCACGCCGCGAGCGTAGTGTGCAGGCCATACAGATCATCGCCATCGAAGACCACTGGACCTCGCCCGAGCCGACCGCCGCGCTCACGGCATTGCTTCCTGTGGAGGGCGACGAGAGCCTGGCCTTCAACGAGATGGGCGACAGCCTCGCCCGGCTCGACGACCTCGACGACGCGCGCATCGCAGCGATGGACAAGCAGGGCGCCGAACTGCAGATCCTCTCAGTGGCTCCCCCGGCGACCGGGCCGCTCGCTCACGCCGCCGCGCGCTCGTTCAGCCTCGAGTTCGACGACCGTGCCGCGGCCTCGGTCGAGCGCCACCCCGCACGGCTTCGCGCGCTGTACACCCTGCCGATGGCCCACCCGGCTGCCGTGGCCGGCGAGCTGGAGCGCGCATCCGGGCTCGGCTTCGTGGGCGCCATGGTCTACGGCCGAGCGGATGCGCGGCGCGGCGCCCGACCGGACGGTCGCCTCAGGCGCCGACGAGCGCCACGATCCCCACGACGAGCGACACGAGGGCGATCAGCAGCGAGACGCCGATCAGCACCGCGTGCACGATCAGGAACGGCGTCGGCTTGCCCGCGGCATCCCGGGCCCGCTCGTCGCGGTTGACCCGCTTGAAGAACTGGGGCCACACGATGGCGTTCCAGGCGGCGTTGACGAAGAGCAGGATGGCGAGTGTCGTGATCATCGCGAGCCAGTCTACGAGCCGGATGCCGGGCATCCTGACGGGCACCAGGCCCGGCCCGGTGCCTCCGGAAGCCCGTGTCCGAGGCCGAGGCTAGACTCGCAGCATGAGTTCTTCCTCCGACCGTCTCGTGTGGATCGACTGCGAGATGACGGGGCTCGACCTCGAGATCGACGAGCTGGTGGAGGTCGCGGTGGTCGTCACCGACTTCGATCTCGCGCTCGTCGATCCGGGGTTCAGCATCGTGATCAAGCCAGACGACTCCGCACTCGCGAACATGAACGACTTCGTCACGAAGATGCACGAGACCAGCGGGCTCTCTGACGAGATCCCGAACGGTGTGAGCCTCGCCGATGCCGAGTACCAGGTGCTCGAGTACATCCTGAAGCACGTGCCGGCCGCGCAGCAGGCGCCTCTCGCGGGCAACACCATCGGCACCGATCGCGCCTTCCTCGCCAAGTACATGCCGCGCGTCGACGGTCACCTGCACTACCGCTCGATCGACGTCTCCTCCATCAAGGAGCTCTCGCGCCGCTGGTTCCCCCGGGTGTACTTCAACGCGCCCGAGAAGGCGGGCGGCCACCGCGCCCTCGCCGACATCCTCGAGTCGATCCGAGAGCTCGAGTACTACCGCAAAGCGGTCTTCATCGGGGAGCCCGGACCCACCTCCGCGGAGCTCAAAACCATCTCTTCCGACGTGGTGCGCGAATTCGGCTCGCGTTTGTAATAGAATGTTTCCTCGTTGCCCTGCAATCCTGATTGCGGCGGTGACCATGGTGGATATAGCTCAGTTGGTAGAGCGCTGGCTTGTGGTGCCGGATGTCGCGGGTTCGAGTCCCGTTATTCACCCCACGGGCGGCTTAGGGCCGCCCACGACCTCCTGATCGCCGGATGCGGTCGCAACCGGGTGATCGAGGCAGCATGATCGAGATGGCACCGGATGCCTTCGACGAGCTGGTCTCCGACGAGCTCGACCTTCTTCCCGACGACATGCTCGACGGGCTCGACAATGTCGTGTTCGTGGTGGAAGACCGGCCGGCCGACGGCTCGCTCGACCTGCTCGGCCTCTACGACGGCGTCGCCATCACCGAGCGCGGCCAGTACGGCTTCGGCGAGATGCCCGACCGCATCATCCTGTACCGCGAGCCACTGCTGGCGATCTGCGCCGACGTCGAGGAGCTGCGCGACGAGGTGCATGTGACCCTCGTGCACGAGATCGCGCACTTCTACGGCATCGACGACGAACGTCTGCACGAGCTCGGCTGGGCCTGAGCAGTCCCTCAACATGCCCTGAGCCGCCCCTGAGTCGCGGCACCCGCCCGACGCGGGCGCCCGTGCGTCGATGCCCGCAACGGCATCCCGCGCCCCGTAGCCTGGAGCCATGGCAGGTTCGGCAGGGCGCAAGGCGCTACGCGCGGTGGTCATCATCGTGGGCGTCTTCGTCATCCTCGGGCTCGGGCTGTACGGCCCCGCGACCCTCGTCGGCCCGCTCCCGCCGGCCACAGCCTCCGTCGCCGACGCGCCCACCGAGGCCGCGGTCACGGGCGCACCCACCGTGCCGGCCACCGGGGCGAGCGCCGTCGTCGCCGACGGCAGCAGCTCGGTTCTCGCCTCGGGCGGTATCACCGACCCCGTGCCGATCGGGGGCGCCGCGAAGATCATCACCGCCCTCGTCGTCCTCGATGCCAAGCCCATGAAGGCGGGCGAGCAGGGCGCGACCATCACCGTGAGCGCCGAGGACTACGCCGGCTACGTCAGATACATCTCCGAGAGCGCCCGGGCGGTGTCGTTCATCACCGGCGAGACCTGGACGCAGCGCGAGATGCTGCAGGCCATGCTGCTCGGCTCGAGCAACAACCACGCAGACGCTCTCGCCCGCTGGGCCTTCGGCTCCACCGACGCCTACCTCGCCGCGGCCACCACCTGGCTGAGCGGCCACGGCCTCACCGGCACTACGCTCGTCGACGCCACCGGCCTGAGCGAGGGTGACGTCGGCACCGCCACCGATCTGGCCAAGATCTCCGCTCTCGCCTTCGCCGACCCCGCGGTCGCCGAGATCATGGCCCAGCCGAATGCCCGGCTCACCGGCAACCGCAGCGTCGACAACCTCGCCGCCTACCACGCCGAGGAGGGCTACACCGGGCTCTCGCGCAGCTACACCGACCAGGCCGGCGTCTGCTTCCTCTTCTCGCTCGCGGTCACGGTGAGCGGCAACACGGTGACCCTCTACGGCGCCTTCCTCCGCGAGCCCGACTGGACCACCCTCGACGACGACCTCACGGCGCTCGCCACCTCGGCGACGGCCACGCTGAAACCCACCGACATCGTGACCGAGGGGCAGAACTTCGTGACCTACACGACGCCGTGGGGCGAGGTGGCGCACGGCGTGGCCATGACCACGGAGAACCGGATGCTCTGGGTCACCTCCCCGCTGAGCTACACGGTCGACGCCAAGACCCTGTCTACCGGGGCCAAGGGCGAGCAGGTCGGCAGCGTCACGGTCACCACGCCCGACGGCGACGTGACGGTGCTGCTGCAGCTCGACCAGCGCATCGGCGATCCGGGGCCGTTCTGGCGGCTCTCGAACCCCGTGCCGGTTATCTCGGCGTTCATCGACTCGCGCAAGTAGTACACGGACAGGTGCCGTGACCGGATTCTGCGGATATAGCCGAGAGCTCGCCAGATAGCGCGACGCTCTCGGCTAGTTCTGCAAGAACCGGTCGCTCAGGTGGGAACGATCATGGTCGCTAGCGCGCGAGGGTTCTCGCGCCGCACGAAGGCGCGCCACTGCGCCTCCCAGCGGTCCCACTCACGGGCGTAGAGCTCGCCGTCGCGTTCTAGCGCGCGCTGCTTGCGGGTGCGGTCGTCGGTCTCCACCCAGACGGCGACGTCGGCGAGGGCCGCGTTGCGCCGGCTGAGCGCCCCGCAGCCTTCCACGATGAGCGGATGCGCGGGGTCGACCAGGTGCCACTCGGCCGGTTCGGCACGCTCCCAGTCGTAACGCCGCCAGCGCGCCGGGCGCCCGTCTCGGAGCGGCTCGAGCAGGTGCTCGGCGAGGTGCGCCGAGGCCTCCTCGAGCCCGTCCCAGCCGGGATAGATGCTGTCGAGGTGCACGACCGTCGGGAGGTCGGCTCCCACCCAGCCGTCGCGCATCCGGAGCGCCAGCTCGGTCTTGCCCGAGCCGCTCGGACCGTCGAGGAGGATCACCGTCATGGCGTGCCTCCCCTCAGCCGATCACGAAGTTGAACGAGCCGGTCACGACGGCCGCGGCGAGCGCCACCACGCCGATGACGACGCCGAGGGTGATGAGCAGCCACTCCTTCACCCCGAACGGCGAGGGGCGCGCCCAGGTGCGCACGGTGTCGCCTCCGAAGCCGCGCGCCTCCATCGCCGTGGCGAGCTTGCTGCCACGACGGATCGACAGCACGAGCAGCGCGAAGGCCTGGTTCGCGAAACGGCGCAGCCGCCCGGTGTCGCCGAGACCGCGGGCGCGGCGGGCGAGTTCGAGCTGCCTCCAGTCGTCGAAGAAGAGGCCGAGCAGGCGCATTCCCGCGAGCGCCCCGAGCACGAACCGACTCGGCAGGCGCCACACCTGCGCGAGGCCGTCGGCGAGATCGGTGGGGTCGATCGTCGCGAAGAGCACCACCGCGGGCAGGCCGATGGCGAGGATGCGCAGCACGGTGGCGAGAGCGAGCGCGATCGACCCGTCGCTCACGTGCAGCAGACCGAACTGCAGGTAGCTCTGACCCGCCGACACTCCGTAGAGCAGGGTCGTGACGCCGGCGAGCGGTGCTGCGATCCAGATCGCCGCAGTGCGGCGGAAGAAGGCGCGCGGGCCGAGGCCCGCCCAGAAGAAGAGGACGCTCTCCAGCACGAGCGCCACAGCCGCCGAGACGGCGTCGATCGTCACGAGCAGCAACAGGCTGAGCGCGAGCGCGGCGGCGAGCTTGGCGACCGGGTTCACGCGGTAGATGGCCTGCGCCCCGCGCGGAGGCGTCAGCGCGTCGGTCGCGGCCGTCGAGCTCATGCGAGACCCCCCTTCGCCGGCGCGAGGGCGCCCGCACCCTCCGCCACCACGATCTCCTGGTCGGCGAGAGCGTCGATGAAGGCCCGGTCGTGGGTCACCGCCACGATCGCGGTGCCGCGGTCGAGCTGCTCGGCGAGCAGTCGCACGAGTTCGGCCCAGGTGCGCGAATCCTGCCCGAAGGTGGGCTCGTCGAGCAGCAGGACGCGCGGGCGCGCCACGAGCGCCGAGGCCACCGAGAGCCGGCGCTTCTCGCCCCCGGAGAGCGTGTACGGGTTCGCGCGCAGCAGGGCGTCGAGCCGTAGCCGGCCCGACACCTCAAGCACGCGCGCGTCGATCTCCTCGTCCGGCAGCTTCAGGGCCCGGAGCGACACCTCGAGCTCACCGCGCACGGTGCCCGTGACGAACTGGTGCTCGGGGTCTTGGAAGACGGTGCCGACACGGGTGAGCAGCTCGCGCGAACGCCACACGATGGGGTCGGCGAGCAGCTCGGAAGACGAGCGGATGCGCGGGGCGGGTGCCGGCGCATCCGTCGCGCTCCTCGTCGGCCGGGGTCGCGCATCCCGACGCCGGGCCGCGCGACGTGCGCGCCGGCTGCCGCTCACGCCTCGGGCGAGCACCGGAGCGGCGATGACGTCACCGCCGGACGCCGGGAGCAGCCCGGCGAGGGTGAGCGCGAGCGTGGTCTTGCCGGCTCCGTTCGGCCCGGTGATGGCCGTGGCCTCGCCAGCCCGCAGCTCGAGCCCGATGCCGTCGGCCACGACCCGGCCGGGCACGCGGGCCACTGCCAGTCCGCGGCCGGAGAGCAGGAGTTCCCCTCGGCGCGCGGGCACGGCGGTCGCGCTGCTCCCCGGCTCGGTACTCGGAGTCGCCGCGTCCGGCCGCGGCGCCTGCCCAGCGGACTCGCGGAGTCCGTCGGGCAGGAGCACCGCTTCGGGCCCGCCCCAGGCTGCACCCGGCCGGGCCGAGCGCACCGGACGGCCGCCGAGAGGGTCGATCCCGGGCACCCACACGCCGTCTCGAGCGAGCTCTGCACCACGCTCACGCAGCACGGTGGCGGCATCGCCGTCGGCGAGAACTCCCCCGCCGGGGGCGAGCACCACCACGCGGTCCACGACGTCGAGCCAGATGTCGACGCGGTGCTCGATCACCACGAAGGTCGCGTCGGAGTCGCGCACGACCGCGGCCACGGCATCCCGCACCTCCGTCACCCCCGCCGGATCGAGGTTGGCGGTGGGCTCGTCGAGCAGGATGACGCCCGGCCGCATCGCGAGCACGCCGGCGAGTGCCACCCGCTGCTTCTGCCCTCCCGAGAGCGCAGCCGTGGGGTGCTCCAGCGGCAGGTCGAGGCCCACGGCCGCGAGGCCCAGGCCGACCCGGCGCCAGATCTCGTCGCGCGGAACGCCGAGGTTCTCGCATCCGAAGGCCACGTCATCGCCCACGCGGGCGAGCACCACCTGCGAATCGGGGTCCTGCATCAGCAGCCCCACACGCCCGCGCACGCCCTCGGGCGGCTGGCCGTCGACGAGTAGCGAACCTTCCTCGTGGCCCTCGTCGACGCCGCCGAGCACGCCGGCGAAGGCCTGCACGAGCGTGGACTTGCCCGCCCCGGATGCGCCGAGCAGCAGCACCCGCTCGCCCGGCTCGATCACGAGGTCGAGCCCGCGCACCGCCCAGCCCTCGCGCCCGGCGTGGCGCCAGCCCCAGCCCTCCGCGCGGAGGCCGGCGCCGGCCCGGGGTCGAGGTCCCCCGGCCGACGCCATGCCTTCTCCGGGCTCGCCGGGCACTCGGGTCATGCTCAGGCCTTCGCCGTGGCCTCGCGACCCGCGGCGAATCGGCTCAACGCTCCCGTTCGGGCGAGGGCCCTCACGAGCAACCACGACAGCACGCCGGCGACGACCGCGCCTCCCACGATTGCCGACACGAAGTACACCGCCTTGAAGCCTAAGTCCATCGCCGGGTACCAGGTGATCAGGTCGTTGACCGCCATGCCGATGCCCGCGCCGGCGCCGGCCAGAACGGCCACGTAGACCCGGTAGTTGCCGTAGAGGAAGAGAGCGAACACGATCTCGGCGCCGAGGCCCTGTGCGAGGCCGGAGAGGATGGTGAGCGCACCACCCCACTGCGTGCCGACCAGGGCGGAGACGATCGCCGCCACGAGCTCGGTGTAGAGCGCGGCGCCCGGCTTTCTGATGATGAGCCCGCCGAGCACACCGGCGAACAGCCACACTCCGTAGAGGAGCGCCTGGGCGCCGGGCGCGACGACCGCCAGCGGGTCGGTGATGGGTGCGTAGACGAGGTTCCAGGCCCAGAAGACGAGCCCGGCGGCGACGCCGACGACGCTGGCCACGACGATGTCGACGACCCTCCAGCGGAGACTGCGGCGGCGAACGGCGGCGGATGCCGCGATTTTTGCGGTGGTGGAATGCACTGGTCGTGCCCTTTCATTCGGTGGAAGGGGCACGGGTTTGCCGCGCCCGGCGGCGGCGCGGCTCGCGAAGGCGACCCGGACGATGCCGGACACGGCGAAGAGATGCCTCCCTGCGCTGGCATGATCCAGATCAGGTTCGACGGTCGAAGGTTGAGAACCTTCCTCTCAGCCCGGCTCACCGGACTCCCGTGTTGCGATCAGTATAGGCCGGAGCCTGGCGGGATGCTCGTCACCGGGGGCGCTTCACGAACGCGGCCACCGCATCCGCCGCCGTGGCGAGGTGCTCGGCGTGGGTGTGCCCGCTGTTCTTCACGCGCGGCTTGAGCTCGTGCTCGCCGTCGTCGAGCCACAGGATGCGGATGGCCGGCGACAGGGCGTACCCCGGCACCTCCTCGCGCGTGCCGAAGGGGTCGCGCGAGCCCTGGCAGATGAGCGTCGGCGTCTCGAGGTGCTCGAGGTGCGCGGTGCGGAGCTTCTCCGGCGAGCCGGGCGGATGGAAGGGGTAGCCGAGCACCGCCAGCCTGCTGACGGCTCCCTCGGCGTGCAGCTCGTCGGCCACGAGGCTCGCGACCCGCCCGCCCATCGACTTGCCGCCGATGACGACCGGCGCGCCCACGGCGTCCGTCACGGCGGCGACCGCCTCGCGGTACTCCCCCGTGAGCGTCTCGGCGCGCGGAGGTGGCTTGCGTGTGCCGCTGCGGCGCGCGGCCATGTAGGCGAACTCGAAGCGCGCGACACGGATGCCGCGGGCCGGCTCCGCGAGGAGAGCTGCGAAGCGCTCGAGCCAGGGCGAGTCCATGGCCGCGCCGGCGCCGTGCGCCAGAACCAGCACGGGCCCGTCGGCGGGGCCGCTCCAGAGCAGCTCGAGGGCCAGGGTGTTACTTCTTGAGCGCGCGGATGACGCGGGCGAAGGCCCATCCGGCCGTGACGACGACCGGGACGGACACGGCCAGCAGCGCGATGATGTTGGGCTGGAAGCTCGCCACCCCGTCGGTCGTGACGTAGGCGCCCACCGGGATGCTCACCCCGCCCCCGCCGAAGCCCTCGCCGCCGGCGTCTCCGCCGAAGAGCGGCTTGGCCGCGTCGGTGGGCAAGGAGGCGTTGCCGTTGCCCGTGGCGTTGCCGCCGCCGAAGCCGGCCCAGACGAGCGCGACGGGAACGATGGTCACTCCGTCGATCTCGACGGGAGCGCCGTAGGCGGCACCCACTCCGATGGTCTTGGTCGCGTCGGTCAGGGTGTCCACGAGGTTCGCCATGGGCCAACGCTACCGCGATCGCCACCGGCGGGGTAGGGGCGTCTTGTTCTCCACAGGGGGCTCTGAGCGGGAGTTGTCAACCACCTCGGGCCGACCCGTGGTGCGCGAGCCCGAACCGGGTAGCGTGGGCGGAGACCCGACAGGAGATCAGATGCAATCGTGGCCCGGATCGGCCTACCCGCTCGGAGCGACCTACGACGGGAGCGGCACCAATTTCGCCCTCTTCAGCGAGTCCGCCGAGAAAGTCGAACTCTGCCTCTTCGGAGACAAGGGCGCAGAGACCCGTGTCGAGCTGACGGAGGTCGACGCCTACGTCTGGCACGCCTACCTGCCGCAGGTGCAGCCGGGCCAGCGCTACGGCTACCGCGTGCACGGCGCCTACGACCCCGAGAACGGTCAGCGCGCAAACCCGAACAAGCTGCTGCTCGACCCCTACGCGAAGGCGACGAGCGGCGAGCTCGACTGGGATCAGTCGCTCTTCGCCTACAACTTCGGCGACCCCGACTCCCGGAACGACGAAGACTCCGCCAAGCACATGACCTACGGCGTCGTGATCAACCCCTTCTTCGACTGGTCCGGCGACCGCAAGCTGCGCGTTCCCTACAGCGAGAGCGTCATCTACGAGGCCCACGTGAAGGGGCTCACCGAGCTGCACCCGGCCATCCCGAAGGAGCAGCGCGGAACCTACGCCGGCGTCGCGCATCCGGCCGTCGTCGACCACCTGCTGAAGCTCGGCATCACAGCCATCGAGCTCATGCCGGTGCACCAGTTCGTGAAAGACAGCGTGCTGCTCGACAAGGGGCTCACCAACTACTGGGGCTACAACACCATCGGCTTCTTCGCGCCGCACAACTCCTACTCCTCCACGGGCGACCGCGGCCAGCAGGTGCAGGAGTTCAAGGGCATGGTGAAGTCGCTGCACGCGGCCGGCATCGAGGTCATTCTCGACGTGGTGTACAACCACACCGCGGAGGGCAACCACCTCGGCCCCACCCTGTCGTTCCGCGGCATCGACAACGCCGCCTACTACCGCTTGATGGATGACGACAAGCGCTACTACATGGACTACACGGGAACCGGCAACTCGCTCAACGTGCGCCACCCCCACTCGCTGCAGCTCATCATGGACTCGCTGCGCTACTGGGTCACCGAGATGCACGTCGACGGCTTCCGCTTCGACCTCGCGTCGACGCTCGCGCGCGAGTTCTACGACGTCGACCGCCTGTCGAGCTTCTTCGAGCTCGTGCAGCAAGACCCGGTGGTGTCGCAGGTGAAGCTCATCGCCGAGCCGTGGGATGTGGGGCCCGGCGGCTACCAGGTGGGCAACTTCCCTCCGCAGTGGACGGAGTGGAACGGCAAGTACCGCGACACCGTGCGCGACTTCTGGCGCGGTGAGCCCTCGACGCTCGGCGAGTTCGCGAGCCGGTTCACGGGTTCGGCCGACCTCTACGAGCACTCGGGGCGCCGCCCGGTGGCCTCGATCAACTTCGTGACGGCGCACGACGGCTTCACCCTGCGCGACCTCGTCTCCTACAACGAGAAGCACAACGACGCCAACGGCGAAGACAACAACGACGGCGAATCGCACAACCGCTCCTGGAACTGCGGGGTCGAAGGCCCGACCGACGACCCGAAGGTGCTCACTCTGAGGGCGCGCCAGCAGCGCAACTTCATCGCCACGCTGCTGCTGTCGCAGGGCGTGCCGATGCTGCTGCACGGTGACGAGCTCGGCCGCACGCAGGAGGGCAACAACAACACCTACGCGCAGGACTCGCCGCTCACGTGGGTGCATTGGGACGAGGAGGACCACCCGCTGGTCGAGTTCACCGCGGCCGTCACCCGGCTGCGCAAGGAGCATCCCACCTTCCGTCGCAGCCGCTTCTTCGACGGCCGGCCTGTGAAGCGCGGCAAGGGCGAGCCCCTCCCCGACATCGTGTGGCTCGACTCGGATGCGAGCGAGATGCAGCCGGAAGACTGGGACTCGAGCCTCTCGCGCTCGGTGGGCGTCTTCCTCAACGGGCAGGGCATCCGCGCGCGCGACCCCCGTGGCAATCCGTTGAACGATGTGCATTTTCTGCTCTACTTCAACGCGCACGACGAGAAGCAGGCGTTCACCCTCCCGTCGGCCGAGTACTCCGAGTCGTGGGACGTGGTGATCGACACCGCCGGCGAGGCGGCCGACTCGCAGGTGTTCTCGGCCGCTCAGTCGATGACCGTCGAGGCGCGTTCGCTGGTGGTCCTGCGCGTGCACCGTGCCGAAGAGATGGAGCCCGACCACTCGGTGGCCGCTTCTCTCACCGCGCAGGCCGACAGCGCGGGCCAGTCGGCTCCCGCCACCCCCTCGGCGGGCTGAGGAGGGGTTCGGGATGCGCACGCCTCGGTCGACCTACCGCTTCCAGCTCACCGCCGACTTCACTCTTCACGACGCCGCGCGCCTGGTTCCCTACCTGGCACGCTTGGGGGTGGACTGGGTCTACCTCTCCCCCATCCTCCAGGCCGAGGCGGGCTCGCAGCACGGCTACGACGTCACCGACCACTCGCGCATCGACGAATCGCGCGGTGGGGCCGAGGGCCTGCGGGTGCTCGCCGAGGCGGCACATGAGGCCGGCATGGGTGTGCTCGTCGACATCGTGCCGAACCACGTGGGGGTGGCCACCCCGGCCGACAGCGCGTGGTGGTGGAACCTGCTCCAGCTCGGCCAGGAGTCGCGCTACGCCGAGGCCTTCGACGTCGACTGGGAGGCCGGCGGCGGGCGCATCCGCATTCCCGTGCTCGGCGACGACTCGCTCGAGGCGCTCAGCATCGAGGGCAGCGGGCCGGATGCGGTGCTCGCCTACTACGACCACCGCTACCCGATCGCGCCGGGCACCGCCGACGACGGAGCCGACGCCGTCACGGTGCACTCCCGCCAGCACTACGAGCTCATGAACTGGCGCCGCGAGAGCAGCGAGCTCAACTACCGGCGGTTCTTCGCGGTGTCCACGCTCGCGGCGATCCGGGTGGAAGAGCCCTGGGTGTTCGACGAGTCGCACGCCGAGATCGGGCGCTGGTTCCGCGAGGGGCTCGTCGACGGCCTGCGGGTCGACCACCCCGATGGGCTCGCCGACCCGGGCGGCTACCTCGAGCGCCTGGCCGAGCTCACGGGTGGCGCCTACGTGCTGGTGGAGAAGATCCTCGAGGGCGACGAGCCGCTCGAACCCTCATGGAAGACCGCCGGCACCACGGGGTACGACGCGCTCGCTCTGATCGACCGCGTGTTCATCGACCCGACCGGCGAGGCGGCGCTCACGCGCCTGGACCGCTGGCTCCGTGGCGAGCCCCTCGGGCACGAAGGGGCCGCGTCGGCGGCAGCAGAGGTCGCGCGGGAAGCCCAGGTGGAGGCTGCTCTCGCGAACGCCGACTACCACGAGCTCGTGCGGAGCACCAAGCGCGCGGTGGCCGACGGCATCCTGCAGGCCGAGGTGCGCCGGCTCGCCCGCGACGTCGAACGCGACGGGGGGCTCGCCACGCCCACCGAACCCGCCGTGGTGACGGATGCCCTGGCCGAGCTGCTCACCGCCTTCCCGGTCTACCGCTCCTACCTTCCCGATGGCCGCGAGCACCTCGACGCGGCGCTCGCGCTCGCCCAGGAGCGGCGTCCGGAGTTGAGCGAGGTGCTCGCGGAGACAGCCGAGGTGCTCGGCCGTACGGGCTCGGCCACGAGCACCCGCTTCCAGCAGACCTCGGGCATGGTGATGGCGAAGGGCGTCGAAGACTCGGCGTTCTACCGTTTCACTCGCTTGACGAGCCTGACCGAGGTGGGCGCGCTGCCGGAGCAGTTCAGTGTGACAGCGGAAGAGTTCCACGCTGCCCAACTGCGCCGCCTCGCGTCGACACCTGAGGCGATGACCACGCTCTCGACGCACGACACCAAGCGCTCCGAAGACACCCGCGCGCGCATCTCGGCGCTCAGCGAGGTGTCCGACGGCTGGGCCGGAACCCTCACGAAGCTCCGCGGGCTCCTGCCATTGAGCGACGGACCGTTCGAGAACCTCCTGTGGCAGGCCCTGCTCGGAGCATGGCCGCTCTCGAGGGAGCGGGCCCATGCCTATGCGCTGAAGGCCGCCCGCGAGGCCGGAGTCTCCACGAACTGGCTCGAGCCCGACGCCCTTTTCGAGGAGCGGCTCGCCCATGTGGTCGACACCGTGTTCGTCGATCCGATCGCCCGGGGCCTGCTCGAGAACCAGCTCGCCGCCCTCGACGGAGCCGGCGCGAGCAACGCTCTCGGCGCCAAGCTCGTGCAGCTCACCACGGTGGGCGCCCCCGACGTGTATCAGGGCAGCGAGCTGTGGGACCGCTCGCTCGTCGACCCCGACAACCGCCGCCCGGTCGACTACGACGAGCGCTCCACTCTGCTCGATCTGCAAGACGCAGGAGAACCGGTCTCGCTCGACGAGTCCGGTGCGGCGAAACTCCTCGTGGTGTCGACCGCCCTGCGACTACGGCGCGACCGTCCCGAGCTGTTCACGGGCTATCGCGGGCTGACCGCCCGCGGAACGGCCGCCGACCATGTCCTCGCCTTCGACCGCGGCGGTGCTGTCACCGTGGTCACTCGTCTGCCTGTCTCGCTCGCGCGCGGCGGCGGCTGGGCAGGCACCGTGCTCGAGCTGCCCGAAGCCCCGCACGGCTACGTCGACACGTTCACCGGGCAGGTCTTCCGCGCCGGAGAGCGGCCGGTCGCCGAACTGCTCTCGGTGTTCCCCGTGGCCCTGCTGCAACGCATCGAAGGAGAATGATGGCCGAGGACGACTTCGCGGTCTGGGCGCCGCGAGCGAACCGGGTCGAGCTCGTGGTGGGCGACGTCACGCATCCGATGTCCGCCGGCGACGACGGCTGGTGGAGGGCGGAGGTTCCGTGGTCCGCCGGGCTCGACTACGGCTACCTCGTCGACGGCGAAGGCCCCTACCCCGACCCACGATCGCGGCGGCAGCCCGCCGGCGTGCACGGCCTCTCCCGCACCGACGACCCGGCCGGGCACGTGTGGCACGACGACGCCTGGCCAGGCCTGCCGATCGACCGGGCCGAGATCTACGAGCTGCACCTCGGCACGTTCACTCCCGAGGGCACGCTCGACGCTGCGGCCGCGCGGCTCGACCACCTGCGATCGATCGGCGTCACCCACGTCGAGCTGCTTCCGGTGAACGGCTTCAACGGCACCCACAACTGGGGCTACGACGGCGTGGCCTGGTTCACCGTGCACGAGGGCTACGGCGGGCCCGAGGCCTACCGGCGCTTCGTCGACGCCTGCCATGGGGCGGGACTCGCCGTCATCCAAGACGTCGTCTACAACCATCTCGGCCCGAGCGGCAACTATCTGCCGCTCTTCGGCCCCTATCTCGACGACGCCTCGAGCAACACCTGGGGAACCTCGGTGAACCTCGATCACGAAGGCTCCGCCGAGGTGCGGCGCTTCATCATCGACAATGCGCTGATGTGGCTCGAGACCTACCATGTCGACGGTCTGCGCCTCGATGCGGTGCATGCCCTCGTGGATTCGAGCCCGGTGCACCTGCTGGCCGAGCTGGCCGCGGCCGTCGAGCTGCTCTCGGAGCGCAGCGGCGTGAAGCGGCTGCTGATCGCCGAGTCCGACCTCAACGATCCGGTGATGTTCACCGAGCGCGATCACGGCTACGGTCTCGACGGGCAATGGAGCGACGACTTCCACCACGCGGTGCACGTCAACCTCACCGGCGAGACCTCGGGCTACTACGCCGATTTCGATTCGATCGGGGCACTCGCCAAGGTTCTCGAGCGCGGCTTCTTCCACGACGGAACCTACTCGAGCTTCCGGGGACGGATGCACGGGGTCGAGCTCGACCGCGCGGCCACCGCCCCCTGGCGCCTCGTGGTCGCCTCGCAGAACCACGACCAGATCGGCAACCGTGCGATCGGCGACCGCCTCACGGCCACCCTCGACTCCGATTCGCTCGCGATCGCCGCGTCTCTCACCCTGCTCGGGCCGTTCACGCCGATGCTGTTCATGGGCGAGGAGTGGGCCGCGTCGACCCCGTGGCAGTTCTTCACCTCGCATCCCGAGCCCGAACTGGGCGAGGCCACGGCGAAGGGGCGCGTCGGCGAGTTCGCGCGCATGGGCTGGGACGAATCGGTGGTGCCCGACCCCCAAGACCCCGAGACGTTCGAGCGCTCCAAGCTCGACTGGAGCGAGATCGACGACCCGGCGCATCCGGAGCACCGGTCGATGCTCGAGTTCTACCGGCGGCTGGCCGCCATCCGGGCCGAACTGCCGCCCGGCGACGCGGTGCGGCTCGAGGACATCACGGTGGAGTTCAGTGAGGAGCAGCGCTGGCTGACGCTCGAGCGACCCGGACTGACGCTCGCGCTGAACCTCGGGGATTCGCCTCTCGAGCTCGGCCTGCTGCCGGTGCGGTTCGGCGAGCCGCTCATCGACTCGCACGCCGCCCTGCGCGGCCAGTCGGCGCCCGCCGTTCCCGTCGAGCTGGCACCGAAGTCCGTGCTGGTCACCCGTCCGGCCTGACCCGGCGCGAAAAGACGGAGATCTCGGCTCACAGGCGCGGAGGTTCCGTCGTTCCCGGTTTCCGTGCCGGAACTCCGTCGTCTCGGTGGGCGTCGCTGCCTAGCGGCGGGTGCCGTTCTGCTCGGCGGTCTCGCCCGACTTGGGCGCGCGCACGAGCGAGGCCGGACGCACGCTGTCGATGCCGAAGCGGGCGGTGACGCGGTCGATGGTGCGCTCCGCATCGCGCCAGCCCTCCGACGGCGCCTCCTCGTCGGCCCAGAGCGTGGGCTGGTGCAGGGTGGCCCCGGCCTCGCTCAGTTGTTCGACGCGCACACCGATGAGCCGGATCGCCTCGCCCCGCACGCCGACGGCATCGTAGACGGCCGACACCTCGTCGAAGATGCGCTTGCCGAGATCGGTGGGCTCCGAGAGCGTGCGTGAGCGCGAGATCGTGGTGAAGTCGGAGAAGCGCAGCTTCAGTGCCACGGTGCGCCCCACGAGCCCGGCCGCGCGCAGCCGCACGGCCACCCGGTTCGACTGGTGCAAGAGCTCGCGCCGCAGCACCTCGGGCGAGCGCTCGTCGATGTCGAAGGTGCGCTCGTGACCCACGCTCTTCTCCTGGCTGACGGTCACCACCGGGCGGGGGTCGATGCCGTTCGCGAGCTCGTGCAGCTTCGACCCGCTCGCCTCGCCGACCGCACGCACGAGGGCGTCGAGCGGCGTTCCGGCGATGTCGCCCACCGTGCGCAACCCCAGTCGCTCGAGCTGTTCCGCTGTGCGCCCGCCGACGCCCCAGAGCGCTCGCACGGGCAGCGGATGCAGGTAGCCGAGCACCTCGGAGGGCCGCACCACGAGCATCCCGTCGGGCTTGGCCCGGCCGGAGGCGAGCTTCGCCATGAACTTCGTCGGCGCGACCCCCACCGAGCACGGCAGCCCGGTCTCGGCGAACACGCGCTCACGCAGGCGCTGGGCGATCACATCGGACTCCCCGAGCAGCCGGCGAGCGCCCGAGACGTCGAGGAAGGCCTCGTCGATGCTGAGCGGCTCGACCTGCGGCGTGACCTCGCGGAACAGGGCCATGACCTGCCGCGAGAAATCGCGGTAGCGCTCCATGTGCGGCTCGAGCACGACGGCCTTCGGGCACAAGCGCAGCGCCGCGCCCACCGGCATCGCCGAGTGCACGCCGAAGGCTCGCGCCTCGTAGGTGGCGCTCGTCACCACGGCCCGTGCCGAACGGCCGCCCACGATCACCGGCTTTCCGCGCAGCTCCGGATGCGAGAGCAGTTCGACCGAGGCGAAGAACGCATCCATGTCGACGTGCAGAATCGGAGGGCTTGCCTCGACGAGCTGCGGGTCGGCATCCATACCCCGAGCCTAAGCGGCGCCACCGACACGCGCGCAGCCCATCCATCGGGTTCTCCCAGAATTCGCCCAGACGGAGGGAAAATACTGGTCGACGCCCCTGCCGCAGCCGGAGGTGCACGACCAGCGACAGGACCCCTCCCGTGAAAGCCCTCCTCGACATCGGGATCATCTCGGGGCCGTTCGTGATCGGCGTCTACGCGGCGGCCGCCATCGCCTTCGTGCTGCTCGTGCTCGTGCGTCCGAGCCGGCGCTGGAACCGCCGTCGATGGCTGCTCGTCGCCGGGGCGGCGGCGGTCGTCGGTGCCCTGTTCGGCCTCGGGCTCACCTGGCTCCTGGCCGACCAGCTCGACCTCTTCGGCGTGGCCCTCACGGCGGTGATGCGGGTCTGGGTTCTGCTCGGCTTCGCCGCCATCGGCGTGGCCCTCGCCTCGCTCTGGCGCGCCAGCTGGCGGCGGCTGATCGCATCGCTGCTCGCTGTCGTGCTCTTCGCCGGCACCGCCGCGATGGCGATCAACATCGACTTCGGGCAGTACACCACCATCCGCAGCGTCTTCGGTCTCAACGCCTTCTCCGGGCAGGCCCTGCCCAGCATCGCGAAGAGCGACACCGCGAACCCCAACACGATCGAGAACTGGACCGCGCCCGCCGGGATGCCCACGGCCGGCTCCGTCTCCTCGGTGACGATCCCTGCCACGGTCTCCGGCTTCCCCGCGCGGGAGGCGGTGGTCTATCTGCCGCCGGCCGCGCTCACCGCGAACCCGCCGAAGCTCCCCGTGCTCATCATGCTCTCCGGCCAGCCGGGCACACCCGACCAGCCGCTCACCACCGCCAAGCTCCAACAGAGCCTCGACGCCTATGCCGCCGCGCACCAGGGCCTCGCCCCGATCGTCGTCTCCCCCGATCAACTGGGCGCCCCCACCGTGAACCCGATGTGCGTCGACTCGCCGATCGGCAATTCCGCCACCTACCTCACCGTCGACGTTCCAGCCTGGATCAACGCCAACCTCCCGGTGCTGCCGAGCCCGCACTACTGGGGCATCGGCGGCTATTCGCAGGGCGGAACCTGCTCGATCCAGCTCGGCGCCGCGCATCCGGAGCTCTTCGGGGCCATCCTCGACGCCTCCGGCGAGGAGTACCCGAAGATCGGCGATGCCCAGACCACCATCGCCAAGGGCTTCGGCGGGGATGCCGCGAAGTACGCCGCCGCCTATCCGGCGGCCATCATGGCCGCCAAAGCGCCCTACACCGACACCTTCGCCGTGTTCGGCGTGGGCAGCGAAGACAAGAATTACAAGCCGGGTATTCAAACTCTCTATGCCGACGCTCAGGCTGCTGGGATGGCGGCCACCTACATTGAGGCGTCGGGCAGCGCGCACGACGCGACGACGTGGTCGTACGTGTTCGCGCAAGGCCTCGGTCTGATCGCCGATCACTGGGGTCTGAACCGCTGATCGCGTGCCGGCTCCGGCACGGCGATCGACCCCTGCACCACGAAACGAGACGATGAGCAACGAACGCCAGGATGCGCGGCGCCGGTTCCTGAGGGCCGCCGGCCGGATGGCGCGTTCCATCCCCGTGACCTGGGCGGTCATCGCCCTCGTCCTGGCGGCGAGCATCGTGCGCATCAGCATGCATCCCGGCCGGGTGCGCGGAGGGATCGACGCCTTCGTCTCGACCGGTTTCGACGCCGTCTTCGTGCAGCACGACTGGCTCTCCACCATCACCTCGGTCTTCTTCGTCTGGAACCCCGTCGTGCTCGTCTTCGCGGTGCTCGCCCTGCTGCTGGGTATGGGCTGGGCCGAACGGCGGATGGGGCACCTGCGCACCGCGATCAGCTTCGTGGTGGTGACCGTGGTGGGCATCGTTCTCGGGCTGCTGTTCCAGGCCGCGGGCGTGGTGGTCGACCTCTACTCGGCCGAGATCACCCGCACGCACCGCACCGTGGACCCGATCATCGGCGTGGTGGGCGTGGTCATGGCCGCGAGCGCCTTCACCGGCCCGCTCGTGAAGCGCCGGGTGCGCATCGTGGGCTTCGCCGCCATCCTCGTCTTCGTGCTCTACTCCGGGCAGCCCTCCGACGTGTACCGCCTGTTCGCGGCGCTGGTCGGCCTGTTGCTCGGGATGGCGATGGCCCGCACACGCATCGTCGTGCGCCGCCCGCGCGCCACCCGCCGCGAGTCCCGCACGCTGCTCGCCGCCCTCGTGGCGGTGACCGCGCTCGGCCCACTCGTGACCATCGCCTCCCCCACCGGCAACGGCGTGCTGAACCCGCTGGGCCTGCTGTTCCGCGACCCGCTGCGCGACTACGCCGCCATCGCGGCTCATTGCCAGACGACCGACTACACGAAGCACTGCGTGAACGCCCTCGCCCTCTCGCGGCTCGACGGGCCGGGTGCGGTGCTGCTGACGTTGCTGCCGCTGGTGGCGCTGCTCGTGTCGGCCTGGGGAATCCAGCGCGGCCGGCGGGTGGCTCTCTGGCTGGCCGTGTGGATCAACGTCGCGCTGGCCCTGCTCGCCGCCATCTACTTCGGCTTCTTCCCGCTGCTCTCCAGCAGCACCTACACGGCGTTCCAGACGGCGGCTGCGGAGGACTACCGGCCGTTCGAGATCGTGTCAGCCCTGGTGCCGCTGGCGATCGCCGCGCTGCTCGTGGCCTCACTACGCCTCTTCCCCGATCAGATCGGGCGTGGCTCCGCCCTGCGCTTCCTCGGCATCGTCGTGGGCCTGTTCGTCAGCACCTCCGCCGTCTACCTGGCGATCGCGTACACCGTGCGTGATCAGTTCACCCCGAGGGCGAGCTTGGGCGACCTGTTGCTCGACCTCCCCGAACGCTTCGTGCCCGTGGGGTTCCTCTCCTTCGAGCCCGCCGACATCTTCCCGACCGGGCCGGTCGCCGTGATCGCCTCGCAGTGGGTCGGCCCGGTGTTCTGGGTGTCTGCCATCGTCGCGGCGGTCGTCGCGATGCGGCGCGTGAGTCCGCTGGGTTCGGTGTCGGATGCCAGCCGCGCGCGCGAGCTGCTCGTCGCGGGCTCGGGAGGCACCCTGTCCTGGATGACGACCTGGAGCGGCAACCACTACTGGTTCGCGCCCGACGGCGGGGCGGTCGCCTACCGGGTGGTGAACAATGTGGCGATCACGACCGGGGATCCGTTGGGCCGGCCGGGCGGGCATCCGGCGACCGCCCACGCCTTCAGCACCTTCTGCACCGACCACGGCTGGACTCCCGCGTTCTACTCGGTCACCGTGGAGCTGCGGGACGAGCTCGTGGCCGCGGGCTGGTCGTCGATGCGCGTGGCCGAGGAGACGGTCGTGCATCCGGCCGCCTGGTCGCTCGAGGGCAAGAAGATGCAGGACATCCGCACCTCCATCAACCGCGCTGTGAAGGAGGGGGTGCGAGCGGAATGGGGGCCCTACTCGCAGCTCGGAGCCTTCGTCACCGCACAGATCCGTGAGATCTCGGAGTTGTGGGTGGCCGAGAAGGATCTCCCGGAGATGGGCTTCACTCTCGGCAGCACCGACGAGCTGATCGACCCCGAGGTGCGGCTGATGGTGGCGATCGGCGCCGACAACCGCGTCGAGGGCGTCACGAGCTGGCTGCCGACTTTCGAGAACGGCGTCGTGGTGGGCTGGACGCTCGACTTCATGCGCCGCCGCCCCGACAGCATGAACGGGCTGATGGAGTTCCTCATCGCTCAGACCATCCTGCGGGCGCGCGACGAGCAAGTCGGGTTCGTGAGCCTGTCGGGGGCGCCGCTCGCGATGAGCGCGGCCGACGGTATGACCGGGAGTGCGGCCGAACCGGGCTCCGAGGAGCCGACTGCCGGCATCCTCTCGTTCCTCAGTCGCACCCTGGAACCGGTGTACGGCTTCCAGTCCCTGCTGCGGTTCAAGATGAAGTTCCGGCCCGAGTTCCACGAGCTCTACCTCTGCTACCGCGACCCCCTCAACCTGCCGAACATCGGGCTCGCACTCGCCCGTGCCTACCTGCCGACGCTCTCGGCGCGGCAGGCGCTCAGAACGTTCTCCACGCGGGAGTAGCGTGAAGGTATGAAGTTTCGATACCTCGGCAACAGCGGACTCAAGATCTCGGAGATCACCTACGGAAACTGGCTGACCCACGGGTCGCAGGTGGAGAACGACACCGCGGTGCGGTGTGTGCAGGCGGCCCTCGACAACGGCATCACCACCTTCGACACGGCCGACACCTACGCGAACACCGCGGCCGAGACCGTTCTCGGCGACGCGCTCGCCGGGCAGCGCCGCGAGTCGCTCGAGATCTTCACCAAGGTCTACTTCCCCACCGGCCCGATGGGGCCGAACGACACGGGGCTCTCGCGCAAGCACATCCGCGAATCGATCGACGCCTCGCTCCGCCGCCTGAAGACTGACTACGTCGACCTCTACCAGGCGCACCGCTACGACGTCGAGACCCCGCTCGAGGAGACCATGCAGGCCTTCGCCGACGTGGTGCGGCAGGGCAAGGCGCTCTACATCGGCGTGAGCGAGTGGAACGCGCAGCAGCTGCGCGACGGCCATGCGCTCGCGAAGGAGCTCGGCGTGCAGCTCATCTCGAACCAGCCGCAGTACTCGATGCTGTGGCGTGTGATCGAGGAGGAGGTCGTTCCGGCGTCGCGCGAGCTCGGCATCTCGCAGATCGTGTGGTCGCCCGTGGCGCAAGGCGTGCTCACCGGCAAGTACCTGCCGGGGCAGCCCGCCCCGGAGGGCAGCCGGGCCACGGATGCGAAGGGTGGCGCAGACATGGTGAAGTCCTGGATGAGCGACGACGTGCTCGAGGGCGTGCAGCGGCTGAAGCCTGTGGCCGAGGAACTCGGGTTGACGCTCGCCCAGCTCGCCATCGCCTGGGTGCTGTCGAACGACAACGTGGCCTCCGCCCTCATCGGCGCCTCGCGACCCGAGCAGGTGGAGTCCAACGTGAAGGCCTCGGGCGTCGTCATCCCGGCCGAGGCGCTCGCGCGCATCGACGAGGCGATCGGCGGGCTCGCCGAACGCGACCCGGCGAAGACCACCGCGCCGGCGCACCGCCTCAGCTGAGCGTCACCGCCAGGAGGGCCACCACCACGGTGCCCCCCTTCGTGGCCTGGCGGCCGACCTCGACGAAGCCGAGGCGGGAGTGGAACGCGAGCGAGCCGGGGTTCGGCGGCTCGACATTGACCTCGCAGTCGACCTCGGCGGCTCCGATGGCGCGGGCCTCGGCGAACACGGCATCGTAGAGCCGGGTACCGAGGCCGGCGCCGCGGTGGCCGTCGGCCACGACGATGCGGTCCAGGTAGAGAAAGTCGTCACCGCGGGCACGGAACCAGCGGTAGTTCTCGCTGTCGTAATCGGCGCCGGGCCGCATGGTCAGTGCGAAGCCGAACACGACATCCGGATGCGCGGAGTCGGCCACCACGACCGCCGCGTGCGAGAGGCCCACCAGTTCGAGCATCCGCTCGCCGTCGACGTCGTTGACCGCGGGCACGGCGGCCCGGTTGAGTTCGACCACCCGGTCGAGGTCGGCGGGGGCGAAGGCGCGCACGATCGGATTCACAGGCCGACCCTAGCGTGTTCGCCCACGGCGAGCGCGGGAGCACGCCACACAGGAATGCGGTCCGCCGGCAGATCCTTGACAATAGAGATCGACAGGAGCCAACGCATGACTTCCCCTTCCCCGCTCGGCCACGAGGCCACCACGTGGCTTCGGCTGCAGAAGAGAGCCCACCAGGAGTTCGGTGCGCGCGTCGCGCTCGTGAGCGATTGGACAGCGCCCACGCCGGATGGCGACTGGGACACCGCCGATCTCGTGCGTCACGTCATCGAGGAGCAGCAGTGGGTTCCCTGGCTGCTCTCGGGGCTCAGCACCAAGCAGGCCCAGAGCCGACTGCACAAGCTGGGCGAGAACCTGGCGGAGGAATGGCACCGCTACTCGCTCGCGGCCACCACGGCCTGGCACGACGCCTCGCCCGAGCAGCCGGTGAACCTCTCCTACGACACGGTCGAGGTGATCGACTACCTCAAGGAGCAGGTGGCCGATGTCACGATCCACACGTGGGACCTCGCCCGGGCCGTGGGCGCAGAAGAGGCCCTCGACGAGGAGCTCGTCGCCGCGGTCTGGACGGTGTTCGAGCCCCAGCGGGAGACCCTCGAGGCCAGCGGGCTGTTCGCCTCACCGATCCCGGTGGGTGAGGATGCTCCGCTGCAGTCGAGGCTGCTCGCACTGACCGGGCGCGACGACCGGGTCTCGGCTTAGGCTCCCTCCGCGGCCGGCGGCGGTTCTACTCGCCGATACCGGTCGCCACCGGGCGGCGGTAGGCCAGAGAGCCTGCCGCCTGGTAGACGAGCTCGTTCGGATGCGCGGCGCACAGCTCCAGGAGCAGGGCGTCGAGCTCGACGCGCAGCAGCTCGAGCTCGGCCACGATGCTCGACGGCGTCTCGTCGACGTTCTCGATGAAGATGTTGCACGCCGAGACCATGCCGTTGAGCGGGCTCCACGCCCCGGAGCGACCGCGCAGAAAGCGCCGTGCGATGCGCACGTCTTTGCGCATCAGCACGACGGAGCGCATCACGCGCGTGAGGTCGGAGTCGGGATCGGCCCGGTCGAGGGTGAGCGGGGCCGCGAGCTGCCGTGGCGCGAGCGCCCGCCGGGAGGCGATCTCGACGATCAGCAGTCGTAGGGCGTTGACCTCGGCGAGTCGTTCGGCCCGGCGCCCCTTGCCGCGGTCGATCAGCAGAGCGAGCAGGGCACCGCCCGTCACACTGATGGTCGTGACCACGATCTGGGCGAGCACCACGTTCATATCGTCACTCTACGAGCGACCCCCGACACCCGAACGGGGCACACGCCGCCGCGCTCTAGCTCGCTCCCGCGCGCTCCAGCACCAGCTCGCGCACGCGCGCCGCGTCGGCCTGGCCCTTCATGGCCTTCATGACCGCGCCGATCACGGCGCCGGCGGCCTGCACCTTGCCGTCGCGGATCTTCGCGAGCACGTCGGGCTGCGCGGCGAGAGCCTCGTCGATGGCGGCGATGAGGGCGCCGTCGTCGCTCACGACCGCGAGACCACGAGCATCCACGACCTCCTGCGGTGTTCCCTCGCCGTCGATCACGCCCTCGAGCACCTGGCGGGCCAGGCGGTCGTTGAGCGCGCCCGAGTCGATGAGCGACACGAGCGCGGCCACGTCGGCGGGCGAGACGAGGCTCGCCGCCTCGGCGTCGCGGGCGTTGGCGAGGCGCGAGATCTCTCCCGACCACCATTTGCGGGCGGCCTGCGGGCTCGCGCCGGCGGCGACGGTCTCGGCGACCTCCACCAGCAGCCCGGCGTTCTGCACGTCCTGGAACTCGAGGTCGGTGAAGCCCCACTCCTGCTTCAGGCGGCGACGACGGGCGGCCGGCGGCTCGGGCAGGGCTGCGCGCAGTTCCTCGATCAGCTCGGCCGAGGGCTGAACGGGCAGCAGGTCGGGCTCGGGGAAGTAGCGGTAGTCGTCGGCGTCGGACTTCGGGCGGCCGGCCGAGGTGGTGCCGGTGTCCTCGTGCCAGTGCCGGGTCTCCTGCGTGATGGTGCCACCGTCGGCGAGGATCTGCGCCTGGCGCTGGATCTCGTAGCGGATGGCCCGTTCCACCGAGCGCAGCGAGTTCACGTTCTTCGTCTCGGTGCGGGTACCGAGCTTCGCAGGCGGCTCGCCCGGCGCGGTGCGCGGCCGCAGCGAGATGTTCGCGTCGCAGCGCAGGTTGCCGCGCTCCATCCGCGCCTCGGAGATGCCGAGCGACACCACGATGTCCCGGATCGTCGATACGTAGGCCTTCGCGAGTTCCGGCGCGTCGGCCTCGGCGCCGTAGATGATGTCGGTGACGATCTCCACGAGCGGCACACCCGCACGGTTGTAGTCGACGAGGGAGTACTCGGCACCCTGGATGCGCCCGGTGGCGCCGCCGACGTGAGTGAGCTTGCCCGCATCCTCCTCCATGTGCGCGCGCTCGATCGGCACCGTGAACAGGCGGCCGTCGGGCAGTTCGACGTCGACCGAGCCGCCGAAGGCGATCGGCTCGTCGAACTGCGAGATCTGGTAGTTCTTGGCCAGGTCGGGGTAGAAGTAGTTCTTGCGCGCGAAGCGGCTCGACTCCGCGATCGAGCAGCCCAGGGCGAGCCCGAGGCTGATGCTGTAGCGCACGGCCTCGCCGTTCACCACGGGGAGCGAGCCCGGCAGCCCCAGGTCGACGGGGGTGATGTTGGTGTTCGGCTCGCCGCCGAAGTAGTTCGGCGCGTCGGAGAACATCTTCGTCTTCGTGCTGAGCTCCACGTGCACCTCGAAGCCGAGAACGGGTTCGAAGAGCTCGAGGGCCTTGTCGAAGTCCATCAGTTTGGCCTTGGCCATCAGACGGCTCCTTCCTGTGCGGCGGTCATCTCGCTCGGGGCGAGGTCGGGGGCGCGGCTGATGAGGGGGTGGCCCCAGCCGTCTTCGAGCATCCGTTCGAGGGCCCCGCCGACGGTGTAGAGGCGGGCGTCTTCGCGGGCGGGGGCGAGGAACTGGATGCCGACGGGCAGCCCGTCTTCCGCGGCCAGCCCCACGGGAAGCGAGATGCCGGGGATGCCGGCGAGGTTCGCCGGGATGGTGGCGATGTCGTTGAGGTACATCGCCATCGGGTCGTCGAGGTTGGCCCCGAGCTTCCACGCCGTGGTCGGCGCGGTGGGTGAGACGAGCACGTCGGCCTGGCCGAAGGCCGCGGCGAAGTCGCGCTGCACGAGCGTGCGCACCTTCTGGGCGCTCCCGTAGTAGGCGTCGTAGTAGCCGGCGCTGAGCGCATAGGTGCCGAGGATGATGCGGCGCTTGGCCTCGGCCCCGAAGCCCTGCTCTCGGGTGGCCGACATGACGTCTTCGACCGTGCCACCGCCGGGCGGGTTCACCCGCAGGCCGAAGCGCACGGAATCGAACTTGGCGAGGTTGCTCGACGCCTCGGCGGGCATGATCAGGTAGTAGGCGGCGATGGCGTACTCGAGGCTCGGCAGGCTCACGTCGACGATCTCGGCGCCGGCGGCGGCGAGGAGGTCGAGGGCCTCACGGAAGCGCTCGAGCACACCGGGCTGGAAGCCGTCTCCGGTGAGCTGCGAGATCACGCCGATGCGCAGACCCTTGACGTCGGCCCGGCGCACGGCCTCGGCCATCGAGGGCCACTCGTCGGTGAGCGAGGTGGAGTCGCGCGGGTCGTGGCCGCCGATGATGTCGTGCAGCAGCGCCGAGTCGAGCACCGTGCGGCTCACCGGACCGATCTGGTCGAAGCTCGACGCGAGGGCGATGGCCCCGTAGCGGCTGACTCCGCCGTAGGTGGGCTTCACCCCGACCGTGCCGGTCACGTGCGCGGGCTGGCGGATCGAACCGCCGGTGTCGCTGCCGAGGGCGAGCGGCGCCTCGAAGCTCGCGACCGCCGCGGCCGAGCCGCCGCCGGAGCCGCCCGGGATGCGCTCGAGGTCCCACGGGTTGTGCGTGGGCCCGTAGGCGGAGTGCTCGGTGGAGGAGCCCATCGCGAACTCGTCCATGTTCGTCTTGCCGATCGGCACCAGGCCGGCTGCGCGCAGCTTCGTCATGACGGTGGCGTCGTAGGGCGGAACCCAGCCCTCGAGGATCTTCGAGCCGCTCGTCGTGGGCATGTCGTTGGTGACGATGACGTCTTTGATGGCGATCGGAACGCCGGCGAGCGGATGCAGCGACTCGCCGTTCGCCCGCCGCTCGTCGATCGCGGCCGCGGCCGCGAGGCTCAGCTCGGGTGCGGTGTGCAGGAACGCGTGCACGTCGGCGTCGACCGCCTCGATGCGATCGAGGTGCGCACGGGTGGCTTCGACGGCGCTGACCTCTCCCGAACCGAGCTTCTCGGCGAGGGCGGCGGCGGAGAGTCGGATGAGTTCGTGTTCGTGGTGGCTCATCACTGCTCCTCTCCGAGAATCGCGGTCACCCGGAAGCGGGAGCCGTCGTGGTCGGGCGCCCCGGCGAGGGCCTGCTCGGTCGTGAGCGTGGCGCCGGGAACGTCGTCGCGATAGACGTTGACGAGCGGGATGGGGTGGCTCGTGGCCGGAACGTCGTCGGTCGCCACCTCGGACACCTTCGCGACGTTGTCGACGATCGAGCCGAGCTCGGAGGTGAGGCTCTCGATCTCCTGGGGTGTCAGGGCGATCCGGGCGAGGTTCGCGAGATGCGCGACCTGCTCCTGTGTGATTTCGGACATGGTGCTCCGGTGTTCTGTTCGCGAGGGGTGTGGGGCAATTCTATTCGGTGGCGGCGGGCGGCGCGGGGGCGGAGACGTGGGGTGCGGATGCATCGGGCCCGGACGCGCCGGGTGCCGGTTCCGGCGCCGTCACCCTGCCGAGGAACGCACGGCTGAGCCCGAGCATCTCCCGCGCCTCGGCGAGGTCGAGGTGGAACTGGTATTCGTGCGGCAGTGCGGGCTCATGGTCGTCGGGCCAGAAGACCGGGGTGACGTCGACGCCGGCTTCGCGCATCCGCTCGGCCATCGGATGCGACTGGCCGGCCGTGAGCCCGTCGCCGTTGCCGCCCGAGATGAGCGTGGGCGGGAACCGGGGGCTCACCCGGTGGACGGTCGACATGGTCGCGCCGGCCGGCGTGCCCGACCAGTCCTTCGAGCCCGTGTAGGCCCACAGCGCCGTGCGGAATCCCCAGGCCAGCACTCCGGTGAGACCGCTCATGGCTGCGAGGTCGTAGACGCCGCAGTGCAGGATGAGCCCGGCGAGCTGTTCGGGTGAGACCGGCGGCTCGACACCGAGTGTCAGGGCGGAGGCCGGGTCGACGACGAGCGCCGTGAGTTGGCTCGCGAGCTGAGCGCCCGCGGAATCGCCCGCGATCACGATGCGACCGGGGTCGATGCCGAAATCCGCCGCGTGCGCCGTGAGGTGCGCGAGCGCCGCGGCGAGCTGGGTGACGGCGGTGGGATAGACCGCCTCGGGCGAGACCGTGTAGTTCACGCCGACCGCCGCATAGCCGTCGGCGGCCAGGATGCGCAGATAGGGCAGCACATCGCGTTTGTCTCCGGAGATCCAGGCGCCGCCGTGCACCCAGAACACGACCGGCAGTGGGCCGTCGCCGGCACCCGCAGGCAGCACAACGTCGTAGGAGGTGTTGCGCCCCGAGGCTCCGTACACGACATCGCGGTGCTCGCGGAAGGTCGCGGCCGGCACGTGCGGTTCCATCTCGGCGATGGTCGCGCGGGCGCCCTTGTCGAAGACGGCGCGGATGACCCGCACGGAGGGCCACGGCGAGGTGAGAGCGCGCACGGCGAGGGCGGCGCCGGTGGCCGCCGTGGCCAGCGCCGCCGCCGCAGCGACGCCCGCGAAGAACCGCCCCGCGCTCACGCTTCGGTGCCGGTGTCGTCTGCTGGAGCGCTGTCGGCGGCGCTGTCGCCGCCGGGCTGTGCGGCCTCGGCGGCCTCGGGCGCCGGGCCGAGCGCATCCGGACCCTGCGTGACGAGGATGGCGAACTCGGCCGCGTCGATGATGCGCAGACCCAGGGCCTCGGCCTTGCCGAGCTTCGAGCCCGCGCCGGGGCCGGCCGCCACGAAGTCGGTCTTCTTGCTGACGCTCGAGGCCGCCTTGCCGCCGGCCTGGATGATGGCCTCGAGCGCTCCCTCACGGGTGAAGCCCTCGAGCGAACCGGTGGCCACGACGGTGACTCCGTCGAGCACTCCCCCGCTGCCCACGGCGGCGCCCGGACCGGGATGCCCGGGGGTGCTGAACTGCACGCCCGCCTCGGCCCAGCGATCGATGATCTCGACGTGCCAGTCGACGGCGAACCAGTCGATCAGGGCGTCGGCGATGATGCCGCCGACGCCGTCGACCGCCGCGAGCTCCTCGCGGGTGGCGGCGCGGATCGCGTCGAGCGAGCCGAAGTAGTCGGCGAGCGCCCGCGCGGCCACCGGACCGACGTGCCGGATGCTCAGTGACACCAGGATGCGCCAGAGCGGCTTGGTCTTCGCCTTGTCGATCTCGTCGAGCAGCTTGAGCGCGTTGGAGGAGAGCACGGATTCGGCGTCTCCGTCGAACGCGGCACCCGAGGCCTCCGGGTCGAAGGCCGGGTCGCTCTTCTGGCGCTTGCGCCGGAACGGGGCCACCACCTTGGGCGATTCGCCGTCTCTGTCGAGTTTGGGCATGCCCGTCTCGGAGTCGCGCACGATCACCCGGATCGGGAACAAGTCGGCCGGCGTGAGCGAGAACAGTCCGGCCTCGGTGTGGAGCGGCGGATCGGCCGGCTCGAGCGGCTGCGTGAGCGCCGCCGCCGCCACCTCGCCGAGCACCTCGATGTCGAGGCCGCCGCGCGAGCCCACGTGCTCCACCCGGCCGCGCACCTGCGCCGGGCAGCTGCGCGAGTTCGGGCAGCGCAGGTCGATGTCGCCCTCTTTCGCCGGCGCGAGCGCGGTGCCGCACTCGGGGCAGAACTCGGGCATCACGAAGGCGCGCTCGGAACCGTCTCGGAGCTCGACGACCGGGCCCAGCACCTCGGGGATCACGTCTCCGGCCTTGCGCAGCACCACGGTGTCGCCGATGAGCACGCCCTTGGCCTTCACCACGTCTTGGTTGTGCAGCGTCGCCTGCCGCACCTCGGAGCCCGCGACCTCGACCTTCTCCATCACCGCGAACGGCGTGGCACGCCCGGTGCGGCCGACACTCACCACGATGTCGAGCAGCTTCGTGTTCACTTCTTCGGGCGGGTACTTGTAAGCCGTGGCCCAGCGCGGTGCGCGACTGGTGGCACCGAGCTCGCCGTGCAGCGCGAGGTCGTCGACCTTCACCACGATGCCGTCGATCTGGTGCTCCACGCTCGCGCGGTGGATGCCGTAGTAGCGGATGAACTCCGCCACCTCGCCGATCGTGTCGAACACGCGATAGTGGGTCGAGGTGGGCAGCCCCCAGGTGGCGAGCAGCTCGTAGACCTCGGACTGGGCCTGCACCGGCGGGTTCGGCCAGGCGCCGATGCCGTGCACGAGCATCCGCAGCCGGTGCAGTCGCGCCGTGACGAGCGCGAGCTGCTTCTCGTTCTTGCCCTCGGACTTCTGCCGCAACGAGCCCGCGGCCGCATTGCGGGGGTTCGCGAACACACGCTCGCCCGCGGCCTCCTGAGCCGCGTTCAGTTCGTCGAACGCCGCGACCGGGAAGAAGATCTCACCACGCACCTCGACGAGCGGCGGATGCCCGGTGCCGGCCAGGCGCGCAGGGATCGATGCGATCTGCAGCACGTTCTCGGTGACGTCTTCGCCCACCACACCGTCGCCACGGGTCGCGGCTGTGACGAGCACGCCGTTCTCGTAGCGGAGGTTGATGGCGAGCCCGTCGATCTTGAGTTCGCTGAGGTAGCGCACCCGCGTTCGCCCGGCGTCGCGCTCGACCTTGGCGGCCCACTCGTCGAGCTCTTCTTCGCTGAAGACGTTGTCGAGGCTGAGCATGCGCTCGGCGTGGGTGACGGGGGTGAACATGGTGGTGACGGCCCGGCCGCCCACCGTCTGCGTGGGGCTGTCGTGGGACTGCAGCTCAGGATGCGCGCGCTCCAGGGCGTCGAGGCGTCGCACCAGCTGGTCGTACTCCTTGTCGGAGACGGTCGACGCGTTCTTCTCGTAGTACTCGTCTCGCAGTTCCAGGATGCGCGTGGTGAGCTGCTGGGCCTCGGTCTTCGCCGCCTCGAGATCGGCCGGTGCGGCCTCGGGCAGAGTCTCTTCGGCCTGCGCCCCGGCGGCTCCCGCAACCACCGTCTTCGCCCCGCGCGGCATCAGCCCGCAACGCCCGCAGCTGCGGCAGCGACACCGAGACCGACACCGACGGGCCCGGCCGCAACCGGAACAGCGCTCACCGTGCGGTCGATGGTGCACTGCCCGAGCACCCGGGTGCCGACGTAGACCACCGCGGTCTGCCCGGGCGCCACACCGTTGAGCGGGGTGTTCGGCGTGATGACCAGCTCGGGGCTGCCGTCGGCCGAGGAGCGCACGCGCGCCACGGCCTCGACGGGGTCGGCGTGTGCGCGGATCTGCACCTCGCACGCGAAGTCGAGCTCCGGATGCTCGGGCGCGAGCCCGGCCCAGGTGAAGCGCGCGCCCGCGATCTCGGCGATGTCGAGCGCCTCCTTCGGGCCCACCACCACCGTGTTGGTCTTCGGGCGCACCTCGAGCACGAAGCGCGGCTTGCCGTCGGCCGCCGGCATGCCGAGCTTGAGGCCGCGACGCTGCCCGACCGTGAAGGCGTGCGCCCCCTCGTGGGAGCCCACGACGGCGCCGGAGCGGTCGAGGATCTCGCCCGTGGCGGTGCCGACCTTGTCGGCGAGCCAGCCGCTCGTGTTGCCGTCGGGGATGAAGCAGATGTCGTGGCTGTCGGGCTTGTTCGCGACGGAGAACCCGCGGGCCGCGGCCTCGGCGCGCACCTCGGCCTTCGAGGGGGTGGCACCGAGCGGGAACATGCTGTGGGCGAGCTGCTCGGCGGTGAGCACCCCGAGCACGTAGCTCTGATCTTTGGCCCAGGCGGCGGCGCGGTGCAGTTCGCGGTTGCCGCGTGCATCCGTCGTGACCGTGGCGTAGTGGCCTGTGCACACGGCGTCGAAGCCGAGGTCGAGCGCCTTCTCGAGCAGGGCGGCGAACTTGATGCGCTCGTTGCAGCGCATGCACGGGTTGGGAGTACGGCCGGCGGTGTATTCGGCGATGAAATCGTCGACCACGTCGGCCTTGAAGCGCTCCGAGAAGTCCCACACGTAGTAAGGGATGCCGATCTTGTTCGCGGCACGCTGCGCATCCATGGAGTCTTCGATGGTGCAGCAGCCCCGGCTGCCCGTGCGGAGCGTGCCGGGCATACGGCTGAGCGCCAGGTGCACGCCGACGACCTCGTGACCCGCCTCGACCGCGCGGGCGGCGGCGACCGCGGAGTCGACACCTCCGCTCATGGCTGCGAGAACTTTCATGCCTCCAGCATACGGTGGGGTCCCGACAGCGGGCCGGGCGGAATCAGGCTGTGGAGAATGCGGCCCGCAAGAGTTGCTGTGGATATCCGCGCGTCTTTCCCGGGAGACGGGCAAAGTTCAGGGCCGGAGTGCAGAATGACCGTGATGTCAGCACTACTCGAGACGCCGCGCGAGACCCGACAGCCCACTCCACGCCGCACGAGCCGACCACGCAGGGCCTTCGCCGTGCTGGTGTGCGCCCTCTCGCTGCTCCTCGCGCTCGGCCTCGCTCTGCACGTGCTCGTGCCCGAGGTCTTCGGCATCGGGCTGCTCGTCGATTCGGCCCTGCCGTGGTTCGGCCTCGGCGTGCCGGTACTCGTCATCGCCGCGCTCGTCACACGCAGCCGAGGGGCGGTCATCGCGGCCCTGGTGCCGGCGGTGGTGTGGGGAGTGATGTTCGTGCCCGGGATCGTGCCTCTCTCCTGGAGCGCCCCCACGGCCTCCGCGAGCACGCTCACCGTGGCGAGCCAGAACGTGAACGCCGGCGCGGGCACCGCCGGCGACTCGGCGCGCACCCTCGCCGCCACCGGAGCCCAGGTCATCGCGCTGCAGGAGATGGACTCGACCGCGCGCGACGAGGTGAGCGCGGCGCTCGGCGCCGCCTACCCCTATTCCTACGGCATCGGCACGGTGGGGGTGTGGAGCGTCTACCCCATCGAGAACGCCCAGCCGCTCGACCTCGGGCTCGGCTGGCAGCGCGCGATCGCCGCCGACCTGCAGACCCCGGCGGGCCTCGTGAGCATCTACGTCATCCATGCCGCGTCGGCCCGGCCCGAGGACCATGCCGCCCGCGACACCATGCTCGCGAACCTCGCGAGCTACGTGCCCCGCGACGAGAACGCGCGACTGCTGATGCTGGGCGACTTCAACGCGGGCAGCTCCGATCGCAACATCGCCGGGCTGACCGACCAGCTCTCCGAGGCGAACCAGTCCTCCGGCGGATTCGGCTTCACCTGGCCGGCGTCGACCCCGCTCACGCGGCTCGACCACGTGCTGCAGCGCGGCATGCAGGTGACCTCGAGCACCACGCTCCACGCCGGCGCGAGCGACCACCTGGCCGTGCTCACCACCCTGAACCTCTGACCCGCGACGCCCGCTCTGCTGCCCGCACCCGCACCCGCACCCGCGCGCCGCTCGCTCGCCCGCCCCGCGCATCCGTGCCCACCACGGTGATGAGGTCGCGCCAGGTGCTCGACGTGGCCCGCGGCTCGACACTTGGCGCGACCTCACGGGACGATCGAGCTCTGCGCACGAGACCTCCAGGCGCGGGCGGGCGCAGGCGCGACAGAGCGGAGCGCGAATCAGAAGGCCAAGGCGCGGCGGATGCGCGCGAGCGTCGCCGAAAGGGTCACGTACAGGCCGCGCTTGCGCACCTCGACCACCGTCCAGCCATCGTCGCGGAACGACTCGATGCGCACCAGGTCGTCCTCGAACTGCTGGGGATCGGTGCGATGGTGGTCACCGTTGTATTCGACGATCACCCGCTGGAATCGGTAGACCATGTCGGCCCGGCCGAGGAACCCGCCGCGGGCATTCCGGATCTCCCCTTGCAGTTCGGGCGCGGGCAGCCCCGCACGCACCATCGCGAGCCGCAAGTGCGTCTCCGCGCGAGACTCGGCTCCCTGGCGCACTGCCGCCATCGCCCGCCGGAGAGCGGGCGCTCCGCGTCCTCGGAACGCGGCCACCCGCCGCTGCAGCTCCGCCAGCTCGACATACGGTCGCGGGTCGGCGGGCTCAAGGCGAGCAGGCACGAGCACGAGGTGATCGCCGGCCGCAACCAGATCGTCGTGCGAGAGCACCCGAGCAAGCTGACACCACAGGGACGCCGGGTCGGCGACATCCAGCCCGTGACGCTTCATCACACGGATGCCGTCGCCGGCGAGTCGATGCCCGCGGATTCCCGCCGACCTCGGCATCGCTCCCGGCTTGAGCACCGCCACCTCGAGCGCACCTCCGCGCTCGAGCTCGCGAGGCAGAGGCACGTTCCACAGCAGGGCCGCGGTGACGTGGCTGAAGAAGTGACCCGGCGGGCACCGGCACGCGTATGCGGCGCATCGCTCCAGGAGCGTCGGCCGCACGGAGCGCCCGACCCGCGCGCCGCGGAACGGACGAGCGAGGTCGCGGCCGCGCATCCGGCCACGGCTCAGCCCCGCCGCCTCTCCCTGCCGCACGGAGAAAGGATGCTCACCCAGGCCGGGCGGGAGTGCTCTGCTCATGCGCACATCCTGCCTCGCCCGGCACCCCCGAAAGCGCTTCTCCCCAGGCGAGAGGCTCTCCGCGTTCAACGAGGTCGCGCCAACTGCTCTCGTGGCGTGCGGATACAGCACGTAGCGCGACCTCGACGAGCGAGCGCGGAAACCTTAGTGGGCGACAGGCGGGTGGGCAGGCAAGCGCAGCGGATGCTCGTCAGCGCGCGACGGGCGTGACCTCGCGCGTGGAGAACCCGGCCTTGCGCGCCGACGCATAGGCCGCCGGAAGTGCGGCCACGAGGGCGTCGACCTCCGCGGCCGTGGTGCCGTGCCCGAGCGTGAAGCGCAGGGCGCCGCGCGCCTCGTCGTCGGGCACGCCCATCGCCGTCAGCACGTGCGAGATCTCGGGCACACCCGCCTGGCAGGCCGACCCGGTCGACACCGAGAAGCCCGCCAGATCGAGCAGGAACAGCAGCGAATCGCCCTCGCAGCCCGGGAACGTGAAGTGGGCGTTGCCGGGCAGGCGGCCGGATGCCTCCGGGTCGCCTCGCAGCACCGCCTCGGGCACGGCCTTCCGCACCCCCGCGACCAGACGATCGCGCAGCGCCGCCAGCCCGCCGACGAAGCCCTCCTCGCCCGCACCCGGCGAGCCCTCCGCTCGCGCCTCACCCGCGCCCG
>SCNI01000060.1 GCA_005502775.1 Microbacteriaceae bacterium 3FA27C10
CCGCTGCCGCCATCACCCGCGTCCCTCCCGCCCTTCCGGCGTTCCCGCTCGGCGTCACCCCTCGGGGCGAGGCCGTGCGACTCCGGCTCCGCGCCGGCCCGGTCGGTGAACGCGCCGCGGATGCGCCCATCCTCCGCCTGAGCGGCGTTCGGCCCGTGGTCCTGGCCTTCGCCCGCACCCTGCTCACGCAGGCGCTCGCACTCGGCCTGCCAGAGTTGCGACTCTCCGACGACGGGTCGCTGCACGTGGCCGGCGCGCCGGTGGTGGTCGTCGCCCCCGTCGCACCGGGCTCCGACACCGGCTCCCGGCCGCCCCCGGCGCACCTCGAGTTCCACGACGCACCGTGGGCGCTCCTGCACTGGCCGAGAGGCGATCGGCAGCAGCTGATCCGTTGCGCGCTCACCTCCGAAGCCGATCTGGATTCTCTGTCCAGACAGACGAAAACGACGGTCATCACGTCACCACGACACTGATTTCGTAAAGACTATGTTTCGAAGTGCGGTTTTTCGTTGTTGCCTGTGTCGCAGTGGGGCATGCGTGTGCCAGTATCGGACCTACCATTTTCGAGTCCGTGACGATTCGGAAGCGTGGTTCGCACACTGCCTGTCCGCCAAGAGGAAAGCGTGAAGAGCATGACCTTGAGACCACCACAAGACCCGATGATCATTCAGGCCATCCGCCACTCGCAGGCGATGCAGAAGGCCCGAGCGATGAATCTCACGCGGCGTGGCTTCCTCGGCGCGGCCGGCATCAGCGCCACGGCACTCGCGCTCGCCGCTTGCGCGCCTGCGGAGAAGAAGGCGCTCACCCCGGCGACCGACGTCTCCGCCACCGAGAAGACCCTGCGGTGGGACAACTGGCCGGCCTACATGGACGAGGACTCGGCCGGCAACTACCCCACGCTGATGGGCTTCGAAGACCAGTCGGGCATCACCGTCACCTACAACGTGGCGGTCGACGACAACAACAGCTATTACGCGAAGTCGAAAGACGCCCTCGCCCTCGGCCAGGACATCGGTGCCGACACCGTGTGCCTCACCGACTGGATGGTCGCGCGCCTGGTTCGCAACGGCTACGTGCAGACCCTCGATCACGCCAACATCCCGAACATCTCGAACCTGAGCCCGTCGTTCGCGAACCCCGACTTCGACAAGGGACGCCAGCTCTCCCTGCCGTGGCAGGGCGGGTTCGCCGGCATCTGCTGGAACAAGGAGAAGGTGCCCAACGGCCTGAAGAGCGTCGACGAGCTGTGGGACGCGTCGCTCAAGGGCCGCGTCGGCGTGCTCTCCGAGATGCGCGACACGATGGGTCTCATCATGCTCTCGCAGGGCGTCGACATCACCGGCCAGTGGGGCGACACCGAATTCGCGAACGCGATGGACAGCTTCACCCAGCAGGTCACCGACGGCCAGATCCGCAACATCAAGGGCAACGCCTATCTCAACGACCTCCAGTCCGAAGACACCTATGCGGCGATCTGCTGGTCGGGCGACATCACCTCCCTGAACGCACAAGCCGGCGACAAGTGGCAGTTCGCGATCCCGGATTCCGGGGGGACGCTCTGGAACGACACCTTCGTCGTGCCCATGGGCTCCGCCCACAAGGCCAACGCCGAAGCCGTCATGAACTACTACTACGAGCCGGAGGTCGCCGCCGAACTCGCCGCCTGGGTCAACTACGTGACTCCGGTCGTGGGGGCCAAGGAGGCCGCCGTGGCGCTCGACCCGCAGCTCGCCGAGAACCAGCTGATCTTCCCCGACGACCAGACGCTCTCCACGGTTCACGTCTTCCGCACGCTGACCCCGTCCGAGGAGAACGACTACGGAGCCCAGTTCCAGAAAGTGCTCCTGGGCAGCTGATGGCCATCGCCTCCTTCGCCGACAAGGGCGCCGACCTCGAGCTCGTGGGGATCACGAAGCGGTTCCCGGGCTTCACCGCGATCGAAGAACTCGACCTGTCGATCCCGGCAGGCTCGTTCTTCGCCCTGCTCGGTCCTTCGGGCTGCGGCAAGACCACCACGCTGCGGCTGGTGGCCGGGCTCGAGGAGCCGACGGCCGGCCAGATCCTGATCGGCGGAAAAGACGTCACGGCGACCAAGCCGTTCCAGCGGCCGGTGAACACGGTGTTCCAGTCGTATGCGCTCTTCCCGCACATGACCATCCTCGAGAACGTGGCCTTCGGTCTCCGCCGGCGCAAGATGAGCGACCCGGTCGCGAAGGCGCACGAAGCGCTCGCGCTCGTGGAACTCGACCATCTGGCCGCGAGGCGGCCGGCTCAGCTCTCGGGCGGCCAGCAGCAGCGTGTGGCGCTCGCCCGTGCCATCGTCAACCGGCCCGCTCTGCTGTTGCTCGACGAGCCGCTCGGTGCGCTCGACCTGAAGCTCCGGCGGCAGATGCAGCTGGAGCTGAAGACCATCCAGACCGAGGTGGGGCTCACCTTCCTGCACGTCACCCACGACCAGGAGGAGGCCATGACCATGGCCGACACCGTGGCCGTGATGAACAAGGGCCGCATCGAGCAGATGGGCGCGCCGGAAGAGCTCTACGAGCTGCCGCGTACTGCGTTCGTGGCTAACTTCCTCGGGCAGTCGAATCTGTTCAGCGGCTCCGTCACCGCCTCCACGGCCGACGCGATCACGGTCGACGTGGCCGGAGTGCCGATCATCGTGCCGCGCACCCGCGCCAAGCGCCATGCGGGCGAGGTCGCCATCGGAGTGCGCCCCGAGAAGGTGAGCCTGCTCACCGAGGCGCCGCAGCCCGTCGCCGGCCGCAACGTGCTCGGCCCGGGCCGGGTCACCGACGTCTCGTTCTCGGGAGTCAGCACGCAGTACCTGGTCGAGGTGCCGGGCGTGGGCGAGCTGATCGTGTTCGCCCAGAACATGGTCTTCGGCCCGGTCGTGCACGTGGGCGCGGAAGTCTGGGTGTCGTGGAACGCCGATCACGGCTTCGGCCTCGACGACGACGCGAGCGCGGTGCCGCGCTTCCCGGCCGACGCCTCCACCGAGTCGATCGCCATCCAACGGCGGATCGCCCTCGAAGAAGAACTCGAACAGGCCTGAGCCGCGATGGCCTTCACCGCATTCTCCTCGCAAGCGGTCGTCGAGCAGGCACCGCGCAAGCGGAGCTTCATCGCGCTCGTGCTGCTGCTGCCCGGCATCCTCTACCTGGTGCTGTTCTTCCTCGCCCCGCTGATCTCGCTCGTCATCACCTCGTTCCAGCAGCCGGTGCTCGACGGCGACGTGGGGGAGTACACAGCCGGGTTCCAATGGCAGAACTACACCGACGCGATGGGCGAGTACTGGCCCCTCGTGCTGCGCGCCTTCGGCTTCGCGATCATCGCCACGGTGCTCGCGCTGATCATCAGCTACCCGATCGCCTACTTCATCGGGGTGAAGGCGCGGCGGTGGCCGCTACTGCAGAGCCTGCTGCTCACCCTCGTGATCGCGCCCTTCTTCATCAGCTTCCTGCTGCGCACCCTCGCCTGGAAGCAGATCATGAGCGACGAGGGGCCGATCGTCCAGTTCCTGAAGACCGTTGCCATCCTGCCCTCCGACGGTCACCTCACCGGCACCACCTTCTCGGTGATCTTCGGTCTCACCTACAACTTCATCCCCTTCATGACCTTGCCGCTCTACGCCACCCTCGAGCGACTCGACCTGCGCTACATCGAGGCGGGAGCAGACCTGTACGCGAGCCCGTTCACCGTGTTCCGCAAGGTCACCATCCCGCTCTCGATGCCCGGCATCGTCTCGGGAACCCTGCTCACCTTCATCCCGGCGGCCGGTGACTACATCAACGCGAGCCGCGACTTCCTCGGCAGTTCCTCCACGGCGATGGTCGGCAACGCGATCGAGGCCAACTTCCTCGTGCTGCAGAACTACCCGATCGCCGCCGCGCTGTCGATCGTGCTGATGGCCGTCATCCTCATCATCGTGGGCATCTACGTGCGCCGCTCCGGAACGGAGGACCTGATATGACCAGTGCGGTCCCCGCGAAGGCCTTCGAGCAGGCCTCCTTCGAGCCCTCGCCGGCGCCTCGACGCCGCAGCCGCCTGCGCGGCATCGGCCTGCCGATCTACACCGCGCTCGCTCTGCTGTTCCTGCTCATCCCGATCGCGTACACCTTCGTGTTCTCGTTCAACGACTCCGGCAAGCTCAACATCGCCTGGCAGGGCTTCACCCTCGACAAGTGGCTCACGGTCTGCAACACGCAGGGGCTCTGCGAGGCCTTCGGCAACAGCATCCTCGTGGGCGTCGTCTCGACGGTCGTCGCCACCGCGCTCGGCACCCTGATCGCGATCGCGCTCGTGCGCTATCGTTTCCGATTCCGGTCGGCCATCAGCCTGCTGCTCTTCCTGCCGATGGCGACGCCCGAGGTCGTGCTCGGCGCGGGTCTCGCCGCTCAGTTCCTGACCCTCGGCACCGAGAAGGGGCTGCTCACCATCATCCTGGCGCACACGATGTTCTGCATCAGCTTCGTCGTGGTGACGGTGAAGGCGCGAGTGGCGAGCCTCGACCCCGCGCTCGAAGAGGCGGGGCGCGACCTCTACGGTTCGCCCACGCAGGTGTTCTGGCGCATCACCTTCCCGCTGCTTCTGCCCGGCATCGCAGCGGCCGCGCTGCTCTCCTTCGCCCTGAGCTTCGACGACTTCATCATCACGAACTTCAACTCGGGCTCGGTCGACACCTTCCCCAAGTTCATCTACATCGCGGCGGCCCGAGGCATTCCGGCGCAGGTGAACGTCATCGCGTCGGCGGTGTTCCTGCTCGCGATCGTGATCGTGGTGGTGGCGCAGGTCTCCCGCGCGGCCCGAGCGAAGCGTCTCGCCAAGCAGAGCTAGGGCCGGTCAGCCGACGTTCAGAGACTTGGCGACACCGTCACAGCGCCCACCGGTTCTCCGCGGCCCCACACGGTGAGGTCGAGCTCGGAGACCACCTCGGCGACCGCTGCCGCGTCGAGCGCACTGTGGCGCGCCAGCAGCGTGAGCGCGACGAGCGTGGCCGGGCGCAGACTGCCGTCGAGTATCTTCAGGGTCACCGTGGTGCCGTCGGGCGCGACGAGAACCATCACTCCGTCGGCTCCGAACTTCGCGAGAACGCCGAGGCGGTCGATCACGATGCTGTTCGGGCGCCCGGGCCCCTCGATGGCCCAGCCGTTCGCGAGGGCGCCGTCGACGAGGTGACGGGCCGGCCCGTCGTCGGCGAGCCGCACGCGGTTGTAGCCGCGGGCCAGCGCGATCAGCGACATCGCGTGCACCGGGGTGCCGCATCCGTCGACCCCGGTGTGCACCACCGGCTCGCCGGTGAGGCGTTCGACCGTGGCCAGGATGCGCTGCTGCAGCGGATGCGCCGGGTCGAGATAGTCGGCCGTGCTCCAGCCGTTCGTGGTGCACGCGAGCAGCATGGCGGCATGCTTGCCCGAGCAGGTCATGAACAGGCGCTCGGGGCGCCCGCCGCTGCGGATCACCTCGGTGCGGGTGGCGGAGTCGGCGGGCCAGTCTGCCGGGCAGCCGAGCGCGTCGGGCGTGAGGCCGCCGAGGTCGAGCATCGACCGCACCACGGCGAGGTGCGCCGGAGTGGCCGTGTGGCTCGCCATCGCCATCGCCGACTGCAGCGGATCGAGCTCGACGCCCGATTCGAGCACGGTGAGCGCCTGGAACGGCTTCAGGCTCGAGCGTGGGTAGACCGGGCGGTCCGGCGCGCCGAAGCTCGCGACGATCTCGCCGGCCGGCGAGAGCACGACGGCCGAACCCGCGTGGCGCGACTCCACGAAGCCGCTGCGGTCGACCACCGCGAGCTCGACCGACTCGGCCAGACTCGCGGTGCCGAGCGACACCGCATCCGGCTCCGAAGCCGTGCCCATGCTCACGCGCCCAGCGACGCGAAGGCCTCGTCGAGCACCGAGAGCGCGTCGGCGAGCAGGGCGTCGGAGACGGCGAGGCTCGGCAGGAAGCGCAGCACGTTGCCGTAGGTTCCCGCGGTGAGCACGAGCACGCCGCGCTGCGCGGCGTAGGCCACGATCGCGTTCACGGCTTCGGCGTTCGGGGTCTTCGTCGTCGAGGCGGTGCCCGGCTCGACGAGCTCGATCGCCACCATGGCGCCGATGCCGCGCACCTCGCCGATGATGTCGTACCTCGCCTGCAGCTCGAGGAGACCGGCATAGAGCGTCTGCTCGATGCGCTTGGCCTCGGCCAGCAGCGAGCCGGCCTCGATCTGTTCGAACACGGCGATCGCGGCGGCCGCGGCCACCGGGTTGCCGCCGAAGGTGCCGCCGAGGCCGCCCGGCTGGGCCGCATCCATGATCTCGGCGCGGCCGGTGACGCCGGCGAGCGGCAGGCCGCCCGCGATGCCCTTGGCCGAGAGCACCATGTCGGGCACGAGGCCGAAGTGCTCGCTCGCGAAGTAGGCGCCGGTGCGGGCCATGCCGCTCTGGATCTCGTCGGCGATGAACACGATGCCCTGCGCCGTGCACCACTCCTGCAGAGCGGGGAGGAAGCCCTCGGCCGGCACCACGAAGCCGCCCTCGCCCTGGATGGGCTCCACCACGAGGCAGGCCAGATCGGCGGCGCCGACGGTCTTCTCGAGGTAGTTGATGGTGCGTGCGGCCGCCTCGGTGCCCGAGAGACCGTCGTGGTAGGGGTAGGAGTTCGGCGCGCGGTACACGTCGCCCGCGAACGGGCCGAAGCCGGTGGAGTAGGGCGCGGCTTTGAAGTTCATGGCCATGGTGAGGTTGGTGCGGCCGTGGTAGGCGTGCTCGAGCACGGCCACGCCGTTGCGGCCGGTGTGCTTGCGGGCGATCTTGACGCCGTTCTCCACCGCCTCGGCGCCCGAGTTCACGAGCACCGTGCGCTTCTCGAAGTCGCCGGGGGTGTGCTCGGCGAGCAGCTCGGCCACCCGCACGTACTCCTCGTAGGGGGTGATGGTGAAGAGCGTGTGGATGACGTCCTGCAGCTGGCCGGCCGCCGCATCCACGACGGCCTTCTCGGTGTGGCCGACGGTCGTCACGCCGATGCCCGCGCCGAGGTCGATGAACTGGTTGCCGTCGACGTCGACGAGGATCGCGCCGTTCGCCTTGGCGATGTACACCGGCAGGGCGCTCGACACGCCGCGCGGCACCACGGCGAGGCGGCGTCGGTGCAGCTCCTCCGACTTCGGGCCGGGGATCGCCGTGACGATCCTCCGCTCCTGGGTGACCGAGTAGCTCGGCGTCGCGATCGAGGTGTCGATGGTGTCAGTCATAGTCTTCCGAGTTTAGGCCAGGGGCCTCCACGGGAGGGTTAGCATGGCCGGGTGAAACCTGAGCATCACTACAGCGTGGATGTGGCCTGGCTTGGCAATCGCGGCAGTGGCACGAGCCACTACCGCGAATACGGCCGCCAGAACGTGATCGCAGCGGCCGGCAAGCCGGTGATCGAGGCCTCGGCCGACCGCACCTTCCACGGCGATGCCGACCGCTGGAACCCCGAGGAACTCCTCGTGGCGGCGCTCAGCGAATGCCACATGCTCTCCTTCCTCCACGTGGCCGTCATCCACGGGGTGGTCGTGACGGCCTACGCGGATGCTGCGGAGGGTGTGATGCTGCAGGAGGGCGACGGGGGCCGGTTCACGAGCGTCACCCTGCATCCGCGCGTCACGGTCGCCGGGCCGCTCGAGGAGGAGCTGTTCGAGCGGATGCACCGCGAGGCCGGCGAGAAGTGCTTCATCGCGAACTCGGTGAACTTCCCGGTTCGGCACGAGGGCGTGCTCGTCGTCGAACCGGCCATATGAGGTGAGCGTGGTCGGATCGGGCGCGGCAGCGCCGAGCGTCGGGCCCGGGTCACGTGCACCACGGCCCGTGGAGCCCGCCGCCGTCGAGGTCTTCGTGCAGGGTCGCACCCTGCGCGGAACGCTCGGCGAGGCCTTCCTGCGTGAAGCGGTGGAGCTGTTCGCCGAGCTGCACGGAGCCGGGCCATCGCCGCGCACGAGCATCAGCCGCACGGTCGAGCTCACCGCGGTGGCCGTGACCCGCGCCGGCCGGGTGCGCGTCGACTGCACGATCGCCGACCCCGTCTTCGCCGCGGGGCGCCCGCTCGCTGCGCGGCGGCCCGCGCCGGCCGATCACGCCGCACCAGGAGAGCGCATCGCGCTCGCAGTGCCGGGTGACCCCGCCGCGTCCACGCGCCCGCCGGCTCCGGGCGAGGCCGCCGCCGACGGCGCGGGCGTCAAGAGCGTGCGCTACGAGTCGCTGCCGGGCGCCGTGCCGCTCGCCGCACCGGCGGGCGTCGACCGTTCGCGCACGATCACGGTGCACTGCGACGCCCCGATCGTGCACTTCCACGTCGTTCTTCCCCGAACGGAATGAGATTCCGGGGTCATCTCTGCACCCTGCGCACGTGACCCCCGAATCTCATTCCGACCGCCGCCCGCGGGGAGGGTCAGAGCCGAGCCACCGCCTCCAGCGCCATCACGGCGGACAGCTGGGTCGAGAGCGCCGTGACGGGCGGCGGACCGGCGCTCCAGTCGTCGCCGGCGCGGCCGTCGGCATCGAGGTGGCCGGCCAGCGCGCCGCTCGTCGTGCGCAGGAACCCCAGCAGCTCCGCGCGCTCCGTGCCGGGGGGCAGTGCGCCCACCAGCAGCGCGAGGTATCGCACGAAGATCCCCTTGAAGAGCCCGGCGTCGCCGCCTCCTCGCTCGTCGAGCCGGGCCAGCTCCCCGCGGATGACGCCGCCGGGTGCGAGCGCGGCGATCGCCGCCCGAGCCGTGCGCGCGGCCCGCGCAAGGAGCGCATCGTCGCCAGACAACGCGTGCGCCTCCACGAGAGCCCCGACGTAGAGCCCTTGGTTGTAGCTGAACACCCACGCGTCGTCGCGCTCGCCGCCGCCGGTGCGCCCGAGGCCGTCCACCACCAGACCGCCGGGGGAGAGGAGGGTCTCGGTCAGCCAGTCCAGGGCGGCCTCGCCGGCCACGCGCATCCGCTCGTCCCCCGCGCGCGCGAACAGGCGCAGCGACGCGATCGCGAACGCCCCGTTGCTCGGCGCGTTCTTGTAGCCGGGCTGCTGCACCCGCCACGACACGCTCTCGCCGTGCAGTGGGTTCCAGCCCCGGTCGTGGATGCGCGTGAACAGCGCCACAGCGTCGGCGAGGTAGGGCGAAGCGGATGCGCGCGGGCCGCCGGCGTCGTGCAGCCGCAGCGCCGCGATGCACAGCCACCCCATGTCGTCGAAGTAGTCGTTGAAGAGCCCGTGATTGCGGCGCTTCAGCTGCGCGTAGAGTCGCTCCGCCTCGGCGAGGCGGGCCGGATCGCCCGTGCGCTCGAAGGCGTCGACCCGCACCTCCACGGCGTGCGCGAGCCACCAGTAGTTCAGGGCGAAGGCCTGACGCCACCGGAATCGAGAGGTGTTGCGCAGCCGCCCCGGCAGGAGCCGGGAGCGGAAGCTCCTACTCAGCCCCCGCTGCGCGAGCTCGGCCGCCCGCCCCTGACGCTCGTCCATCCGCCCACCCTAGGCCGATCCGGCCCGTGCGCGGCCCGGTGTGCTCGGATCGTCGCAAAGAGCGACGCAGGCCTCGCGGTCGAGCCGCGGATGCACTTGACTGAGGCCATGACCCGGCAGCAGCGTTTCGTTCTGATCGTGGCCATCCTGTCGGCCATCGTGTCGTTCCTCGACGCCACCGTCATCAACGTCGCGCTCCCGGCCATCGGCCGTGAACTCGGCGGCGGTCTCTCGGCCCAGCAGTGGGTGGTCGACGCCTACCTCATCACGCTCGGGGCCGTCATCCTGCTCGCCGGCTCGTTGTCCGACGTGTTCGGGCGCAAGAAGGTGCTCCTTGCCGGTCTGATCGGCTTCGGCGTCACCTCCCTGCTGTGCGCCTCCGCCCCGACGATCGAGTTCCTGATCGTGTCGCGCGGCCTCCAGGGCATCGCGGGCGCGCTGCTCGTGCCGTCCTCGCTCGCCATCATCCTCGCCAACTTCGCCGGCCCCGCCCAGGGCCGCGCCATCGGCACCTGGACCGCCTGGACCAGCACCGCCAACATCGCCGGACCCATCCTCGGCGGCGTGCTCGTCGATCAGCTCTCCTGGCGCTTCGTGTTCGGCATCAACGTGTTGCCCATCGCCGTGACCATCGTGCTGCTCACCAAGCTCGAGCCCGACCGTCACCACGCCCCCGGTGCGCGCATCGACGTGCTCGGCGCCATTCTGGGCATCCTCGGCCTCGGGCTGCCGGTGTTCGCCCTGATCGAGCAGGCGAACTTCGGCTGGGGCTCCCCGGTCGTGCTCGTGCCGCTCGTCGTGGGCGTGCTGGCGCTCGCCGGTTTCCTCATGAACGAGCGCTTCACGGCCCAGCCGATGCTGCCCCTCAGCTTGTTCCGGGTGCGCAACTTCTCGGTGGGCAACATCTCGACCTTCCTCATCTATGGGGCGCTCTCGCTCGGCTTCTTCACCATCGCCGTCTTCCTGCAGCAGGTGGCGGGCTACAGCGCCACCGAGGCCGGATTCGCCATGATCCCCACGAGCCTCCTGCTGATCTCGCTCTCCACCCTGTTCGGCAAGCTGAGCGGGCGGCTCGGGCCGCGGCTGTTCATGACGGCCGGGCCGCTCATCGCCGGCAGCGGGTTCCTGCTGATGCTGCGCGTCGACGAGCGGGCCCCCTATCTCACGCAGGTGCTGCCGGCTATCGTCGTCTTCGGGCTCGGCATGGCCATCACGGTCGCACCGCTCACCGCCGCCATCCTCGGCGCCATCGACCCGTCCCGCTCCGGAATCGCCTCGGCGGTCAACAACGCCGTCTCGCGCGTGGCGGGCCTCATCGCCGTGGCCCTCGCGAGCATCATCACCGGCGCCGCGGTTCTCGACCTGGCCGGCTTCCATCGCGTGGTGCTGGTCGCCGCCCTGTTCTTCATCGCGGGCGGCGTGGTGTCGTTCCTCGGCATCCGCAACCCCGCGCATCCGGCCGGCCCCGCGCATCCAGCTCCGGATGCCGGACCGCAGCCCGATAGACTCGCCACGTCGCCCGAGTAGCCGGTGGGCATTCCCGCCTTCGCTGCGACCAGAATGCCGAGTGCCCGTGCCTTCTCCGAAGACACCCACCGCCCTGCGGGGCTACCGCGAGATCTTCGCCGTGCCCGGATCGGCCGCCTTCGTCGTGGCCGGCTGGTTCGGCCGCATGCCGCGCTCCACGCTGAGCCTCGGCTCGGTGCTGCTCATCGCCGGCGCCACCGGCCGGTACACGCTCGCCGCCGGGGTGGCCGCGGCCATCGTGGTGGGCACGGCCCTGCTCGGCCCGCTCTGGTCGCGCGCCATGGACCACTACGGCCAGCGGCGCGTGCTCCTCGCCGGTCTCGCGGCCTCGACGCTCGCCGGGGTGTTCCTGGTGGGGAGCGTCACGGCCGATCTCCCGGTCTGGACGTGGTTCCTCGCCGCCTTCCTCGTCGGCGGCACCGCGGTCGACATCGGCTCGGTCACCCGCGCCCGCTGGTCGAACCTCCTGCCGCCCGGCCAGCAGCGGCACACCGCCTACTCGATCGAGTCGGTGGCCGACGAGTCCGTGTATGTCATCGGGCCGCCGGTGGTGACCGTGCTCGCGGCCGCGGTGAGCCCCGTGCTCGGCTTCGGGGTGGGGCTCGTGCTCGGGATCGCCGGGGGACTGGCCCTCGTGCTGCAGCGCAGGACCGAACCTCCGGTGCGCGAGGAAGCCGTGCAGAAGGCGGCGGCGCCGACGGATGCCACCCGCACTCCGCCCGGGCGTCCGGAACCCGCGCACACGGATGCCGCGGCCACCTCGACGGGGGCCGCGCCCGACCCCAGCGGCGCCGGTCCCGCGCCGCACCGCTCCCGTCCGCCGCGCCGAGCCCGCCCGCCGCTCTGGCGCCGCCTGCCCGAGGGCGTCGCCGGCACCCTGCCGCTCTTCCTCGGTGTCGGGCTCGTCTTCGGCTCGATCGACCTCACCGCCGTCGGCGTGGCGAACGCGGCCGGCGAACCCGCCGCGGCCGGATTCCTGCTCGCGATGTACGCCCTCGGGAGCGTGGCAGCCGGTCTCGTGTTCGGACTGCTCCGCTTCACCGTGCCGCCCGTCGTGCGCGTGGGCGCCGCGGCCGTGCTCTACGCGCTGGTGCTCCCGGTCGTCGCGGTCGTCCCCGATGTGACGGTGCTCGGGATCGTCCTGCTCCTCTCGGGCCTCGTCACGACGCCCCTCCTCATCTCCGGGATGGGGCTCGTGGAATCCCGCGTCGACCCTGCTCGCCTCACCGAGGCGTTGACCTGGCCGTCGACCGCCATGAGTGTGGGCGTCACCGCCGGTTCATCCGTCGCGGGCATCCTCATGGACGGCCTGTCGGCCCGATCGGGCTTCGTCGTGACCGTGATCGGTGCCCTCGTGGTCGGCGTCTGCGGGCTCGTGGTGCTCGCGGCGCACCGGGCCCGCTCCCAGCGGGTCACCAGCTTGGACCAAGCGGACTGAGCAAGACTGTCACGCGATCCCCCCCCTACACTCACGAAGAGGAACCATGCGCTCACTCCCGGCATTGGCAGCAGCAGCCGTCGCCGCCACCCTCCTGCTCGCGGGCTGCTCAGCCTCCGGCGACGCCTCGTCGACGAACGCGGCATCGAGCGACTGCACGCCGACGGCCTCCGGCAGCGCCTCCGACGGCGTCACCGTCGCGGGTGACTTCCAGGCCGCGCCGACCACGACCTTCACCGGTCCGCTGACCGTCGACGCCACCCAGCGCACCGTCGTCAAGACCGGCGACGGAGCCGTCGTACAGAACGGCGACGTCGCCACCATCGACTTCACCATCTACAACGGCACGAGCGGCAAGCAGGTGTTCTCCACGCTCGACGCCGGCGGCACGCAGCTGCAGCTCACGGTCGACTCGACCCAGTTCATCCCCGGCATCGTCAACGCCGTCGCGTGCTCCACGGTGGGCTCCCGCGTCGTCGCCGTCATCCCGCCGGCCGACGGCTTCGGCACCAGCGGCAACACCTCGCTCGGCATCGCCGCCACCGACAGCATGGTGATGGTCGCCGACGTCGAGGCGATCATCCCGACCCGCGCCGACGGGGCCGACCAGGCCCCGCAGGACGGCTTCCCCACCGTCACCCTCGACGACACCACGGGCGCCCCGACGGTCACCATCCCCTCGGCCGACCCGCCCGCCACGCTGCAGACCGAGGTGCTCAAGAAGGGCACCGGCGCCACGGTCGCCGACGGCGACAACGTCACCGTGCAGTATCAGGGCCTCGTCTGGGGCACCGGCAAGGTCTTCGACCAGAGCTGGGGCCAGGGCGGTCCGCGCACCTTCCAGACCACCGGCGTCGTCAAGGGCTTCGCGGCCGCGATGGTCGGCCAGACCGTCGGCTCCCAGGTTCTCGTGGTCATCCCGCCGGACCAGGGCTACGGCTCCGCCGGCAACAGCGCCGCGGGTATCTCGGGCACCGACACCCTGGTGTTCGTGATCGACATCCTGAACACCACCACGCCGCCGGCCACCACGCCGACGCCGACCCCGACCCCGTAGGAGCGGTCGGCCCACGGGCCCTGCGGCCGGCGAATCGCCGGGCCGGTGGAGCGGATGCGATGATGGCACGGTGAGACGCGTCATCATCCTCGGTTCCACCGGCTCCATCGGAGTGCAGGCCCTCGACGTCATCCGGGCGAATCCGGAGCTCTTCGAGGTCGTCGGCCTCATCGCGGGAACCAACCGCGCGGCGATGGATGCGCAGGCCGCCGAGTTCGGCGTCGACCCCGCGGCGACGGGGCTGGGCGCCCGTGAGGCGGAGCAGCTCGTGCGCGACGTCGAGTGCGACGTGGTGCTCAACGGCATCACCGGATCCGTCGGGCTCGGCCCGACGCTCGCCGCACTCGAGGCGGGCCGCACCCTGGCCCTCGCCAACAAGGAGAGCCTGATCGTGGGCGGCGACCTCGTGAAGGGCGCCGCGCGCCCCGGGCAGATCGTGCCTGTCGACTCGGAGCACTCGGCCATCGCCCAGGCACTGCGCTCGGGATCGGCGCAGGAGGTGTCCCGCCTCGTGCTCACCGCATCCGGGGGCCCGTTCCGCGGGCGGTCGCGCGCCGAGATGACCGACGTCACGCCGCGCGAGGCGCTCGCCCACCCGACGTGGGACATGGGGCTCGTGGTCACCACGAACTCGGCCACCCTCGTCAACAAGGGCCTCGAGGTGATCGAGGCGCACCTGCTGTTCGACGTGCCCTACGCCGACATCGCCGTGACCGTGCATCCGCAGTCGGTGGTGCACTCCATGGTGGAGTTCGTCGACGGCTCCACGATCGCGCAGGCCTCACCGCCCGACATGCGTCTGCCGATCTCGCTCGGCCTGCAGTGGCCCGCGCGGGTCGCCGGCGTCGGTGCGCCCCTGGACTGGACGGCGTCGCACAGCTGGACGTTCGCGCCCCTCGACGAGATGGCGTTCCCTGCGGTGGCGCTCGCGAAGCAGGTGGGCCGCGCCGGCGGCAGCTACCCGGCGGTCTTCAACGCCGCGAACGAGCAGGCGGTGCACGCCTTCCATGCCGGGCGCATCGGGTTCCTCGACATCGTCGACACCGTGCAGCGGGTGGTCGACGCCCACGAGCTGCCGGGCGAGGCCGTCACCCGCGAGTCGCTCGCCGAGGCCGAGCTCTGGGCCCGCGCCACGGCCGACGCGCTCATCACCGCAGCCTGAGCCCCGCACCAGCCTCACCCCACGCGCCCCCACCCCACCACCCCGGCTGCGCCGAGCCGTCGAAACTACGTGCAAAATCACGAGTTCTGACGTTCTTTCGACGGCTCGGCGAACGAGTTGTCCACAGATCAGGGGATGCGCCCCTCAGGGTCATGCACGCACGGAGAAGATGTGGGGTATGCCCCGACATGTCGACCTCCCCGTGGCGCTGCGAAGGGCGCCGTTCACCAGTGCCCACGGCCGTGCCGTCGGCCTCGGGCGCGAGCGTCTGCTGGGCCGTGACCTCGCCGTGCCATTTCCGGGAGTGCGCGTCGCCCGTTCTGTCCACATGACGTTCCTCGTTCGCTGCGCAGCTTTGTCGCTCAGACTGCCCGACGACACGGCATTCAGTCACATCACGGCAGCGCGGATCTGGGGCGTTCCCCTTCCCAGCGAACTCGAATCCACCGAGGCCTTCCACGTAGTGACGGCGCGCCGTGGCGCTCGCATCCGCGTGGCCGGTGTCGTCGGGCACGAGACCTCCGACGGCGACGGCTTCCGGATGCACGCAGGCTTTCGCGTGACCGCCCCGGCCAGCACGTGGTTCGCTCTTGCAGGAATGCTGCATCACGACGATCTCGTCGCGGCCGGCGATCACCTGGTGCTCACGCCACGCTACCCTCGAGCATCCAGTCGGCGTCCGCACATCCCGATCGGAGACCTGGCCGTCGCCGTCGAGAAGTATCGAGGCAGGCATGCCCGGCGCATCCGGGCCGCCTTCACCGAGGTGCGCGACGGCGCAGAGAGCCGGAAGGAGACTCTGCTCCGTCTCGCTCTCGTGCGGCGAGGATTGCCGGAGCCGCTGCTCAATGAGGAGATTTTCGACGATCGCGGAGAATTCGTCGGGCGGGCCGACATGTACTTTCCGCAGTGGAGGGTGGTCGTGGAGTACGACGGTGATCAGCACCGCACCGACGACCGCCAGTTCGACGAAGACGTCACGCGTCGCGAGAACCTGATCGCCGCGGGCAACGCCTACGTCTCCGCGCGCAAGTACGGCCTGGGCTCAGGCCCCCAGTCCGGCCCCGCACGCGCCGAGCGCGCCCTTCGTGCTGCCGGATGGCGGCCCGGAGTGTCGTGAGCCTCGTCGAGCCGTCGAAGCTACGTCTTCAGGGCTGGTTTTGGACGTTACTTCGACGGCTCGACGAGGCTCACGACACTCCGGGCCGCCA
>SCNI01000061.1 GCA_005502775.1 Microbacteriaceae bacterium 3FA27C10
GCCCCGCCCGCTCGAGGCTCGCCTTCCGCACGGGCCGCAGCCCCGACACGGCGAGCCTGGTGTTCGGCATCGGGCAGATCGTGGTGTACCTCTCGCCGCTCTGGGACTCGGGGCGAATCGGGCAGGGCTGGCACGACAAGGCCTCCGGTACCTGGATGATCGACGTGCGGCGTGGCCCGAACCCGCTGCGGGCGCAGCCGGGTCAGCTGGTGCTCGACGTGGCGCCCGGGTCGCTCGCGACGGGCGGTGCGGCGACGGCCGGCGCGCCGGCTTCGGGCCCGGTGCCGCCAGAGCCCGCACCCGCACCCGCACCGCCGACCGTGGCGTCGGCGTTCCCCGGCTTCACGAATCCGCCGCCCCTCGTCTCGCAGTTCTCGGCGGTGGCAGCGAGCGGACCGGTCATCGACAGCATCCCCGGATTCCAGCCCGCTCCCGCCGCGTCAGAACCAAGCGCCGCACCCATCCAACCCACCGCGGCACCCGCGAGCGCAGCGCCAGCAGCATCCGCCCAGCCCATCACGGTCGGCGTCGACGACGACATCGACATCGACATCGACAGCACGCGTCTCAGCGACTCCGCTCCGGGCGCGGCGCCCGGCATCCGGATCGTGCTGCGGTTCGACACGGGGGAGACCGTTCCGATCGGCGGGCACGGGGTGCTGGGGCGCGATCCGGTGCCGCAATCGAGCGCGGCGGCGGTGGTGCGGGTTCCCGGTGACACCTCCTCGATCTCGAAGACGCACCTCGAGTTCGGCCTGCAGAACGGGGCGCTCTGGGTGAGCGATCGCGGTTCCACCAACGGATCCACGCTCGTGAGCCCGGGCGCCGGGCCACGCCAGCTGCTCGCCGGTGAGCGGGTCGCCGTGGCGGCGGGCGACCGGGTTACGGTGGGCACGCGAGGCTTCACCGTCGAGACCGTCGAGACCGTCGAGACCGTCGAGACCGTCGAGACCGTCGAGGGCGGGGAGGGCGCATGAGCGCGCATCCGGATTCCATCCGTTCGGCCGACCTCGTGATCGTCGCCGGAGCGGTGACGCATCAGGGGCTGCGCCGCTCCACCAACGAGGACGCGTTCCTCGCCACCGCCCCGGTGTTCGTCGTGGCCGACGGCATGGGCGGACACGACGCCGGCGAGGTGGCGAGCGCGCTGACGGTCGACACCTTCCGCCGGATGGCCGACTCGGCCGACGGCTCTCCGCTCACCCCGGCCGAGGTGCGCACCGCCTTCGAAGAGGCCCAGCGCGCCGTCGACGGGCTCGGCCGCACCGGGCGGCGCCGGGCCGGCACCACCGTGTCGGGCGTCGCCGTGGCCGAGACCGACGGCGTGGCCTACTGGCTCGTCTTCAACCTGGGTGACTCCCGCACCTACCGCCTCGGCGCCACGGCGCTCGAGCAGATCAGCGTCGACCACTCCGTGGTGCAGGAGCTCGTCGACGGCGGCGAGCTCGACCGGGCGTCGGCGGCGTCGCATCCCGACCGCAATGTCATCACGAGGGCGCTCGGGGCGGGCGGTGTGTTCCGGCCCGACTACTGGCTGCTGCCGATGGAGGCGGGCGACCGCATCCTGGTGTGCTCCGACGGCGTCTCGGGCGAGCTCGACGACCCCGCCATCGCGCGTGTGCTGCGCGAGGAGGCGGATCCGCAGGCCGCCGCGGCCCGGCTCGTGCACGAGGGCATCCTGCGCGGCGGCCGCGACAACCTCACGGCCGTGGTGGTCGACGCCTTCGACCGCACCCGCCTCGGCGCCGACCGCGATCACGACGGCGAAGACACGATCCCCCGCGGGCCCGTCGCGGCCGGGGGAAGGAGCTGAGATGACCGACATCCGCTACCGCGCGGGGGCGTGGCGCGCCGCCGTGACGCCGCACGGTTTCGCCGTGCTGCCCGACACCCTCGAGGCCGACATGATCGGCCGCGTCTGGGATGCGCTCCGCGCCGGCCGCGGCCTCGCCGCCGTTCTCGAGACCCTCACCGGTGCCTTCGGTACGAGTCTCGCGGCACTGCCGCCGTTCGCCGTGGCCGCCTTCGCCCCGGGCGAGGCACGGCTCGCCGTGCGCGGTCCACTGGAGATCGACGTCACCGAGGCGGGTGCGGGTGCTGAATCGGATGCCCCGGGATACACGGTCAGCGGGGCCGACGTCACCACGTGGAGCGAGCGGGTGGTCCGCAGTCCCGCCACGCTCGACGTGCGCATCCACCCGACCTCCGCCGGCACCGCAGCCGCACCGATCGGGGCCGGCGAATGGTTCGGCCTCGCCGACGCGGTCGTGCTGTGCGACGCCCTCGCCGTGGCCTTCTCGGCGGCGAGCGTCTCCGCGGTGAGCGAAGGGCGAGTGGCCTTCTCGGGGGCTGGGTCAACCGCCCGCGAGCCCGAGACGGCGGCGGATGCACCCGGGCCGCGCGCAGCAGCCACACCGTCGTCGCCGAACTCCGAGCAGGCCTTCGCAGCGCCCGCGAGAGATGCGCCGGGCGACGACCTGCCGGAGCAGACGATCGCGGAGGAGACGCTGACCGAGGGCGCCGCAGCCGGAAAGACCGCCGTCGAGCCCGGCACCGCCGAACCCACCGCCGCTCAGGGCGGCTCCGAACCCGCACACGCCGGCCGGACAGCCGAATCGAGCCCGGAGGCCGGTACTGCCCGGGCAACCGCGCCCACGCCGCACGCCGAGGCCCTGTCGAGCTCGGACGAGCACGAACCGATCGACGAGGTCGACGGGCACACCCGCACCGAGCTGCCCGACGACGCCTACGACCACCTCTGGGGCGCCACCGTGGTGAAGTCGGTCGAGGACGCCGCCGTTCGCGAGACCGACGACGAGGAGGAGGCCGAGGCGGTCCACGCGGTCTCCGCATCCGTTCCGCCCGCCGCGGCCCCGGGTGCGGCGGCAGGCCAGGGCACCGGCACGGGCTCGGCGAACGACGCGAACCACCGCGAGCCCGCGCACGACGACCAGGCGTCCGCCTCGGCTCCCGGCGCCGCCGAGGCCGCGGACGGCGGTTTCGCTCCGCCCTCCGCGCCCGTCTCCGATCCCCGCCAGTGGACGGCCCCGCCCGCCACCGGCCTCATCGACAGCGTGCCCGGCTTCGGCAGCCTCGGCGCCTCCTCCTCGACCCAGAACTGGGGCTCGGCGCGGCCCGTCGCCGAGCCCGCCGGCGCGGCATCCGCTCCGCCTCCGCCCGTGGCCCCGCCCGCGGTGCGCACCGACGACGACCACGACGGCCTCACGGTCACCGTCGGCGAGCTCGAGGCCATGCGCCGCCTCGCCGAGGCGCAGGCCGCCGCCCCCGCGGGCAGCGGCGCGGCTGCGCCCACCGGCCGCATGATCCTCTCCACCGGCGACGTCTACCCCCTCACCGGTCCGCTCATCATCGGCCGGCGTCCCCGCGCCACTCGCGTGGCGGGCGACCAGGTGCCCGTGCTCGTCACGGTCGAGAGCCCGCAACAGGACATCTCCCGCAGCCACCTCGAGGTGCGCATCGAGGGCCGGCACGTGCTCGCCGTCGACCTCGACACGACCAACGGCTCCGTTCTGCACCGCGCCGGCACCCCGCCTCTGCGCCTGAGCCCCCACGACCCGGTGCTGCTGCTCTCCGGCGACATCGTCGATCTCGGCGACGGCGTCAACGTGGTGTTCGAGGAGCTCTCGTGAACGCCCGCCGGCCACCCTCCGCGCCGCCGGAGATCCCCGGCTTCGCCTATGTGGAGCTGCTCGGATCGGGCGGCTTCGCCGACGTCTTCCTCTACGAGCAGCGGATGCCCAGACGGCGCGTGGCCATCAAGGTGCTGCTCCAGGAGGCGCTCACCGAGGGCGCCCGCGAGAGCTTCGACGCCGAGGCCAACCTGATGGCCCAGCTCTCGACGCATCCCTCGATCGTCACGATCTACGAGGCGGGCATCAGCGCTGACGGACGCCCCTACCTCGCGATGGAGTACTGCCCGCGGCCCAATCTCGGCGCCCGCTATCGCCGCGAGAAGATCGGCGTCGCCGAGGCCCTGCGCATCGGAGTGCAAGTGGCGGGCGCGGTGGAGACCTCGCACCGCGCCGGCATCCTGCACCGCGACATCAAGCCGGCCAATATTCTCGTGACGGAATACAACCGGCCCGCCCTGACCGACTTCGGCATCTCGGTGGCTTTGGTCGGAGGAGCCGAGCACGAGTCGGTGGGCATGTCGATCCCGTGGTCGCCGCCCGAGGTGTTCGGCCCGTCTCCGTCGAGCGGAGTGGCCGCCGACATCTACGCCCTCGGCGCCACCGTCTACACTCTTCTCGCCGGCCGCTCGCCCTTCGAGGTGGCCGGCGGCTCGAACTCCGGGCTCGACCTCATCGGCCGCATCCAGTCGTCGCCGCTGGCGCGCACCGGCCGGGCCGACGTGCCCGACTCGCTCGAGCAGGTGCTCGCCACCGCCATGGCCAAACGCGAGGATGCCCGCTTCGCCTCCGCCCTCGAATTCGCGCGCGCCCTGCAGAAGGTGCAGCTCGAGCTCAGCCTCTCGGTGACGCCGGCCGACGTGCTCGACGACGCCCTCCCCGCCGACGACTTCGAGGAGGAGGACGACGGCAACACCCGCATCCGCGGCATCGTCTCCATCGACCCGACGGCCCCGACCACGGGTGCGGCCACCGCGACCCACGGCCGGCCCGGCCGGTTCGACGACCCGATCACCAACCTGGGCTGGACCCCCGGCGACGCCGGAACTCTAGGCACGGGCACGGGCACCGGGGCCGACCCCGACACGGCCCGCCGCGGCGACCTGCCCCGAGGGCCCGTCTCGGGCGCCAACGACTCCACAGCCGGCGCCACCCGCACCGGCACCGGCACCGGCACCGGGCAACGCTTCTCCTTCGGCGGCGGAGCCGGCCCTGCGCTCGGCGACCCCGTCGTCGAGACCACCCAGCGCCGCCCGGCGGCCGCCGCCGCCGCCGGGCCCGCCGCGCCGAAGCGCTCCCGCGTGCCGCTCCTCGTCGGCGCCGCCGCCCTGGTCGTTGTGCTCGCGGTCGTCGGCACCGTCTTCGCCCTCAACGCCGGCGGCGGCAGCCCCGCCGCGGTCGCCACCGACGACGCCGTCAGCCCCGTCGACGTGGTGCCCGGCGCTGCCACCACCATCGCCGCCCCCACCGCCCTCACGGGCACGCGCGGCGACGCCGGCATCGTCTTCCGCTGGACGAACCCCGACCCCCACGACGGGGACTTCTACCAGTGGGGCGTGGTGGCTCCCGGCCAGGAGACCACCTTCCACCGTGCCGACGACACCACGGCGACGGTGCCGGCCCCGGCATCCGGGCAGGTCTGCATCCAGGTCTCGGTCGTGCATCCGAACGGCCGCGGCTCCGCTCCGACGACGGGATGCGCGCCATGACCGACAGCCCCCTCACCGACAGCCCCCTCACCGAGAGCCCCCTCGACGGCAGCGCCGCCCCGCAGCCCCGCTCCACGGCCCGACCGGCCACGAGCGCGAGCGTCGAGTTCATCGGCGAGTGGTATCCGCTCGACCCGGAGACCCCGTTCGACATCGGCCGCGACGCCGACCTCGACATCGACGACAACCAGTATCTGCACCGCCGCTTCCTGCAGATCTCCTTCATCGACGGGCTGTGGTGGCTGGCGAACGTCGGCTCCCGCCTCTCGGCCACCGTCTCCGACCCCTCGGGCACCATGCAGGCCTGGCTCGCACCCGGCGCCCGCCTGCCCATCGTGTTCGGCCTCACCACGGTCGTGTTCACCGCCGGGCCCACCAGCTACGAGTTCACCGTGCACACCTCCACCCCCGCCTTCGTCGACTCCTCGCCGGTGCCCTCGGCGGGCGGCGCGACCACCGTCGGGGCCGTCACCTTCACCGCCTCGCAGAAGCTGCTCATCCTGGCCCTCGCCGAGCCCATGCTGAAGCGGGAGGGCACGGGCACGAGCGAGATCCCCTCGTCGTCGGCGGCGGCGGAGCGGCTCGGCTGGGCCCTCAGCCGCTTCAACCGCAAGCTCGACAACGTGTGCGACAAGCTCAGCCGCGCCGGCGTCGACGGCCTCCGCGGAGGCGTCGGCGCGCTCGCCACCAACCGCCGCGCGCGCCTGGTGGAGCACGCCGTGCTCTCCCGCCTCGTCACCAAGGCCGAGCTGCCCCTGCTCGACGAACCCCACGACGACACCCCCGACGAGAAGGCCCTCAGGTAGCAGCGGATGCGCATCAAAGTCGAACTCAGACGCCCCGGCGGCAGCACGGCCGGGCTCGAAGTGACGGCCGACGCCACGGCGAGCGTCGCCGACCTCGCCGGCGCGCTCTTCGCGGCCGACCCGGAGCGCGCGAACGCGAACCAGGGCGGCGCCGCCGGCTCCCCCACCACCACCGCCCCGGCGAACCTCACCCTCCAGGTCGCCGGCCCCGGCGGCGAGGCCCGCGTGCTCGACCCTCGCGCGAATCTGCTCGACGCGGGGGTGCGCTCCGGCTCCACCATCGAGCTCGCCCGCGCCAGCGAGAGGTTCGACGCCCCGGGCCAGCGCGGCCCCGCCGCTGCGACCCTGCGGGTGCTGAGCGGGCCGGATGCGGGCGCCGAGTTCCCCCTGCCCTTCGGCTCGAGCTACCTCGGCCGCGAGCGCGGCATCGACGTGCGGCTGAGCGACGGCCTCGTGTCGAAGCGGCACGCCCGCATCAACATCGGCGAGCACGTGGAGATCATCGACATGAACTCCGCGAACGGCCTCCTGATGGGCGGCGAGCAGGTGGCCCGCACCACGCTCAGCTCCGCCGACGTGGTGGTCATCGGCGACACGGCGATCTGCATCGTGCCGCTGCAGCGGCTCGGCGGCGCGGCCCCCTCGACGCCCGTCATCGAGTTCAACCGCTCGCCCCGCGTGGTGGCCCGCTACCCCGGCGAGGAGTTCCCCGCGCCGGTCCCGCCCAAGAAGCCGCAGACCCAGCGTTTTCCCCTCGTGGCGCTCGTGGCCCCGCTCATCATGGGCGCCGTGCTGTTCGCCGTCACCCACTCGCCGCTCAGCATCGTCTTCGTGGCCCTCAGCCCCATCCTGATGCTCGGCACCTGGCTCGACCACCAGCTCACCACCCGCCGCCAGCTGAAGGATGCGATCGCGCAGTTCCGGGGCTCGCTCGACGCCTTCGTCACCACGCTGCACGAACGGCAGCGCATCCAGCGGGCGGTGCGCCTCACCGAGGCGCCGGCCGTCGCCGACACCGTCGAGGCCGTCGAACGTCTCGGGCAGCTGATGTGGACGCACCGGCCCGAGCACGAAGCTTTCCTGCAGGTGCGGCTGGGCCTCGGCACCGCGCACAACCGCGACGTCATCGCCCTGCCCACCTCCAACGACACCCTCCCGGAGTACTGGGCGCAGCTCGAGGAGGTGGCCGACCGCTTCCGTCTCATCGACGGCGTGCCGATCGTAGCCTCGCTGCGCAGCATCGGCGCTCTCGGCATCGCCGGGTCGCCGGCCCTGCGTCAGGGGGTCTCGCGCGGCATCGTCACCCAGCTCGCCGGCCTGCACTCGCCGGCCGAGGTGGTGGTGTGCGCGCTCGTCTCGCCCACCTCACGGGCCACCTGGGAGTGGCTGCAGTGGCTGCCGCACACCGGGTCGGCGCACAGCCCGCTGGCCGGCGACCACCTGGCCGACAACCCCGGCTCGGGGCTCGCGCTCCTCGCGCGCCTGGAGGAGCTCATCGCCGGCCGCACCGGAAACGCCGTGACACCGCGGGGGGCTCTCGCCTCGCCCGCTCGCGGCTCGCGCCGCTCGGGCAGCACGGCCCCGAGCCGCGAAGACCTGCCCGAACCCCTCACCCCCGCGGTGATCGTCGTGGTCGAGGACGACGCGCCGGTCGACCGCGGACGCCTCACCCGTCTGGCCGAACGCGGCGCCGACGCCGACGTGCACATCGTCTGGTCGGCCCCCTCGATCGCCCATCTGCCCGCCGCCTGCCGCAGCTTCGTGAGCCTCGAACAGGATGCGCTGGGCGCCACCGCAGGCCAGGTGCGCCTCGGCGAGCACACCTACCCGCTCGCCTGCGAGACCGTCGACGGCGAGACCGCGCTCCGGCTGGCCCGTCGTCTCGCGCCCGTGGTCGACGTGGGTGCACCGGTCGACGACGAGTCCGACCTGCCGCGCGCCGTCTCCTACCTCGCCCTCGCCGGCACGGAGCTCGCCGAGGTGCCCGAGGCCGTGGTCGACCGCTGGCGCGAGAGCAACTCCATCGCCGACCGCTCCGGCGGCCCGCTCGTGCGCCGCAAGAAGGAGGGCTCGCTGCGCGCGCTCGTGGGCCACAGCGGCACCGAGCCGTTCTACCTCGACATCCGCGGCCAGGGTCCGCACGCCCTCGTGGGCGGAACGACGGGCGCCGGCAAGTCGGAGTTCCTGCAGTCCTGGGTGCTCGGCATGGCCGCGGCGCACAGCCCCGACCGCGCCACCTTCCTCTTCGTCGACTACAAGGGCGGCGCCGCCTTCGCCGACTGCGTGGCGCTGCCGCACACCGTCGGGCTCGTGACCGACCTCTCCCCCCGCCTCGTGCGCCGAGCGCTCACGAGCCTGCGCGCCGAGCTGCGCTACCGGGAGCACCTGCTCAACCGCAAGAAGGCCAAAGACCTCGCGTCGCTCGAGAAGACCGGCGACCCCGACACGCCGCCGAGCCTGCTCATCGTCGTCGACGAGTTCGCCGCCCTCGTGCAGGAGGTGCCCGAGTTCGTCGACGGCGTCGTCGACGTGGCCCAGCGCGGCCGCTCCCTGGGCCTGCACCTCATCCTCGCGACCCAGCGCCCGGCCGGAGTCATCAAGGACAACCTGCGCGCCAACACGAACCTGCGCATCGCGCTCCGGATGGCCGACGCCGACGACTCCAGCGACATCCTCGGCGACCCGATGGCTGCCTTCTTCGATCAGTCCGTCCCGGGCCGCGGCGCGGCCAAGACCGGGCCGGGCCGCCTGGCCGCCTTCCAGACCGGGTACGCCGGCGGCCACACCTCCAACGAGCCCCCGCGCCCCCGCATCGACATCACCGAGCTCGACTTCGGGGCGGGCGCGGCGTGGGAGGCCCCCGAGTCGGAATCGACGGGCACCGAGGAGGCCGGCCCCACCGACATCGCGCGCCTCGTGGGTTCCATCCGCACGGCGGCCTCGCTGGCGGGGATCCCGGAGCCCCGCAAACCCTGGCTCGACGAGCTCGCGGCCGTCTACGACTTCTCGCTGCTCCCCAACCCCCGCACCGATGAGCGGCTGCTGCTCGGGGTGATCGACGACCCCGCGAGCCAGAGTCAGCCGACGGTGTTCTACGAACCCGATCGCGACGGCAACATGGCCGTTTACGGCACCGGCGGCTCGGGCAAGAGCGCCACGCTGCGCATGATCGCCGTCTCGGCGGCCGTCACCCCGCGTGGCGGTCCGGTGCACGTCTACGGACTCGACTTCGGCTCCAACGGGCTCAGCATGCTCGCCGAGCTCCCGCACGTCGGCGCGATCATCGACGGCGACGACGAGGAGCGCGTCATCCGCCTGCTCCGGATGCTGCGCGACCTCGTCGACGACCGCTCGGCCCGGTACGCGGCCGTGCGCGCCGGCTCGATCGGCGAGTACCGGCGGCTGGCCGGGCGCCCCGAGGAGGCGCGCATCCTGCTGCTGGTCGACGGCATCGGGGCCTTCCGCGACGCGTACGAGTTCGGTGGGCACTCGGCTTGGTTCAGCGCCTTCTCGCAGATCGCCACCGACGGCCGCCCCCTCGGCGTGCACGTCGTCATCGCCGGCGACCGGCCGAACTCGGTGCCGGCCTCGCTCGGCTCCACCATCCAGCGCCGTCTCGTGCTGCGCATGGCCAACGACGACGACTACGCCCTGGTCGACGCGCCGAAGGACACCCTCTCGGCCATCTCGCCTCCCGGACGGGGCATCATGCACGGCGACGAGGTGCAGATCGCGATGCTCGGCGCCGATCCGAACGTGGCGCTGCAGGCGCGCGAGATCGCGAAGCTCGCCGAGGCGATGACGCGGCAGGGCGTCACGCGCGCGGAGCCGGTGCACACGCTCGGCGAGTCGATCCCGCTGGGGGAGCTGCCGGCGACGGTCGCGGCCGGCCGCGGCGGCGCATCCGGCGACCTCCCCGTCATCGGCGTGCGCGACGACTCGCTGGCCCCCTTCGGCGTCGAACCGCGCGGCGCCCTGCTCGTGGCCGGCTCACCGGGCAGCGGGCGCTCGACCGCGCTCGCCACGCTCGCGACGGCCCTGCACCGCGCCCGCCCGGGCATCCGTCTGGTCCACCTCTCGCCGCGGCCCACCACCCTCACGACGTTGCCGCTCTGGGCCCTCTCGCTCTCGGAGCCCGCTCAGATCGCGGCCTTCGCCGACGACGTGGTGGCGCAGCTCGACGCGGGCACCCTGAAGCCGGGCGACTTCGCCCTGGTGGTCGAGAACGTGGGCGAGCTCAACGGCTCGCCCGCCGAGACCGACGTCGACCGCCTGGTCAAGCGGGCCCTGCGCGACGAGGTGTTCGTGGTGGGCGAGAGCGAGTCGTCGACCTGGTCGTCGGCCTGGACGCTCGGCGGAGCCTTCAAGAACGGCAAGCGGGGGCTGCTGCTCGTGCCGGGCGAGCTCGACGGCGACTCGCTTCTCGGCACCTCGCTCGGCCGCTTCAAGCGCTCGGATCTGCCGCCTGGCCGGGGATTCTTCGTTCAGGGTGGCCGCGTGGTGAAGCTGCAGGTGGCGAGCCGTGACGACTGAGCGGGAGCCATGGGGACTTCTCCCCATCGACGCCTGTCGACCGCCTGCCTAGTGTCTTACCTGTGAGAAGCACTCACGGGAAGTAGCGGATCCGAGCACCGGACCGCGGAACGAAAAGGAGAGAACAATGGCCGTATGGGGTCTCGACGTCGAGCAGGTTCGCACACTCAGCAAGCAGCTCAACACCCAGTCGCAGCAGGTTCAGCAGATCCTCACCAGCCTCACGAGCACGCTCCAGAGCGTGCAGTGGACGGGCCCCGACGCGGAGGGCTTCCGCAACGAGTGGAACACCACTCACACGGCGGCGCTCAAGCAGGTCATCGCCGCGCTCGAAGACGCCTCGCAGAAGGCCGCGAAGAACGCGTCCGACCAGGAAGCCACCTCGAACGCATAGCAGGACCGGGCGGGGGCCGAGCGGCTCCCGCCCCTCTGCTGTTCTTCATCCGATTCGATCCACGCGCTGAGAGGGTGTCATGGCTGGGGGATTCTACGGGGCTGACGTCGACAGGCTCCGCGCACTGGCGAAGCAGTTCGAGACGGCCGCACGCGAGCTGAACACGGTCACGGCCACGCTCACGACGAGCGTCAACCACACGCCCGCCTGGCAGGGTCCGGATGCGACGGGGTTCCGCGCCGACTGGAACGGCACCTACACGGCGCAGCTGAAGGCCGCGGTGTCGGCCTTGCAGGCCGGGAGCGCCGACCTCGTCAAGAACGCCGACGAGCAGAACGCGGCGTCGACGGATGCGGTGGGCGGGCCGGGCGCAGGCGGTTCGGGCTCCGGGGGCCACGGCTCCGGGTCGGGGTCCGGAGGTGGCGGCTCGACCGGCAACGGCAGCTCCGGCGGCGGGGGCGGAGGAGGCGGCGGCTCCGTCAGCACCGGCGACGACGCGAACGGGGCTTCCGCGCACGGTTTCCAGGACAAGGGCTACGCCGACTCCGGCGTCACCACGGGCGATGACGGCTCGGCCGACGCCCGGGCGAAGGCCGGCTGGCAGTGGGGCGCCGGCGCCGAGGCGCACGGCTCCTTCGACAACGGCGTGGTCTCGGGCGACGGCTCGGCCGACGCCTTCGTGGGGGTCGACTCGAACGCGCAGGCCGGCGCCGGGGCGAACTGGGAGAAGGGGCTCTACGCCGACGCCTCGGCCGACGCCCTCGTGGGCGCCGAGGTGAACGCCTCCGGATCGGTCTCGGCGCTGAACGGCGCGGTGGGCGCCGAGGGCAGCGGATCGGCCATGGCCGGCGCCGAGGCCCAGGCCAACGCCGGAGCCACCATCGGCCCCGACGGCATCGGCGCGAATGCCGGCTTCGACGCCTTCGCGGGTGCCAAGGCCGGCGTCGACGCCAGCGTCACGGCCGGCGGCGTCACCGCCGGAGCGGGAGCGGAGGCCTACGCCGGCATCGGCGCGCACGCCAACGTCGATGCGAACGTCACCTTCGACGAGGTCGGGGTCTCGGTCGACGTCGGGGCGGCCCTCGGCGTCGGCGCCGGCGTGAAGTTCGACGTCTCGTTCAGCCCGAAGGACGCCATCGAATCCGTCGGCGACCTGTTCGGGTTCTGATCCGCCCCTTGCCCAGCACACCACTTCCAGAAAGGCTCGAATCATGACGCACACCCTGACCTTCCCCGGTGAGTCCGCCCCGGCCCTGCCCGCCGTGAGCATCACCGTTCCCGACGACTGGGCGCCGCTGTCGGTCTCCGGGGCCGTCCTGGCCGCCGGCAAGGCCGTCGAGCAGGGCGCCTTCCGGCCCAACATCGTGGTCGCCGTCTCGCGTTTCGCAGCCGGCTACACGCTCGAGACGGCGATCTCCGCGGTCGTGGAGCGCGTGGAATCCATCGCCGGCGTGGAGGAGCTCGGCCGCGACACCCTGGAGGTGCTCGGCACCGAGGGCTTCCGCATCGAGTTCAGCTATCCGGATGCGCGGGTGGGCGCCCTGATGCAGGCCGTGCGCATCGCGGTGATCGAGAACGGGCCCGCCGTCGACCTCGTGCAGATCACGGGCACCACCACCGGGCAGCAGGCCACGGAGCTCTGGGGCGAGATCCGGGACATCCAGTCGAGCGCGACGCGGGCGTAGGTTCGAGAGCATGGCACTCCCCCTCGCAGAAGCTCAGGCCCGCGTTCTCGCACTCAACAGCGACGAGCTCCCCTTCGTCTACGCCCCCACGCCCGACGGCATCGTCGGAACGTGGAAGTACGCCGACGTCAAGTGGGCGGCCCTCACGGCCGCAGGCACGATCGACGCCTCGTACGAGTTGCGCGTCACCCTCGACCCCGCCGACTCGACGTGGTCGTTCGACGAGACCGACACCCGCTCGGAGACCCGCGTGCACTCCGAGCGCGACGGCGGCTTCGGCATCAGCGGCGGCACCTCCACGTTCAAGGGCCGCGAGAAGAAGGTGAGCTTCCAGTTCGGCGTGGGCACCGCCGCGAAGAGCACCGACCGCCAGGGTTCGCACGAGGGCAACACCTACGGCTACTCCTTCACCACCGACGAGATCAAGCAGCCGCTCATCGCCGCGCTCGAATCCGCGGGCTGGGCTCCCCGCAAGAAGGGCTTCTTCGGCAAGCTCTTCGGCGGCTGACCGCGCCGGCTGCGGCTGCGGCTGCGGCTGCTTCAGCCTCCCAGGCAGCGAGCGCGATGACGACGTCCTCGTCCGGCAAGCGGTACTTGTCGGACGGGGGCACTCCGATGACCCGCGTCGCGTCTTCGAGAGGGCGGCGCATCCAGCCGCCACGGGGGTCCAGTACTCGAACGTCGGTGCCGACGGCGAGCAACAGGGTCAGTTCGTCATCGAGGCTGGTCTTGACGGCGTTCCGCAGAACGGTGAGCCGCCGACCCTCGGGCCCCTGGCCATCAGATCTCGCGCCAGGTCGTTGCAGCTTGTCAACTACCGTTCAATGGGTGTAACTTTGCAGCCTGCGCAACTATTGGCGCGACTCCCCCGCACTGCCGTTCTGAGGATCTCCATGTCTCGCACCAGCCCCTCCTCGACCCGCCGGGCCAAGGCCTCCGAAGCCCGCGCCCAAGAGCTCAAGGAGGCCGGGGGCAAGATGACCCACCGGCAGATCCTGTTCATCATCTTCGGCCTGATGGCGGGCATGTTCCTCGCCTCGCTCGACCAGACCATCGTCGGCACCTCGATGCGCACCATCGGCGACGACCTCGACGGCATCAGCCTGCAGGCCTGGGTCACCACCGGCTACCTGATCATGTCGACCATCTCCACGCCGCTCTACGGCAAGCTCTCCGACATCTTCGGCCGCCGCCCGCTCTACATCATCGCGATCGCGATCTTCCTCGTCGGCTCGCTCCTCGCCGGTCTCGCCACCGACATGTACCAGCTGGCCATCTTCCGCGCCATCCAGGGTCTCGGCGCCGGCGGTCTGATGTCGCTCGCCCTCACCGTGATGGGCGACATCCTCGCCCCCCGCGAGCGCGCCAAGTACCAGGGCTACTTCCTCGCCACCTTCGGCATCTCGAGCGTCATCGGCCCGCTGCTGGGCGGTCTGCTCTCGGGCGCCGACCAGATCCTCGGCATCACCGGCTGGCGCTGGATCTTCCTGCTCAACCTGCCCATCGGCGCCATCGCGATGGTGATCGTGCTGCTGTTCCTGCACATCCCGCACACCAAGCGCGCCGTGCGCATCGACTGGTGGGGCGTGGTGGCGGTCATCCTCACGGTCGTGCCCATCCTGCTCGTCGCCGAGCAGGGCCGCGAGTGGGGCTGGGGCTCGTGGGGCGCCATCGTCTGCTACGTGATCGCGCCGCTCGGCCTCATCCTGTTCATCGTGGTCGAGCGCGCCATGGGCGACGACGCCATCATCCCGCTCAAGCTCTTCAAGAGCCCCACCTTCTCGATGGCGACCATCCTCGGCGTACTCGTGGGCTTCGGCATGTTCGGCGCCATGATGACCATCCCGAACTACCTGCAGATCGCCACCGGCGCGACACCGACCGAGGCCGGCCTGCTGATGATCCCGATGGTGCTCGGCCTCATGATCTCCTCGATCGTCTCGGGCCAGATCATCTCGCGCACCGGCCGCTACAAGATGTTCCCGCGCATCGGCACCGGCCTGCTCGTGGCCGCGTTCTTCTACATGACCTTCGTGTCGGCCGACAAGCCGGTGTGGTACGTGCTGATCGGGATGCTCGTCATCGGCCTCGGCCTCGGCCAGCTGATGCAGACGCTCACCATCGCCTCGCAGAACTCGGTGGGTCCGCGCGACATCGGTGTGGCCACCTCGAGCTCCACCTTCTTCCGCTCGATCGGTGGAACGCTCGGCACGGCCGTCGTGTTCTCGGTGCTCTTCTCCCGTCTCGGTCAGACCCTGGTCTCCGCCTTCACGAACCCCGAGATCATCGCCGGCACGCAGTCCGCCGCCGCCGACCCCGCCGTGCAGGGAAACCCCGCCAACGCGGGCATCCTGCAGGTGCTGGCGAACGCGCAGGCCGACCCGTCCTCGCTCGGCACCGCGCTGAGCGGCGACACCTCGTTCCTCGTCGGAGCCGACTCCCGCCTCACCCTCCCCTTCGTCGACGCCTGGGCGAACGCCACCTCGACGGTCTTCTGGGTGTGCCTGGCCGTGGTGTCCGTGGCCTTCATCCTGAGCTTCTTCCTCAGGGTCACCCCGCTGCGCGCCAAGTCGGCCCTCGAGGAGTCGGCCGACCAGGATGCCGCGGCCGCGGCAGCCGGCGGGTCGGCAGCGGCCGGCGCAGCCTCTGCCTCCGAGGCGGCCGACGCAGCCGCCGCGGAGGAGCTCGGCGAGCAGACGGGCATCCAGGCCCAGCTCGCCGCCGAGGCCGCGGGCGCCCTCGTGCTCCCCGACCTCAACACCCACTCCACCTCGCTGGTCTCCCCCACCGACCCCGAGTAGCCCGCACCCCGGTCACTCCGATCGAGCGGTCGCAAGTGGCCCCTCCCCGCGCGGGATAGGGGCCACTTGCGACCGCTCGATCGGAGTGACCGGGGTGCGGGCTACTCGGGGTCGGTGGG
>SCNI01000062.1 GCA_005502775.1 Microbacteriaceae bacterium 3FA27C10
GGCCGAGGTGGCATCGGCGGGGGCGGGCGCCGCCGCGGCGGCCGCCTGCAGCGCCTCCACCGGCACGGCGCCCGCGAACACGCGGCCGTCGTCGGTGAGCAGCACCGTCACGAGGGTGGTCTGCAGCACGCTCCCGCCGTCGACCGGAGTGGTGAGCTGCGAGAACAGCGGCGACGAGGTGAGGCTCGAGGTCGAGCTGCCGAGCGACAGGGAGACGATCGCGTCCCAGCCCGAGCCGGTGACCGTGGGCTCCGGATGCGCGGAGCCGGCCTCCGGTGCGGTCGCGTCGTGCCCGCTGCCCGGCAGTGCCTGCTCGGTGACCGTGGCGCCGGCCGGCGGAGTGAAGGCGAAGACGTCGGCCGACGGGGTGTCGAGCGAGAGCGAGCTGAACGCCACCGAGAAGGCCGGAGCCGAACTGGAGCGGTCGAGCACCTCGACGCTCAGCGGCATGCCGGTCTCGGAGTCGACCGCGATCGAGACGCTGCCCACGAGGGTGTCGGAGCTGCGCGGGGTGAGCACGAGGTCGTAGGCGCTACGGCCGGCGACGGAGGTGTTCGCGCCGAGCGAGACGTCGGTGCTGGGGGTGACCGCGTCGAGGAACTTCTGCGCCAGCTGAGCCGGCGTCTCGACATCGGGGCTCGGCGAGGCGGTGCTCGACGCATCCGCGCCGACGCTGCCGCTGCCGCTGCCGCTCGGCAGGGTGGAGTGCACGACCGAGTTCGCGCTGGAGTCGTAGAGCCAGAGGTCGCTGCCGTTGCGCACGGCGTCGCGCTCGGCGAGCTGGTCGAGGATCTGCACGCGGCCGTTCGAGCCGTCGGTGTAGACGCGGGCGCTGTGGCTGCCGGTGAGGAAGCCGAGAGCCGTGGTGACGGCCGAGGTGGTGGAGTCGGCGGAGCCGGCTGCGCCGCCCGACGAGGATCCGGAGGCGCCGTTCGTGCTCGCGCCGCCCGGAATGCTCGAGAGGTCGGGCAGCCCGAGGTTCGAGCTCTGCTCGACGGTGCCCGAGAACGCCTGCACGTTCGCCTGGGCCGCGAGTTCGAGCACTTGCTGCGCCGTCTTCGGCGGCAGATCGGCCGAGGCGCTGGAGGCGAAGGCGCCACCCGCGACCACCGCGGCCACCACCACCGGAGCCGCCATCGCGGGGATCCACCGCTGCCACTTGCGAGCCATCACGATCAACTTCTTCCGTGCGCGCTGCGGTCACCGGGCGACCGCACTGAACGTGCTGCGACGCTACTCCGCCCAGCCGGGAGTTTGCTCCGTGAAGTGGTGCTCGGGGCCCGCTCGGCGACCGTATCCTCGGACTATGGTCACGATCGTCATCCCGTGGAGGCCCCAGCCCTCCCGCCTCCGCTCCTTCGACGTGGTGGTCGGCTGGTATCGCGAGAACCTCGGCGACGTGCCCATCGTGACCGTCGATTCCGACGACGAGATCTACAACCTCGCCCGCTGCCGGAACCTCGGCGTGGCCGGCATCGGCGATCCCGGTGAGGTCGTGGTGATCGGCGATGCCGACACGATCCCCGAGCGCGAGGCGCTCTTCGCCGCCATCGACGCCGCCCGCACCTCGGGCCGGGTGCACCTGCCGTACACCGAGTACCGCTGGCTCGGGGCCGCGGGCACGGCGGAGTTCTCGGCGGGTGCCGCGCTCGAGGAGTGCTCCCACGAGGTCGTGCACGGCGCCTGCTCGGGCGTCTACGTCACGACGCCCGCGACCTGGCGCAGCCACGGCGGGCAGGACGAGCGCTTCCGCGGCTGGGGCTTCGAGGACGCGGCCTGGCACGTGGCGCACGAGACGCTGCTCGGGGAGCCGCCGCGCCGTCATCCGGGCCGCGTCTACGCGCTGCACCACGAGACCCAGCGCCGCGACGGCCCGCAGTACGATGCGAACGCCGCCCTCATGGCGCGGTACCGCGACGCCTCCGAGGCGCCGGAGCGCATGCGGGAGCTGCTGCAGAGCAGCTGATCGACGGCGGGATGCCGGCCGCCACACCTCGGCCCGGCGCCCGCCTCGGCCAGGCGCCCGCCTCAGGCCGGCATGCCCCTCAGGCCAGCGCGGCCCGCGCCCGCACCGCGCCGGGCCGCGCCCGCAGCGACTCCGACAGCGCCGCAAGGCGGCCGGCCGGCTCGGCCGGGAGCGCCAGAACCTCGGCCATCGCCTCGCGGATCTGCTCGACGGACGCCCGGTTCGGATCGAGGGAGCGCGCGAATCCGGCATCCACCAGAGCGGCCGCGCCGGCGAACTGATCGGTCGAGAACGGCAGCACGAGAGTGGGAACGCCGAAGGTCATCGACTCGGTGACGCTGTTGTTGCCGCCGTGCGTGACCGCGGCGGCCGAGGCCTCGAGCAGAGCCACCTGCGGGAGGTACTCCCGCACCAGCCACCCCTCAGGCACCTCGCCGAGCGCCGCCCGGTCGCCCGAGCCCAGCGCCAGCGCCACGCGCACCGGGAGCTCCCGCAGCGCGGCGGCCACGCGGCCGAGCACGTCGCCGCGCACCGAGAGGAAGCTGCCGAAACTCACGTACACGATCGGGGCCTCGCCGTCGGCGATCCAGGCCGCCGTCTGGGCATCCGGGGCTTCCTCGCGCACCGCCGAACCGAGGAAAGCCGACTCCGGGTAGGCCGCACGGCGGGTCGCGTCGGCGAGTTCCGCCGGGTAGTTGAAGAGCAGGATGCCGCCGTGCTCGGCGAACGCGTCACGCGAGGGCGGGGCGGCGGGGTCGAGCTCGGCGAGCGCCGCGTTCCACTGCGCCGTGAACGCCGCTCCGACCCGGTCGCAGAGCTCCCGGAGGGCATCCAGCTCGGCGGCACCCGGGGTGAACTCCACCGGCCATTCCGGCGGGAAGCCGTAGACCTCCCCGGCCGCGGGGATCGGCAGGGCACTCGGGTGCCCGAGCACCACGTCGGCGTGCCGGATGCCCGCCGCGATCAGGCCGAGCCGGGCGCTGAACGCCAGATGGTCGACCACGACCGCATCCGGCCGCACCTCGTCGACGACCCTCTGCACGGCGCGGGCGGCGTCGACCGGCCGCCAGAGCAGGTCGCTCAGGCGCGCCTCGGCCTGGAAGCGGAGGGTCTGCACCATGCCCTCCCTCGTGGCGTCGAAGAATCCGCGGAGGGCGTCGTCTTCGCCCGCCGGCTGCTGCTCCGCCCGGATCACTCCCGGGTTGGAGCCCTTGCCGAGCTGGAGCTGCACGCGTTCGAAGCCGAACGACCGCACGAGCGCATCCGTGGCGGGGCCGGTCGCCACCACCACGCGCTCGCCCGCTTCGCGCCAGGCCGCGCCGAGCGTCGCGAGCGGCAGCAGGTGCGAGGCGTAGTCGGGGCTGATGATGAGCAGCGTCACCGCGCGACCACCGGAGCCCACTCGGCCACGGTGTCCGCGTGCACGCCCGCGTAGACGACGGCAAGCGACGAGGCCATCGCCTCGATCGTGAAGTCGCGTTCGACCATGCGCCGCGCCGCGACCGCCCGGTCGGGCCCCCGCTCGCCCGCCGCCGCGGCGAGCGCCTGCCCCATCGCCTCGGCGAGGAGCGCGGTGTCCCAGGTCTGGGTGAGGAAACCGGTGACGCCCCGTTCGACGTAGGTCGCGGGCCCACCGCCGTCGGGGGCGACGACGATCAAGCCCGACGCCATCGCCTCGAGCAGGGCGATGCCGAACTCCTCCTTCACGCTCCCGCAGACGTAGACGCCGCGCGGAGCGGCGAGGCCCGGCACGCCGAAGCGCGCCGCCGCCACCCAGCGTGCGACCGTGTCGTTGGGCTGGTGACCCGGGAGCAGCAGGCCGGCCGCGGCGCGCTCGCCGGGGGTCACCAGGGCATCCATGAGGGCCAGCTGCTCGCGCTCGTCGACCGAGGGGTTCTCGAGGTCGCCGCCGATCAGCAACAGGTTCGCCCGCGAGCGGAGCTCGCTGCCGGCCCACGCCTCCACGATGGCCGCCATGCCCTTGACCCGGTGGAAGCGGCCGACGCTGAGGATGAGCGGGAGCTCCCGTCGCTCCGCAGGAAGCTGCTCGAGCAGCTCGCGCAGGCGGCCGAGCGGCTCGGACGGCTCCTCCCCCGCGGCGTGCGCCGCCGCCTCGGCGACACCCCGGTCGACGACCCCCAGGTCGATGCCCTCGGGAACGATCGTGTGCCGCTCGGGATGCGCCGTGATGTCGATGCCCACGAGCTCGCGCATGTCGCGCTCGAGCTGCGGGCGTGGGAAGAGCACCGTGTGCGCGGAGTTCGAGGCCAGGCGCTGCACGAGCCGCGCCCGGAACCAGAAGTGGTCCTGCTCGTCGACGTCGCCGAAGTTCCAGCGGGTGAGCTGACCGGCGAGATCGAGGGAGCGGATGACGGCGTGCGGGTCGGGCGCGACGGTGAACACGACCGGCACGTCGAGTTCCCGGGCCACGTCGGCGGCGGCGAGGCTGCCCACGTCGGCCATGCGCAGGTGCAGCAGGTCGACGCCGCCCGCGGCCCGCAGGAGGCGGCGGATGCCCCGCCGCGCGGCCACCCGCATCGGCCAGGCGGCCGCCGAGTTGACCGGCTCGCTGAACAGCGGGATGCGGCCGTAGAGGTGGCCTCCGGAGGCCGGGGCCGCGATCTCGTCGACGCTGTCGAGGGCGCCCTGCACCGATCCGCGCGACATGGTGATGACCCGGTCGACGTGGGCCGGCGCGAGGGCGTCTCCGAGGCGCACGAGGAGGGTCGCGATGCCGCCGTTGTCGCCGCTGCCGGCCTGCGTGAGCCCCGCGTCGATGTCGGCGTGCAGGAAGAGCTGGGCGACCGTGAGGCCTCCCTCGCGTTCCCGCTGCCCCAGGGCGGCGCCCTGCAGATCGATCGCGGCGAGGCGTGCCGCCTCCGCCACGGGGCCGTCGCCCCGCGCGGCCTCGGCGACGCACGCCGCGACCTCACGGTCTCCGGCGCGCTGGCCCAGGGCGGAGAGGGCGGCCGTGCGCACGGTGTCGTGCTCGGCCGGATCGGCCGCGATGACCAGCAGCGGCCGGGTGGCGATGCCTCCGCGCACGAGCCCGAGCGTCTCGACCACGCGTGCTCGCGCTCCGGGCTCCCGGATTCCGAGAAGAGCACCTTCGAGCCCCATGGCCACGTGCTCCGGCGTCGGATAGGCCCACTGCTCGAGCGTGCGCTGGGCGAGCATGCCGCCGAAACCGCCGCCGACCACCATCCCGATGAGCCGGCCGACGGCATCCAGTCGCGGAATGCGCGAGCCGATCGCCCAGGCGGCGTGCTCGCGCAGGAAGACCCGGTCGCTCGACAGCAGACGGGAGAGGGCGATGTCGGCCTGCTCGTCGAAGACCTGCGCGAGGGCGTGCGTCGCGGCGATGGCGACGATCTGGTCGTCGTCGGCGAGCGCCGCCGTGAGGATGCGGATGGTGCGGGCGCCCGGATCGCGGTTCGCCTCGAAGGCGAGGTCGTCGGCGAGATCCATCGCGTGCACGAGTCGTTCTGCGATGCGCACCGCGTCGAGCGAGGTCTGGATGCCCATGGGACGCCCTCCGGTCAGGCCCGGCTCCCCCGGACGAGTCCGATCATAGGACGACCGGGTGACGACCGCATGATGCCGCCCGGCCGTCCCGGTGCAGTAGCGTTACCCCGTTTGCCGGCGCGCGATCCGGCAGCGGGAGGGCGAGCGGTGAGACTTCTCATGATCGGCGACGTCGGCGTGCTCGACGACATGATCCACATCGGCGACGAGGCGATGTTCGACGAGGCCCTGCACCGCTTGCGCCTGCGAGGAGCCCGGCAAGTCACCGCGATCTCGGCGAACCCGGCCGAGACCGCGGAGCGCTACGGCGTCGCCGCGCTGGCGCGGATCGGCTTCAGCTCCGGCCCGTCGTTCGACCGCGCGGTCGACGAGGAGCGGATGCGCCGGGTGGAGCGCACCGCGGCCGGCGACGGCGGCCTCCTGCCGGCCTCCGACCCGGCGCACGCCGTGATCGATGCCGTCCGCGCCGCCGACGGCGTTCTGGTGACCGGTGGCGGCAACCTCGCCTCCACCTGGCCGCTCCACGTCTTCGAGCGCGCGACGCTGGCCCGGGTGGCCGCCGCAAACGGAACGCCGTTCGTGGTGAGCGGGCAGACCTTCGGCCCCGAGCTCTCGGGTGCCGACCGCGCGCTCGTCGCTGGCATGCTGAACTCGGCCCGGCTGACGGGGGCGCGGGAGCCGAGCTCCGCCGCGCTGGCGCGAGAGCTCGGCGTGCCGGAGGCGCGGCTGCACTCGGGCGTCGACGACGCGAGCTTCGTGGGCGACCGCGAGGGCGCCGCGCCGCCGGATGCCGCGTCGTGGCCCTCGGGCTACTGCGCCGTCACGTTCTCCAGCCACCTCGGCGGCGCCGACCCGCAGCGCTTCGTGAGTGCAGCGGCACGCCTCCTCGACGGCCTCGCCGACGGGACCGGGCTCGGCATCCTCTTCGTCGCCCACTTCGGATCGCTCCGCGCCGGCGAGGTGCGTGGGGACTCCGTTCTGCACGAGCGCATCGCCGCCGCGATGTCCACTCCCTCCAGCGCCGTCGTCCCGCCCGACTCGATCACCGCGGCGCGACTCGCTCGCGGCGCCTCCTTCGTGGTGAGCAGCCGCTACCACCCGGCCGTGTTCTCCGCCTCAGGCGGAGTGCCGGGAGTCGGCCTGTCGGTCGACGAGTACACGCGGGTGAAGCTCAGCGGGGCGTTCGGCAACTTCGGCCAGGATGCGGTGCTGCCGCTCGACGAGGTGCTCACGGCCGATCAGTCCGGGCGCCTGCTCCGCCACTGGGCGGATCGCGACCGCATCCGCCAGACCGGTCACGCCCGCATGGTCGAAGCCCGAGCGGCGTCCGAGAACTGGTGGGACACCGTGGCGGCGGCGCTCGGCGGATGAGGTCCACGCACGACCGAGGTGGGGGCCTGGCGTAGCCGAGGTCGCTCCCGGTTGGTAGCGTCGAAGAGAGCCGCCGCAATCCCGTGCGGCTCGACGGCGCTCGTGAAGGAGATCGATGAACCAGTCAGACGACGGCGGCGAACCGCGCGACGAGACACCGGCTCCCCCGCTCCCCCAGTATCCGGCCACGCCGGACCAGACCGCTCAGCATCCGGTCGCACCGGCCGCTGCCGGCCCCGGCGCCTACCCGGGCCCCGGGCAGGGCTGGGCGGGCCCGCCGCAGGCGCCCGCCGACTTCCCGGGCAAGACGCTCGGCATCGTGGGCCTGATCGTGGCGATCTTCGCGAACCTGATCGGCCTCATCCTCTCGATCGTGGCGCTCAACCAGTCGAAGAAGGCAGGGTTCCGCAACGGGCCCGCCCTCGCCGGCGTCATCGTGGGCGCGGTGCTCACGGGCATCGGGGTGCTCATCGCGGTGATCAGTCTGGTCATCACGCTCACCGCGGGGTTCGGCGCGCTCGTGGCGGGCGGGATCGCCGCCGGATCGGGTTCGAGCAGCAGCTCGGGCGGCTCGGGCTCGGGCACCGGGCCGGACAGCGGCACCGACGGCGGCACGCTCACCGACGCGGCCTCGCTGCAGATCGGCGACTGCATCCTCGACCAGGGCGGAGCATCCATCACCCAGGTCCCGGTGGTCGACTGCGCGGTGCCGCACGACTACGAGGTGTACGCCAACGTGCAGGTGCCCGACACGAGCGACGGCAGCTACCCGGGCGACGACAAGATGGATGCTGCCGCCGACAAGAGCTGCTACGACGCGTTCGCCGCGTTCGTGGGCGCACCCTACGAGTCCTCGGCCCTCGACTACACGTACCTCATGCCGAGCGAGAGCTCATGGACCTCGGGCGACCGCCTCGTGACCTGCGGCATCGGCGACCCCTCGGGCCAGGTGACGGGCACGCTGGAGGGCAGCGCCCGGTAACCCGGCCACCGACCGTCGCCGGCGCGGGCCCGGGTAGAATCGAGGCGCATCCCTCCCTGCACTCAACCCCCCTGCAACTCAAGGAGTCCTGGCCGCGTGAGCAATGCCGATACCGTCGAGAACGCCGTCGCGACCCCCGAGAGGGAGCAGCCCTACGAGGCGCTGGGCCTGAAGGCCGACGAATACGCGAAGATCCGCGAGATCCTCGGCCGCCGCCCGACCTCGGGCGAGCTGGCGATGTACTCGGTGATGTGGAGCGAGCACTGCTCCTACAAGTCGTCGAAGATCTACCTGCGCCAGTTCGGCCAGAAGGTCTCCCCCGCCATGAAGAAGAACCTCATGGTGGGCATGGGCGAGAACGCCGGCGTCGTGGATGTCGGCGAGGGCTGGGCGGTGACCTTCAAGGTCGAGAGCCACAACCACCCCTCGTACATCGAGCCGTTCCAGGGCGCCGCGACCGGCGTCGGCGGCATCGTGCGCGACATCATCTCGATGGGCGCGCGCCCCGTCGCCGTGATGGACCAGCTGCGCTTCGGAGCCATCGACAACCCCGACACCGCCCGCGTGGTGCACGGCGTCACGAGCGGCATCTCGTTCTACGGCAACTGCCTGGGCCTGCCGAACATCGGCGGCGAGACCTACTTCGACCCGGTGTACCAGGGCAACCCGCTCGTCAACGCCCTCTCGGTGGGCGTGCTGCGGCACGAGGACCTGCACCTGGCCAACGCCCGCGGTGTGGGCAACAAGGTCGTGCTGTTCGGGGCCCGCACCGGCGGCGACGGCATCGGCGGAGCATCCATCCTCGCCTCCGACACCTTCTCGGCCGGTGGCCCCACCAAGCGCCCCGCCGTGCAGGTGGGCGACCCCTTCGCCGAGAAGGTGCTCATCGAGTGCTGCCTCGAGCTGTTCGCGGGCGACCTCGTCGAGGGCATCCAGGACCTCGGTGCCGCCGGCATCTCCTGCGCCACCTCGGAGCTCGCCTCCAACGGCGACGGCGGCATGTTCATCGAGCTCGAGAAGGTGCTGCTGCGCGACCCCACGCTCACCGCCGAGGAGATCCTCATGTCGGAGAGCCAGGAGCGCATGATGGCGGTCGTGCGCCCCGAGAAGCTCGAGGGCTTCCTGGCCGTCGTGGCGAAGTGGGACGTCGAGACCAGCGTGCTCGGCGAGGTCACCGACACCGGGCGGCTCGTCATCAACTGGCACGGCGAGGAGATCGTCAACGTCGAGCCCCGCACGGTGGCCGTCGACGGGCCGGTCTACGAGCGCCCCGTGGCCTACCCGGCCTGGATCGACGCCCTGCAGGCCGACTCGGCCTCCCGGCTGCCCCGGGCCGTCGACGGCGCCGAGCTCCGCTCGCAGTTCCTGCGCGTGCTCGGCTCGCCGAACATGGCGTCGAAGGAGTGGATCACCAACCAGTACGACCGCTACGTCATGGGCAACACGGCCCTGTCGTTCCCCGACGACGGCGGCATGATCCGCGTCGACGAGGAGTCGGGCCTCGGCTTCGCCCTCGCCTCCGACGCCAACGGCCGTTACTGCCAGCTCGATCCCTACCGCGGCGCGCAGCTCGCCCTCGCCGAGGCCTACCGCAACGTCGCCGTCACGGGCGCCACCCCGGTGGCCGTCTCCGACTGCCTCAACTTCGGCAGCCCCGAGAACCCCGAGGTCATGTGGCAGTTCTCGCAGGCCGTCGAGGGCCTGGCCGACGGATGCCTGGAGCTCGAGATCCCGGTCACCGGCGGCAACGTGTCGTTCTACAACCAGACCGGCTCGCAGCCCATCCACCCCACGCCCGTGGTCGCCGTGCTCGGCGTGATCGACGACGTGGCCCGGCGCATCCCCTCCGGCTGGCAAGACGAAGGGTCGAACCTCTACCTCCTCGGCACCACGCGGGCCGAGCTCGACGGCTCGGTCTGGGCCGGCGTGGTGCACGACCACCTCGGCGGCCGGCCGCCCGTGGTGTCGCTGCCCGCCGAGGAGAACCTGGCCGGCCTGCTGCGCGCGGGTGCCGTCGAGGGGCTCATCGACTCGGCGCACGACCTCTCTGACGGCGGTCTCGCGCAGACCCTCGCGGAGTCGGTGATGCGCTTCGGCATCGGAGCCCGGGTGTGGCTCGACGAGATCATCGCGCGCGACGGCGTGTCGGCATCCGACGCCCTGTTCAGCGAGTCGAGCGCGCGGGTTCTCGTGGCCGTGCCGCGCGAGGACGACGTGAAGTTCGTGGGGCTCTGCGCCGGCCGCGGGGTTCCGGCGCTGCGCATCGGCGTGACCGATGCGCTCTCGGGGTCGCTCGAGGTGCAGGGACTCTTCGAGGTGCCGCTCGCCGAGCTCTCGGGCACGCACCGCGCTGCCCTCCCCGAAGCCTTCGGCCCCGTCGTCGGCGGCTGACGCCCGGCGCGATCGACCCGTCGCAAATGGCCCCTAAGCCTAGAACTTGGGGGCCATTTGCGACTGGTGGGGGCTACTCCCCGGCCGCGATGCGCTCGTGGTGGTGGATGACCTCCGCCACGATGAAGTTCAGGAACTTCTCGGCGAAGGCCGGGTCGAGGTGCGCCTCCTCGGCGAGCCCGCGCAGCCGCGAGATCTGCCGGGACTCGCGCTCCAGGTCGGCGGGCGGCAGCCCGAACTCCGCCTTCAGCTTGCCCACGGTCTGGGTGAACTTGAACCGCTCGGCGAGCATGTGGATGAGAGCCGCGTCGATGTTGTCGATCGACTGGCGGATGCTCTCGAGCCGAGCGTAGACATCCGCTGTGCTGTCGAAACCACCTGCAGACGCCTTTGATTCAGCCATGGTCAAACTTTAGCGGCTGCGGAACTTCCCGGCAGCCGCAGCCGCCCCTGTGCCAGCAGGATGCCCAGGAACACGAGCAGGGCGCCGAGCGGCGCGTTCCAGCTGAGGTGCTCGCCGAGCAGCAGGATGCCGAGCGCCACCCCCACGACCGGCGTCACGTAGGTGACGGTGGAGGTCGCGGTGGGGCCCCAGGCGAGGAAGACGTTCATGTTCCAGAAGTAGGCGACGCCGGTTCCGACGATGCCGAGCGTGAGCAGGCAGAGCACGATCGGCAGGTTCAGCTCGATCGGTCCGAGCGCGACGAACGGGGTGATGAGGAGCATCACGACCGCTCCCGAGGCGATCTGCAGGAACGCGGCGCCGATGCCGCCCACCGTGCCCTTGCTGGTGACGAAGCGGCGCAGGTAGGAGAAGGTGAAGCCGTAGCAGACGGCCGAGCCGAGGCACGCGAGCTGGCCGGCGAGCTCGGTGAACAGGGAGCCGTGCGCGGCGTCGTTCGCCACGAACGACCACGGGCCGATGATGACGACCACGCCGAGGATGCCGGCGACGACACCGAGCACGCGGTCGCGGTTCAGGCGCTCCACCCGGAACACGAGGGTGGCCATCAGCGCCGTGGTGATCGGCGTGACCGCGTTGTAGATGCTGGCGAGGCCGGAGCTCACGTACTGCTCGGCCCAGGCGAAGAGGAGGAACGGGATGACGCATCCCACCACCCCGATGACGAGGAAGTGCAGGTAGACGCTCGGCGTGCGCGGCAGACGCGTGCGCGTGACCAGCACGATGACCGCGAGGGTGAGGCCGCCGAGCACGAGCCGCGTCCAGGCCACCTGACCGAAGGAGATGCCGCCGAGCGCCACCTTCATGAAGAGGAAGCTGGAGCCCCAGACGATGCCGAGGGCGGCGAACTGCGCGGTCACCGCCATCCGGCGCCGGGGAACTGCGGGCTGGAGCGGTGTCACTCCGAGACCCTATCGCGCGGGCCCCGCATCCGGGACCCGCGCGGGGTTTTCGGCGCGGACTTTGGCAGTCCGCGAGACGGATGTGGCTATTCGACGACGCTGAGCGTGACCTCGATGTTGCCGCGGGTCGCATTGGAGTAGGGGCAGATGGTGTGCGCCTTCTCCGCGAGCTGACGGGCCTCGTCGGGGGTGACGTTGGGGATGTAGATGTCGAGCTCGACGGCGAGGCCGAAGCCGCCCGCCCCGTTGTCGCCGATGCTCACGCTGCCCGACACCGCGGCGTCGGTGGTGTCGAGCTTGAGCTCGCGTCCGGCGGCGTGCACGGCGCCCAGGAAACACGCCGAGTAGCCGGCGGCGAAGAGCTGTTCGGGGTTGGTGCCCTCGCCGGAGCCACCCATCTCCTTCGGCGGGCGGGTGTCGAAGTCGAGTCGGTCGTCTTCGCTGCGGACGTGTCCGTCGCGGCCTCCACCGGAGGCGTGGGCGATTGCGGTGTAGATAGCTTCCATGGGGCTAGTCCATCACTACCGGGCCGCTTCGGCCAAGCGTCGCCACGCGCTCTTCCAGCCCGGCCCGCACCCGGGGCCAGTCGTCGACGATGATCGAGAAGACGGCGGAGTCGCGCCAGCTGCCGTCGGCGCGCCGCACGTCGCGCCGACTGATGCCCTCGAAGGTGGCGCCGAGTTTCGCGATCGCGGCGCGCGAACGCTCGTTGAGCACATCCGCCTGGATCTTGACCCGGCCGAAGCCGTTGTCGAAGGCCAGGCCGAGCAGCAGCAGCTTGGCTTCCGGGTTCACCACGGTTCCCCACACCCGGGGGTCGTAGGCGGTCCAGCCGATGTGGGCGTACTCGACCTCCGGTGCGAAGTCGCCGAGGGTCGTGGTACCCACGAGAGCGCCCTGGGCCGGGCCGCCGACGAGGCGGATGGCGTAGGGGTTGCCGATGTCCCACTGGTAGTACGTCTCGGCCCAGTCGACGAAGCCCTGCTCGGTGTCTCGGTAGCCCATCGGGCCGCCGCCGTAGCCGCCGGCGAACACCTCGGGGTGGCCGATCGCGGCGTACAGCTCGGGGAGCAGCTCGCGCGTGAGCGGCTCGAGACGGATGTGGCGGCCGGTGACGACACCGGGCTGCGGTCGGGTGGCTGGCATGCGTCAAGTCTGGCATGCAGGGTCGCGGCGGCGGGCGGGCGGCCGGCGTGCTCGGGGCCGGCGTGCTCGTGGCCGGCGGCGGCGTCGCGGATGCGTCGCGGTCGACGCGAGGAATCGCGCAGCACCTGTGCCACGATGTAGCCATGGGCAACGCCGCCATGTTCTTCCAGTCCGCCACCGCCTTCCACGACCTCGTCTCACGCATCGACGATGCCCGGTGGGACACCGTCGCGCTCGGGGAGTGGACCCTGCGATCGCTGGTGGGCCACACCACCCGGGCGATCCTCACGGTCGAGAGCTACCTGCTGCTCGACGACCCGGGCTACCCGAACGTGCCCAACGCCGAGAACTACTACGCCCGCGTCTACCGCGAGCTCACCGACCCCGCCGCCGTCGCCGCCCGCGGGGTCGAGGCCGGGCTCTGGCTCGGCGACGACCCGGCGCGTGCGGTGGCGGATGCACTCACACGCGCGATGGTGCTCGTCGACGGCGCCCACGCCGACCGCATCGTGTCGATCGGCGGCCTCGGCATCGCCCTGCCCGAATATCTGCGCACCCGCGTCTTCGAACTCGTCGTGCACTCCATGGACATCTCCCGCGCCACGGGCCTGCCGCACGGCCAGTCACCCGAGGCCGTCTCCGCGACCCTCGCGCTCGCGGCCGGCGCCGCGGCCGCGCGGGGCGAGGGCGAGCTCCTGCTGCTCGGCCTCACCGGGCGCACCACCCTGCCGGAGGGCTACAGCGTCGTCTAGGGCGCAGCGGAGTCGAGGCTCTCGAGCACCTCTCGGAGGGCCTGCACCACGGCGGGACGACGGGCTTCCGGGATGCCTGCGACGAGCGTGCGTTCGAGGTCGAGCAGGCGGGGGAAGGCGTCGTCGATGAGCGCGATGCCCGCGGGCGTCAGCGCGATGAGGGCACCTCTGCCGTCATCGGGGTTGGCCGATCGGTCCACGAGCACCCGCGACTCGAGCGAGCGCAGGCGTTTGGTGGTGCTGGGGCCGGTGGCGAGCGAGATGGTGCGCAGCGCACCCGGCGAGAGGGGCGCATCCGCTCGTCGCAGCACGGCCAGGATGTCGAACTCGCCCCGCGTGAGCGCGAAGCCCGCCAGCAACTCGTCGGCGCGGCGGGTGATGAGGGCGGCGCTGCGCAGAACGCGACCGACGACGTCGACCACGGCGGTGTCGAGCTCGGGCCGGAGATGATGCCAGGCGCTCCGGATGTCGTCGATGTCGTCGTTCATGGAATTCACGATACAATAGTTCACTAGTAAACTATTCTCGGTCGAGGGCGACCGTGACCACACGCCGTGGCGCGCATCCGCCCGGCCCCGACTCGGGAGTCGTCCTGTCCGTTCTTACGCCCGCACGCCGGCTCGTCGAGCTCGCGCCGCACCGGGGCGCCCATCGGGCGGCTGCACGCGCCGGGGTCGCGATCGCGGTGCCGCTCCTGGTGCTCGCGGCCACCGGACATCTGGAGCTCTCGCTCTACGCCGTCTTCGGCGCCTTCACCTCGCTCTACGGCCGCACCCATACGCACGGCTCGCGGCTCCGCATGCAGGCGAGCGCCGGGGCCGCGCTCGTGGCGGCCGTGGTCATCGGCACGACGATCAGCACGCTCCCGGCCGCCGACACGGTGGTGGTGCCGGTGGCGGCGCTGGTGGCGGGAGCGGCGACCTTGCTCTCGGATGCCTTCGGCTGGCATCCGCCCGGCGCGCTGTTCTTCGTGTTCGCGCTCGCAGCCTGCGCCGCGGTGCCGAGCGACCCGTCGCGCATCGTGGTGGCCTTCGCGCTCGCTGGGGCGAGCGGACTGCTCGCCATGGCCGTCTCGGGAGCGGGGGCCGTGCTGCCCGCAGCACGGGCACGCCGCCCGACCGCGCTCTCCGTGTCGTTCGCGACGGCCGCGCGCCGGCCGGGGCAGCTCGGCGCGGTGGGCGCTGTCGTGGTGGCTGTCGCCGTGGCCGGGGCGATTCCCACGCTGAGCGGGCTCGGGCATCCGTACTGGGCGATGGTGGCGGCCACCGCGACGCTCGGTGGAGCGGATGCCGCCGCGCAGTTCGTGCGCGCCGGTCACCGCCTGCTCGGCACGCTGCTCGGCATCGCGTTCGCGGCCGCGCTGCTGGCGTTCCCGCTTGCGTCGTCTCCACTGCTCGCGATCGCGGTGGTGGTCGCGCTGCAGGTGGGCGCCGAGCTCTTCGTCGGGCGCAACTACGGTCTGGCGATGGTGTTCGTGACACCGCTGGCGCTGCTCATGACAGAGCTCGCGCATCCCACAGGCGCTGCCGGCCTGCTGCTCGACCGCACGGTCGAGACCGTGCTCGGCGTCGCCGTGGCCGTCGGCGTGACCGCCGCCACCCTCCTCGCCCGCCGCGCGCACCGCGCCCGCGCCCGCGCCTGACGCTCGAGCCGACGCTCGCCCCCAC
>SCNI01000063.1 GCA_005502775.1 Microbacteriaceae bacterium 3FA27C10
GCCCCGCCCCGCGCATCCGCTCGCCCCGGCTCTCGCCCGCCGGCTCAGGCCTGGCCGAGCTCTTCGCGCCAGCCCTCTTCCTTCTTGAGGTACTCGTTGTCCTCGAAGCCCTCGAAGTCGCTCATGTCGGTGACGCGACGCACCTCGAGCTTCGAGCCCACGCCGAGGGGGGCGCGGCTCGCCCACTCGGCGGCCTCCTCCTTCGAGGAGACCTCGATGATCCAGAAGCCGCTGAACAGCTCGTGGGTCTCCCCGTAGGGGCCGTCGGTGACGATGGGGGCCTCGCCGCCGAACTCCACCACGAAGTTCTGCGACATGTCGTCGGCCAGGCCGTCGCCGGCGAGCAGGACGCCGGCCTTGATCATGGCCTCGTTGTAGGCGCCCATCTGGTTGATGACCTCGGCGAAGTCGATCTGCTCGTAGGCCTTCTTCGCCTCGTCGGTCGCGCGCATGATCAGCATGAATTTCATCGGATTCTCCTTCTCGGCGAGGGCGCCGTGTGCGTCCTCTAACTATGACGTCGAACGGGCGGGGCCGCGATCGACGGGCACCGCGAAATTCTTCGGAGAATCCTGCAGAGCCCGCCCGCGCATAGCATTGCAGGGTGCCGAACCCTGACATCGCTGCGGTCATCCGCGCCGGAATGACCGAGACGCCCGACTTCCCTCAGCCCGGAATCCTGTTCCGCGACCTCTCCGGGCTCTTCGCCTCGGCGCCGTCGCTGCGCGCGGTCGCCGAAGCACTGATCGACGACTTCGGGACGATCGACGCCGTGGTGGGCGTCGAGGCGCGCGGCTTCGTTCTGGGAGCGGCGGCCGCCGTCGCCGGCGGGGTCGGGATGCTCGCGGTGCGCAAGGCCGGCAAGCTCCCGGGCGAGGTGCTCGGCGAGAGCTACGAGCTCGAGTACGGCACCGCGACGCTCGAAGTGCACCCCGACACGCTGCCCCGCGGGGCGCGCGTGGTGATCGTCGACGACGTGCTCGCCACCGGCGGCACCCTCGCCGCGACCCTGCGCCTGATGGACGGCGCCGGCTGGGAGGTCGCCGGCATCGCCGTGGTGATCGAGCTCGAGGCGCTCGGCGGCCGCGCCGCGCTCGCCGACGTCACCTCGGCGCCGGTGCGCGCCCTCCTCGAGCTGTAGCCGGCGGCCCGCGCGCATCCGGCCGGCTCCTGGCGGACCGTCCGTTCTCAGGAGCAAGGCCCGAATCGGTGGTGCGGAGGATGCCTGCGCCTGAGTACGGGCGCATCAGCGGCGGGCGCCCGGCCCTCGCGGCGCGGCGCGGCAGCGGCGGCAGCGCTAGTCGCCGACGATGCGGGCGCCGGCCACCGGGCCCGTGACGCGCACCACGTGGTAGCGCGCGGCGCTCAGGGCGATCTGCAGGTCGAGGGCGCTGTCGATGTCCGCGGCGAGGAATGCCACAGTCGGACCGGAGCCCGACACGATGCCGGCGAGCGCGCCGTTCGCCTCCCCCACCTCGAGAACGGTGGCGAGGCCCGGGTTGAGGTGCAGCGACGGCGCCTGCAGGTCGTTGTGCAGAGACTCGGCGAGCATGTGCGGGTCGCCCGCGCGAAGGGCCTGCAGCACGTCGGCGTCGACCACCGGCTGGCCCTGGGCGGGGAAGATGTCCTGCGCGTGCCGCTCGCGGTGCCGATCGAGCTCGCGGTAGACCTCGGGAGTCGAGAGCCCGCGGTCGGGGAGCACCAGGATCCACTGGAACTGCCCCTTGGCGAGGGCGGGGCTCAGCTGGTCGCCCCGGCCGGTGCCGACGGCGGTGCCGCCCGCGAGCGCGAAGGGCACGTCGGCGCCGAGCTCGGCGGCGAGGGTGAGCAGCTCGTCACGGCCGACATCCGTTCCCCAGAGCGCGTCGCAGGCGAGCAGGCTGGCCGCGGCATCCGCCGAACCGCCGCCCATGCCGCCCGCGATGGGCACGTTCTTCTCGATTCTGAGGTGGACCCCCTCGCGGTAGCCCGCGCGGCGGGCGAGCAGCCGCGCCGCGCGGATGGCGAGGTTCGAGCCGTCGGTCTCGAGCCCGGAGGTGTCGATGTGGCCGCCGAACTCGACCGAGAAATCGCTGGCAGGCGTGGCGTAGACGTCTTCGTAGAGCGAGACGGCCTGGTAGGCGGTGGCCACGTCGTGGTAGCCGTCACCCATCACCGCGCCCACTTTCAGGAACACGTTGATCTTGCCGGGAGCCCGCACGTGCACGGTCTTCGCGAGGCCCCGGTTGCTCATGCAACCAACCTATCCCACGTGGCCGACTCCCCCTTTCAGGGGGTTCTTCTGCGAGTGCCTGCGAGTGCTTCGGCCACGACCCGCGCGGGGTCGTCGCGCTGGATCGAGTGCCCCGCACCCTCGACGATCGAATAGCGGAATCGCGGGTTCGCCGCGGCGAGCCGCTGACCTTCGGCCGGCGTGAACGAAGCCCCGAGCTGAGGATCGGCCCCGAGAATGTGCACGGGAGCCCGCAGCCTGCCAGCGACCGGCTCAAGCACCCAGTCGCTGTTGTCTGCGAGGGTGCGCTCCACGAGGTATGGGCTGGCGGCGCGCGCCGCCGCGACCTTCTGTGCGGCATCCTCGCTCCGCCAGCGGGGGTGCTTGCGCAGCAGCTCTCCGGTGTCGAGGGCACGCAGATCGCCGAGGAGGTCGGCGAGCAGCCCGGGCCGTGCGTCCTCGGGCACGGCGTAGACGGGGTCGAGGAGGAGGAGCGCAGCGGCCCACTCCGGATGCTCGTCGGCGGCCACCGTGGCGACCGCCCCGCCGAGCGAGTGGCCGATCACGAGATCCCATGCACCTCCGTGCGCCGGGCGCAGGGCGGCGACGTCGGCCGCGTAGTCGTCGAGGGCGTAGCGCGTGGTGCGCGGTGAGGCTCCGTGACCGCGGAGGTCGGGAGCGGTGACCGACCAGCCGGCCGCCGCGAGCCCGCTCGCCACCTGCCACCAGGTGCCCGCGGCCGAGGGCAGGCCGTGCAGGAGCAGGGCGGTGGGGCGAGCATCCGGGCCGTGCGCATCCGTCGGCGGATGGCCCCAATGCAGGGTGTGCAGCGTCACGGGGAAGGGCGCGGGGGTGAGCGGCTCTCCGGTTTCGGCGTCGTTCGAGGTCACGCTCGATCCTGACACGTGACCCGGAGGGCTCGCGCGGGATGCACCGTCATGTGTCGCCGGATTTCGGACAGTCGCGCCCAATAGGGTTGAGTCATGAGCTCCACCGACGACATCGGGGTCGTGCTGCCCCGCAACCTGCCCGCCCACCAGGTGCTGCCCTTCGCGCGGCGCGCCGACGAACTCGGCTTCGACCAGCTGTGGGTGGTCGAAGACCTCGGCTACCGCGGCGGCATCGCGCAGGCCGCCGCCGTTCTCGCGGCGACTCCGCGCATCCGGGTGGGCATCGGCATCCTGCCCGCGGCGGCACGCAGCGTGGTGTACACGGCGATGGAGCTGACGACGCTCGCCGAGCTGTTCGGCGACCGCGTGATCGCGGGCATCGGGCACGGGATGCCCGGCTGGATGCGGCAGGCCGGTGTGTGGCCCGCCAGCCCGCTGACGCTGCTCGAGGAGTACTCGACCGCTCTCGGAGCGTTGCTTCGCGGCGAGGAGGTGACCGTCGAGGGGCGCTATGTGCGGCTGCGCGGGGTGCGGCTCGACATGGTGTGCGACGTGGTTCCGCCGCTGCTGGGCGGGGTGCGCGGGCCGAAGTCGCTCGCGCTGGCCGGCCGGGTGCTCGACGGCGTCGTCCTCGCCGAGCCGGTGACCGAGGGCTACCTCGCGAGCACTCTCGCGAACCTCGGGCCGGGATCACACCAGCTCGTGGCCTACAACGTGGCGGCGGTGGATGACTCCCCCGCTGTGGCACGTGACCGCGTGCGGCCCTCGCTCGAGTGGATCGGCGAACCAGACTGGGCCCTGCACATCGCGTCGTCGCCGTTCGCCGCCGAGTTCGCGGCGCACCGGGCTGCGGCTGCCGATCAGGCGGACTTCGCCGCCCGGCTGCCCGACGAGTGGGTCGACGCCCTCGCGGTCGTGGGCACCCCCGCTGCCGCTGGCGCCCGGATCGCGGCACTGCACGCGGCCGGTGCCGATAGCGTGGTGCTCATCCCGGCGGGCGAGCCGCTCGAGGCCCTCGAGTCGCTCGCGCGGGCCCTGCCGCACCGTCCGTAGCGCCGCTGGGCACCGAGCGCTCTCCTGCTGCGGCCCGTGCCACGGAGCGGCGGGAGTCAGGCCAGGGAGGCGCGGGCGATCGCGAGGAAGTCGTGCACGGTGAGCTGCTCGCCGCGCGCGGTCGGCGCCACTCCGGCCGCCTCGAGTACGAGGGTGGCGCGCGCGGAGTCGCCCAGCACCACCGACAGGGCCTGGCGCAGCATCTTGCGTCGCTGCTGGAAGGCGGCGTCGACGATCTCGAAGGTTCGCACCCGCAGCTCCTCGGTGTCGAGCCCCGAGCCCACGCGCTCGAAGCCCACGAGCACCGAGTCGACGTTCGGCACCGGCCAGAACACCTGGCGCGAGACCTGCCCCGCGGTGCGCCACTCGCCGTACCAGGCCGCTTTCACCGACGGCGAGCCGTAGACCTTCGAGCCCGGCGCAGCCGCCAGGCGATGCCCGACCTCGGCCTGCACCATCACCACCCCGGAACGGATCGAGGGAAAGTGCTCGAGCAGATGCAGCAGCACCGGCACCGACACGTTGTAGGGCAGGTTCGCCACCAGACGCGAGGGCGCGTCGGGCAGCGAGCGGATGCGCAGGGCGTCGTCGCGGATGACGGTGAGCCGGGCATCCGGAGCCAGCTGCGACACCGTGATCGGCAGCTGCTCGGCGAGGCGCTTGTCGATCTCGACGGCCACCACCGCCGCGCCCGCCTCGAGCAGCCCGAGGGTCAGGGAGCCGAGCCCGGGCCCGACCTCCACCACGGTGTCTCCGGACTCGACCTTGGCCACGCGCACGATCTTGCGCACGGTGTTGGCGTCGATCACGAAGTTCTGCCCGAGCTTCTTGGTGGGCGTGAGGTCGAGCAGGGCCGCGAGGTCGCGGATCTCCGCCGGCCCCAGCAAGGAGACGGATGCGGCCGAGCCGTCAGGCCCTGGATCCGCCGAGGCGCCGGACGCGTCGCTCACGAGGCCTGCACCGGATCGTCGTCCCAGCGCCCGTAGACGAGCTCGGTGTTGGAGGAGATCTGCGCCGCGAGCATCGAGACGTCGGTGCCGAGGTGGGCCGCCATCGCACGGAGGGTGTGCGGGATGAGGTAGGGCGCGTTCGGGCGGCCGCGGAAGGGCGTGGGCGTGAGGTAGGGCGCATCCGTCTCGACCAGCAGGAGTGCGCGGGGCGCGACCTCGAGCGCCTCGCGGAGGTCGCCCGCGTTCTTGAACGTCACGTTGCCCGCGAACGACATGTACCAGCCGTTCTCGGTGCAGATGCGGGCCAGCTCCGCGTCGCCCGAGAAGCAGTGGAACACCGTGCGCTCCGGGGCGCCGACGCGCTTGAGCGTGGCGATGACCTCGGCGTGGGCGTCGCGGTCGTGGATCTGCAGGGCGATGCCGTTCTCTTTCGCGATGGCGATGTGCGCCTCGAACGAGCGGTACTGCGCCGCTCGCCCGTCGTCGCCGGTGCGGAAGAAATCGAGCCCGGTCTCGCCGACCGCTCGCACGCGGGGCCAGGAGGCGAGCTCGGCGATCTCGGCGAGCGCGTCGTCGAGGCCCCCGGCTTCGTCGTACACCGGCGCCTCGTTGGGGTGGAGGGCGACGGCCGCGAGCATCCGCGGTTCACGGGCCGCCTGCTCGGCCGACCAGCGGGAGGTCTCGAGATCGGTGCCGACCTGCACGACTCCGCGCACGCCCACCGCCGAGGCCCGGTCGAGCTGCTCGTGGTAGTCGATGGGGTCGAGGCCGTGGGCGATCTCGAGGTGGGTGTGGTTGTCGTAGACCGGCACCACGAGCGCCTCGGGCAGCGGCGGGTACGCCTGCTCAGTGCGATCGGAGGGCTCGCGTTCGCGCAAGAACGCGGGAAGCGACTCGGGGTCGCTCACGCCGTGGCCTCGACCTCGATGCGCGGGAACAGGGCCTCGAGTGGCTCGACACGATCGCCGCCCTGCCACTCGAACGCCGAACGGATGGGCTGCTCCTGCACCGTTCCCACTCCCGCGAGCGCCACCCAGAGCTTGGCCGCGGCCTCGGGCACCACGGGCGAGAGCAGCACCGCGAGGGTGCCGAGCCCGCGTACTGCTGTGTTGAGCACCGTGGCGAGACGATCGGCGTTCGCCGGGTCTTTCGACAGCTTCCACGGCTCCTGCTCGGTGATGTAGCCGTTCAGCTCGTCGACGAGCTCCCAGATGCGCGCGATGGCCTCGTGGATGGCGAGACGCGAGACGGCGGCGTCGGCCGCGGCCGTCACGCGGTGCTCGGTCGCGCGGATGCTGCGCTCGGCCTCGGTCACGGCCGTCTCGACGGCAGCGGGGATGGCGCCCTCGAAGTAGCGGGTGACCATCGCGATCACGCGCGAGGCCAGGTTGCCGAAGCCGTTCGCGAGCTCAGCCTGGTAGCGGGCCGCCAGGTCTTCCCACGAGAAGGAGCCGTCTTGACCGAAGTTGATGGCGCGCATGAAGTAGTAGCGGAAGGCATCCGAACCGAAGGTGTCGGTGATCTGCTCCGGCGCGATGCCGGTGAGCTTCGACTTCGACATCTTCTCGCCGCCCACGAGCAGCCAGCCGTGGCCGTAGACCTGCTTGGGCACCTCGAGTCCCGCCGCCATGAGCATGGCCGGCCAGATGACGGCGTGGAAGCGTGCGATGTCTTTGCCGACGATGTGGGTGGCGGGCCAGAGGCGCGCGAACTTCTCGTCGTCGTAGCCGTAGCCGGCCGCCGTGGCGTAGTTGAGCAGGGCGTCGAACCACACGTAGACGACGTGCGATTCATCCCACGGCACCTTGATTCCCCAGTCGAAGGTCTGGCGCGAGATGGAGAGGTCGGTGAGGCCCCGGCTCACGAACGAGACGATCTCGTTGCGCACGCTCTCGGGCTGCACGAAGTCGGGTCGCGTCTTGTAGAGCTCGAGCAGCCGGTCAGCGAACTCGCTCATCTTGAAGAAGTAGTTGCGCTCCTTGAGCAGCTCGACGGGCTTCGAGTGGATGGCGCAGACCAGCTGCCCCTCGTACTGCCCGGTGCCGTCGACGAGGTCGGAGAGCTGCTTGTACTCCTCGCAGCCCACGCAGTAGTAGCCCTCGTATTCGCCGGTGTAGATGTAACCGGCGTCGTAGAGGCGCTGCAGGAAGAGCTGCACGTTCACCTCGTGCCGCGCATCGGTGGTGCGGATGAAGTCGTCGTTGGAGATGTCGATGGTGTTCAGCAGCGGCTGCCAGGCCTCGGCCACGAGTTTGTCGGCCCAGGCCTTCGGCGAGACGCCGTTGGCCGTGGCGGTGCGCAGGATCTTCTGGCCGTGCTCGTCGGTGCCCGTGAGGAACCAGGTGGGATCGCCCGCCTGGCGGTGCCAGCGCGCCAGCACGTCGGCGGCGACCTCGGTGTAGGCGTGCCCGATGTGGGGCACGTCGTTCACGTAGAAGATCGGCGTGGTGACGTAGAAGGAGGAGCCGTCGGACATGGTGTCCATCCTAAAGGCCGGGCCGCGGTGCGGCGCTTACTGTGACGAGCTGGGGGGAACGGCACGCGTCTCGGCGCCTGTGGAGAACAGGATGCGCAGAAAGGCCAGGCGCGGGTCCAGCCGGTGCCGGGCCGCGCCGAACGACGGAGCCTAGGCGCTCGAGACGGAAACGACGGATGCTGGCTCCGGAGTCCTGCGCCGGCTCCGTCGTTTCGGCGATGCGGCGCCCGCGGGAGCGGCGAGCCGGAGTTGCGGCGCCCCGGTGGCGAGCCCGGCGAGCCGGCGCCGCGCCGCGGTCAGGCGCGACGGGCCGCCAGCGCGCCCTCGTAGAGGTCGCGGCGGCTGAGCCCGGTGGCCTCCGCGATGGCGGCCGCGGCGTCCTTCAGGCGGTAGCCGTCGGAGACGAGCTCGAGCACCTGCGCGATGCCGGCGTCCAGGTCGATCTCGAGCGCCTCGGCGCCCGCCACGACGATGCAGATCTCGCCCTTCACCCCGGCGGCCGCCCAGGCGGCGAGCTCGGCCGCCGTGCCGCGCCTGGCCTCTTCGTAGAGCTTCGTGAGCTCGCGCACGACGACCACGCGCCGATCCGCGCCGAGCACGGTGGCGAGATCGGCGAGCGAGTCGGCGAGCCGGTTCGGCGACTCGAAGAACACCATGGTGCGGGTCTCGCGGGCGAGCGCCCGGAAGGCGCCCAGGCGGTCGCCCTGCTTGCGCGGCAGGAAGCCCTCGAAGGTGAAGCGGTCGGTCGGCAGCCCCGACAGGGCGAGCGCCGTCACGACGGCGGAGGGCCCGGGCACCACCGTGACGCCGACGCCCGCCTCGACCGCGGCGGCCACGAGCTGGAACCCGGGATCGGAGACCGTCGGCATGCCGGCGTCGGAGAGCAGCACGAGATCGGTCTCCCGGGCGAGCTCCACGAGCGAGGCCGCCTTCTCCCGCTCGTTGTGCTCGTGCAGCGGGATGAGCCGCGGCCGGTTCTCGATGCCGAGACCGCGCAGCAGCTTGGCGGTCACCCGGGTGTCCTCGGCGGCGACCACCTCGGCGGCCTCGAGCAGTTCGATCAGGCGCAGCGACGCGTCCTTGAGGTTGCCGATGGGCGTCGCGGCGAGAATGAGCATGCCCCCAGTGTGGCACCCGGTTCTGCACAGGCCGGGGTGCGCATCCGTTCTTCCACACCCTCAGCCGCCCCGCATCGGAGCGAAGGCGGCACCCATTAGCATGGCCCGGTGAGCACAGAGGTGACGACCGGCCCCGCGACCGGCCCGCAGCACGTGGTCGACGCCCCCCGCCCGGCCGCGCCGCCCGAGCGCACCGGCTCGCGCCTCGACGACTGGTGGGTGCGGGTGATGGTCACCCCGGGCCGCGAGCGGCTGTGGCGCTGGGGCGGGCCCATCGCCGTGGTGGTGCTGGCGGCGGTGCTGCGGCTCGTCGACCTCGCGCATCCGCACTCCCTCGTCTTCGACGAGACCTTCTATGTGAAAGACGCGTGGACCACCTGGAACCTCGGCTACGAGGCCGCCTGGCCGCAGAACCCGGATGCGCAGTTCGCCGCCGGAGACACGAACATCTTCCGCACCGACGGCTCGTTCGCCGTGCACCCGCCGCTCGGCAAATGGATCATCGGCTACGGCATGGCCCTGTTCGGGCCCACGAGCTCGTTCGGCTGGCGGTTCTCGGTGGCTCTGGCGGGCATCCTGCTGGTGCTGCTGATCATCCTGGTGGCCACGAAACTGTTCAAGTCGACGCTGCTCGGAGTGATCGCCGGCTTCCTGCTCGCGATCGACGGGCACGCCATCGTGATGAGCCGGGTGGGGCTGCTCGACGGCATCGTCGCGCTGTTCCTGCTGGCCGGGTTCGGTGCCGTCCTGATGGACCGGGAGTGGCACGCCGTGCGCCTCGCCGCCGCCGTCGCCGCGCGCGAGACACCCGGCCCGCCCGGGGCCGACGGTTCGGCGACCACCCGCAAGCCGTCCTGGGGCCCCGTCATCTGGTGGCGGCCGTGGCTGATCGCGGCGGCCCTCGCCTTCGGCTTCGGCGCCTCGGTGAAGTGGTCGGGCTTCTACTTCGTGGCGGCGTTCGGGGTGTACCTCATCGTCGTCGACGCCCTCGCCCGGCGGCGCCTCGGCATCCCGTTCTGGTTCAGCGCCGCCGTGCTCAAGCAGGGCCCCGCGACCTTCCTGCTCCTCGTGCCGGTGGCCGCCGTCGCCTACCTCATCCCGTGGATCGGCTGGTTCCGCACCGACGGCGGCTTCTACCGGCACTGGGCCGAGACCTCGAACGGGGCGTGGACGGGGCTGCTCTCGTGGGTGCCCCTGCCCATCCAGAACTGGTGGCACCTCGAAGTGGCGGTGTACAACTACCACGTCAACGAGCACACCCCGCATCCCTACCAGGCGAACCCGTTCTCGTGGCTCTTCCTCGTGCGGCCCACGCAGATGTACGTGGCGCAGGACGACCCGAGCCTCTGCGGCGGTCAGACCTGCTACGAGAACATCACCTCGATCGCGAACCCCATCATCTGGTGGTGCGCCACGGCGGCGATCTTCTACCTGGTCTACCGGCTGGTGCGCAAGCGCGAGTGGCAGGTCGGGCTCATCCTGATGGGCATGGTCGCCGGCTACCTGCCGTGGCTGCTCTACGTGAACCGCACGATCTTCCAGTTCTACACGATCGCGTTCGAGCCCTACATGATCCTCGGCCTGACCTTCGTGATCGGTCTGGCCATCGGGTCGCGCGGCGATCCTCGCTGGATGCGCTCACGCAACCTCATCGTGGTGGGCGTGTTCCTCGGCATCTGCGTGCTCGTGTCGGCCTTCTTCTGGCCGGTGTGGACGGGGATGCCCGTGCCGGCGTGGTTCCTGAGCCTGCACTACTGGCTTCCGAGCTGGCGATGAGCCCGGCATCCGGGCCGGCGGGGCGCCCGGGGGCAGTGCTCTCTCGCGTGTCGTGGCTGCCCGGCGTGGCCGTCGCGGGGCTCGCGACGCTCGTCGCCTTCGGTCTGCATCTCGCGCTGCCGGCCATACCCCTGCTCACGGCGGCGGTGGGGCTCGGCATGCTCGTGGGCCAGTTCCCGGCCGCGCAGCGCGGTCTCGACTCGGTGCTGAAGCCGGGGCTGTCGCTCGCCGCGCGCCGCCTCCTGCGCATCGGCATCGTGCTGCTCGGGCTCAAGCTCAGCCTCTTCGACATCGCGGGCCTCGGGTGGGAGGCGATCGTCGTGATCGTGCTCGTGGTCGTCATCACCTTCGGCGCCACTCTCGGTCTCGGCCGCCTGCTCCGGCTGCCGGGAACCCAGCCCATCCTGATCGCCGCCGGCTTCTCCATCTGCGGCGCCTCCGCCATCGGCGCGATGAGCGCGGTCACGCGCAGCAAAGACGAGGACACCGCCACCCCCGTGGCGCTGGTGACCCTGTGCGGAACGCTCGCGATCTTCGTGCTGCCGGTGCTGCGCATCCCGCTCGGCCTCTCGGCCGAGGACTTCGGTGTGTGGGTGGGGCTCAGCGTGCACGACGTGGGGCAGGTGGTCGCCACCGCGCAGATCGCCGGACCGGCGGCGCTCTCGGCGGCCGTGATCGTGAAGCTCACGCGGGTGCTCACGCTCGCCCCGATGGTCGCCGTCGTCGGTCTCGTGGAGCGGCGGGCGGATGCGCGCAACGCGGCACTCGGCATCGATCACCCCGCCTACGTGGAGCGCCCCGCCGCGAAGCGCCCGCCGATCGTGCCGCTGTTCATCGCCGGCTTCGTCGGGGCGGTGCTGCTGCGCACCTTGCTTCCGGTTCCGGATGCGGTGCTCGGAGCCGCAGACACCCTCCAGACGATCCTGCTCGCGACGGCGCTCTTCGCGCTCGGGTCGAACATCCGCTTCCGCGCCCTGGCACGCACCGGATGGCGAGCGCTCATCGTGGGACTCACCTCGTGGCTGCTGATCGCGCTGCTCTCGCTCGCGGGGGTGTGGCTGCTCCACTGATCTACTAGTGAGGTTTACTCGCATCTGTGAGACGATGAGGTCTATTCACTTCATGCTCAGAGGATACCCATGCGCTTGTCTCGTCTCACTGTCCTTCCACTGGCCGCCGCGCTCGCGTTCGGCGGATGCCTCGCCGCCGCCTCCGCCGCACCGCAGGTCACCAACGTCCTGGCAACGCTTCCGGCCGGGTCGTTGCCGACCTCGGTCACGGTCGACGGCGCGGGCAACGTCTACACGGTGAACTCCGGAAGCAACACCATCTCGAAGGTCGCATCCGACGGAACGCTGACCGCCACGTGGGCCACGGCGGGCGTCGGTACGGCGACCCGGGAGGTCGTCTCGTCCACCGACGGCACCCTGTTCACGGCGAACTTCGGCACCGGCACCGTCTCGAAGATCGCTCCCAGCGGGATGCTCACGGCGAGCTACGCGTCGCTGGGAACCGGCACCAGGCCGGCCGGACTCGCTCTCGCCTCTGACGGCACACTCTTCACAGCGAATTCGGGCACGAGCACGATCTCGGCGGTGAGCCCCAGCGGAACCGTCTCGGTGTTCGCGACTCTCGCCACCGGTTCGGCACCGTTCGACGTCGTGCTCGGCAGCGGGGGCGCCGTCTACACGCTCAATCAGGATCTCACCGTGTCGAAGGTGACGGCGGCGGGCGCGGTCACCGCGGCCTTCGCAACGCTGCGGCCGGGTACGGAGGGCACGAATCTGGTGGTCGCCACCGACGGGCGGCTCTTCGTGCTCGACGCGAACGGAAGCGGGGTCGAGGAGTTCGCGGCCTCGGGCGCCTTCGTGCGCACGATCGCCCTCCCCACCGCTACCGTCGGGCGCATCGCGATCGACGACGCGAACAATCTGTTCGTCACGCTGCGGGGCACCAAAGCCGTCGCGCTGATTCCTGACGGAGGCGCGGTCGTGCCCTCGATCGCCGCGCTCACGCCCGGCGCCGACTACTCGGAGTTGGCCGTCACCACCGATCACACGGTCTACGCCGTGGGGCGCAGCGGCTCACCGATCGTCTCCCGTGTCGCCCTGCGCGCCAAGGTCACCTCTGCTCCGGTGAACGCGACGCTCAAGGTCGGCGATGCGTTCACCGCCACGGCCACGGCAAGCGGGTACGAACCGCTCAGCTTCACCCTCGCCGGGGCTGTGCCGCCGGGCATCTCGATCAACAGCACGACAGGTGTGATCAGCGGCGCGCCCACGACCGCCGCGAGCTACACCTTCAGCGTGGTGGCGAAGAACCTCTTCGGTCTGTCGAGCACCCAGGAAGCCACCATGACGGTGACACCTGCGGCATTGCCGACTCCGACGCCGACTTCGACTCCGACGCCCACACCCACGACACCTCGACCCACGACGACACCCGTCCCCACGGTCACAGCGACTCCGACTCCCGGGACGGGAGTCAACGGCGCGGGCGGAGGAGGTCCGAGCACGAACGGCAGCGGGAGCAACGGCGGCAACGGCGCAGCAGCCTCCGGCTCGCTCGCCAACACCGGCATGTCTGCGCTCCTGCCGGCGGGCCTGGCGTTCGTGATCGCCGCCGCGGGATCCGCTGCCTTCGTCGCCGCCCGCCGCCGAGTCTGAGCGTTCACGGCACGCCAATCAGCAACGCCAGCCCGTGTCTCTCAACCGTTCGCCGAAGCGAGCGGCTGAGAGACATGGCTCAGTGCAGGAGCTTCAGGCCGATGACACAGGCGACGATGCCGAGCACCAGCAGCGTCTTCGCCAGCGAGAAGGCCTCGCCGCCGAAGGTCATCCCGTAGAACACGGTCAGGGCGGCGCCGATGCCCACCCAGACGGCGTAGCCCGTGCCGACCGGGATGGTGCGCAGCGCGAACGCGAGGCCGCCCATGCTGGCTACGAGCGCGGTGCCGAACACGACCGACGGCCAGAGCTTCGTGAAGCCCGCCGAACGGCCGAGAGCCGTGGCCCAGACGGCCTCGAGAATTCCGGATGCGATGAGAACGATCCATGACATGACTGCCCACTCCTCGTGGTCAGTCTTGTCGCTCTCCGGGTACTGAACCCTCGTCCGGAAGCCGCCATCGCGGCCTTGCCGTCAGTCTGGCATGCGGCCCTGATCAGGGCCTGTGCACGGCACCGGTTCTCGGAGCACCGTTCGACGACACCGGGGTCCGGGGCGCCCGCTGCTCACTAGGCTCAAGAGGGTGACCGGCCCCGATTCCCTCGACGCGACCCCTGCCGCCGGTGCGCGCCTCGGTGTGCTCGGCCCGGTCGCTGCACTCGGCGCCGACGGATCGGTCACCGAGCCCTCGGGCTCCCGCGCCAAGTCCTTTCTCGTCGCGTTGGCGCTCGCGGCACCGCGGCCGCTCTCGGCCGAGCGTCTCGTCGACGAGGTCTGGCAGGAGGAGCCGCCCCGCGGCGCCCGCGCAGCCCTGCAGACCCTCGTGTCGCGCATCCGCACCGCCCTCGGCGACGAGGTGATTGCATCGTCGCCGTCGGGCTACCGCCTCGGACTCGTCACCGATCTGCACGACGCCGAAGGACTGTTGAACGAGGCCCGCGAACTCCTCGCGGCCGAGCGCTTCGCCGAGGCGAGCACCACGAGCCACTACGCGCTCGCGCTGTGGCGCGGAGATCCCGGCGCCGATCTCGCTCCAGAGCCCCTTGCGAGCGCGCTCGCCACGCGCGCGGCGCACGTTCAGGACGGCCTCGAGACGGCCGCGGCCGTCGCCGCACTCGCGCTCGGCGTCGCCATGGAGGCGGAGACCCTCGCCCGCGGGCTCTGCGCGCGCTCCCCCTTCGACGACAGCGCCCACCTGCTGCTCATGCGCGCCCTCGACGAGCTCGGCCGACCAACCGAGGCCCTCGGCGTGTTCGCCGACTTCCGGGAGCGGGTTCAGGATGCGTTCGGCACCAGCCCCGCGCTCGAACTGCAGTCGCTGCACCTCGAGCTGCTCGACCGAGGCGAGACGCACGCAGCGCGCGGGGGTCGTGCGCCCGGCACCAACAGAGACGCAACGCCCGGAGCGGGAACGCGACCCGGCGCAGGCGGCTCCTCTTCGGCGGCAGACGGATCGGGCGCGGGCGCCCCTTCCGGAGACACCGCCGTCGCCGGCAGCCGAGCCGACGACGCCTCACGAGCCGAGTCCGTCTCTGGAGCTGGAGCCCGACCCGGAGCCGAAGGCCGAGCAGCAGCCGGAGCGGGAACGGGATCCGCCACGCCCACCGGCCCCGCCGGCACAGCCAAGGAGCTGTCTCTGATACACAGCTGACGCTGCCGACGCCACACTACGTGTAGATATAGGTGGGCGCAGACTAAGTAAAAAAAGAAAGCACGTGTACTGATAAAGTAACATGACAATTAATGGAATACAGCAATGAGTCCGGAGAACGCTGGGAGGCGAGCGATTCTAAATCATACAGATAGATAACAGATGATA
>SCNI01000064.1 GCA_005502775.1 Microbacteriaceae bacterium 3FA27C10
TCGCCGACGCGCTCGCCGGCGGCGCGGGTGGGGGCGGCGGCGGGCAGACGTCCATCGACGCGGCCGCATCCGACACCGAGTTCGGCCCGCCCAGGATGATGCGCCGCGTGTTCCCGTACGCATTCACCCGATCGGCCGTCGCCTGCGTCACACAGCTCCCGGGCACCACGAACAGCGGAGCGGCGAGCGTGCCCGCGAGCACGCCGCCGGCGAGCGCGTCGGCGAATTTCGTGCCCGTGGCCAGGAACACGCGGCTGGCCGAGGGGAAGGCGTCGGCGTTGATGTTCGCTGAGGCCTCGTAGCGGTCGGCTCCGCCGATGCGGGTGGTCGACACGAGCCCGCCCAGCGCGTTCTTCACGCTCTCCGAGACCGAGTTCGGGCCGCCGGCGACGATGGCCCGCTGAGGATGCAGCTGCGCGACCAAGGGCGGCACGGCATCGTCGAGCCCGGATGCTCCCCCGTTCACCAGCAGCACGGCACCTCCGAGCGCGCCGGCGGCGGCGCTCGCGGAGAGGGCGTCGGGGAAGTTCGCTCCCGTCGCCACGTAGAGGCGCGTCACGCCGCCCTGACCGAAGGCGTGCTGCACGAGGTTGCGCGAGGCTTCGTACCGGTCGGCCCCACCGATTCGCTCCACGTTGGCGTGGGGAACGATCGATCGGATCGCCTGCTCGGCGCCCGTGCTGACGGAATTGGCACCCCCGACGATCACGACTCTCGCGGGGGCGAGCCGGCCCAGCTCGGTTGCGACCGCATCCGGAACCTGGTCGGGCAGGATCAGCAGCAGCGGGCCGCCCTCCTTCGCCGCCGCGGGGCCGGCGCTGAGCGCATCCGGGTAGTCGGTGCCCTTCGCGATGTAGACGACGGGCACGCCCGCCGGCCACTCGTGGGCGATGTTCACCGCCACCTCGTAGCGGTCGGCGCCGCTGTAGCGCGACGGCGAGGCGCCGACCAGAGGGGAGGCCTCGGCGGGTGCAGGAGCGGCGTTCGCCGGCGCCGCCGCGACGAGCGCGGCGCAGATCAGGGCAGGTACTGCCAGGGCGGCAAGGAGCTTCGTCATCGGGTCCTGTCGTCGTCGGGGTGATGCCGACGATATTCGACAGGCGTCGCCGCGCGGCAGCCCCCGTTCGAGGCCGCTCAGCCTCCGTCGTGCCGCCCACCGGCACGGAGGTGCGCCTGGGTGAGGGCCTCGAGCTCCTCGTCGCTGAGCTCGTCGACCTTCTTGCTCTCGCCGCGGTCGTGCTTGGACCAGCGGATGAACAGCAGGATCAAGATGGGGATGTCCGCGATCTCGGCGATGAACCAGAGCAGGTCGCCCGAGAGCTGCTGGTCGCGGACGGGGCTCGGGAACCACCAGGGCACCGCCGCCGTCACGGGCGCCGCGTGGTCGAGGATGACGTCGTTCAGCCGCAGCACGATGCCCGGCACGGCGTCGAGCACGAGCTCCACGAACGCGAGCAGGAACTCGGCGGCGATGAACAGCCCCGTGCGCGCCACGACGAGCTCGGTGAGCGGCAGCACCATGATGAGGCCGACGACGGGAACGAGCACGCCGAGCGCGTCCTGCGCCACCGGCGAGGCGCGCAGGACCCCCGACAGCGGCGTGAGGAACACCGAGAACGCGGCGAGCGCGAACACCGGCCCGAAAACGGCGTTGCCCATCACGCCGAACACCTTCGACTCCAGGATGCGGTTGACGACCGCGAGCGCCCGCCCGGTGAGAGCGGCCCGGAGCAGTGCGACCGGCTTGCCCGTGGCGAGCAGCCCCGGCACGGCGAACAGGAGCAGGGCGATGCGGGTGCTGAACGCGAAGCGCAGCTCCTCGCTGTACACGCCGAGGAAGCCGAACTCGATCACCGCGTACGAGCCGAGCCCGAGCACGAAGAAGCCGAGAGCGGGCCGCAGCGGCCAGTGCCCGCCGCGGCGCCGGATGGCGAACATCCCGGCCGCATACCCGAGTGCGGCGAGGACGATGGCGACGACACCGACCGGGTTCAGCTGCCACGTGGTCAGGATCGTGGGGAAGTCAGGCGTGGAAGCTCCTCGGGGTGCGCGCGTCGGGCAGGGTCCGCGTCAGAGTGTGCCACCGCCAGCCGTGAGTTCCCTGCTCACGCGGCGGCAGCACGGCAGCGGCGTAACGGAGGAGAATCCGGGGTCACGTCTAGGTTGTGCACTCGTCACCCCTGATCCTCCTCCGTTGCGCCGAGTACGCTCGGCGCTATGCCGGATGCCGCGTTCCGTCCCGAGCCGTTCCCCCTCCGCACCCGCCCGGAGGCACTCGCCGATCTGCGCCGCCGCCTCCGCGCCACCCGCTGGCCGGATGCTCCGCACGGCTCCGGCTGGGAGCTCGGCACCGACGTGGCCGCGCTCCGCGACCTCGTGCACTACTGGGCCGAGGAGTTCGACTGGCCTGCCCAGGAGGCCGCCCTCGGCGCGCTCCCCCACCGCCGCGTCCAGCTCGGCGGCCACGGCGTCCACTACGTCCACGCCCCGGCGGCTCCCGCGCCGGACGGCTCGCGTGCGCTCCCACTGATCCTCAGCCACGGCTGGCCCGACTCCTTCTGGCGCTACTGGAAGGCCATCCCCCTGCTCACCGACCCGGGCGCGCACGGCGCCGACCCCGCCGACGCCTTCGAGGTGGTCGTGCCGGACATGCCCGGCTTCGGCTACTCCGAGAGGCCGGCCCAGCCGATGAACTCCGTCCAGGTCGCCGCACTCTGGGCCGAGCTCATGACCGGTCTCGGGCACGATCGCTTCGTCGCGGCCGGTGGCGACATCGGCAGCCACGTGAGCCGCTACCTCGCGCTCGACCAGCCCGAGCGCGTCATCGCCGTGCACCGCATGGACGCCGGTCTGCCGTGGCCCGCGCTCGACCCGGCGGAGCTCGGTCCCGAGGAGCGGGACTGGCTCGCCCGAGCGGCGGCCTGGAATGCGGGCGAAGGGGCCTACGGCGCGATGCACCGCACGAAGCCGCAGACGGCGGCGGCGGCGCTCACCGACTCCCCCGCCGGGCTCGCGGCGTGGATCGTGGAGAAGCTCCGCGCCTGGAGCGACCTCGGGCCCACCGGCACCCTCGAAAGCGTGTACACCCGTGACGAGATCCTCGCGGGCATCACGATCTACTGGCTCACCGAGACCATCGGATCGTCCATGCGCATGTACCACGCGAACGCCGCGATCCCGCCGGAGCAGCTCGCTCGCCGCGTCGAGGTGCCGAGCGGGTTCTCCCTCTTCCCCGGCGACATCGTTCGCCCGCCCCGCGCCTGGCTCGACCGCGTCGCGAACACCGTGCGGGTCACCGAGCCCGCCCGGGGAGGCCATTTCGCGCCGTTCGAGCAGCCCGAGCTCTACGCCCGCGAGCTGCGGGACTTCTTCCGGCCCTTCCGCCAGCCCTGACGCCGCGCTGAGCAGCAACTACTCATACCGACCGCGCCTGCGGCACCGGGAGCATGTCACCATGCCTGCCTCGCACGACGACCTCGGTCTCGGCGAGCATCCTGTTCATGCCGTCATCGGCATGCTCGAGCGCCGCGGCTGGACGCGGATCTCGACCGAGGGCTCCCACTCGAGCTGGCGCGGGCCCCACGGCACCACCTTCACCCTCCCCGACGGGCACGACCTCATCAGTCAGGGCGTCTTCCGCCGGCTGCCCGCCGCCCTGAGTCTCGACGAGGATCGATGAGCTACACCGCGCGGGTATCCCTCGAGGACGGTTGGTGGATGATCGCCATTCCGCAGCTCAGGGGGCTCACGCAAGCGCGCTGGCTCGTCGAAGCGGAGCTGATGGCTCAGGAGTACATCGCGGTGGCGCTCGGGATCCCCCGCGCGGCGGTCGTGGTCACCCTGACGGTCGACGACCCCGATCCGGCCCGCGCATCCTGCGCATCCTGAGCATCCTGAGCATCCTGAGCATCCTGAGCATCCGGCCGCCTCGCTCGGCGGAGTCGTCGCCGATGCGGCGTCAGCCGAGCAGCTGCGTCGCGCTCGCCGTGCAGCTCGCCGTGGCGTAGGCGCCCGCGCTCGTCTGCTCGATCAGCACCTGGCCGTCGAGCAGGATGCGGCACGTCACGTCGCCGCCCGAGGCGCCGTTCACGGCGGTGATCGTGTAGGTGTCGTAGGTGGCCGCGCCGCCGAGCGACACCGAGTAGTCCTTCTCGAAAGGCAGGGACTGCGCGGTCTCCTGCTGGGTCACGGAGTACCCCCTGTCGTAGGCGGCGTAGCTGATGTCCACCCCGGAGCCGGTGCCGTCGACCTGGTAGACGAGCGGAACCGGTGTGCCGTCGAGCGGAAGGGCGTTCTGCGCGCTGCTGGCCACGTGTCCGAAGAACACGACGGTGTAGACGATCGCCAGCACGATCGAGAGCACGAGGGCGACGCCGCTGAGGATGAGGCCCGCGATCGCCGAGCCCCTGCGGCGGCCGCGCAGCACGAGGGCGACGATGCCGAGCACGATGCCCACCACCGCGAGCACCGGCACCGCGTAGTTCACGAAAGGGATGACGGCACCCACGAGCGCGACGGCGCCCACGATGAGGGCGGCGAGTCCCCAGCCGTTGGTGCCGGGTGCGCCCGCGCCCGACGGGCCGGCCGCAGGCCCCGGCGGCGGAAATTGCGGCGGCACCGGGGGGACGGGCGGGAACGCGGGCGGCGGTGAGGAGCTCATCCCCAGATCCTCGCAGACCCCGGCGTGGTCGGCACCGGTTCGACGAGATTCCCCGCGGGACGCGAGGCGCTGAGCGCGGCACGCGAGCCGTGAGGCGGATCGCGACCCCGCGCCGCCTCAGCTCTCGGTGACCTGCCCGGCCGCCACGCGCCAGTGGCGGTTCAGCCGCACGGTGTCGAGCATCCGCCGGTCGTGGGTGACGAGCAGCAGGGTGCCGGTGTACGACTCGAGGGCATCTTCGAGCTGCTCGATGGCCACGAGGTCGAGGTGGTTGGTGGGCTCGTCGAGCACGAGCAGGTTCACGCCCCGGGCCTGCAGCAGGGCGAGCCCGGCACGCGTGCGCTCGCCCGGCGAGAGCTCGTCGACGGGCCGGTTGACGTGATCGGCTTTGAGCCCGAACTTGGCGAGCAGGGTGCGCACCTCCGCGATCGGCCAGTCGGGCACCTGGGCCTCGAAGGCGGCGGCGAGCGACTCCGTACCGGCGAGCACCGCCCGGGCCTGGTCGATCTCGCCGATCGCGACGGAGGTGCCGAGGCTCGCGAGCCCTTCGTCGGGCGCCGTGCGGCCGAGCAGCAGGCGCAGCAGTGTCGACTTGCCGGCGCCGTTCGGGCCTGTGATGCCGATGCGGTCGCCCGCATCCACCTGCAGCGACACCGGGCCGAGCGTGAACGCGCCCTGGCGCACCACGGCCCCCGACAGCGTCGACACCACCGATGACGACCGCGGCGCCGAGCCGATGGTGAACTGCAGCTGCCACTCCTTGCGCGGCTCCTCCACCTCGTCGAGGCGCGCGATGCGGCTCTCCATCTGGCGCACCTTCTGCGCCTGCTTCTCGCTCGACTCGGCCGACGCCTTGCGCCGGATCTTGTCGTTGTCGGGCGCCTTCTTCATCGCGTTGCGCACGCCCTGGCTCGACCACTCGCGCTGGGTGCGGGCGCGCGCCACGAGGTCGGCCTTCTTGTCGGCGAACTCGTCGTACTCCTCGCGGGCATGCCTCTTCGCCGTCTCGCGCTCCTCGAGATAGGCGTCGTAGCCGCCGCCGTAGACGCGGTTGGAGTGCTGCGCGAGGTCGAGCTCGAGCACCTTCGTGACGGCCGTCGCGAGGAACTCGCGGTCGTGGCTCACGAGCACCACGCCACCGCGCAGGCCCCGGATGAACGCCTCGAGCCGCGCGAGCCCGTCGAGATCGAGGTCGTTGGTGGGCTCGTCGAGCAGCACGATGTCGAAGCGCGAGAGCAGCAGGGCGGCGAGGCCGACGCGCGCGGCCTGGCCGCCGGAGAGCGCGGTCATCAGCGACTCGGGCCGCAGCTCCGCCGGTCCGAGCCCGAGCTCGGCGAGCACGACCGGCAGCCGCTCGTCGAGGTCGGCGGCGCCGCTCGCGAGCCAGCGCTCGAGCGCCGTCGAGTAGACGTCGGAGGGGTCGGGACCGGAGGCGGGCGCCGGCTCAGCGAGGGCCGCGGCAGCCGCATCCATCTCGGCCGTCGCGGCGGTGGTGCCGGTGCGCCGCCCCACGTACTCGGCCACGGTCTCCCCCACCACACGCTCATGCTCCTGCGGCAGCCAGCCGATGAACGCGTCGGCGGGCGCGAGGCTCACGCTGCCCTCCTGCGGCGCATCGATGCCGGCCAGGATGCGCAACAGCGTCGATTTGCCCGCCCCGTTGGCGCCGACGACGCCCACCACGTCGCCCGGCGCGACCACGAGGTCGAGTTCACTGAACAGGGTGCGGTGGTCGTGGCCTCCGGCGAGCCCTTTGGCGACGAGTGTTGCGGTCATCCCTCCATCGTCCCGCATCCGGCGCTCCTCCGCCGCCCGCTCGCCCGCTCGCCCACGGACGACGGACTCGTGCTCGTAACCCGGAAGACGACGGAGCACCGGCCCGAAATCGGCGACGAACTCCGTCGTCCCGGGCGTCGCGCCGGCGTCGGCCGGCCGACCTCAGCCGAAGAGGCTTGGCGCACGCACCCGCCGATCGCTGTGAGCCCGGCCACCAGCCGGATGCGCGCGACCACCAGGCGGTCCTCGAAGGACGGCCGCGCGGGATCCGGCCGTCACACAACGCAACACGATGACAGCCGCGCCGACACATTCGCTGGCGCGCTGGGCATCCGGCCTAGCGTCGACCCAGCGCCATCCGTCGCCGAACACCACTGCGGACCGACCGCCGATCTGAAAGGACCCCTCATGGCCGACCGCAGTACGCTCTGGACCCGCGAACTCCTCCAGCACCGCCGCGCGCTGCACGCCCGCATCGACGGTATCGCCCGTTCTCACCCGGCCGCCGCCGCTCGCGCGCGGCTGGCGCTCTACTCCACGACGCACCGTTTCGACCGGCGCCTCATCGACGTCGCCGAGCTCACCGACGACCTCGCACTCCTCGACCTCGAACTCGACGAGCTCGCGGCTGCCGCCGCAGCCTGACCTCGCGGACGGCTCCGCTCAGCGCCCGCGGCGCCCCGAGAAGAGCGCGTGCAGCAGCGGCAGCGCCGACGCGATCATGAGCACCGTGCCGAACACGGCGTCGGTGGCGTGCAGCACGGCTCCCGCCACGAGCAACGCCCCGAACAGCAGCGCGGACACCACCCGGCCGATCGACCGCTCGAGCCGCGCCACGCGCCGCTCGAGCGCCGGGCTCGTGACGGCGAGCGAGCCCTCGTCGACCCGGGTGACCAGCGCATCCAGCCGCTTGGGCAGTCGCCACGCGATGCCGAGGTTCTCGAGCGCCTGCTTGCCGAGGTCCTGCACGACGTTGCCGCCCTCGTCGCGGATCAGCTGCTGCGCGTAGGGCTCGACCGAGTTCCAGAGGTTGAAGCCCGGGTCGAGCGCACTGCACACCCCCGAGGTGAGCGACATCGCCCGGATGATGAGCAGGAAGTTCTCGGGCAGCTGGAACGGCAGCGACCGCACCACGTGCCCGAACTGCTCGCCGAAGTCGCGGAACTCCCGCGGATCGACCTCCCGCAGCTCGGCGAAGCCCATGCCGCCGAAGCGCGCGAACAGCTGCGTCAGCGCCCGCTCCAGCTCGGCGGTCTCGGCGGTCTGCAGCAGCACCCCGAGCTCCTGCGCGGCGGCCACGAGCCCCTTGCCGTCGCGCGACGCGGCGGCGATGAGCATCTTGCGCAGGCCACCGCGGGTGGCGGCCCCGACCTCGCCCATCATGCCGAAGTCGATGAAGGTGAGCTTCCAGGGGTGCGCACCCGAGGCATCCGGAACCGCGCCCGGCTCACCGGCACCGGCGCCGGCACCGGCCGGCGACGCACCCGCCGGCAGCGGCGTCACGAAGATGTTGCCGGGGTGCGGGTCGGCGTGGAAGAAGCCGTTGGTGAACAGCTGATCGAACATGACGGCGGCGAACACCGGCGCCACCGAGGCCGGGTCGATGCCGGCCGCGCGCAGGGCGTCGGCGTCGGTGATCTTGATGGCCGTCACGTCTTCGAGCGTGAGCACGCGGCGGGTGGTGCGCTCCCAGACGATCTCGGGCACACCCACACGCGGGTCGTCGGCGAAGTCGGCGGCGAAGCGCACCGAGCTGGCCGCCTCGTGGAGGTAGTCGATCTCCTCGAGGCTGGTGAGCGCGAACTCCTCCACGAGCGCGGGCGCGTCGACGCGCGAGTACACGAGCCGCACGTGGCTGAGCCACCCGCCGACGCGGCGGAGGGCGGCGAGGTCGACCTCCACGATCTGGTCGATGCCGGGGCGCTGCACCTTCAGCACCACCGCGCCCAGCCCGGTGTCGGCGGCGTCGCCCGGGGCGAGCTGCGCGCGGTGCGCCTGCCCGAGCGAGGCCGCGGCCACCGGATGCTCGTCCACCCACGCGAAGGCGCGCGCGAGCGGCATGCCCAGCTCGGCCTCGGCGAGCGCGCGAATCTCGGCGAAGGGCACCGGGGGCACCTCGTCCTGCAGCCCCTCGAGCTCCTTCGTGATCTCGGGCGGCAGCACGTCGAGGCGCGACGACATGAACTGCCCCACCTTGATCATGAGGCCCCCGAGCTCCACGGCGAGCACGTGGAAGCGCCGGGCGAAGCGCTGCATGCGCCGCGCCCGGGTGCGTTCGGTGATGCGGTTGAGGCCGATGCGCGGCAGCACGAGCTCGTACCACCAGGTCACGGCGAGGTTCCAGCCGGCGAACCGCAGGATGCGCCGGTAGCGCGCGCGGGCGAGCGCGCTCATGCCCGCGGCGGGCGGCCCGGATGCGCCGGGTGCGCCGCCGCCGGGTTGAACGGATGCCACCCGGGTCAGTTCTGGGCGAGGATCGCGTAGAGCCGGCGGCGCGCGTCCTCGAGCTCTTTGACCGCGGCCTCGACCTGCTCGGGCGTGCCGGTGCGGCCCACCTGGGCGGCAGCCTGAGCGAGTTCGAAGCCGGCCTTGGGCAGTGCGCCGTGGGTCTTGTCGAACGGGCCCTTGCCGCCGAAGGGTCCGGCACCGGCGCCAGCACCGGCCTCGCTGCCGGCGGCGTCGTCGGATGCCCACGGCGCCGCGGCACCCGAGCTCGCGACCTCGGCACGCCCGGCCTCGGTCAGCGCGTAGGTCTTGCGGCCGTTGGACTCCTCGGCCGCGATGAGTCCCTCGTCGGCGAGGAGCTGCAGGGTCGGGTAGACCGAGCCGGCGCTGGGCTTCCAGACGCCGCCGCTGCGCTCCTCGATCTCGTGGATGATCTGGTAGCCGTGCATCGGCTCCTCGGCGAGCAGGGCGAGCACCGCGGCGCGCACGTCACCGCGACCCATGCGGCTGCCGACGCGCTTCTCGAACTTGGCCCGGAACTGCTCCATCGCCTGCCAGATTCCCTCGGCGTCGATGCCGGCGCTGCCGCCCCTGCCGAACCCGCCGGCCGTGAATGATCCACCCATGACAACCTCCTTGACGTACCGCGAACGATACTCAACGATATAGTCCGGTGACCCCGCACCGAGCGGCCTTCAGCGGATGCACAGCCGCCGGCGGTCAGGCGCTCAGAGAGACACCGGATGCGCGCCCTCGCGCCGTCGAGCGCCACCTCGCGACGACGGCGAGCAGCGCGTCGAACTCCCCCAGCTCGGCGGCGGCCCAGAGCTGCCGCTCGAGGTCGCACGCGCACGCGGCGAGCTCGGCGTCGTTCAGGAGGGACGTCCACGCGAACAGCTCCCGCACCGCCGCGGTCACGTCTCGCAACCGCAGCACCGCGCGCACCAGCTGCGGCCGGGCGAGCGCCCCGGCTGCACGGGCCGGTCGACGGCTGTCGACATAGGATCGGGAGCGTGACGGGGGATTCGGCGGGCGAGGAACGCATCACCGACCCGCGCCCGCAGCACACCCCGCTGTGGTCGCTGCTCTCCCGGTGGCTGCTCGCGCTCGAGGCCTGGTTGCGCTCGCACGGCGGCACCCGGCTGCGCGCCGGGCTCTGGGGCTTCTGGGGCGTGGTGGCTCTGGCGGGCGGCATCCTGCTGTTCGGCCCCGTCATCAACCCGCCGATGACCCTCGACGACATCACCGACTCCGCCTCGCACGCCACCGACACCTGGATCGCCCGCGACTTCGACGTCGACTACACCCTCGGCCGCACCGCCGACGGCCGCCTGGAGGCCGAGGTGGTCGAGACGATCGGCGCCTTCTTCCCCGACGACGTCGACGAGAACGGCATCGTGCGGGTGCTGCCGACGCAGTATCAAGGGCACGCCCTCTCCCCCTCCGACATCGCCGTGACCCTGGACGGCGGGCCCGCCGCGGTGCAGCGCTCCGAGAGCGCCGACCAGCTGACCCTCACGCTCACCGCCCCCGATGCGGCGCGGCTCGACGGCGACCACGAGTTCGTCGTGCGCTACCGCATGCACGACCTCGCGTACTCGACCACCGACCGGCTGAGCGCCGGCGACCCGATCGACCTGCTCGCCTGGGATGTCTTCGGGCCCTCCTGGCCGCAGGCGTTCGCCGCACTCGACGTGACCGTCACCCTGCCCGACGACCTCGACGCAGCGCTCGTGCGGCAGCCCCGGGGCTCGATCTCCTGGGCCATCGTGTCGGCCGGAGAGTGGCTCGAGCCCCAGCCGGGCGCGCCGCCCGGCCTGGTGAGCTACGGATTCACGAACGACCAGAACATCCCGCCGCACGCCTCGGCGCGGTTCTCCCTGGCGTTCCAGCCGGGCACCTTCACGATGCCGCCGCCCACGCCGCTGTTCCTGCTGCAGACGTTCGGGCCGCTGCTGCCGCTGGTGTTCCTGGCGCTCACGCTGCTGTTCGCCCTCGCCGCGCGTGCGGTCGCGTGGAGCGACGCGCGCGGGCGGCCGTGGTTCACCGTGCAGTACTCGGCACCGGATGGCGTGAGCCCGCGCATGGCCGCGCAGCTGCTGCGCACCCCGAGAACCCTGGAGCTGGCGGGGGCGCTCGGCGAGATCGGCACCGCAGGCGCCGCCGCGAGCGCCAAGGGCGGGTCGGCGAAACCCTCGCGCGCCGACCGCCTGCGCGCAGCCGCCCGGGCCGCGAACCGCACGGGGCGCCTCGGCGACCGCATCCGCGCACGGCTCGCCTACCTCGTGGCGCCCGAACGGCAGGGCCAGTTCCGTTCGGGGTTCCGCCGCGTGCCGAGCGGGTTCGTGCGCGACGCCTTCATCGCCGCCCCCATCGCCCTCACGATCATGCAGTGGGGTCTCGTGCGCCAGCTCTCGCACCAGGCGAAGCTCGCCGTGGTGTGGTGGCCGGCGGCGTTCGTTCTCGCCTCGTCGCTCATCGCTCTGGTGGTGCTCGTGATCGCCCTGTCGGCGCGGCCGCTGACCCGGCGCGGGGCGCTCGTGAAGCAGCACCTCACGGGCATCGCCGCGTACGCCGACCGCACCTCGCTGCTGGAGCGGGCGACGGCGGGCGACACCGTGCTCCCGTACGCGGTCCTCACGGTCGAGCCGCGCGAAGCGGGGCGCCGCACGCTCGCGCTGCTCGAGGCCGAGCTGGGCGACCCCGACGCGGCCAAGGGATGGCGCGCCCCCGGCTTCCTGAGCACCCCGCGCATCCTGGTGCGCATCCTCGCGGTCGCGCTGCTCGCCGCGACGGTGACCGCGGCGGCGCTGCTGCCGAACCCGTATCCGCGCTCGCCCGACTACAGCGCGAACTCCGGCGACCTGCCGGGCACCTACTTCAACCGGGTCGACGCGTTCGAGGCCGCCGCGACGCTGACGGTCGACGGCGGGCGGCACGCGACGCTCACCGCCACGGAGCACCTGACCGTCGACTTCGGAACCGAGTCCACCGCCGAGGTTCCGCAGTTCGCGCGCCAGTGGCCGACCCGCCTCGACGGCCAGGAGCTGGGTCTGCGCGTCACCGCGGTGACGCTCGACGGCACGGATGCGCGCTACACCACCGCGCGCGAGGGCGACAGCGTGCTGCTCACCACCGCGTTCTCGCGCGTGCTCAGCGGCAAGCACGAGCTCGACATCGCGTACACGGTGGACTCGCCGATGGTGGCGGCCCCGGCATCCGGCGCCTCGGCGGCGGCGGCCTCGGCCGCCGGATCGTCCGGACCGGTCGACCGCCTGCGCTGGGTGAGCCTGCTCGAGGGCTGGGACGACGCCTCCGTGTGGCGCGACGAGCCCGCGGCGTCGCCGCTCAGCATCTCCCTGACGGTGCCCGACGGGCTGGCGCCGTCGCTCGCGGCCGGCTGGATCACGCTCGACACGGAGTCGAGCGACAGTGTGCGCCAGTGGGAGGACTCGGTCGTGCCCTTCGGCGCCTACGCCGCGACCGGCGCCGCCGCCGCGCCCTCCGGCACCACCGACGAGGTCACGAACTCGGCCGGCACGACCACCTACCGCCTCGACCTCCGCAGCGACGGCGACGGCGGCTACCCCTTCGACCTCACCGTCGACGACGTCGGCGCGATGCTCGACTTCCCCGCCGGCACCGTGGCGGGCCCGGATGCCGCAGCCCTCACGCTGCACACCGTCGCCGGCGCTCTCCCCCTCGCCCTGACGGTGACGCTCGGCTCGCTCGCCCTCGCGTTGGGCCTGCTCGGTGTGGCCGCGGCGGTGCGTCGGCGCTCCCGCCGAGCCCCGCCCGGACTTCTGCGTGACGTCATCTGGTGGCTCGGAACGTCCGCCGCCGTCTCCACCGTCTGGCTCTTCGTCTGGGCCACCTCCGACATGCCCGACGACTGGCCCGAGTTCCCGCCCCTCGGCCTCTCGGCGCTCGCGGCGTTCGCCGGCGGCATCCTCTGCCTGACCGTCACCCTGCGGCAGCGCCCGCCGACCGCCGGCGCCACGAAACGCCGCTGACCCCGACCGCCGGCGCTCGCGGCTAGAGCTCGTCGGGGAGTCCGGCGCGGCGCAGGAAGGCGGCGCGGTCGGCGTTCCGTGGCACGGGCTTCGCCGGCACGCGCGGCTGCGGGCGCGTCGGCGTCGCCGCGGCGCCGTACATTCCGGCGGAGGTGGCCTCGTCGTCGGTGTCGAAGCCGAGCGCCGCGAGGTCGGCCGTCAGGTCACGTGTGTCGGTGGCATCCTGAACGCTGCCGAGGTGCAGCACCTCGGTCGCGTCGAACGGGCCGGGCGCCGGGCTCGGCACCGGGGCGAACGGCCCGGCGGCGGCACCGGCGTGGTCGGAACCGGCGACCGCGCCACCGGCGACCACGCCGTCCGCGACCGCGCCGTCGGCATCCGCCGCCTCGAGCGACCGCTCCCACTCGTCCATGCGCGCCGCCGCCCGCGCACCCGCGTAGCCGCCCCACACCTCGAGCGCCCGCGAGATCACGGCCTCCTGCTGCTCCAGCACGGCCTGGTTCACGCGCTTGCCGAACTCCACCTGCTGCAGCGCGCGGTCCTCGGCCACCGAGACCTGCACGCCGGCTTCGACCGCGATCGCGCGCGAACGCTCGGCGGCCCAGATCTCGCCGCCCGACACCTCGCTGTCCTCGCGCACGTCGACCAGGCGGTCGTAGGCCGTGGGGGTTCCGAGGTTCGCGAGCACCTTCACGATCACCGGCAGCAGCTCGATGCACACGAACAGCGCCGCGATCATGATGTGCGCCACGTTCAGCAGCGGGTTCGCCTCCCCCAGGCGGAACAGCGCCGAGAGCCGCGACAGCAGCCCCGCAGAGTTGTTGACGGCGCTGTCGTAGTTCGCCTGTTCGGTGGCGCGCTCGTTCTGCGCGGTCGCGAGCGAGGCCTGGTCGGTGGCCAGCTGCGCCTTCGCGGCGTCGAGCCGGCTCTGAGCCGATGACTGGAGGTTCGACTGCGCCGCGGTCTGTGCCGCCTGCTCGGCGGCCTGCGCCGCGGTGAGCCGGGCCTGCGCGGCCTGCATGGCGGCGAGCTTCGAAGCGGTCACCGCCCCGTCACCCCGCACCCCGGTGCCTCCGGTGCCGTCGATCTCGGCGAGGTAGGCCGTCTGCGCCGCGTCGAACGCCTTCTGCGCGTCGGCCGTCGCCGCCACCGCCGCCGCGTAGTTCGGATCGGACGACAGGTCGGTCTGCAGCCCCTTGTCGACGATCGCCTGGTTGGAGGCGATCGACTCCTGGAGCGAGGGGATCGCCGCGAACCGCGGGTCGGCCGCCATCCGCTCCTCGAACGCCGCCTTCTGCTCGGCCTGCATCACCTGGATCTCGGAATTGATCTCGGCCGAGAAGATCTGCAGCGTCAGCGGCGTCGAGATCACCGTGCCGATGATCAGCGCGAGCACCACGCGCGGCAGCGCCAGCGCGATGTTGCGCGCCACGCCCTTCTGCTTGGCCATGCCGATGATCAGCAGCCGGTCGAGGTTCAGGATGATCGCACCCCAGAACACGCCCACGATCACGGCCACCGCGAGAGGCGCCCCCACCGCCATCTTCAGCGCGAACGTCGCCGACACCGCCGAGAGCAGGGCGGTGCTCAGGATGACGCCACCCATCGCGACGAAACGCGCCCGGTCCCCCGCGGCATCCTGCAGCACATCGAGCCGGGCGCCGCCCAGCCACGCCATGGCGTTGGAGACGGGATTCGAGTTGTAGCGACGAGCCATACGGCGGCGACCTTTCGGGGAGGTGACGTCGGCCAGAGCCCCGGATGCGCGCGCGAGCGCAGACGGACGTCCTGACACGAGGTGCGAAGCTACCCCACGAGAATCTGCGTTCCCTGGCACGCCCCTGTGCTCTCGCCGCCGTATGGCTCGTCGCTACAACTCGAATCCCGTCTCCAACGCCATGGCGTGGCTGGGCGGCGCC
>SCNI01000065.1 GCA_005502775.1 Microbacteriaceae bacterium 3FA27C10
GGCGAGGAGCGGCCAGACGTTCTCGCCCACGCTCGCCATCAGGGCTGCCTTCTCGGCCGGAGGCCGGGCACGCAGGCTCGTCGAGCGCAGGGTGCCGCGCTTCATCATCAGCGCCCCGAGATCGATCGACGCGGTGCGCCCGCCCATGCTGGCGATGTTGGCGATGCGCCCTTCCACGGCCAGTGCCCGCACGTTGCGCTCGAGGTAGTCGCCGCCCACCACGTCGAGGATGACGTCGGCGCCGCCAGTCGCTGCCGTCACACGCTCGACGAAGTCCTCCGTCGTGTAGTCGATCAGGATCTCCGCTCCCAGCTCCCGGCAGGCCTCGAGCTTCGCCGCCGAGCTCGCCGTCACGGCGACCCGCGCGCCGAACGCCCGCCCGAGCTGCACGGCCATCGTGCCGATGCCGCTCGATCCGCCGTGCACGAGCAACGTCTCACCCGCGGTGAGCCCCGCCAGCAGGAACACGTTCGACCACACGGTCGCCACCACCTCCGGCAGTGCGGCCGCCTCCACGAGCCCGACCCCGTCGGGCACGGCGAGCACCTGCCCGGCCGGCACCGCCACGCGCTCGGCGTACCCGCCCCCGCCGAGCAGCGCGCACACGCGGTCGCCCACGGCGAAGGGGGTTCCGGATGCCGCGACGCCCTCGCCGAGCTCCACCACCGTTCCCGACACCTCGAGCCCCGGCCACGGCGGAACCCCGGGCGGCGGCGGGTAGAAGCCCTGCCGCTGCGACACGTCGGCGCGGTTCAGGCCCGCGGCGGCGACCTCGATCACGATCTCGCCGGCGCCCGCCCGCGCATCCTCGACCTCCGTCAGCTCGAGCACGGAGGCGTCGCCCGGCTCCCTGATCACCACAGCTCTCATTCCCCCCACGCTACGCCGCGCACACGCCTGGCGCGTCCAGCCCTTGCGCATCGACCGGGAGCGGTAGTCAAATAGCGGACACGACTATCGAAGGAGATAGATCATGGCCCGCTCGTCCTACCCAGACGTCGCCATCCCGGCGAAGAGCGTCTACGACCTCTTGTTCGCCGACCTCGACGACGCCGACCTCGACCGGGTGGCCCTGGTCGACGGCAGCTCCGGCGACGAGACCAGCTACCGCCAGCTCGTCGCGCAGATCGACGCCCTGGCCGGCGCTCTCGCCGCCCGCGGTCTCGCGGTGGGCGACACCGTGGGCATCCTCTGCCCGAACCTGCCGGCCTTCGCCACCGTGTTCCACGGCATCCTCCGCGCCGGCGGCACCGCGACCACCATCAACTCCCTCTACACGGTGGAGGAGATCGCGAAGCAGCTGCGCAGCGCAGACGCGCACTGGCTGTTCACGGTGTCGCCCCTGCTTCCGCAGGCCGAGGCCGCCGCCGCGGCAGTGGGCATCGCACCCGATCACCTCGTCGTGATCGACGGCGCCGACGGGTATCCCTCGCTGCGCGACCTGCTCTTCGACCGCGCCGCTCCGCCCGAGGTCTCGTTCGACCCGGCCACGCACCTCGCCGTGCTGCCGTACTCCTCCGGCACCACCGGCCACCCCAAAGGGGTGATGCTCACGCACCGCAACCTCGTGGCCAACGTGCTGCAGTGCCAGGACGTCATCCCGCTCGACCGTGACGACCGCGTGCTCGCCGTGCTGCCGTTCTTCCACATCTACGGCATGTCTGTGCTGCTGGACTTCGCCCTGCTGAAGCGGGCGGCCCTCGTGACGATGCCGAAGTTCGAGCTCGCGGAGTTCCTCCGGGTCGTGAGCGAGCAGCGCTGCACCTGGGTCTTCATCGCGCCGCCGATCGCGGTGGCGCTCGCGAAGCATCCGCTGGTCGCCGACTACGACCTCTCGAGCGTCAAGGTCATCTTCTCCGGTGCGGCCCCGCTCGACCGCGAACTCGCCGCGGCGGTCGCCGAGCGCATCGGCTGCACGGTCTGCCAGGGCTACGGCATGACCGAGACGAGCCCGGTCACCCATGTCATCCCGGTCGGCGACACCGGCATCGACCGCTCGGCGATCGGCCGCGCCGTGCCCAACACGGAGTGCCGCGTGGTCGACACCAAGACGGGCCGCGACGTGCGGGTGCCGCGCCGGGGCGTCAGCGAGCCGGGGGAGCTTCTCGTGCGCGGCCCGCAGGTGATGAGCGGCTACCTGCACGACGAGGAGTCCACCCGGGCCACGATCGACCGGGAGGGCTGGCTGCACACCGGCGACATCGCCACCGTCGACTCGGCGGGCGTCTACGCCATCGTCGACCGGCTCAAGGAGCTGATCAAGTACAAGGGCTACCAGGTGGCGCCGGCGGTGCTCGAAGGGGTGCTGCTCGCGCATCCGGACGTGGTCGACGCCGCCGTGATCGGCGTCGACGACGAAGACGGCCAGGAGGTTCCGAAGGCCTTCGTGGTGCGGCGCGAGGGCGCGGCGCTCGACGAGGGCGAGGTGATCGAGTTTGTGCGGGTGCGGGTGGCGCCGCACGAGAAGGTGCGCCTCGTGGAGTTCATCGAGTCGGTGCCGAAGTCGAGCTCGGGCAAGATCCTGCGCAAAGACCTGCGGTCGAAGGTGGGACGGCACGCGATCGTGCGCTGACGGCCGGATGCGGCTCCCGGATGCGCGGCTCCCGGATGCGCGCTGAGCCGGTGCGAGCACGGCCGCTCCGCGACGCGGCCGGCCCGCCGCATCCGCCGTTCAGAGCGGCGTGGTAGACCGGGATCATGACCGACGACCTCTCGCCCCAGCACCGCGCCCTGCTCGACACCGTGCCGCTCCCGGAGGGCGCCGACATCCGCTCCGAGCGGGTTCCCTACGCCGAGGGCGCTGCCGTGCTCGACGGCGTGCTCGTGTGGGACGCGACCGCCACCGAGCGCCGCCCCGCCGTGCTCGTGCTGCACGACTGGACGGGCGAGAACGAGTACACCCGGACCCGCGCGGCCATGCTCGCGCGCCTGGGCTACGTGGCCTTCGCGGCCGACCTCTACGGCGCCGGCATCCGGCCGCAGGGCGACGACGCCGCGGCGCTGGCGGGAGAGTTCTACGGCGATCTGCCGAAGCTGCGCGCCCGCGTGCAGGCGGGCTACGACGTGCTCGCGGCCGACTCGCGCGTCGACCCCGAGCGCATCGCCGTGATCGGCTACTGCTTCGGCGGTTCGGCGTCGATCGAGTTCGCCCGCACGGGTGCCGCCCTCGCCGGCGCGGCCTCCTTCCACGGCGGGCTCGTCACGCACGAGCCGGCCGACGTCGCCGCCATCGCTGCGCCCCTGCTCCTGCTCACCGGAGCCGCCGATCCCGTGGTGCCCGACGCGGCGGTGGTGGCCTTCGAGAACGAGTTGCGCACGGCTCCGGAGCTCGACTGGCAGATCGTCAGCTACAGCGGCGCCCCGCACGCGTTCACCCTGCCGATGGCCCCGAGCTACCGCGAGAAGGCCGACAAGCGCAGCTGGGCGGCGCTCGAGGGCTTCCTCACCGAGGTCTTCGCCTGACGCTGGACCTGCGCCTCCGGGCGTGACATTGTGGACAGTGTTCACATACGAGAAGGAGTCCCCATGGTCACGAGCAGCTACGCGTTCAGCGGGTTCGGCGTCGACGACATCGACGCCGCCTTGGCCTTCTACGGCGACACCCTCGGTTTCGCCGTGTCGCAGAACGAGATGGGCATCCTGAACATCACCCTGCCGGGCGGCGCGATGGTCATCGCCTATCCGCGGCCCGACCACGTTCCCGCGGCCTACACGATCCTCAACATCACCGTCGACAGCATCGACGCCGCGGTCGACGAACTGGCCGCGGCGGGCGTGAGCATGGAGCGCTACGAGGGCATGCCGCACGACGAGAAGGGCATCATGCGCGGCAAGGCGCACGACCGCGGCCCCGACATCGCCTGGTTCCTCGACCCGGCGGGCAACGTGCTCTCGGTCATCGAGGACTGAGCCGCTCGCCGGCCGCGAACGCGCCTCAAGCCAGCGCGGCCTCGATCGCGGCGACGACCTCCGGCGCGTCGGGCTCGGTGCGCGGGCGGAAGCGCGTGATCGACCCGTCGGGCGCGAGCAGGAACTTCTCGAAGTTCCACTGCACGTCGCCGGCCTCGCCCTGGGCATCCGGCACCGCTGTCAGCTCGACGTAGAGCGGATGCCGCCCCTCGCCGTTCACCTCGGCCTTCTCCAGCAGCGGGAAGGTCACGCCGTAGGTGGCGGAGCAGAACTCCACGATCTCGGAGGCCGTGCCCGGCTCCTGGCCGTTGAACTGGTTGCAGGGCACGCCGAGCACGGTGAAGCCGCGCTCACCGTAGCTCCTCTGCAGCTCCTCGAGCTTCGCGTACTGCGGCGTGAGGCCGCAGCGCGAGGCAACGTTCACGAGCAGCACCGTGTTCTGCGGCTCGTCGCCGAGGTAATCGGCGAGCGAGGTGGCACGGCCGTCGATGGTGGTGAGCGGGATGTCGCGAAGGGTCATGTCTTTACGATAAGCCCGTCGCCCGGGCCCGGATGCGCGCCCTCCGACGGGCAGGCGGCCGGGACGCCTGCGGCTTGGCGGCTCAACCGAGCGAGGCGCGCAGGCTGATCGACACCGGGTCGATCACGTCGTCGAACTCGTGGTGGCGCTGCAGGTAGCCCACCATGAACGGGCACACCGGCACCGCGCGCAGCCCCGCGTCGCGCACCTGCCCGAGCGTGCCGGCCATGAGGGCGCTGCCGTAGCCGTGGCCCTCCTCGGCGGGGTCGATCTCGGTGTGCAGGAACACGCGCTGCGCGCCGCGGTCGGTGTACTCGGTGAAGCCGAGCTCGCGGCCGCCCGCGCTGATCACGTAGCGGTTCTCCTCCGGCACGTTCACGACGGTGGGGGATTCGGATGCGGTGTCGTCGGTCATGACTCCAGCGAAGCAGAACGGGGCGCAGAATGCGAGCGCGAGGGCCGTCGCCCGGCCGTGCCGCGCATCCGGAGGCCCGTCTCAGCCGCTCCAGACACCTGAGCTGCCCCGGCGGTGGCTGTCGAGGAGGTGCGTGTCGACGATGCCGACCGCCTCCATCAGGGCGTACATCGTGGTGGGCCCCACGAAGCGGAAGCCGTGCCCGCGCAGCGCCGCCGCCAGCGCCACGGATTCGGGGGAGGAGGTGGGGATGTCGGCGACGCTCGCCGGCCGCGGGGTGACCTCGGGCCGGAACGACCAGATCAGCCCCGGCAGGCCGCCCGCCACCTCCTCGCGCAGGCGCACGGTGGCACGGGCGTTGCCGATGGTCGCCACGATCTTGGCGCGGTTGCGGATGATGCCCGCGTCGCCCAGAAGCCGTTCGATCTCGGTGTCGCCGTAGCCGGCCACGGCATCCGGGTCGAAGCCGTCGAAGGCCAGCCGGAAGGCCGGGCGCTTGCGCAGGATGGTGGCCCAGGAGAGCCCCGACTGGAACGCCTCGAGGCTCACGCGTTCGAACAGCCCCTGCTCGTCGCGCACCGGCATGCCCCACTCGGTGTCGTAGTAGGCCGTGAGGAGCGGGTCGACGGATGCCCAGAGCGGGCGGGCGAGCCCGTCGACTCCGCACACCACGGCGGGGGGCTCACTCTGCGCGTCGCTCACACCCTCTAGTATTGGGGAAGTCACAGATTCGGGAGGATCACTGCAATGAACGTGCTCGCCGCTATCGGAGCCATCCTGCTGTTCCTCGTCGGAATCTTCCTCTTCGGGCTGCTCGAGAACGCGTGGGTGTTCTTCGCGGGCATCCTCTGCGTCTCGGCGTCGCTGTTCCTCGTGTTCACGGTGCTGCCGACGCAGCGCCGGCACTGACACCCGCTCCGGCGGCATCCGCCCCGGCAGCACCGGGTCAGGCGAGTTCTTCGAGCGCCTTCTCGATGCGGCGCTGACGCGTCGCGTCGGTCTTCGCGCTCTCGACCGAGGTGGCGAGCCGCTTCTTGTTGGTGAACGAGAGCGCCTCGAATCGCGCAGCGGCATCGGGATGCGCCGCGAGGGCCGCCGCCAGCTCGGCCGGCACCTCGACCTCGCGCGGAGCGTCGTCGAGCTCGACTTCGACCTCCACCTCGTCGCCTGCCGCCACGCCCGCCGCGGCGCGGTTCTCGGCGCTCAGCGCGATGAGGAACCGTCCCGTGTAGAACACGATCGACGAGCGGTAGCTGTGGCCGTTGAGGGTGACCACGACGGGGATGCGTTTGCCGGCATCCAGTGCCTCGACCACGCTCTCGGGCACCGGAAGCCCGGTGTTGTTCTTTCCGCTGCCGAGGATCGTCGTGGTGAACTTCATGCGGCCATCATGCCACCCGGGGTGGTCAGGCCGCGATGCCCCGCGCGTCGAGAGCGTCCTGCACGATGGTGAGGCCGTCCAGGCCGGGCATCTTGGCGATGTGGGCGTCGATCTTCGCGGCCTCGCGGCGGCCTTCGGCGCCGCCCATCAGGTGCCCCATGACGTGCTTGACCTCGGCGTCGGTCATGACGCCCGAGCCCACGGGGCCCCAGAAGTTCTTCAGCGCGAAGCGGGCGAGCACCTGGGCGCGCTTGGACTTCGCGAGGCGCTCCCGGGCCTGCGTGGCGTAGAACGCCACGTGACGGGCCTCCTGCTTCGCGATGCGGCGCAGCAACTCCGCGAGCACCGGGTGCTTCTCCATGTCGGCGAGGCGGTTGTAGGCGGCCACGGCCGACCACTCGTTGGCGGCGCCCCAGATCATGTGCACGGCGATGAAGCCCGAGCCCACGATGTTCCCGAGCAGCGACTGCTTCACCGGGTCGAGGCGGTCCTTCCAGCCGAGCTTGAGGCGGGTGGCCTTGAGCTCGTCGAAGTCCACGATCACGTCGTGCTCGGCGAGCACGGCGGCGAGGGCTTCGCCGTGCCAGAACTCCTCGCGGTTCCACATGGTCATGAACGCCGTCACGTCCTCGTCCTTGTGCGAGGGCGTCACGAGCATGTCGCGCAGGTAGCAGACCGTGTGGTACTCGATGTCGCACATGTAGCGCAGCGAACGCAGGGTTCCCTCAGGGAGGGGGTTCTCACGGAAGTCGCTGAAGTCGAGGTCCTGCCAGGCGACCTTCTGCGAGGTCTCGGTGTACTTGTCGATGTCGAAAGCCATGGGGGTGTCGATCGGCGCTCAGGCGCCGGACCGGTCTCCTTCCTCGGGTGCGGAATTCTTCGGCGCGTTCGTGCGGGATGCGTCGGGGAGCATCCTCAGCGTAGCGGTCGACGACTGACGGTCGGATGTGCGTCTGGTCCAGTCCTCGACCATCCACTTCGTGCGCTGCGCGTGGCGGTAGAGCTCCGTGTCGGGGTTCACCACGGTCGCGTTGCCGAGCAGCTGCAGCCAGGCCACGTCGGCCAGGCTGTCGCCGTAGCCGTAGGACTGCGTGAGGTTCATGCCGTGCTTGTGCGCGTATTCGCGCAGCCACGCGGCGCGCGCCTCGTCGACGAGCGGGGGAGTCGCGAGGTAGCCCGTCATCACCCCGTTCGCGGCGTGCATCTCGCCGGCCACGACCTCGTCGAAGAAGGGGGCGAAGGGCTCGGCGGCCGAGCTCGTCGCGCCGGTCACGAGAACCGTGCGGTGACCGGCGGCGCGGTGCTGCGCGACCCGGTCGAGCGCATCCGGGATGGCCCGCGACAGCATGGCGGCACCGAAACGGCCCTGCACGAGCTGTTGCAGCTCCTCCACCCGGATGCCCTTGTAGCGGCGCACGAGGGTGCGGATGAACTCGCCGCGGTCGCGGTGGTCGGCGCGCAGGTACTTCGGCACCGAGAGCATGAGGCCGGCGAACTCCTGCGGCCACTGCGCCTTCGGGATCATCGCGAGCCGCACCCAGAGGTACTGCTCCACGAGGTTCGACTCCACCACGGTGCCCTCGAAGTCGAACACCGCGAGCACGTCGCTGCGCACCGGCAGGGCCCGCTTCGCGCGGGCGCGGCTCGCGGGCCGGTTCGCGTAGGCCTTGGTGAGCCCCGTGATCGACGGGAAGTGGATGTTCTGGAAGTAGTCGTGCCAGTCGATCTCCACCACGTCGAACGAGCGGTCGGCCTTCTGGTCGGCGGGGATGCGCTCGTTCAGCGCCCGCGTGTTGCGGTCGTCGAAGATGAGCTCGGTCTGCACATAGGCGCGGTAGAGCTCGGCGAAGTAGCGCAGCTGGTCGAGGCCTCGTTGGCGCTGCTGCAGCGACTCGGTCCACTTGCGGGTCTGCTTGGTGGAGGGGAGGCGGGCCACGGTGTTGTCGGCCGAAGCGGTGAGCCGCTCCTGCATGCGGAGGGTGCGTTCGACCGAGCGGCCGCCGGGGAAGCGCCACGACGGCACCTCGATCGGGCCGTCGACGTGCGGCATGGGGTTCTTGGTGAAGAACTCCTTCACGTTCTCGTACATCGAGTGGAACGGCAGCGGGTTCCGCGCCCCCGAGACGATCTGGTAGTAGTCGGGCTTGCTCACCGGGGCCGGGGTGAGCGCGGCCGCGATGATGGCGTTCACCACGAAGTCGACCGGGATCACGTCGAGGATGGAGTCGGGAACGCCCGGGAACTCGGGCAGCTGCCCGCGCCCGTACGCCATGATCAGCGGGTCGGCGACCTTGAAGCCGTCGAGCCAGCCGGGGAACGGATGCCGCAGAGCGCTCTCGATGATCGAGGGCCGCACGATGCTGAGCCGGTGTCCGGCGGTGCCCCAGAGCTCTTCGGCGGCGCGCTCCGCGAAGGCCTTGGTGAGGGTGTAGACATCGGTCCAGCCGAGGGACTCGGCGCGGATGCGGCCGTAGTCGACGAGGCGCTTGGTGACCCACTCCACGCGGGCGGCCTCCGCATCCTGGGCCACGGCCTGCGGGCCGACCTTGCCGAGCTTCGCGCGCGAGGCGGCGAGGAGCTTGCGCAGCACCTCGGGCTGGCGCGAGGCCATCTCCACGCGGCGGCGGGCCGACTTCGCGGCGTAGTTCTCGGCGCGCCAGTCGATGGCGTGCTCGAGCGAGGCCTCGGGCACGACGCCCTTGCGCATGCCGCCCACGTAGGCCGTGGAGACGTGCACGACGTGCGGGTCGCCGCCCGAGGCGAGCAAGGCGCCGTAGATGCCGGTGGCGCCGTCGACGTTGGTCTGGAACGCCTCGTCGATCGGCGGGTCGAAGGAGACCGTGGAGGCGCCGTGGATGACGACGTCGAGGTCGCCGGGCAGCTCGCCCGGGTTGGTGAGGTCGCCCTGCACCACGTTCAGGCGCTCGCGCACGGCGCGGGCCACCTCCTCGTCGCCGACGCGCTCGCGCCAGGCGCGGAACACGGGCTTCTTCAGCAGGGTGGTGAGGCGCGATTCGCCGCTCGACGACGACTTCGGGCGGATCAGCAGCGAGATGCGGGTGTCGGGATGCGACGACAGCAGCCGTTCGAGCACGGCCTGGCCCACGAATCCGGTGGCTCCCGTGAGCAGCACATGCGCAGAACCCAGGTCGTGGGGCTGCTCGGGTGCGGCGCCCGTGTCTCGGGGCTGGTCGGTCGGGGTGCGGTCGGTCATCCGTTCGCTCCGCCTTTCCTGTCGTTTCGGAGGGTGTGGCCGATGGTCGAGGCGGTGCGCCCCAGCCAGTGCGCCACGGTGTTCGTGGGGCGGCGGGCGGTCGCGGCCGTCCGGGCCTGACGCACGAGGTGCAGCTTCTCGAGCCCGGGCAGAGTCTGCACCCGGCTGTCGATCCCGTCGATGTTCGTGTCGTCGAAGAGTGTTTCGTAGAAGTCGGCCGTATCGGATTTCCTCAGGCTCGCGGCGCCGATCGGCCACGAGATGCGGGCGAGGCTGCGGCGGGCGAGTGAGCGCGCCCGGGCCGACTCGCGCAGCCGCCGCACGGCCTCGGGCTCGACGAAGGCGCGGTGGCGCGTCTTCACCTCGAGCACGCGCTCGATCAGGGCCACGAGCTCCGGATGCGGGTCGACGGTGGCGAGGCGGGTGTAGGCGGCTTCGGTGATCCACTCGTCGACGGTCACCGAGGCGAGGTGCACGCCGATCACGTCGGGGCCGATGGCGTTGGCGCGGAAGGACTCCACGATGGGGGTGGCCCGCTCGGCGAGTTCGAGGGCGATCGCCCGCAGACGCGGCAGCTGCTCGGCCGCGGCCGGGTCGACGCCGTGGGCGCGCACGATCACGTCGAAGGCGTCCGCGATCCAGAACTTCTCGAAGGCCCAGGTGGTGAGGAACGCGGTGACGCGTGCGTCTTTGTGGGTGGGCGTCACGAGCACGTTGCGCAGGTAGGTCATGGTCTGGCGCTCGAGCTCGCGCAGGTAGGCGAGCATCCGCACCGTGGCGGGGTCGAGAGGATGCTCCGCGAAGGCCTCGAGGTCGATCTCGGAGCGGTGGCTCCCCACGGCCGTCCGCGCGAACTCCCGCACGTCGAAGCGCTTCGGTGCTTCGTTCTCGATCGACATGGTCTGCTCTCCGGACAACGGAATCCCTCCGCGTTGGCGGTGTACCAGTGGTGTGGGCTCTGCGCGAGCGTCTATCGCTACGCACTCCGTAGCGTATCCTAAGAAAATGGCGACGGCTCTGGTGACCGGTGGCACATCCGGGATCGGTGCCGCATTCGCCCGGGCGCTCTCGCTCCGGGGCTACGACCTCGTGCTCGTCGCCCGAGACGAATCCCGGCTCCGCAGCATGGCCGAAGAACTCGGCCGTGACGGTGCGACGCGGGTCGAGATCCTGCCCGCCGACCTGAACGTGCGGGCCGACGTCGATCGCGTGGCGGCCCGGCTGGAGTCGACCGAGGAGCCGATCGACTTCCTGGTGAACAACGCGGGCTTCGGCATCCACGGCTCCCTACTCGAGCGCGACGTCGAGATCCACGAGCGGGCGCTGAACGTGATGTGCCTCGCCGTGCTCGTGCTGGGCGGCGCCGCCGGGCGCGCGATGAAAGCGCGCCACAAGGGCACCATCCTCAACGTCTCGAGCGTGGCGGGCACGATCGCCACGGGCAACTACTCGGCCGTGAAGGCCTGGACCACCGCCTACACCGAGGGCCTCGCCGTCGAGCTGCGCGACACCAACGTGCAGGTCAGCGCCGTGCTGCCCGGCTGGGTGCGCACCGAGTTCCACGACCGCGCCGGCATCCGCACGAAGTCGATCCCGGAGTTCCTCTGGCTCGATGCCGACGCCCTCGTGGAGGAGTGCCTGCGCGACGTCGCGCGTGGCGCCGTGCTCTCGGTGCCCTCGAAGCGGTTCAAGGTGCTGCTGTTCCTCACCCGGCACGCGCCGCGACGCGGCATCCGCTGGGTCTCCGGCAAGATCTCGTCGAGCCGCAACAAACCGATCGAACCCGCTGCTCCGAACGACACTCAGGAGAAGGCGAGACCATGACCGACAAGCATCCGCATCTCATCCGCGCTCCGAAGGACCGCTTCACCTCCGGGGTGATGGCGGGCATGCGCTTCGTGGCACAGCGCATGATCCTGAAGCCCGTGGTCTGGTCGATCACGCGCGTCAGCGTGCGCGGGCACGACGCCGTGAAGGGCGTGCACGGGGCGTTCATCGCCGTGGCGAACCACTCCAGCCACCTGGATGCGCCGCTCATCATGTGCGCGCTTCCCCGCCGCCTCGGCCGTTACCTCGCCGCCGGAGCCGCCGCCGACTACTTCTTCGACATCTGGTGGCGGCGCATCCTGACCTCGCTCTTCTTCAACGCCTTCCCGATCGACCGCACCGGAACCGCGCAGAAGCAGGGTGTGTCGAAGAAGCTGCTCGCCCGCGGGGTGCCGCTGCTGGTGTTCCCCGAGGGCACCCGCTCGAAGACCGGCGAGATGGCGGAGTTCAAGGCGGGGGCCGCCGCGCTGTCGATGGCGTGCGACGTGCCGTGCGTTCCGGTGGCCATCGTGGGCGCCTCGCTCGCGATGCCCCGAGGCCGCAACTGGCCCATCCCGGGCCGTCCGCCCGTCGCCGTGGTGTTCGGCGAGCCGATGCACGGCCGCCCCGGCGAGACCGCCGACCAGTTCTCCGCCCGCATCGCCCGCGAGGTGCGCCGCCTGCACACCCAGGCCGCCGGCACCGCCGACATCCCCGCGCTGCCCGCGCGAGCGACGAGCACGAACACGAGGAACTCCACGAAGGGAGCCGCATGACCGACGTCAAGCACATGAAGTGGTGGGGTTGGGGCATCGAAGGGGTCGGGTTCCACTTCGAGGACAAGCCGGCCTTCGCCCCCTTCGTCCAGAAGGCCGTCGCGCTCGACGTGCGCACCCCGCCGGTGCCGCCGCTCGCCTTCGACGAGCTCACCATCGCCCCCTCCCGCATCAGCCCGACGTTCGAAGCGGAACTCGCGGCCATCGTGGGGGAGGAGAACGCCACGACGGATGCGATGGAGCGCGTCGTGCACACCTACGGCAAGTCGATCCGCGACCTGCTGCGCATCCGCCGCAACGAGATCGCGCGCGTGCCCGACATCGTCGTCTACCCCGGCGACGAGTGGGACGTGCAGCAGATCGTCGATGCCGCCGTCGCGGCCGGAGCCGTCATCATCCCCTTCGGCGGCGGCAGCAACATCGCCGGCTCGCTCGAGCCCCTGCCCGACGAGCAGCGCACCATCGTCTCGCTCGACCTCGGCCGGCTCGACCGCGTGCTCGAGATCGACGAGGGATCGGGCCTCGCGCGCATCCAGGCCGGCGCCCAGGGCCCCTCGATCGAGGAGCAGCTGAACGCCAAGGGCTGGACCATGGGGCACTTCCCCGACAGCTTCACCCACTCCACGGTCGGAGGCTGGGTGGCCACCCGCTCCTCGGGCATGCAGAGCGACAAGTACGGCGACATCGCCGACATCTGCCGCGGGCTCCGGATGGTGCGTCCCGGAGCGATCGTCGAGCTGCGGCCGCTGCCCTCCACCTCGACCGGCCCGTCGGTGCGCGAGATGATCCTCGGCTCGGAAGGGCGCCTGGGCGTCATCACCGAGGTCACCGTGCAGGTGCACCGCCAGCCCGCCGTGCGCGAGGTGCAGGCCTACTTCTTCCCGAACTGGAAGGCCGGGCTCGCCGCCATGCACGAGATCTCGGAGTCCGACGCGGCGCCGTCGATCACCCGCGTCTCGGATGCGCGCGAGAGCGGATTCTCGCTGGCGACGGCGAAGGAGTCCAAGGGCGTCTCGGGCACGGCCCAGAAGGTGCTCTTCTCGGTGCTGAAGCGCCGGGGCTGGAACCTCGACGACATGTGCCTCTCGTTCATCGGCTTCGAGGGCTCGGAGTCGCACGTCTCCTATGAGAAGAAGCTCGTCGGCGCCATCGTGAAGAAGCACGGCGGCATCGGCGTGGGCAAGGGGCCCGGCGCCCTGTACGACCAGAAGAAGTTCGACACGCCCTACCTGCGCGACTTCCTGCTCGACCGCGGGGCCGCGGCCGACGTGTCGGAGACCGCTGCGCCGTGGTCTCGCCTCCAGGAGGTCTACGACTCCACCGTCGCCGCCGCGAACAAGGCCTACGAGGCCCTCGGCGTGCACGGCTGGATCATGTGCCACCTCTCGCACTCCTACCACTCGGGCGCCTGCCTCTACTTCACCTTCGCCTTCGTGCACGGGGACGACCCGATCGCGCAGTACGAGGTGGTGAAGTTCTCGATCCAGCAGGCGTTCCAGGACGCCGGCGGAACGCTCTCGCACCACCACGGCGTGGGTGTCGAGCACTCGCCGTGGATGGAGCAGGACATCTCGCCGGCCGGTGTCGCCCTCATGCAGGGCCTCTTCGACGCAGCCGACCCGGGCCAGCAGTTCAACCCCGGCAAGGTCCTGGGCGCGCAGGTGACCGCCGAAGACGTGGCCGAGCTCGTGGCGAAGGCCCCGCGCGCCGCCGAGGTGCCCGCCTCGTAGCCCACCCCGTCGACCCGTCGACAAGTCGCATTCGGCCCCTGAGACTCGCTCTTGGGGGCCGAATGCGACTTGTCGATCGTCAGTCGGGGGGAGTGAGGGCCGGCCAGAGCAGGGTGAGCAGGCGGTCGGCCCACTCCTCGTCGGGTTCGCCGCCGCGGATGACGTGGCCCACGGCCGAGCCGAGCAGCACGCTCACCACGAGCTTCACGTCGAGGCCGGCGCGCAGGTCGCCGCGCGCGACCGCCTCGTCGAGGAAGGCCACGAGCTGATGGCTGCGCATGCGGATCATCAGGCGCAGCTGATCGGTGAACGGCCCTTCGTCACCCATCAGGATCGCCGCGACCGTGCCGCGCCCCACGATCTCCTGCACCCGCTCGCGGCCGGCACCGAGCAGCCAGTGCAGGGTGTCGTAGGTCGACAGCCCGCTGGGCAGCGTCACCTCGGTGGTGGCCGCGTCGATCGCGGCGGCGAGCAGTGCCTCACGGTCTTCGTACCGCCGGTAGATCGTGGTCTTCGCGACCCCGGATGCGGCCGCCACGGCTTCGACGTTCACCCCGGCCGGCCCTCGGTCGCGGAGCAGCTGCAACGTCGCGGCCACGATCCGCGCGTCGGCCCCGCCGTGCGCATCCGGCTCGACTGCGCGGTCGCTCATGGCTGAAGTCTAGTTGTGTGAGGTGGGCGAGCCCCCACC
>SCNI01000066.1 GCA_005502775.1 Microbacteriaceae bacterium 3FA27C10
GGCTAGTCGAGGGGGGCGGGGACGGTGGCGGCTGAGGAGTCGCTGATGGCCTCGGTGATGTCGGCGTAGACCGCCGGGTTCGTGCGCTTGAGCACGAGGGCCTGAACGAGCCCGAACGCGGGGAAGAGGATGATCAGCCCGAGCAGCACGAGGCTGACGGTTCCGAACACGGGCGAGCCCGCGGCATCCACGTCGCCGACCAGCAGCGGGAAGTAGGCCACGATCACCACGGCCGAGCCGATCAGCCCGAGGAAGCCCAGGGCGGGGGCGATCACGGTGTTCCAGAGCCGGGTGTCCTGCCGGGTGCGGGCGAAGTACACGATCACGGCGAGCGAGGTGACGGCCATCAGGATGGCGATCGCGAGCGTCGCCACCCCCGCGAACCAGGTGAACACCTGCAGCACGGGGTCGAGGCCCATGATCGCGAAGACCACGATCAGCACGGCCGCGGTCACCGTCTGCACGAGCGAGGAGGTGTGGGGGGAGAGGTGCTTCGGGTGCACGTCGCCGAGCACGTTCGGCAGCACGCCGGCGTTCGACATGGAGTGCTGGTAGCGGGTGATGACGTTGTGGAACGACAGCACGCAGGCGAACATCGAGGTGATCAGCAGCACGTTGATGATGATCTCGCCCACCACGCCGAGGTACTTCGCCGTGGTGACGATGATCATGGCCCCCGGGTCTTCGGCGGCCACGCCGAGCACGTTGTCGGGGCCCCAGGCCATCACGAGCCCCCAGGAGGCGAGGGTGTAGAACACGCCGATGCCGATCACGGCGGTGTAGGTGGCGCGCGGGATGGTGCGCTTGGGGTCCTTGGCCTCGTCGCGGAAGATCGCGGTGGCCTCGAAGCCGATGAAGGCCGCGATGGCGAACATGAGACCGACGCCGGGGGCCCCCGAGAAGACGTTGTTCGGCTCGAACGGGGCGAGCGACAGCCCCTCGGCGCCGCCGGAGAGCACCACGGCCGCCACGAGCACGAGCACGATGCCCACCTCGCCCACGAGCAGGATGCCGAGCACCTTGCTCGAGAGGTCGATGTGGCGGTAACCGAGGAACCCGACGATCGCGATCACGGCGAGCGAGTAGAAGTACCACGGGATGTCGGGGCCGCCGAGGCCGGTGACCGTCACCTCGAGGATGTAGCCCACGTAGCCGTGCACGCTCACCTGGATGGCCGTGTAGGTCAGCAGCGCGAGGAAGGCCGAGGCGAGCCCGGCCGGCTTTCCGAGCCCGTAGCCGACGAACGTGAAGAAGGCGCCCGGCTTCGGCACGTGCCGGGTCATGGCCGCGAGCCCCACCGCGAACAGCAGGAGCACCACGGCCGAGACGGCGTAGAGGCTCGGGAACCCGACGCCGTTGCCGAGCAGGATGCCGAGCGGGGCCGCGCCGCCCACGACGGTGAGCGGGGCGGCGGCGGCCACCACCATGAACACGATGGCGGTCACGCCGAGCGAGCCCTTGAGGCTGCGCTGATGCGGTGCGCCCGTGAGGGCGGCGGGGTCTTTGGTGACGGACATGAGAGTGGTCCTTCGGTCGTGGTCGTGGTCACGGGGGGGGTTCTGCGTTGCGGTCCACACTGCTCCGCCGCCGTTGCGGGACTGTCACCGGCGCGTGAAGCTTCGCGGCATCCCGAATGAGACGGCGCCCGCTCGCCGTCTCATTTGGAAATCACGTGCCCGAAACACGGCCGTCGCGCCGCTGCAACGCCTGGTTCGTACCATGAGCGCACGCACCACAGATTCGAGGCCCACCGTGACAGCACTTGAGCGCGCGATCGCCGATCCCCCTCCCGTTCCCGGATTCGGCACGCGGTCGCCCGTCGACGGCCTCGAGCGCCGGAGCGTGGGCTTCGTCGACGTGCTGGCCCAGTCGGTGTCGGCGGTGGCGCCCTCGGCGGCGGCCACGACCATCCCGATGCTCGTGGCGGTGGTGGCGGGCGGCGCCACGCTGTGGGCGCTCGGAGTGGCCATGCTGCTCTCGCTGCTCGTGGCCGTGACCGTGAACCAGTTCACCCGGCGCATCGCCGCGACCGGCTCGCTCTACACCTACGTCTCGCGCGGACTCGGCACCGGCGCCGGCTTCGTGGCCGGCAGCGCGATGCTCATCGGCTACGGCTTCATCGCGATGTTCGCCCTCGCCGGCGCCGGGTACTACCTGGCCATCCTGCTCGGGCGGGTCTGGCCCGGCATCCCGCAGACGCCGCTGTTCGCCGTCGCCCTGATCGCCGCGATGGCGCTCGTGGTGCTCGTGGTGATCATCCGGGGCATCCGTCTGTCGACCCGGCTCACGCTGCTGATCGAGACGGTGTCGGTGGGCATCATCCTGGTGCTCGTGGTGACGCTGCTCGTGAACACGGGGCCCGCCATCGACTGGAGCGCCTTCAGCCTGGCCGGCTCGACCCCCGCGAACTTCGCCGTGGGGGCGGTGCTCGCGCTCACGGCGTTCGTGGGCTTCGAGAGCTCGTCGACGCTCGGCGTGGAGGCCCGGCGGCCGTTCGCATCCGTTCCGCGGGCCATCGTGTGGACGGTGATCGTGTCGGGCTCCCTCTATCTCGTGGCCACCTACAGCCAGATCGTGGGCTTCAACGCCCTCGGCCTCGACCTCACCTCGAGCGCCTCGCCCGTCAACGACCTCGCGGGCGCCTACGGCGTCGAGTGGATGGGGCTGCTGCTCGACGTGAGCATCGCCACCTCGTTCCTCGCCTGCGCGATCGCCTCGACCACCGCGCTCGCGCGCGTGCTCTTCGCGATGGGCCGTGAGGGTGTCGTTCCGCCCGCCTTCGGCGCCACCCATCGGCGCTTCAGCACTCCGCACGTGGCCGCGGCCGTGAGCGTGCCGGTGGTGGCGCTGGTGCCGATGATCGGCATCGCTCTCGGCTGGGGACTCTGGGAGACGATGGAGACGCTCATCGTGGTGGCCGCCGCCGGCTACATCACCGCCTACGTGCTGGTGTGCGTGGCGGCCCCGGTGTTCCTGCGGCGCATCGGCGAGCTCACGGCCGGCGTGGCCGTGCGCGCCTTCGCGGCGGCGGCGCTGCTCGCGGCGGGGGTCGTGGTGTACCTCGTGGTGGAGTCGGCGAGCGCGCGCTGGATCGGGGTGGTGGTGTTCCTCGTTCTGCTGGCAGCCGGATGCGCGTACTACTTCGCGCGCCGGCGGCGGCATCCGTGGCTCATCGAGACCATCGGGGTCTACGACGTGCCCGTGGCGGCCGACGTGCTCGGCGGCGCGCCGCATCCCGATGACCTGCCGGGCGGCGACGGGCGATCCGGGAGCTGATGCGGGTGACCGACGAGGCGCGCCACCTCCCCTCCCCCGCACCGCCCGCCGATCTGCGGGCGCGGCAGCCGAAGGCCGTGCACAGCGCCCTGGCGGTGCTCGAGGAGGTGGCGCGCTGCGGCGCCGGCGTGACCGCGCAGGAGGTCTCCGAGAATCTCCGGATGCCGCGGGCCACCACCTACCGGCTCATCAATCTGCTCGTGCAGGATGAGTACCTCGTGCGCATGCCCGACCTGCGCGGCTTCACCTTGGGCCGCAAGGTGGTGGAGCTCGCGCACCTCGTGGCGCCCGTGCGTCCACCCCAGGCGGCCGTCGCCGTCGTCGAGGAGCTGCGGTCGGGCATCCGCGGCGGGGTGCATCTCGTGCGCTACGAGCACGACCGGATGCGCGTGGTCGACCCCGATCCCGACTTCCCGCTCGCCGACGAGGCGCGCCTGTTCGCCGAGCTCGACGCCTCGGCGATGGGCCGCCTGCTCGTGGCGGAGCTGCTCGAGACCGGCTCGCCGCTGCCCGCCTCGGTGCGCCCGGAGCTGCGCGGCTCTCCCGAGCGCCAGGAGTCGCTGCGGCGCGAGGTGACCGCGGCCGGGCGGTCGTGGCAGGTGGACGCCTTCACGCCGGGCTTCGGATGCCTCGCGCTGCCCATCCGCGGACCGCGCGGCGAGCTCGTGGCCGGGCTCACCCTCTCGGCCCCGCGCATCCGCATCGAGCAGCCCGGCGCCGTGCTGGAGCTGCTCGCCGACGGGGCGCGGCGGCTGGCGCCGCTGCTGCGCTGAGGCGCTGCTGAGTGCTGGGCGCTGGGCTGCGGGCGCTGCGCGCTGGTCGCTGAGCGCTGAGCGCTGAGCGCTGAGCGCTGAGCGATCAAGCGCCGCGGAAGGCGGCGCGGTACTCGGTGGGGCTCGTGCCGTTGATGGCGCGGAACTGGCGGGAGAAGTAGAAGGGGTCGGTGTAACCGACGGTGTGCGCGATGTCGGCCACGGAGGCTTCGGTGGTGATCAGCAGCTCGCGGGCGCGGGCGCTGCGGAGGCGCTTGTGGTACTCCACCGCGCCCATGCCGGAGGCCTTGCGGAAACGGGCCGCGAAGTGCGAGACGCTGAGGCCGGCCATCTTCGCGAGCTCGGCCACGCTCGTGGTGGTGTCGAGGTGCTCGCGCAGGTAGTCCTGCGCCGAGAGGATGGGGTCTCCCGCCTCCTGGGTGCCGCGCGCGCGGTCGGCGGAGAGCTGCGCGAGGAGCGCCCACGCCGCCCCGCTCGCCGAACGCAGGCTCGCCACCGTCTCGTCGCGTTCGAGCGAGACGAGCACGTGCTCGAGCGAGGCCCGGGCGGCGTAGGGGTCGTGTGCGGCGACGACCGGGGAGAAGTCGGCGGCTGCATCGGAATCGGATGCGGCGGAATCGGATGCATGGGCCGCTTCCGCCGGGTCGGCCGGGTCCGTCCCGTCCGCCACATCGCCCAGGTCCACCACGTCGGCAACATCGGCCGCGTCAGCCGCGTCAGCCGCGTCAGCCGCGTCGGCGACGGTGCCCGCCGATCCTCCCGAGCCCATGCCCGCGCCCGGTGTGCGCGGTCCTGCGCCCGCTCCAGCGCCGGTGATCGCGGTCACGAAGGTCTCGGCGTCGGAGCCGGCCACATGCATCCACCAGATCGTCCACGGATCACGCGGATCAGCCCAGTAGCGGTGGGGCTCGCCGGCGGGGATGACCAGCACGTCACCCGGCCGCACCTCGTGCCGGCGCGAGCGCAGTTCCACCCGCCCGGCGCCGCCCGTGCACAGGATGACCACCACCTCCGCCGCGCCCCGCGGCCGCGAACGTCCGTGCTCGGCCGCGTGCGGGAAGTGGCCGGCGTCGGTGACGAGCAGCCGCCCGGTGACCGGCGCGGCGAGCGCCTCGACCACGCTCGGGCGCGACAGCACCCGCAGCCGCTGGCCGGGGAAACCGTCGCGGATCAGCACGCGCGCCAGTCTAGACGCGGGCCCCACCTGGGAGCCCGGGACGATTTCTTCCGAGCCCGTGCGGCACCACGTCGCCCCGTGTCAGGCGCACGCAGCCCTGTCGCAGGGAAGCTCCCCCGGCCGTTGCCGGCGAGGGGAGCTTCCCTGGTGCTTGTTCAGCCCGGATTGAACGGGGTCGCAATCGAGGTGATCAGGCGATGTACCCCTGTAGAGCCTGCTCGACCGCGGGCGAGACCGAGTTTGGTCCCCCGAGAATCACGATTCGCGTCGGCTTGAGCCGCTTCAGTTCTGTCGCGACTGACGGAGGAATGGCGTCCGTCGAGACGAGCAGCACCGGAGCGCCGTTGGCGATCGCTGTCGCCGATCCCGAGAGCGCGTCGGGGTAGACCAGCCCAGACGCCACGTAGACGACCTTGGGGTTCGGAGCCCAGATCGAGGCGCAGACCGCCGAGGAGACCTCGAAGCGATCGCTTCCCGTCAGGCGCGTCGTGTTTGCCTGAATGCCGGTCAATGTGCCGAGGACGGCCTCGCTGACCGAGTCCGGCCCGCCCAGTACGACGATCTTCGCCGGGGCGAGCCGCCGCAATTCCGCTTCGACGGACGCCGGCACGGAGTCCTTGGCTGTCAGGAGCACAGGCCCGCCGAGCTTGCCGGCGGCCGCCGACCCCGAGAGAGCATCGGGGAACGTAGCTCCGGCGGCGACATACGCGACCGGGCGCGCAGCCCCGAACACGGCCTGTGACACCGCCGCCGACACCTCGAACCGGTCAGCCCCGCCGATCCGGCTCACGTTGCCTGAGTACGCCTTGAGCGCAGTTTCAACCGAAGGATCGACGGTCGCCGTGCCGCCTAAGACCACGATGCGCGCCGGCCTCAATCTTGTGAGCTCGGTGGCAATGGCATCGGGGATCCGGTCTTTCTGCACGAGCAGCACCGGCCCGCCTTCGGCACCCGCGGCTGCCGAGGCCGACAGCGCATCGGCGAACACGCCCCCCGAGGCCACGTACGCCACGGGCGCCGGCGCGGCGAACTGCCCACGCGACACCGCGGCCGACACTTCAAACCGATCCGCCCCCTCCACCCGCGACACCGTCGGACTCACTCCATACATCTCAATTTTGGTGCGCATTTCGACCCGATACACCTCAAGAGCGAATAGCTTGTGTGACGTCGGTTCAACTGCGATCGCGGACATAGCCGCAGTTACGGGGAACGAGCCTGTCTGAATGAGCGACCCCGCATCAAGAATGGACACCACATTGCCGCTTGCGGCGAAAACCGCATTGATGGTGTCGTCGGATGTCATTGCGGTTAGGCCGGGGATTACAGGAGAGGAGCCGTCGACCGCGAATGTTCGCTCGTCGAAGCGCCTAATCGAGTCGGAAACTCTTACCAGCAGCTTTCCCCCTGAGATCGCCAGGGATACAGGGGAATCGTCGAGTGTCATCGAGCGCTGCGTACCGTCCTGTGCGATTGCGATGACCGAGTTGTCTTTCGAGGAACTGATGAATAGCGTGTGCGTCGAGGGATCGACGACCATCGATTTGCGACCGACGGTCGTGACGATGTTCGTCGAGGTCCCATCCGTCAAATTGACGCGAGACACGTTGACCGACGTGGCAATAGCCCGATCGGCCACCCAGGCGACATTCCCGTCGAGAGCTACGACTTCGCTCGCTCCATCAACTCCCGTCGCGATGACCTTGAGGACCGTGTTGACCGATGCTGAACTCGGATCGACGTCGACTATGGCGATCGAGGAGCTTCTCTGATCGCCAACGATGAGACGATGCGCTTGGACATCCAAATCGAGGCCCGTCATGCGAGCCAATGACGTGCTAATCGAGGTGATGGGCGAAAGCGTCTTGCCTGCGACATCGAAGACGAGGATGGTAATCGAAGCGGCATCCAAGACGTAGCCTCTGTGAGCTACGGGGTCGATCTTCATAACCTCCAGGGGATTCGCGTATGAGCCGATAACTCTCGTGTCGAGTAGCTCGACGCTGAGATTCCGAGAGCCGAGTGCTAGGGCCGCGGACGTCGGGGCAAGAGTGGCGGTCGCGCCAAGGGCGACAGCGCCGGCTACGGCAGCGAGATTGCGGAGGAAGTGAGTCCGGGTCACGAAACATGACTTTAGATCACTTTCGAGGAATGCTCAACCACTCGTCGGGCGCGACCGCAATGCTGGAGCCGGCAACGGGCGCGGCCCCCAGCTGGGAACCCCGGACGATTTCTGCCGCGCCGCGCCGCACCGCCGTAGGGTGAGCCCATGGCGGCCGAGCTGACCCTGGGGGCAGAAGAAGAGCTCCACCTGATCGATCTCGAGAGCGGGAAGCTGTCGGCGCGGGCGCCGCAGATCCTGTCGAGGCTGCCCGGGGAGAACTACTCGGCCGAGATCCAGCGCACGACGGTGGAGACCAACACCGACGTCACCCGCAGCCTCGACGGGTTGCGGAAAGAAATCCTGCGGCTCCGCAAGGGCGTGATCGACGCCGCCGCACCCGACGGCGTGGGCATAGCCTGTGTGGGCACGGCGCCGCGCTCCGAGTTCGCCGACTTCGAGCTCACCACCACCGGACGCTACGGCCGCATGCAGGAGCAGTACCGCCTGCTCGTCGACGAGCAGCTGATCTGCGGAACGCAGATCCACGTGGGCGTCTCCGACCGCGATATGGCCGTCGAGATCGCCCAGCGGGTCTCTCGCGACCTGCCGGTGCTGCTGGCGATCTCCGCCAGCTCGCCCTACTGGAACGGGCACGACACGGGGTACTCGAGCATCCGCTCCATCATCTGGCAGCGCTGGCCGAGCGCGGGCGCCACGGGTCCCGTCGGCTCGGCCGCCGAGTACGACGAGCTGCTGAGCGACCTGATCGCCACCGGGGTGATCGCCGACTCCAAGATGGCCTATTTCGAGGTGCGCCCCTCCTCGCACGCCCCGACCCTCGAACTGCGGGTCTGCGACGCCTGCCCCATCGTCGACGACGCCGTGCTGATCGCCGGTCTGTTCCGCGCCACCGTGCGGGCGGCGGAGGTCGACATCCTCGCCGGCCGGCCCTACACGCCGGTCGCCGCGCCCATCCACCGTGCGGCGATGTGGCAGGCCGCGCGCTCGGGACTCACGGGAGACCTGCTCGACGACACCCCGCATCCGCGGCCGACCGCCGCCGCGCATGCCGTGCGGCACCTGATCCGGCGGCTGCGCCCCCAGCTCGAGGAGCTCGGCGACCACGAGGAGGTGGTCGAGCTGGCCGAGACGCTGCTCGCGCGCGGCAACTCGGCCGACCGGCAGCGCGCCGCCTTCGCCGAGCACGGCGAGCTCGACGCCGTGGTGAAGCTCGCGGTGGAGGAGACGCACGGCCCGGCCGGCGGCATCCCGCCCGCGGTTCCGGCACTGCGCACCTATCGCACCCGCGCCGGCGACGAGGCCGTAGGCCCTGGCTCGCGTCCTCGGGCCGCCTACGAGCAGATCGTGGGGCACTACGAGCAGCTCGAGCCCTCGATCGTGGTGCAGCGGATGCGCGCCGGCCGCGAGTGGGCACGCGCGCACGGGCTCACCTTCGGCGTCGACGGCGAGACGCGGCTCTTCGAGGTCGACCTCGTGCCCCGCGTGATCAACGCGCACGAGTGGAAACAGATCGTGGCCGGCCTCACTCAGCGCTCTCGAGCCATCGAGGCCTTTCTCGACGACGTCTACGGCGAGCAGCGCATCCTGAACGACGGTGTTCTCGCGCGCGACGCGGTGCGGGATGCGCCGGGCTGGCACGAGGCCGCCCGCTCGCTCCCCACGGGCACTCCGCGCGTCGCCGTGCTGGGCTTCGACCTCGTGCGCAACGAGTTCGGCGGCTGGCGCGTGCTCGAGGACAACGTGCGGAACCCGAGCGGTGCCGCCTACGCCGTGGCGATCCGGCGGCTGATGGACGACGTGGCCGGCGAGGTTCCGAGGCCCGAGGGCGTGCTGTCGCCGGAGAGCGCCTTCGGGGTGCTGCACCGGGCCGTGCTCGCGGGGGTGCCGCGGGGCACGGGCGAGACGGGCACGACCGCGCAGCGAACCGAGCCGCTCGCCGCCCTGATCAGCTCGGGCCCCGCGAGCGGCGCCTGGTTCGAGCACCAGGCCCTCGCCGAGGGCGCCGGATTGCTGCTACTCGGCCTCGACGAGCTAGACGTGCGGGGCGACCGCGCGGTGGAGCGCGCATCCGGCCGCCCGCTCGACGCGCTCTACGTGCGTCTCGACGTGGAGCTGCCCGACGCGCGCGATTCGGCCGGCCGGGCCATCGGTGCCGAGATCATGGCCGTGGCCGCCGCGGGCGCCGTGTTCCTCGCGAACGCGCCGGGCAACGGCGTGGCCGACGACAAGGCGATGTACGCGAACGTGCCGGGCCTCATCGGCTACTACCTCGACGAGCGCCCCGTGCTCGAGCAGGTCCCCACCTACCGCACGAGCGACGAGGTCGAGCGCCGGGCCGTTCTGGAACGCGTGGGCGAGCTCGTGACCAAACCGGTCGACGGGCACGGCGGCGTGGGTGTGCTGATCGGCCCCGCGTCCGGCGCCGCGGCGGTGGCGAGCCGCCGGGCCGAGATCGCGGCCGACCCCGCCAACTGGGTGGCGCAGGAGGTGGTGCCGCTGTCGTCGCACCCCACCTTCACCGAACCGGATGCGGGGCTCGCCTCGGCCGCCGGAGCCGGCGAGGGCACCGTGCTCGAGCCCCGTCACGTCGACCTGCGGGTTTTCGTCTACGCCGATCCGGATGCGCCCGGCGGCTTCACGGTGGCCGATCTCGCGCTCACCCGCGTGGCGCCCTCGGGCAGCATGGTGGTGAACTCCTCGCGGGGCGGAGGGGCGAAGGACACCTGGATCCTGGCGCCGTCGGCGCCCATGACGGGCCCGATCGAGACGACGCCGACCGCGACGACACCGGCCGCGACGACACCGGCCGTGGCGACGACCTCGAACGACGCGCCCGCCGCACCCCGGCCAGGCCTCCCCGGCGAAGCGGCGGCGTCCTGATGTGCGGGCTCGCGGGAGAGCTGCGCTTCGACGGGCGCTCCGCCGATCTCGGCGCGGTCGACCGCATGACCGCTTGCCAGCGCGACCGCGGGCCCGACGGCAGCGGCCTCTGGGCCAGCGGACGAGTGGCGCTCGGGCACCGGCGGCTCTCGATCATCGACCTCTCGGCCGCGGGCGGCCAGCCGATGGTGGATGCGCCGCTCGGTCTCACCATCGTGTTCAACGGCTGCATCTACAACCACCGGCAGCTCCGCGCCGAGCTCGAAGCGAAGGGCCACCGCTTCTTCTCCGCCTCCGACACCGAGGTCATCGGCAAGGCGTATGCCGAATGGGGCATGGACTGCGTCGATCACCTCCTCGGCATGTTCGCCTTCGTGATCGTCGAGCACGCCTCCGGCCGGGCCATGCTCGCGCGCGACCGCCTCGGCATCAAGCCGCTCTATCTCGACGAGCGCCCGGGGCGCCTGCGCTTCGCCTCCACGCTGCCGGCGCTGCTCGAGGGCGGCGACGTCGACACCTCGATCGACCCGACGGCGCTCGAGCACTACATGACCTTCCACTCCGTGGTGCCGGCGCCCCGCACCATCCTGAACGGCGTGCGCAAGCTGCCACCGGCGACCGTGCGGATGGTCGAGGCCGACGGCAGCTGGAGCGACCACGTCTACTGGACGCCGGTGTTCGACCGCGACCCCGACCGCGCCGGCTGGAGCGAGCGCGACTGGGAGGACGCCTTGATCGGCTCGCTCCGCACCGCCGTCGAGCGGCGCATGGTCTCCGACGTGCCCGTGGGCGTGCTGCTCTCGGGTGGCATCGACTCGAGCCTCGTGGTGGCCCTGCTCGCCGAGGCGGGCCAGCACGATCTGCAGACCTTCAGCATCGGCTTCGACTCCGCCGGCGGCGAGTCGGGCGACGAGTTCGAGTACTCCGGCCTCGTGGCCGAGCGCTTCGGCACCGACCACCACCGCATCCCGATCTCGAGCGACCGCCTGCTGCCCGGTATCGACGGCTCGATCGCCGCGATGAGCGAGCCGATGGTGAGCCACGACTGCGTGGCCTTCTACCTGCTCAGCCAGGACGTGTCGGCGTCGGTGAAGGTCGTGCAGTCGGGTCAGGGTGCCGACGAGGTGCTCGGCGGGTACGACTGGTACCCGCCGCTCGCCGGGGTCGACCGCGCCGACGCCGTGGCCGCCTATTCGAGGGTGTTCTTCGACCGGCCGCGGGCCGAGCTGGCGCGCATCCTGAAGCCCGGCTGGCTGAGCGGCACGGATGCCGCCACCGCGTTCATCGAGGCCGCCTTCGCCGCGCCCGGAGCCGGCACCGCCGTCGATGCCGCGCTGCGCAACGACACGACGGTGATGCTCGTCGACGACCCGGTCAAGCGGGTCGACAACATGACGATGGCGTGGGGACTCGAGGCCCGGGTGCCCTTTCTCGACCACGAGTTCGTGGAGCTCGCGGCGAGCATCCCGCCCACTCTGAAGCTCGCCGACGGCGGCAAGGGCGTACTCAAGCGGGCGAGCCGCGGCATCGTGCCCGACGAGGTGATCGACCGCACGAAGGGCTACTTCCCGGTGCCGGCCATCCGGCAGCTCGAGGGGCCCTACCTCGCCCGCGTGCGCGAGGCGCTCACCGACCCGGCCGCCCGGGAGCGCGGCCTCTTCGAACCCGCCGTCGTCGAACGGATGCTCTCCGCGCCCAACGAGACGCGCACCACTCTCGGCTCGAACGCCCTGTGGCAGCTCGCGCTGCTGGAGATGTGGTTGCAGGAGCGGGGGATCCGGTGAGGGCGATGAGGCGACCGTGAGCGCCTTCGTCGACTCCCTGGTCGGAGCCTGGGGCAGCTGGGGGCCGTCGATGACCCCGGATGCGCAGCGCGTCGCCTTCCTCAGCGACCGAGGCGGCTCGCCCGAGGTGTGGGTGCAGGACGTGCCCGCACCCGGCGCCGTCGAGCTACCCGAGGCGCGGCGGGTGTCGTTCTGCGACGATCCGGTGATCTCGGTGAGCTGGTCGGCCGACAGCGCGTGGCTCGCCTGCGCGGTGGCGACGGACGGCGGCGTGCGCAGCCAGATCTGGGTGGTGCGGCCCGACGGAACGGATGCGCGCCGCATCTCCGGAGACCCCGCCGTGCACGCCGAACTCGGGCCGTGGACGCGCAGCGGGCATCGCGTGGTGCTGAGCATCCCGGCATCCGAACCCGGCGAGCCGATCCGCGCGTACCTGGCCGACCCCGTGACCGGGGCGCTCGAGCCGCTCGCGGTGGGCTCCCTCATCCACGTGCTCGATGTCTCGGCGGGCGAGCGGATGCTCGTGATGCGCGACGGGCAGCGCGGGCACGAGTTCTGCGTGGTGGTCGATCTGGCGTCCGACGAGGACCACCCGGTCATGCCGCACCCGGCGCGGGGAGCGACCGAGGTGGCGTTCATCCGGCCCTCGCCTCCCGGGGAGTCGGCGCCGGCGGTGGTCTATGCGGCCACCGAGGTGGGGCTGCCCCGGCGGCAGCTGATCGCCTATCCGGTCGACCCCGCGGACTGGAGCCGTCCCACCGTCGTGCTCGCCGATCGGGCCGACGCCGAGCTCGAGGCGCTCGACGCCGACGACGCCGGGCGCCTGCTGCTGCTCGTGTGGAACGTGGCCGGGCGCAGCGAGCTCGAGCTCTACGACACGCACTCCGGCCACTTCGAGCCCGTGCCGGGGCTGCCCGGCGCCGTGGCCACGAACCCGGTGCTGAGCCGCGACGGGTCGAGCGTGCTGCTCTCGGTGGAGGGGCCGCAGCGCCCGCGCGAGCTGTGGCGGCTCGACACCGCGGGCTTCGCGTGGACCCGCGTGACCGCGGTGCCGGAGCTGCCACCCGAGCGGCTCGTGGTGCCGACCTTCGAGCACTTCACCTCCTTCGACGGGCTCGAGATCACCGGCTGGCTGTACCGGGCCGCCGACGAGGGCGCGAACGACACGCTCGCCGGACCGGGCGCGGCGATGCTGCACCTGCACGGGGGGCCGGAGTCGCAGGAGCGGCCCACCTTCAGCGCGCAGCACCAAGCGGCCGCCGCCGCGGGCATCACCGTGTTCGCGCCGAACGTGCGCGGTTCCTCGGGGTTCGGGCGCGAGTTCGGGCACGCCGACGACGTGCGCGGACGGCAGGGCGCGTTCGACGACGTCACCGCATCCGCCCGCTTCCTCGTGGAGATCGGGGTGGCCGACCCGAACCGTATCGCCGTGACCGGGCGATCCTACGGCGGCTACCTCACCCTCGCCGCGCTCGCGTTCACCCCCGGGGTGTTCGCGGCCGGGGTGGACATCTGCGGCATGTCGCACCTCCTGCACTTCTACGAGGAGACCGAACCATGGATCGCGGCGGCCGCGGTGACGAAGTACGGGCATCCGGTCGACGACGAGGCCTTCCTGCGGTCGATCTCGCCGCTCGAGGAGGCCGCACGCATCGCGGTGCCGCTGCTCGTGGTGCACGGCGAGCTCGACACGAACGTGCCGATCGGCGAGGCGCACCGGATCGTGGCGGCGCTGCAGGAGCTCGGACGGCCCGTCTCCTCCCTCGAGCTCGCGGGCGAGGGGCACGAGTACCGCCGTGCCGCGTCGCGAGTGCTGCTCATCGACACCCTCGTCGGCTTCCTCACGGCGGCCCTCACCCCCACCAAGAACAAGGAGATTCTGGCGACACTCCGGCCCACCTAGGATCCGGCGCGGCGCGTCACCCAGAATCTCCTTGTTCTTGGTGGAGCAGACCGGGCGGGCGGGAG
>SCNI01000067.1 GCA_005502775.1 Microbacteriaceae bacterium 3FA27C10
GGGGATGCAGGGTCTCGTGGCGGGCGAGCTGGGCGACGAAGGTCGTGATGTTGCGGGCGCGGGTTTCGGGGCGCTTGGCGTGGTGGAGGCGGAAGAGGATCGCGTAGCGGTTCTGGCTCGAGAGAGTGCCGAAGAACGCGAAGGCCTCCGGGTTCGCGGCGAGCGCCGCCGCGAGGTCGTCGGGCACCTCGATGGTCTTGGAACCGGCGTAGGCGGCCTCCCAGCGGCCGTCGGCCTTCGCGCGTGCGATCTCGGCGTGACCGGCCTCGCGCATCCGGCCCGCGTCGATGAGGGCGGCGACCTTGTCCTGATTGACCTTCGACCAGATGCTCTTCGAGCGCCGGGGCGTGAAGTTCTGCAGGAAGAAGTCGGCGTCGAGCGCGTTGCGGCGGGCGTCGATCCAGCCATAGCAGAGGGCGACGTCGAGCGCCTCGGGGTGGCTCACGGTGCGGTGGGCGCTGCCCTTCTTGGCGATGCGCAGCTGTGCGCCCGCGCTCGAGTCGTGGTGGGCGGCGAGCCAGGCCTCCCACGCAGCGGCATCGTCGAACTGCAACTGCGGGAGCTCGGCGGCCATGCGCCCGACTCTAGAGCAGGCGGCCGACCGAGGCGAGGGCCGCGCGGAGCAGACCGCCTCGGCCGCCCTCCATCTCGTCGGTGATGCTCGGGGATGCCGCCTCCTCGGGCGTCATCCAGGTGAGCTCCAGGGCGTCCTGCCGCGGCTCGCAGGTGCCGGTGACCGGCACCACGTAGGCGAGCGAGACGGCGTGCTGGCGCTGGTCGTAGTAGGCCGAGACGCCGGGCAGCGGAAAGTACTCCGCGACCTGGAACGGCACCGGGCTGGCCGGCAGCTGCGGGAACGCCATCGGCCCGAGGTCTTTCTCGAGGTGGCGGAAGAGCGCGTCGCGGAGGGTCTCGCCGTACATCACACGGCCCGACACGAGAGTGCGCGCGATGGTGCCGCTCGGCCCGACACGGAGCAGCACACCGACCTCGACCACCTGCCCGAGCCCGTCGACCCGCACAGGAACCGCTTCGACGTAGAGCAGCGGGAGCCGCTGCCTGACCTCGGCGAGCTCGGAGTCGCTCAACCAGCCGGAGTTGGGGTCAGGGGTGCGCACGCTCATAGTTCATTCTTACCTACCCGCGCGCACGATTGCGCTTGCGGCGATCGGGCGAGCCGTTGTCGGGGGCGTGGGCGAGGATGGGGGGATGGGCGACGTGCTCGACAGCTTCTCCCCCGCGACCCGGGAGTGGTTCCGTGGTGCCTTCTCGGCGCCCACGGCGGCGCAGGCCGGGGCGTGGGATGCGGTGTCGGGCGGGCAGCACGCGCTCGTCGTGGCGCCCACCGGCTCGGGAAAGACGCTCGCCGCGTTCCTCTGGGCGATCGACCGGCTCGCCTCGACCATCACCGAGGGCGCCCCGCGCAAGACCTCCGTTCTCTACGTCTCACCGCTGAAGGCCCTCGCCGTCGACGTCGAGCGCAACCTGCGCGCGCCCCTCGTGGGCATCACGCAGACGGCGAAGCGGATGGGCGCCGCCCCGCCGGTCATCACCGTGGGGGTGCGCTCCGGCGACACCCCCAGCGGCGAGCGGCGCACCCTCGCGAAGAACCCGCCCGACATCCTCATCACGACGCCCGAGTCGCTCTTCCTCATGCTCACCTCCGCCGCGCGCGAGTCGCTCAGCGAGGTGACCACGGTGATCGTCGACGAGGTGCACGCCGTCGCCGCCACCAAGCGCGGGGCCCACCTCGCCATGAGCCTCGACCGGCTCGACCTGCTCCTCGCCTCCCCCGCCCAGCGCATCGGGCTCTCGGCCACCGTGAGGCCCCGTGAAGAGGTCGCGCGCTTCCTTGCCGGCGGGCGGCCCGTGACGATCGTCGCGCCGCCCTCGACCAAGAAGTTCGACCTGCGGGTGGTGGTGCCGGTCGAGGACATGACGCAGATCCCTCCCGCCGAGTCGGCCTCGCTCGAGGGCTCGGCGGCCGCGGCCTCCGCGCCCGAGCAGGGATCGATCTGGCCGCACGTCGAAGAGGACATCGTCGACCGCATCCTGGAGCACCGCTCGTCGATCGTGTTCGCGAACTCCCGGCGGCTGGCCGAGCGGCTCACGGCCCGGCTGAACGAGATCTTCGCCGAGCGGATGGCGGCCGCGGAGAGCGATGACGCCGGCGACGGGAGAGACGACGGCGGGCCGGATGCGCGGAGGGCGCCCCGAGAGCCTGCCGGGCCGCCTCGCGCGGGTTCCGCATCCGTCGCCCGCATGCCGCTCGTGCGGCCTTCCGCGCAGACGATGGGGCAGGCCGGCCAGACCATCGGAGCCGAACCCCTTCTCGCCCGAGCGCACCACGGCTCGGTGAGCAAGGAGCAGCGGGCCATCATCGAGGACGACCTCAAGACCGGGCGGCTGCGCTGCGTGGTGGCGACGTCGAGCCTCGAGCTCGGCATCGACATGGGAGCGGTCGATCTCGTGATCCAGGTGGAGGCGCCACCGTCGGTGGCGAGCGGGCTCCAGCGGGTGGGGCGCGCCGGGCACCAGGTCGGCGAGGTCTCGAAGGGGCTGCTGTACCCGAAGCACCGGGCCGACCTCATCCACTCCGCGGTGGTGTCGATCCGCATGAGCGAGGGTCTGATCGAGACCCTGGCCGTTCCGGCGAACCCGCTCGACATCCTCGCGCAGCAGACCGTGGCGGCCTGCGCACTCGAGCCGATCGACGTCGAGGAGTGGTTCGACGTGGTGCGGCGCAGCGCCTCGTTCACCAACATTCCCCGATCGGCATACGACGCCACGCTCGACCTTCTCGCGGGGCTCTATCCCTCCGACGAGTTCGCCGAGCTGCGCCCGCGACTGGTCTGGGACCGCGACGCCGGCACCCTCACCGGCCGCCCCGGCGCCCAGCGGCTCGCGGTCACCAGCGGCGGCACGATCCCCGACCGCGGGCTCTTCGGCGTGTTCATGGTCGGCGGCGAGCCCACGGATGCCGACCCCGCCCCGGGGTCGGTCGCCACCACCCGCTCCGCGCCGGGCCGACGGGTGGGCGAGCTCGACGAGGAGATGGTCTACGAGTCGCGCGTGGGCGACGTGTTCGCGCTCGGGGCGACGAGCTGGCGCATCCACGAGATCACGCACGACCGCGTGCTCGTGACTCCCGCCTTCGGGCAGCCCGGGCGCCTGCCGTTCTGGCGGGGAGAGGGTCTGGGCAGGCCAGCCGAACTGGGGGCGGCGATCGGCGCGTTCACCCGCACCGTCGCATCCGCTTCGCGCGCCGAATCTGCGGAGCTGGCCGAGAAGGCCGGGCTGGACGCCTGGGCGGCGTCGAACCTCGTGGCCTTCGTGGCCGAGCAGCAGGCGGCCACCGGCCAGGTGCCGAGTGACCGCACCCTCGTGGTGGAGCGCTTCCATGACGAGCTCGGCGACTGGCGGGTGATTCTGCACTCGCCGTTCGGGATGCAGGTGCACTCGCCGTGGGCGCTGGCCGTGAACGCGCGGATCCGCGAGCGCTTCGGCGTCGACGCCAACGCCGTGGCGAGCGACGACGGCATCGTGGTGCGGCTGCCCGACACCGAGAGCGAGCCGCCGTCGGCCGAACTCTTCCTCTTCGATGCCACCGAGCTCGAACAGATCGTGACCGAGGAGGTGGGCGGTTCGGCGCTCTTCGCCTCCCGCTTCCGCGAGAACGCGGCGCGGGCGCTGCTGCTGCCGCGGCAGAACCCGGGCAAGCGATCGCCGCTCTGGCAACAGCGCCAGCGCTCGGCGCAGCTGCTCGAGGTGGCGCGCAAGTACCCGTCGTTCCCGATCATCCTCGAGACCGTGCGCGAGTGCCTGCAGGACGTCTACGACCTGCCCGCCCTGCTCGGCATCGCGCGCGACATCGAGGCGAGGCGCATCCGGGTGGTGGAGACCGAGTCCAGCGAGGCCTCGCCGTTCGCCCGCTCGCTGCTCTTCGGCTACGTGGCCTCGTTCGTCTACGAGGGCGACAGCCCGCTCGCCGAGCGCCGGGCGGCAGCGCTCGCTCTCGACCCGAGCCTGCTCTCCGAGTTGCTCGGGCGCGCGGAGCTGCGCGAACTCCTCGACCCCGGCGTGATCGAGGACACCCAGCGCGAGCTCCAGCGCCTCACTCCCGAACGCCGCGCACGAGACGAGGAGGGGGTGGCAGACCTGCTGCGCCTGCTCGGCCCGCTCACCACGGCCGAGGTGCGGGAGCGCTCGCTCGAGTTCGACGTCGAGGCCGCCCTCGCCGAACTCGTGACGTCGAAGCGCGCACTGCGGGTGAGCTTCGCCGGCGCTCAGTGGTGGGCGGCCATCGAAGACGCGGCGCGCCTGCGCGATGCGCTCGGCGTGCCCATCCCGTTCGGGGTGCCCGACGCGTTCATCGCACCGGTCGAGCATCCGGTGCTCGATCTCGTGAGCCGCTACGCGCGGACGCATGCGCCCTTCCTCGCCCAGGAGGCGGCGGCGCGCTTCGGCCTCGGCGTCTCGGTGGTGACGGATGCGCTGCGCCGGCTCGCCGCCGATCGCCGCGTGATGGAGGGCGAATTCCGACCGAGCGGGCTCGTGGTCGACGCCGAGCGCGTCGGACAGGCCGGCTCGACGGAGTGGTGCGACGCCGAGGTGCTGCGGCGGCTGCGCAGCCGATCGCTCGCCGCACTGAGACACGAGGTGGAGCCCGTCGCCACGCAGACGCTCGCCCGCTTCCTCCCCGCCTGGCAGCACGTGGGCGGCTCGCTCCGCGGGGTCGACGGTGTGCTGACGGTGATCGAGCAGCTCGCCGGCGTTCCCGTGCCTGCCTCGGCGTGGGAGAACCTCGTGCTGCCGGCCCGGGTGCGCGACTACTCCCCCGCGATGCTCGACGAGCTCACGGCGGCGGGAGAGGTCGTGTGGTCGGGCCGCGGAAGCCTGCCGGGCAGCGACGGGTGGGTGGCGTTCCACACGCTCGACACGCTGCCGCTCTCCTCCGCGCCGCCGGAGGAGTTCGACGAGACGCCCGTGCACCGTGCGGTGCTCGACGCGCTCGGGCACGGCGGCGCCTACTTCTTCCGCTCCCTGGCCGACGGCGTGATCGCGACCCTGCAGGCCGAGGCGCCCGAGCGCATCCCCGACGACGCCGCCCTCGTCGGCGCCATCTGGGATCTCGTCTGGGCCGGCCTCGTCACGAACGACACCGTCGCTCCGCTCCGCACCCTCACCGGCTCGGGCAAGGCCGCGCACAGCACCAAGCGCGCGGCGCCGCGCTCCCGCATGTACCGCGGACGCGGGCTCGCGCGCGCCTCGATGCAGACGCGGGTGGGACCGCCAACTGCGGGCGGCCGCTGGTCGCTGCTGCCCGCGCCGGTCGCCGATCCCACGCTGCGCGCGCACGCCACGGCCGAGATGCTGCTCGACCGGTACGGCATCGTCACGCGCGGCTCGGTGGTGAGCGAGCGGGTTCCCGGCGGATTCGCGCTCGTCTACCGCGTGCTCAGCCAGTTCGAGGAGAGCGGCCGCTGCCGCCGAGGCTACTTCGTCGAGACGCTGGGCGCCGCGCAGTTCGCGACGGGTGGCACGGTCGACCGGCTGCGCGGCTTCGCTCCGGATGCGATCGGCCGCGACTCCGGCCGCAACCGTCCCGCCGAGGCGGTGACGCTGGCCGCCACCGATCCGGCGAACCCCTATGGCGCATCCTTGCCCTGGCCGAGCGTGGAAGGACACAAGCCCGGCCGCAAGGCGGGCGCCCTGGTGGCCCTCGTCGACGGCGAACTGGTGCTCTACCTCGAGCGCGGCGGCAAGTCGGCGCTCTCCTTCAGCACCGACGAGGAGGAGCTCGCGGTGGCCGCGCGCTCGGTGGCGCACGCCGTCACGTCGGGGCGGGTCGACCGGCTGGCCGTCGAACGCGTGAACGGCGACTTCGTGCTCGGCACTCCCGTGGGCGGGGCGCTCGAGACCGCCGGGTTCACGGGCACGCCGAGAGGACTGCGGCTCCGTGCCTGAGGGCGACACCGTCTACCGCACGGCCGTGCACCTCGACCAAGCGCTCCGCGGCCGGCCCCTCACCGTGAGCGATGTGCGGGTGCCGCAGTTCGCCGCGGTCGACCTGCGTGGCGAGGTGGTCGACGAAGTGGTCTCGCGCGGCAAGCACCTGCTCACGCGCGTGGGCGCACACAGCATCCACACCCATCTCAAGATGGAGGGCTCGTGGCACATCTACCGTCACGGAACGGGCTGGCGCCGGCCCGCCTACCAGGCGCGGATCGTGCTCGAGAACGCCGAATGGGTGACCGTGGGCTTCGATCTCGGTGTGCTGGAGGTGATCGACCGGGACCGCGAAGAGGAGGTGGTGGGCCACCTGGGGCCAGACCTCCTGGGGCCCGACTGGAACCCCGAGGAGGCGGTGCGTCGCCTCGCCGCGGCGGGTGAGCGCGAGATCGACGTGGCTCTGCTCGACCAGCGCAACCTCGCCGGACTCGGCAACGAATACGTGAACGAGCTGTGCTTCCTGCGCGGAGTGCTGCCCGAACGGCCGGTGTCGGCGGTGGCCGACCTCTCGGCCGTCGTGGCGCTCGCCCACCGGCTGATCACGGCCAACCGCGACCGCGTCGAGCGCACCACCACCGGCGACACCCGCCGGGGGCAGCAGACCTGGGTCTACGGGCGCGAGGGGCGGCCGTGCCGGCGCTGCGGCACGCGCATCCGCCGCGGCTCGCTCGGGGCGAGCGAGCTCACCGAACGGGTGACCTACTGGTGCCCCCGGTGCCAGAGCTGACGGCCGGGCGGGCGGACCGCTCGCCGCGCCCGGGCTGCACGGCCCGCGCATCCCGCGCGTGCGGCGCCTGCGCGTCGAGGGCCACGAGCTGACGCTTCAGCGCCACCTGCCGGTAGGAGGTGTCGATGAGCTCGGCCATGAAGGTCCAATCGGTGCCGCCGTCCTCGCCCACATCGATGGCGAGCCAGCCCGAGGGCCCGAAGTACGGCGACACGAACACGCCCGGCAGTCCGAGCAGGGCCGGACGCCCTTGGGGGTCGGGCTACCGGTGAGCACAAGCGAGGGCGAGAGTCGATGTTAGATTCGGACGATGAGCGACCTGGATGCCCCTGCTGCCCTCGAACTCGACGACTCGGTGGTGGTCTGGTCGGTGGCACGGGAGGAGCTCTCGGAGCGTCTCGCGAGCGAACCGCTCGTCGTGGTGATGCACGGCCGCGGCTCGCACGAGGGCGATCTGCCGGGCCTGTTCCCCTCCCTGCCCGAAGGCGTGGTCTACGCCTCGCTCCGCGCTCCGCTGGACGGCGCGCCTTACGGCATCGGCGGATTCACCTGGTTCCCGCCCGGGGTTCCCGCCGATCCCGCCCCCGAGGTGATGGCGGCCGCCGCCGGCGCCGTGCTGGCCTGGCTTGACCGGGTGGAGGCGGAGTTCGGCGCTCCACCCGCGATCGCCGCGCTCGGATTCTCGCAAGGCGGAGCGATGTCGATCCACCTGCTGCGTTCCGCCCCTCACCGCTTCGCCGCCGCCGTGAACCTCTCGGGCTTCGCCGCCTCGGGCTCGCTGCCCGGCGACGAGGTGCTCGCCGAACGCCGGCCGCCGCTGTTCTGGGGGCGTGATGTCGCCGACCCGGTGATCGCCGCATCCGGGATCACCCGCACCGAGGCGTTCGTGCCCGGCCACTTCACGGTGACCGCGCGGCTCTACCCGGGCATCGCGCACTCGATCTCGCTCTCCGAGCTGGCCGACGTCTCGCAATTCCTGCGCACGGTGCTGCCGGTCGACCCGGCGTCGCAGGTTCCCGCGGGCTTGTAGCGGACGGACCCCGGATGGCGAAGAAGGCGAGCGGGACGGCTGCGGGCGGCCCCACCACGGCCGCGACCCAGGCGCTCACGCGGGCGGGCATCCCGTTCACCCCGCATGTCTACACGCATGACGCCGCGTCGACCGACTTCGGTGCGGAGGCGGCGCGTGAGCTGGGCGTCGAGCCGGCCCGCGTGTTCAAGACGCTCATGGTGGAGACCGACGGCGGGCTCGGCATCGGCATCGTGTCGGTGCAGGACCAGCTCGATCTGAAGGCCCTGGCCGCGGAGCTCGGCGCGAAGAAGGCGGCGATGGCCGACAAAGCGCTGGCCGAGCGCAAGAGCGGCTACGTCGTGGGAGGCATCAGCCCGGTCGGGCAGAAGACGCGACTGCCGACCGTGCTCGACTCGGCGGCCCTCGAGTTCACGACGGTGTTCGTGTCGGGAGGGCGGCGGGGCTTCGACATCGAGATCACGCCGGCGGCGCTGCTGGAGGCGGTGGCGGGGCGCACCGCCGTCATCCGCCGCACCTGAGCGAGCAGGCCGGGCGGGATCAGGCGGGGCCGTCGGCCTCGACGCCGTCGACGACCGACGCCGCCCAGCGCCGCAGGAACACCGCGCCGGCCGCATCGTTGACGATCTCCTCGTCGGCGGTCAGCACCTCGTAGGGCTTGTCGGGAACGCCCTCGGCCGGTCGCACGTCGACGTGCGCCACCTCATAGCGCTGCGCGTGCAGCCAGTCGGCCATGGCGTAGTCGCTGCGCGAGTCGCCCACCGTGCGCCAGACGAGCGGCACCGCACCCGTCGCGGCGATCAGGGCGAGAGCCCGCTCGGCGCCGAGGTCCTTGCCGACCTGGACCGACTCGATGTCGGTCGAGATGATCGTGGGGTCGAGACGATACAGGATGCGCCCGTCGCTCGCGGGGTGCTCCTCGGTTCTCCACACCGCGCCGAGGTCGAGAGTTCTGCACAGATCGAGCACCGCCCGGTCGAACTCGGGCTGCAACGCGAGATAGTCGTCGGAATCGATCTCGGTGCGCTGCTCGACCGAGATCATGGTGCGTTTCGTGTAGTCGAAGAACATCGACTCCGCGAAGCGCGTGGCAACGAGTTCGTCGACGGCGCGCGACAGCTCCACAGGAGGAATGAGGGTCTCGTCGATGGACAGATCGCCCACACCAGCCGGCGTGATGCGGAACCACACCGCGCCCTTCTCGCACACGCCGAACACCCGGGCGTTCTCGGCGAGCCCGCCGTCGACCAGAGGCCCGACGACTTCGCCGCGCAGGAACTCGTCGGAGCGGCCCGTGTTGAACACCACCGGCACGCCGGCGTTGGCGAGGGCCACGAGATCGGCGGTGATGGACGGGATGGCGATGCTGCGCGTGACGGGGCTGGCGATCGGCCCGTCGACGTCAAGGAGCAGGCCGAGGGGAGGCAGATCGGAAGTCACCGCTCCATTATCGCCGCCAGGCGGGTCAGCCGATGGCGGGTCGGTCGGCGGCGGCCCGGCCGAACGCGGTGTGCACGCCGGGGGAGAACAGCACCGAGTCGGGCGCCCGGTCGGCCAGCCCGGGAAAACCGGCGGCGGCGAGAAGTTCGTCGTCGAGGAATCGCAGTTCGGCGTCGACGACGATCCAGGGCGGATGCTCGTTCGGAATGAAGCGGGTGCGGCCGGCCCGCGCCACATGCAGGCCCCAGCGAGCCGTCAGGAACACGGCGAGCTCGTCGTCAGAGCGATCGGCGGTTCCCGGACGGGCCTCGACGATGCAGTGCGGGCCCGGGGCGCCGCCGAAGCCGTGGTCGCCGAGCCGCTCGGAGCGATACGAGATGGTGCGGTCGGCAGCCGTGCTGATGCTCATGCGCGCCCAGCGATAGGGCAGCCCGAAGAGGGCGTGGGCGGCCGCGACCGCCGCGAGGCGCGACGACTCGAGGGAGCGGAAGACGACTCCCCGACGGCCCGACTCGTCGACCGAGTAGAGCCGCACGTTGATCTCGGGAAAGGTGCCCGCGTACGGGATCGGTCCGAGCGCGCGGAACCCCGGCGCCGTCGCGTTCGCGAGCCGGAACGGGATGAGGCCGACCCAGGTGGAGCCGTCGAAGACATCGGGCCGCGTGCCCGGAGGCAGCAGGGGCGCCACGATCGCCGGATCGACCCGCCAGTGCAGGAAGGTGAGCGACTGCCAGTCCTGCTCGTGGAGCACTCCCCCGGGCAGAGCGGGGGCGAGACGCGAGAGCGGCTCGGGAGCATCCGGGCTGGGTCCGACCGTCATCAGTCGACGGCGTCGATGCCGATCACGGCGATGTCGATGCCGGGCGTGAGCAGGATGTCGGCACGCTTGTATCTGCCCTCGCCCACGTTGACTTCGAGCCAGGCCGGAACGGCCTTCTCCACGGCGGAGCGGATCTCCTCCTTGACCTCGTCGACATCGCGACCGGAGACCGAGTACTGCTTTCCGCCGTACAGGATGTTGATGCGCTTCATGGAGCCCTGCCTTCCGCCGAGACCCAGGCTACCGGGGTGGCGGAGATTCCGCGGCGATCCGGATGCGCATCTCCCGCCCTCCCCGGATTGGCTCTACGCTCATGGTGATGACGACCTCCAGCATTCCGACGCCCTACGAAGACCTCCTGCGCGAGACGCTCGCGCTCGGCACGCCGAAGTCCGACCGAACGGGCACCGGAACCCGCAGCGTGTTCGGCAGGCAGCTCCGTTTCGACCTGAGCGAGGGGTTTCCACTCGTGACGACGAAGCGCGTGCACTTCAAGTCGGTGGCCTACGAGCTGCTCTGGTTCCTCCGCGGCGAGGGCAACGCCCGCTGGCTCCAGGAGCACGGCGTGACGATCTGGGACGAGTGGGCCGACGAGCAGGGAGAGCTCGGGCCGGTCTACGGCGTGCAGTGGCGGTCGTGGCCGACGCCGTCCGGCGAGCACATCGACCAGATCTCCCAGGTGATCGAGACCATCCGCACCGACCCCGACTCTCGCCGCATGATCGTCTCGGCCTGGAACGTGGCCGAGATCCCGCAGATGGCGCTGGCGCCCTGTCACGCCCTGTTCCAGTTCTACGTGGCCGACGGCAAGCTCTCCTGCCAGCTCTATCAGCGCAGCGCCGACCTCTTCCTCGGGGTTCCCTTCAACATCGCGAGCTATGCCCTGCTCACCCACATGATCGCCGCCCAGACCGGCCTCGGCGTGGGCGACTTCGTGTGGACGGGCGGCGACTGCCACATCTACGACAACCACGTCGAGCAGGTGGAGCTGCAGCTGAGCCGCGAGCCCTTCGCCGCGCCCACCCTGCGGATCACGCCGGGTCGCGCGAGCGTGTTCGACTACGAATACGAGGACTTCGAGGTCGTGGGTTACGAGCACCACCCCGCCATCCGCGCGGCTGTCGCCGTATGAGCCTCGCCCTCGTCTGGGCGGAGGCCTGGGGTGGCGTAATCGGCGACGGCGGGACCATTCCCTGGCACCTGCCCGAAGATCTGGCTCGATTCCGCGAGCTCACGACGGGAGCCACGGTCGTGATGGGCCGGCGCACCTGGGACTCCCTGCCCGAGCGGTTCCGGCCGTTGCCCGGGCGGGAGAACATCGTGGTCACGCGGCAGCCGGAGTGGCAGGCGGCGGGGGCGCGGACCGCCCACTCGCTCGAGGGGGCGCTCGCTCTGGCCGGAGCCGAGGCATCCGTGTGGGTGATCGGCGGCGGAGAGATCTATCGCGAAGCCCTGCCTCTGGCGAGCCGCCTCGAGATCACCGAGGTCGATCTCGACGTGCCGGGCGACACACTGTCGCCTCTGGCGGTCACCGATGACGCGGCGATGCCGGATGAGAGCTCCTGGCAGCAGACGACGCAGCCGGAGTCAGGATGGTTGGAGTCGCGCACGGGGCTGCGCTACCGATTCCGCACGCTCATTCGACAAGCGCGCTGATCGTCGAGCCGATCCGGACGACAGGGCCCGCGTAGGAGGCGATCGACCACACGGCGGTCGGCGCTAGTGGTCGGTCTCCCGCTCGGCCGGTTCGCCGGCGAGCGTGACCACGACGATCGTGATGACGGCGCCGATCACCGCGAACGCGAACGCGGCTACCGCGATCCAGTCCATGATGGCGGCCAGAACGTCGTCGGGCGGCAGCGTCAGGACGACTTCGCCAGGGCCGGGCGAACTCATCGTCGACGCCGTGATCGAGAGCACCACATCGAGCAGGAACAGCCCGGCGCCCACCAGGTAGGCGACGCGGAGCAGGATCACGAGGCTGCCGAGACGCGAATTCACGGTCCAACGATACGACTTGGACGCTCTGCGGCGCATCGCCCTCCCACCGGAAGCAGGAGCGGACGATGCGCCGCGCGAGGCTCAGACCGCGGCCTGCTCACGGCGCGGGAGCTTCCAGCCCGGGCGCACGTAGTGGCAGGTGTAACCGTTGGGGTAGCGCTCGAGGTAGTCCTGGTGCTCGGGCTCGGCCTCCCAGAACGCCCCGGCGGGAACCACCTCGGTCACGACCTTGCCCGGCCACAAGCCGGAGGCGTCCACATCGGCGATGGTGTCGAGCGCGACCTCCTTCTGGGCGGCGTTCTCGTAGTAGATGCCCGAGCGGTAGCTCGTGCCGATGTCGTTGCCCTGACGGTTCTTCGTCGACGGGTCGTGGATCTGGAAGAAGAACTCCAGCAGCTCGCGGTAGCTCGTCGTGGCCGGGTCGTAGGTGATCTCGATCGCCTCGGCGTGGGTGCCGTGGTTGCGGTAGGTGGCGTTCGGCACGTCTCCTCCGGTGTAGCCGACGCGCGTGTCGAGCACGCCCGGGCGGCGGCGGATGAGGTCTTCCATTCCCCAGAAGCAGCCCCCGGCGAGGACGGCCTTCTCGGTGGTGGTCGAGGGGGTGGTGTCGGTCATCGTGCGTTCTCCTTCGTGGATGCGGGGGTGCCCTCGAAGAGGGCGAGATAGTCGCCGTAGCCCTCGGCCTCGAGCTCGGCGAGCGGCACGAAGCGGAGTGCGGCGGAGTTGATGCAGTAGCGGAGCCCACCGGCCTCCGCGGGCCCGTCGTCGAAGACGTGACCGAGATGGCTGTCACCATGGGCGGAACGCACCTCGGTGCGCGTCATGCCCCAGCTGCGGTCCTTCTTCTGCACCACGTTGGCGGCGTCGATCGGCACGGTGAAGCTCGGCCAGCCCGACCCGGAGTCGAACTTGTCGACCGAGGCGAACAGAGGCTCGCCGGAGACGACGTCGACGTAGATGCCGGCGTCGTGGTTGTTCCAGTACTGGTTGCGGAACGCCGGCTCGGTCACGTCGTCCTGAGTGACGCGATACTGCTGCGGCGTGAGACGGGCGAGCGCCTCGGGGGTCTTGCGGTACTCCTGTGTCACGGAATCCTCCTCGGATTCGCGTCGCTGGCTGCGACGGTCATTCAGTAGAACGCCCGTTCCCTCACGGTTGGTCCCGCACTCAGCCAACTGCCAGCTACGGTCGGCAGCGGGCATCGCGGTACCCTGCACGCATGGGATTCACGCGGGCCGAACTCGACTCCTTCCGCGGGGCGAGCATCCCCGACGTGATCGGGCCTGGCCTCCGGATGCTCGTCGTCGGCATCAACCCCGGCCTCCACACGGCCGCGGTACAGGCCCCGTTCAGCCGGCGCGGCAACCGCTTCTACCCGGCTCTGTACCGGGCCGGCATCACCGACCATCTGATCGACGCATCCGAGGGCCTCCGGCCCGGCGACCGGGAGCATCTCGTCGAGCGCGGTGTAGGCATCACGGCGCTCGTCGCAGGTGCCACGGCCAGGGCTGACGAGCTCTCCAACGCGGAGCTGGTGGCCGGAGCAGCTGCGCTCGAGGCACGCGTACCGGCCCTGCACCCCGCGGTCGTCGCAATGCTCGGCGTCTCGGCCTACCGCATCGCTTTTGCGCGGCCGCACGCCGTGGTCGGCCGCCAGCCCGAGCCACTACGCGGCGCCGAGCTGTGGGTGGTGCCGAACCCCAGCGGGCTCAACGCCCACGAATCCGTCGCCTCACTCGCGGCTGCCTATCGCGAGGCGGCCATGGCGGCCGGGATCGACGTGTACCCACAGCCGGAAACGCCCTGATCGGAGCGCACCCGCCATCCCGCTCCGCGTGAGCCGTCACAGCGCCGGCCGGGGGCGGAGGGGGGAGGGAG
>SCNI01000068.1 GCA_005502775.1 Microbacteriaceae bacterium 3FA27C10
CTTCGGGGTGGGAGGGGTGACGGGGGCGCGGCGACGGCGCACGAGCACTGCCGCGGTGGCCGCGAGGAGGCCGAACGCGAGGAGACCGAGGGCCCAAGGCAGGGGCGCGGCGGCGTCGAGGCCGGTGTTCGCGAGGCCCGCGGGCACCACGGGCACAGGAGTGGGCGTCGGCGTCGGCGGGGCCGCCGTCACGGTGACGGTGACGAGGGCACTCTGGGAGAGCGCGAAGTTCGCGTCCCCCGAGTACGACGCCACCACGGTCCCGGTGTTGCCGGGCCTGATCGTCAGCGCCGCCGTGCCGTCGGCGGCCAGTGGGGCCGTTCCGAGAACCGTGCTGCCCGACAGGAAGCTCACGGTGCCGGTGGGGCCGGCCACGACACGCGCTGCGAGGGCGCCGAGGGCCGGCGAATCGGTACCCGCCCCGCTGAACACCTGCTGGCTGGTGACCGTGGCGGTCAGCGTCACCGATCCACCGCTCGTCACCGAGGAGGGCGCCGCCGTGAGCGTGGTCGCCGTCGGCCGCGCCGAGATGGTGGTGCTGGTGTGGCCGCTCGACGGTTCGAACTCGGACTCGGACGACGGCGTGTACGAGGCCGTCACGGTATGCGCGCCGGTGCCCAGACCACCCGCGATCGACACCTCGGCGTCGCCCCCGACCAGTGCGACGTCCGCGGCCACGATGGTGCCGTCGACCGAGACCGTGACGGTGCCCACGGGCACGGCACCCGTGGTGACGTTCGCCACCGTCACGATCGCGGTGAGGTCGTCGCCGTAAGCCGGATGCGTCGGGAGCACGGCCACCGAGGTCGACGTGGCATACGAGACCGCATAGCTGATGACCACGCTGCCGGCGCCGCCCGCAGAGAGCGACCGGGTCGCATCCGTGAGCGAGCCGACGGCCGTGCCACCGCCGGCCCCGCCACCGCCTCCGCCACCGAGGCCGACGATCGAGTTCTCGATGCCGGTCGCGCCGTCGGGGGTCGCGGGGTCGCTGTCGTCGAAGGCGAACAGGGCACCGGCGTGGCCGCCCTCGCCACCGGAGAGACCGTCGCCGAAGACGCTCGCGCCGCCGCCGCCGCCTCCACCGCCGAGGAAGAAGACCGAGCCGCCGTTGGTGCCGTCGCCGTCGTCCGAGTCGTTGAGCACGCCGCCCGCGCCCTCGGCGAGGCAGTGCAGGTGGAACTCCGGGTCGCCGGGCAGAGCAGAGTCGTCGCGCGGCGCGTGCCCGGCCTGGCCGGCCGCCCCGCCGTCGCCGCCGAAGCAGAAGCCGACCACGCCGCGGCCGCCGCCGCCCGCGCCCGCCGCGGCCACGATCGCGTCCGCGGTGCCGCCGTCGACCACCACGGCGGTCGAACCGCCTCCACCACCGCCCGAGCGCGAGAGCAGCGAGCCGTGCCCGCCTTCGCCGCCGTCCGTCCAGCCCAGGCCGCCGACGCCGGGGGCGCCCGCCTGTGCGGAGTCGTAGCCGGAGTCTCCGGTCTCGAGCCGGTAGGCCGAGGTACCGGCGTCGCCGACCGTGATCGCGAGCGTCTGCCCGGCCGAGACGGCGAGCGTTCCCGTCACCACGGATCCTGCTCCTCCGGCACCGCCGTTGGTTCCGCCGCCGGCGCCGCCCGAGCCGCCCGTCACGGTCATCGCGAGCGAGGTCACTCCGGCCGGCACCACCCAGCTCTGGGCGCCGGGTGCGTAGTCGAAGGTGACGGTGTGGCTCACGGCCGCCTGAGCGGCCGTTCCCGCGGTGAGGGCGCCCGCCGCCACGAGGGCGAAGGCCCCGATGGCGGCGACGGCGCGCACTCGTCGGCGCGGTGAGACGGGCGTGGTTGACGAACCCATGGTGCTCCCCCTTGAGAACGCCCGGGTCTCGCGTCGTTGCGATCGGGCGTGAGGCCACGCTAACAATCCCGGCACGCCGAAGGCAACCGCCGCCTGCGGGCAGCACGAGCCCGGAATGGATGCGGAGCCCGCGGCGGTTGTATACCTGGACTACCTGAACCGAGCCAGAACGGGGCACCCATGAGCATCACGGCCGACGACGTCGACACCGCCTCGACCGGGAACACCGACTACGACACGTCCGCGTTCCGACAGGTCTTCGAACAGCACTTCACCTATGCCTCCGCCGTCGAGCGAAACACGCACCGCTACGCGAACCGCACCGCCGTCACCGACTCGGTGACGGGCGAGTCGTGGAGCTACCGCCAGCTGGGCGAGGTCACCGGCGCCCTCGTGGCCGGCCTCGCCGAACGGGGCATCGGCGTGGGCGACATCGTGGGCTACCAGCTCATGAACCGCCCCGAGTTCGCCTTTCTCTACGTGGCCGCGCAGGGGCTGCGCGCGGTCTCCTCGCCCATGAACTTCCGGCTGGCGCCGGCGGAGACGGCCCACATCCTCAGCGAGTCGCGACCGAAGATCTTCCTCTACGAGGCAGCGGCCGCAGCGGATGTCGCGACGGCGCTCACCCTCACCGACTTCGTTCCCGACACCCTCGTCGCGGTCGGCGCAGCGGCCCCCGGCGACGACGCCGAAGGCCTCCTGCCCGGCGCCATCCGCTTCTCCGAGCTGCTCGTGGCGGGTGCGCCGAGCTTCCGCGCCCCCGAGGGCGGCTCGGTCTGGGACGAGACCTCGCGCCTCTACACCTCCGGCACCACCGGCATGCCCAAGGCCGTGCCGCTCACGAGCCTCAACGAGGTGCTGAGCGCGCACGACGCCATCATGCACTTCCCGCTCGGGCCCACCGACAAGACCATGAACATGTCGCCGTGGTTCCACCGCGGCGGCAACTACTGCGCCGGGCCGAACACCGCCTTCTACGTGGGCTCCGAGGTCGTGACGCTCCCCCAGTTCGAGCCCGGGCTCGTGCTCGACCTGATCGAGAAGCACGGCCTCAGCTACGTGATCGGCGCCCCCACCAACCTCGAACGCCTGGCGGATGCGCAGGAGGCCTCGCCGCGCGACCTCTCCTCGCTCTCGGGCATCGTCACCATGGGCGCGCCGCTGGACCGCGCCGCCGCCCTGCGCTACCAGAGCACCCTCACGAAGCGTATCGCCAACGGCTACGGCACCACCGAGGCCTTCTGGAACACCTATCTGCGCCCCGAAGACCTGCCCGATGCGGCGGGTGCGGCCGGCCGGGCCTGCCTCGACGACGACGTGGCCGTGGTGAAGGTCTACGACGACCGGTTCGCCGATCCGCGCGACACCGTGGCGAAGGACGGCACCGAGGTGGGCGAGGTCATCATGCGCAGCGTCAAGAGCGGCTACACCTACATGCACAACCCGGAGGAGCAGGAGAAGAAGTTCCGGAACGGCTGGATGTACCCGGGCGACCTCGCCACCTGGAACGACGACGAGATCGTGACGATCATCGGCCGCAAGGACGACATGATCATCTCGGGCGGCGAGAACGTGCATCCGGTGCAGGTCGAGGAGGCGCTCGCGGGGCATCCGGGCGTCGCCGACACGATCGTGACCGGCCTGCCCGACCCGCAGTGGGGAGAGCTCGTGGTGGCCTACGTGGTGCGGCGCACCGGCCAGCTGACGGATGCCGCAGCCGCGGCCGCGGAGCTCGACGCCTTCTGCCAGGACAGCGTGGCGCTCGCACGATTCAAGCGCCCCCGCCGCTACGCCTTCGTCGACGAGCTGCCCTACACCGCCACCGGCAAGAAGCAGCACTTCCTGATGAAGCGGCGGGCTCCCGAGGATGCGGCGGCCGGCCTCTTCGTGACCCCGTGACCGCCGCGGGGTGAACGTTCGGGGCGCCGGCTCCGTTGTACAGAGTGGAGGTGCGTATGGCTGACGATCAGGCGGAGTTGCTGCGCGCCGTGCACGACGCGCACGGGCCGGCGCTGTTCCGCTACGTGCTGCGCCTCACGCGGGACCCGGGCTTCGCCCAGGATGTCGTGCAGGAGGCCCTGCTACGCGCCTGGAAGCGCCCCGCCATCCTCGAGCAGAGCGACGAGTCGGCACGCGCCTGGCTCTTCACCGTGGCCCGGAACCTCGTGATCGACGACCGCCGGAGTGCCCGGCACGCCCACGAGTTCCCGACCGACGAGCTGCCCGAGCGCGCCGCGCACGACGAGACGGATGCGGTGCTCGACAAGTGGCTGCTCTCGGATGCGCTGCTCTCGCTCTCGATCGAGCACCGCACCGCCGTGGTGAGCTCGTACTACCTCGGCCACTCGGCGGCCGAGATCGCCGAACGCGAGGACGTGCCCGTGGGCACCGTGCGCTCGCGGATGCACTACGCGCTGCGGGCGCTGCGCCTCGCCCTGCAGGAACGCGGGGTGACCCGGTGAACGACGAGTTCCGCGACTGGGATGCCGCCTATGTGCTCGGCAAGCTGACTCCGGAGGAGCGGCGCGCCTACGAGGAACACCTCGCCGTCTGCGATGCCTGCGTCACGGCGGTGGGCGAGCTCGCGGGGCTCCCCGGCATCCTGAGCGCACTGAGCGCCGACGAAGCGCGGGCGCTGCTCGACGACGAGCCGCGCGCGGCCGCGGCTGCGCAGCTGCGCACAGAGGCGCACCGGCCGGAGCTAGTTCAGAACCTGGCGCGTTCGGTGAGGCGACGCCGCGGTCGTTCGCGGCGCATACTGCTGGTCGTCACGGCAGGCGCCGGTGCGGTGCTCGCGGTGGCAGGGGTGCTGATCGGAGTGGGGCTCGGCAACGCGATCGGCGGCGCCGGCATCGCGGTGCCGCAGGCCGGCGGCGCCGCGACGAGCACGGCCGCGCCCGGCGCCCCCGGAGCGGTGTCGAACGCGATGGCGCAGGTGCAGCCCGGATGGCTCGACGCGGCCCTCACCGTGACGCCGAAGAGCTGGGGCACGCGCTTCGACTGGAACTGCAGCTACCGCGACGGCCCCTCGCCGGCCGACACCACCACCACCGCCCCCGGGACGAGCGGCGCACCGGGCACGAGCGGCGCGGCCGGAGCGCCCGGCACCGGCGGCTATTCCGCGACGCCGCAGGGCGTCACCTATGACCTGGTGGTGACCGACACCACCGGCGCCGAGACCACCGTGGCCAGCTGGACCGCCTCGGGCGGCGAGGCCGGCAGCCTCTCCGCCTCGACGAGCATTCCGACCTCCCAGATCCACTCCGTCGACATCCGCGTGGCCGGAACCTCGCAGCCTCTCGTGCGCACCACGCTCTGACCGTCGCCGCTGGTCGGCCTCGCCTCTGCGAGGCCCGTTTCACCCGGATGGAGCGGTCTCCCGCTCGGGCCTCGGAGTGATCCACCGCGAGACCAGTGCGGTCTCTTCGGTGATGATGTCGAAGTCGCGATCGAAGTGCAGCACGACGGCTCCGTGCTCGATCGCGGTCGCCGCGATCAGGAGGTCGGGGATCGGGCGGCGGTGATGCCCGCGCTTCGCGAGCCGCCGCTGGATGTCGAGGGCGCGCGCCCCGATGCGCTCGTCGAGCCGCAGCCAGACGAACTCCTGCAGCGCCCGCCAGCGCTCGTCGTAGTCATCGGGCCCGCGGGCGGAGTAGAGCAGCTCGAGCGCGACGATCTCGCAGATGGCGAGCTGATTGTCGGCGGCGAGACCCTCGAGCAGCGCCGCGGCCGCCGGATGGTGGCGCTGCCTCTCGTAGGCCGACTTGTCGACGAGGTACACGGCCGCTACGACCAGGCTCCGCGCATGACCTCGGCGTCGCCCAGATCGTCGGGGGCGTCGAGGAGGTTCTGCACGGCCGCGAGGCGACGACGGCGGGCGCCCACCTCGGCGAGCGCCCGATTCACGGTCTCGACCTTGGTCTTGGTGCCGAGTTCGGCCGACGCCGCCGCCAGGGCGTCGTCGTCGATGTCGATGAGGGTTCGCGTCATGTCCTGACCTCCGTGATATATGCGGGATGCAGGAATGATATCAAGTAGTGTGCCGTTCATGGAGGAATTCTCACTCGTGGCGGAGTGCTTCGGCAGTGATTTCAGACATCTGTGGAAAACACCGCCTGGGGACGGTGGCAATATGGACCTCACAACCTTTTCGATGCCTGTGCGACTTCGGCCTGCCCGAGCCCGCGACATACCAGTCCAGGAGGTCTGAAAGTGCAGTTGTTCGTGAGCGGATCGGATCGGCCGATCTCCGGCGAGCTCCACATCCCCGTCTCGAAGTACCACGCCCACCGCGCCCTCGTGCTGGCGTCGCTGGCACCGGGGCGGAGCGTCATCCGCGGACTCTCCGACACGCGCCAGGTGGTGTGGACCATCGGCGTGCTGCGCGCCCTCGGTACGCGCATCGACGTGGTCGAGGACGGCTACGTCGTGCACGGAGGCGAGTACCACACGAGGAACGGCGTCGTCGACCACGGTTCCTCCTCGGCCGCGGGCGTGCTGAACGTCGGCTCCTCGGGCACCACGCTCTACTTCATGACCGGCCTCGCGGCCCTCGCCGACCGGCCGATCACCCTCACCGGCATGAAATACTTCCAGCGCCGTCCCATCAAGGCGCTGCTCGACTCGCTCGGCGCCATCGGCGTGCGCTACGAGGCCACCAGCGACCGCCCGCCCATCACCGTGCAGCCGGGCCGGCCCGCCGGCGGCCACGTCAGCATCCCGGGCACCCTCTCGCAGTGGCTCTCGGGCCTCCTCCTCGTGGCGCCTTTCGCGCGGAGCACCACCACCGTCGACGTGGTGGGCGAGCTCAACGAACAGCCGTACGTGGAACTCACCGTGCGCATGATGCGTCACTTCGGCCTGCGGGTCGAGCACAGCGACGACTGGCTCCACTACACGATCGAGCCCGGACAGACCGCCGTGGCCGCCGACTACGTGATCCCGCCCGACATCGGCTCGGCCGCCTTCGGCCTCGCCGCCACGGCGCTGCATCCCTCCGACGTGCTGTTCCGCGGGCTCTCCACCACGACCGCGGCCCTGACCGACCACCCCGAGGCCGAGTTCCTCGACATCGTGCGGGCGATGGGCCTGCCGATGACCACGGATGCCGCCACCGGATTCGTGCGCGTACAGCACGACGGCGTCGAACTCGCCCCGCTCGACGTCGACTGCCAGCCCATCCCCGATCTGCTGCCCGTGATCTCGGCCCTCGCCACCTTCGCCGGCGGAACCTCGCGGCTGCGGAACATCGCGCACATCCGGCTCAAGGAGTCCGACCGCGTGAACGCCATGCTGCAGCTCAACAAGCTCGGCGGCGCGCTCGTCGACGCGGGTGACGAGCTGCGCATCACGGGCGTCGAGAGTCTTCGGGGGGCTCCGATGTCGTCGTTCAACGACCACCGCGTGCTCATGTCGCTCGCCGTGGCCGCCACCCGGGCCTCGGGCGAATCGCGCCTCACCTACCCGCGGGCGTACCGCATCTCCTACCCCACCTTCCTCGACGCCATGACGGGGATCGGACTCGACATGGGAGTGACCGCCGCGGCGGCATCCGGCGGCGACGCGGCGCACGCCGACGCGGTACTGGCCTCGTGAGCGCGCGCGAGAACGAGCACGGCCGATCCGGAGCGACCGGCCCCCGTGTGCCGCCCGCCGGCCTCACCGCGCCCGTCGACGAGCTGGCGCGGACGAGCCCGCGCGACGCCGCCGTGATCGAGGTGGGTGACCGCCCGCACACGCTCTCCTGGGCCGAGCTCCGCACCGAGGCCGACCGCATCTCGGCGCTGCTGCTCGAGCTCGGCGTCGAGCCCGGCGAATCGGTGGCCTTCCAGCTGCCGAACTGGGCGGAATGCGTCACCGTGACCCTCGGAGTGCTCCAGATCGGTGCGGTCGTCGCCCCGATCATGCCGGTGTTCGGCGAACGCGAGGTGGCCATGGTGCTCTCCCGCTCGCGGGCACGCGTGCTCATCGTGCCGCGCTCGTTCCGGCGGCGGCAGCACGCGGATGAGCTCCCCGCGGTGGTGCGCGAAGCCGCGTCGCGCGGTCTCCCGCTGCGAGTGGAGCACGTGCTCGTGCTCTCCGACCGCGACCCCGCGGGCGCCGCCCGCGCCGGCACCGACGGCCTCGCGCACGACGGATCCGCGCACGACGTCCTGGCGCATCCGTCGCCATCCGGCTGGGCCTGGCACGACTTCGACGCGGCGCTCGCCGCCGTCGTGCTCGACGACGTGACCGCCGCGCGCCTCGCCGCCCGGCGGCCCGGAGCCGACGACGTGGCGCAGCTGCTGTTCACCTCCGGCACCACGGGCGAACCGAAGGGCGTGCAGCACGCCCACCGCTCGCTCGGGCTCGCGACCGCGATGGAGGTGGCCCACCTCGGACTGACCGCCGCCGACCGCATCCACATCCCCTCCCCGCTCGCCCACCAGACCGGGTTCCTCTACGGACTGCTGCTCAGCTGGCGGCTCGGCGTCGCCGCGGTGGTGCAGCCCGTCTGGAGCGCCGAGGTCTCCCTGAGCCAGGCCTTCGGCGAGGCGCGGGCGAGCTTCGTGCAGGCGGCGACGCCGTTCCTGATGGACCTCGTCGCGGCCGTCGAGAGTGGCGCATCCGTTCCCGCGAGCCTGCGCATCTTCGTGGCCACCGGAGCCGCCGTGCCGCGCGCCCTCGCCGAGCGCGCCACCCGCGTGCTCGACACTGCGGTGTGCGGCGCCTTCGGCACCACCGAGACCTGCCTCGGCACGCTCTCGGCGCCGGACGACCCGCCCGGCTCCGCCTGGGGAACCGACGGGCGCCCGCTCGACGGCATCCGCATCCGCATCGTCGACGACGAGGGAACCGAGCTGCCGCCGGGCCGGGAGGGCAACTACGAACTGCACTCCCCCACGATGTTCCTCGGCTACCTCGACCGCCCCGACCTCACGGCCGAGGTGTTCACCCCCGACGGCTGGTACAAGACCGGCGACCTCGGCGTCGTCGACACCGACGGCTACCTGCGTGTGACCGGCCGGGTGAAGGACGTCATCAACCGCGGGGGCGAGAAGGTGCCCGTGGTGGAGATCGAGAACCTGCTGTTCACGCATCCGCGGGTCGCCGACGTGGCCATCGTGGCCATGCCCGACCCGCGCCTGGGCGAACGGGCCTGCGCGTTCGTGGTGACCGCCGCGGGGCAGGATGCGCTGGGCTTCACCGAGATGCAGCAGTTCCTCGCCGCGGCCCGCGTGTCGAAGTACTACTGGCCCGAGCGGCTCGAGTTCATCGACGCGCTGCCGCGCAACCCCGTGGGCAAGATCCAGAAGAACCTGCTGCGCGAGCGCATCGCCGCGCTGATCGACGAGCAAGAGAGAGTGGACGTGTGAGCGAGACAGCCGCATTCGACGAGACCGAGTTCCAGCGCCTCAAGGCCGAGATCGACGCCTGGGTGCGCGGCCCGGCCGAGGTCTGGGCCGAGCGCATCGAGGCCGAGGGCGACGTGCCCCGCGAGCTCTACGAGGAGCTCCGCAGCCTCGGCTACATGAGCCTCGCCGCCCCGCCGGAACTCGGCGGCCGCGGCATCCCGTTCACCCGCTACCTCGAACTGATGGAGATCTTCTCACGCTCGCACGGGTCGATCCGCATGCTCGCGCACGTCAACAACGGCACCTGGCGGGCGATGCTGCCGTTCGCGAACGCCCAGCAGCGCGAGATCATCGCCCGGTCCGTGTCGGGCGAGGTGCTCGTGGCCTTCACCCTCACCGAGGCGACCGCGGGCACCGGGGCCGACCTCCGCTCCACGGTGCGCCGCGAGGGCGACACCTACTACCTCAACGGCGAGAAGCACCTGATCACCTTCGGGGTGAAGTGCGACTACTGGCTGCTCTTCGCGCGCCTCGAGGGCACCACCGGGGCCGACGGCACCGTGGCGCTGCTCGTGCCCAACACGCAGTTGCCGGGCGCCGAGGTGATCGACGACTCCGAGACCATGGGCGTGCGCGGAACCGACCACGCCATCCTGCGCTTCACCGACACCCCGGTGCCGGTCTCCGCGCGCCTCGGTGAGGAGGGGGAGGGCCTGAAGGTCGCCCTCGGGGGCTTCCTGTTGCCGAGCCGCGTCTCGGTGGCGATGAGCTGCGTGGGGCTCGCCGAGCGCGCCCAGGAGCTCGCCATCGAGTACGCACTGAAGCGTGAGACCTTCGGCAAGAAGATCGCCGAGCGTCCGGTCATCCAGGCCTACCTGGCCGAGAACTACGCCGACATCGCCGCCGCGCGGGCCCTCGTGTTCGAGGCCGCCCGTGCTTTCGAGAACGGGGCTCCGGATGCGGGGCCGCTCTCCAGCGCATCGAAGATGATCGCCGTCGACATGCTCACGCGGGTCACCGACAAGGCGCTGCAGATCCACGGCGGCCAGGGATATTGGCACCGCAACGCGATCGAGCGGGTGTACCGGGATGCCCGGGCGCAGCGCTTCGAAGAGGGAACGAACGAGATCCAGAAGACGGTCGTGGCGCGAGCGGTGCTCGCCGAGGCCGTGGCCGCGAAGGCAGCACAGGCCGCGAAGGCCGAGGAGCAGGCATGACCGACATCAGCGAGTCCGCGACGCCCGACGCAGCGCCGGCCGGCGCATCCGGGCCCCGCGTGGTCGTGATCACGGGCGCCTCGCGCGGCATCGGCCGCCTGCTCGCGCAGAAGCTCGGCGCGCAGGGCGCCGCCGTGGTGATCAACTACAAGGTGAACGCCGACCTCGCCGAGCAGTCACTCGCCGACGTGGTGGCCGCCGGCGGCTCGGGCATCACCGTGCAGGCCGACATCGAGAACCCCGACGACATCGACCGTCTCTTCGACGTGGTGCGCGAGCACTACGGCCGCGTCGACGCCTTCGTGGCGAACGCCGCGGCGAGCGCCTTCAAGCCCGTGGCCGCGCTCAAGGTGCACCACCTCGACCGCAGTTACGCCATGAACACGCGCTCCTTCGTGCTCGGCGCCATCCGGGCCGCCGAGCTCATGGATGCGGGCGGGCGCATCCTGGCGATCACGAGCTACGGCTCGCTGCGCGCCTTCCCCACCTATGCGGCCCTCGGCGCGGCGAAGGCCGCGAACGAGGCCTACGTGAAGTTCATGGCCACCGAGTTCGGGCCGCGAGGCATCACGGTGAACGCGGTGAACGGCGGCCTGATCGACACCGATTCGCTCGACTACTTCTACAACAAGGTGCCCGGCATGGCGCCGGTCGAGACCGTGTTCGAGAAGATTCCGCTCGGGCGTCCGGGAACGGCCGACGACATGGCGGATGCGGCCGAGTTCCTGCTCTCCGAGAAGGCCGGCTACATCACCGGGCAGGTGCTCGTGGTCGACGGCGGCCTCACGGTGGTGGCGCCCCCGTTCTGGGCCGACACGACCGGAGACCTCCGCGCGGCCGTGCTCGGCGCGGCCGAGTAGGGACGGGCCGCCGCATGCTCTCCACCCCCGCCCTCGCGCGGACGTTCTCGCCCTGGCGCCTCGGTGCGCTCGAGCTGCCGCACCGCGTGATCGCGGGCAGCATGCACACGGGGCTCGAGACGATCGACGACGGCGGGGCGGCGCTCTCGGCCTACTACGCCGAGCGGGTGCGGGGCGGCGCGGCGCTGCTCATCACGGGCGGGCTCGCGGTCAACCTCGAGGGCTGCGGGGCCGACGACTTCAGCGTGCTCGGCGACCCGGCGAGCGACGCCCGCTTCGCGGCGGCGGTCGAGGCCGTGCACTCGGCGGGCGGGCGCATCGCGGCGCAGCTCTTCCACGCGGGGCGTTACGCGCTGCTCGACGGGGTGACGGATGCCGCGGGCCGGCCCGTGCATCCGGTCGCGCCGTCGCCGCTGCCGTGGCGCAGCGCCGGGGCCCAGGTGCCCGAGGAGCTCGACGAGGTGGGCATCCTGCGCACGCTCGGCGACTTCCGCGCCGCCGCGGAGCGGGCCGTGGAGCTCGGCTTCGACGCCGTCGAGGTGATGGCCTCGGAGGGGTACCTGATCAACCAGTTCTGCTCGCCGGTGACGAACCTGCGCGACGACGACTGGGGCGGTGACGCGCGGCGGCGCCGTCGCTTCGCCGTGGAGGCCGTGCGGGCGGTGCGGCGCGGAACGGGGTTCGACGTGCCCGTGATCGTGCGGATGTCGGGCGCCGACCTCGTGCCCGCCTCGAGCACGCAGGACGAGACCGACGAGCTCGCCCGCGACCTCGTGCGGGCCGGGGCCGACGCGCTGAACGTGGGCATCGGCTGGCACGAGTCGCGGGTGCCGACCGTGCAGGCGGCGGTACCGCACGGCGTGTGGCTCGGCTACGCCGAGGCCGTGGCGCGAGCGATCTCGATGCCGGTGTCGCTCCCCGCCGCGGAGGCATCGGCGCTGGAACCCGCCGCCTCGCCCGCCGTGGCGCGACTCAGCGACCCGGGGGCGCTGCCGCTGACCGCCATCCCGGTGATCGCGAGCAACCGGCTCACCGATCTGCGCGACGCCGAAGACGTGCTCGCGGGCGGCCTCGTGACGGCGGTGGCGCTCGCGCGGCCGTTCCTCGCGGACGCGGCGATCGTCGCCCGCTCGCGGGTCGGACTGTTCGAGCACGTGAACTCGTGCATCGGCTGCAACCAGGCCTGCCTCGACCGCTCCTTCGTGAAGCAGCCGGTGTCGTGCCTGGTGAACCCGCGGGCGGGCAACGAGACGCGGTACCCGCTCGGGGCGGCCGGCGCGGCCCTGGACGCGCGCGCGGCGCAGGCGCTCGGCGGTGCCGATGCGCACGGCCGCTCGGGGGGCGCAGGCGCTGCTGCCTTCGCGGTCGTCGGCGGCGGACCCGCGGGGCTCGTGGCCGCGGTGGACCTCGCGGAGGTGGGGCACCGGGTGACGCTGTTCGAGGCATCCGACCGGCTCGGCGGGCAGTTCACGCTGGCCGCGCGCATCCCCACCAAGGAGGACTACGCCCTCACCGTGGCGCACTACGCCTCGCGACTCGAACGGCTCGGCGCGCGGGTCGTGCTCTCACATGCCCCGACCGCCTCCGAGCTCGCCGAGGGCTTCGACGGTGTGGTGCTCGCGACCGGCGTGCGTCCGCGTGGCCTCGGGCTGCCGGGCGCCGGGCTTCCCCATGTGGTGAGCTACGAGCGGGCGATCACCGAGGGGGTTCCGGAGGGTCGCGTGGCGATCATCGGCGGGGGCGGCATCGGGGTCGACGTGGCCAAGTACCTCGTGCTGTCGCACGACCCGCTCGAGCGGGCCCGGGCGTTCTCGCAGCAGTACGCGCTCGCCGCGCCGAGCACCGTGCTCGAGGGGGCTTCGCTGCCCCAGCGGGCGCGAGCCGGCGCGGCCGCGGCCTCGGCCGGTGCACGGATGCCGGCGCGGCCGGGTTCCGCGGTGACCATCCTCCGGCGCTCGGGCAAGTTCGGCGCCGGCATGGGCATCACCTCGCGCTGGGTGGCTCTCGCGGAGTTGCGCGAGGCCGGGGTGCGGATGCTCGGCGAGATCACGTACGAGCGCATCACCCCCGCGGGCGTGGAGGTGCGCCTCACCGCCGACGGGCCGGTCGAGCTCGTGCCGGCCGAGGTCGTGATCGTCTGCGCGGGCCAGGAGTCCCACGACCCGCTGAGCGCCTCGCTCGCGGAACTCGGCGTGCCGCACGAGCTCGTCGGCGGCGCCCTCGACGCCACCCGCGTCGACGCCATGCGCGCCACCCGCCAGGGCCTCGACGCGGCCCGCCGTCTCGCAGCCTCCGCGCCGGC
>SCNI01000069.1 GCA_005502775.1 Microbacteriaceae bacterium 3FA27C10
CGCCTCCGCGGCCGGCGCGAGCACCGCATCCGTCGCCGCCTTCGAGCCCACCCCCGAGCTCGCCGCCGCCATCGACCGCGTGCGCGCCGAAGTCTCGGCCCTGCACGCCGAGCTCGTACGCTACGGACTCGTGGTGTGGACGGGCGGAAACATCTCCGGCCGGGTGCCCGGCGCCGAGCTCTTCGTGATCAAGCCCTCCGGCGTCTCCTACGACGAGCTGGCGCCCGAGAACATGATCCTCTGCACGCTCGACGGAGCGGTCGTGGCCGGCACGCCCGGCTCCGAGCGCTCGCCCTCGAGCGACACCGCGGCGCACGCCTACGTGTACCGCAACATGCCCGAGGTCGGCGGAGTCGTGCACACGCACTCCCCCTATGCCGTCGCGTGGGCGGCGCGGGGTGAGTCGATCCCCTGCGTCACCACCGCGATGGCCGACGAGTTCGGCGGCGAGGTGCCCATCGGCCCGTTCGCGATCATCGGCGACGACTCCATCGGCCGCGGCATCGTCGAGACCCTGAGCGGGCACCGCTCGCGCGCCGTGCTCATGAAGAACCACGGACCGTTCACCATCGGCAAGGATGCGCGCGATGCCGTGAAGGCCGCCGTCATGGTCGAGGACGTGGCCCGAACCGTGCTCTTCTCGCGTCTCCTCGGCGGCCCGCAGCCGATCGAGCCCGCCGCCATCGACTCCCTCTTCAACCGCTATCAGAACGTCTACGGACAAGACCCGACAGGATCCCTCGCATGACCCGTCTCAGCACCTCCCTCGACCCCTACGAGATCTGGTTCTTCACCGGCAGCCAGAACCTCTACGGCGAGGAGACCCTCCGCCAGGTGGCCGAGCAGTCGCAGCAGATCGTCGCGACGCTCGACGACGCCCCCGCCATTCCGGTGAAGATCGTCTGGAAGCCCGTGCTGAAGGACTCGGAGTCGATCCGCCGCGCCGCGCTCGACGTGAACGCCGACGACAAGGTGATCGGCGTCATCGCCTGGATGCACACCTTCAGCCCCGCGAAGATGTGGATCGCCGGCCTCGACGCGCTCGCCAAGCCGCTGCTGCACCTGCACACGCAGGCGAACGTCGAGCTGCCCTACGCCGACATCGACTTCGACTTCATGAACCTCAACCAGGCCGCGCACGGCGACCGGGAGTTCGGCTACATCCAGACCCGTCTCGGTGTCGCCCGCAAGACCGTGGTGGGGCACGCCTCCAACCCGGTCGTGCAGGGCCGCGTGGCCGACTGGGCGCGCGCCGCCGCCGGCTGGCAGGCCGTCAAGACCCTCAAGCTCGCCCGCTTCGGCGACAACATGCGTTACGTGGCGGTGACCGAGGGCGACAAGACCGAGGCCGAGCTGCGCTTCGGCGTGCAGGTGAACACCTGGGGCGTCAACGAGCTGGCCTCGGCCGTCGAGTCGTTCGAGAGCGACACCGCGGCGGTGGATGCACTGGTCGCCGAGTATGAGGAGCTCTACGACGTCGTTCCCGAGCTGCGGAAGGGCGGCGACCGCCACCAGTCGCTGCGCGACGGCGCAGCGATCGAACTCGGCCTCCGCTCCTTCCTCGAGGAGGGCGGCTTCGGCGCCTTCACGACGAGCTTCGAAGACCTCGGCACGCTCAAGCAGCTGCCCGGCCTGGCCGTGCAGCGCCTGATGGCCGAAGGCTACGGCTTCGGCGCCGAGGGCGACTGGAAGACCGCCATCCTCGTGCGGGCCGCCAACGTGATGGGCGCCGGGCTCCCCGGCGGCGCCTCGCTGATGGAGGACTACACCTACGACCTCGTCGAGGGCGCAGAGACGATCCTCGGCGCACACATGCTCGAGGTGAGCCCCTCGCTCACCACCGCGCGCGCCTCGCTCGAGGTGCACCCGCTCGGCATCGGCGGTAAGGACGACCCGGTGCGCCTGGTCTTCACGGCCGACCCGGGCCCCGCCGTCGTCGTGGCGCTCAGCGACATGCGCGACCGCTTCCGACTGGTGGCGAACGTGGTCGAGGTCGTCGAGCCGCGCGCCGCGCTGCCCAAGCTCCCGGTGGGCCGGGCGGTCTGGCGCCCCGAGCCCTCGTTCGCCGTGTCGGCGGGCGCCTGGCTCACCGCCGGCGCCGCACACCACACGGTGATGTCGACCGCCGTCGGCATCGAGGTGTTCGAGGACTTCGCGGCGATCGCGAAGACCGAGCTGCTCACCATCGACGCCGAGACGACCCTGAAGGGCTTCGCCAACGAGGTGCGCTGGAACCAGGCGTATTACCGCCTGGCGCAGGGTCTCTAGCCGAGCACCCGAGTAACCACGCACATACGTGGGACCGATGCCTCATACGCCTCGGTCCCACGCATGTGCGTAGTAACTCATCCCAGCTACCGGCCGGGCGTGTGATCACGCCGCTCGGCCGGGCGCTCCGGCACCTGGCGATAGCCGTCCTGGCGCACGGAGATGATGGTTCCGACGATGCCGGCCAGGGCGGCGATTCCGAGAACGACCAGCAGGATCATCATGAGCGCACCTCCATGCGTCGTCATTGGCCCTTCAGGTAAAGAGCCAATCGGTAATTGGTTGGGATTAGCTTCCAGCATGACGGCTATCGGCAGGCCAATCAAGAATCCAATCACGGTGCTCTGGCATCAGACCGAGCGCGCTAGCGTGGAGCTGATGGACACCGCCACGAACCCCGCCGACGGCACGCCGATCGCCTTCCGCGCATCCGGCACCGGCCCCGCCGTGGTGCTGCTGCACGGCACCGCCCTCTCGCAGGCGGTCTGGCGGGGCTTCGGCTACGTCAAGGCTCTGCAGGGAGACCACACGGTGGTCACCCTCGACTTCCGCGGGCACGGGCGCAGCGGCAAGCCGCACGACTCCGCGGCCTACACCATGCCGCTGTTCCTCGGCGACGTGCTCGCCGTGCTCGACACCCTCGGCATCGCCTCGGCGCACGTGGCCGGCTACTCGCTCGGCGGCCGCGTGGCCTTCTCGCTCGCCGCCGCGCATCCGGAGCGCGTGCTCTCGCTCACGAGCATCGCGGGGGCGCCCGGCACCGGGCACGGCGCCTTCGACCGGGTGTTCTTCCCCGGCAGCCTCGCCGCACTCGAGCGAGGCGGCATGCCGGCGTTCCTCGCCGAGTGGGAGCAGGCATCCGGACGCCCGCTCGACCCCGTCACGCGCGGAGCCTTCTCGGTCAACGACCCCGTGGCGCTGGCCGCCTACATGCGCGCCGCCGAGCAGGAGCCGCGGATTCCGGATGCGCAGCTCGCCGCCCTGGCCATGCCGGTTCTGCTGCTGGCCGGCACCCGCGACCCGGAGCGTCTCCACGCGGCCCAGCACGTGCACGCGCTGCTGCCGGCGTCGGAACTGCTCGTGCTGGAGGGCGCCACCCACGCCGACACGCCACGGCAGCCGGAGGCTCTGGAGGCTCTGCGGAGGTTTCTCTCCCGCTAACCGACCAGGTTCTGGGCGAAGACGTGAGGGGTGAAGCCGGTCAGGTCGTTGATGCCCTCGCCCTGGCCGACGAGCTTGATCGGGATGCCCGTCTTCTCCTGCACGGCGAGCACGAAGCCGGCCTTCGCCGAGCCGTCGAGCTTCGTGATGACGAGACCCGTGACGCCCGCGTGCTGGATGAACGCGTCGGCCTGGGCGAGGCCGTTCTGCCCGGTGGTGGCGTCGAGCACGAGCAGCACCTCGGCGACCGGGGCCTGCTTCTCGATGACGCGCTTGATCTTGCCGAGCTCGTCCATCAGACCGCCCTTGGTCTGCAGGCGCCCCGCGGTGTCGATGATGACGATCTCGGTGCCGTTGGCCTTGGCCTTCTCGATGGTCTGGAAGGCCACCGACGCCGGGTCCTGGCCCTCGTGCTGCGGCCGCACGATGTCGGCTCCGGCGCGCTCGGCCCAGGTGGCGAGCTGCTCCACGGCGGCGGCGCGGAAGGTGTCGGCCGCGCCGACCACGACGGTGCGGTTGTAGGTCTTGAGGAACCGCGCGAACTTGCCGATCGTGGTGGTCTTGCCCACCCCGTTCACGCCCACCACGAGCACCACGGCCGGGCGCTCGGTGAGCTTCAGGGTGGGGTCGTACTTGGCGAGACGCTCCTCGATCGACTCGCGGAGCATCCGCTGCAGGTCTTTCGGGTCGGTGGTGGAGTAGCGCTGCACCTTGGCGCGCAGGTCGTCGACCACCGCATCCGTCACCGTCGGCCCGAAATCAGCCTTGATCAGGGCGTCTTCGAGGTCTTCCCAGGTCTCGGCGTCGATCGTGCGCTTCGAGAACATGCCCCGGAGCGCCCCCGACAGGGACCAGGGGCGGTCAGCCACGGGAGTCAGCCAATGCGCTCAGCCACCTCACGGGCGGAGGGGTTCATGGCGGTCGAGCCGTCGGGGAACACCACGGTCGGCACGGTCTGGTTTCCGCCGTTGACCGCGGCCACGAGCTCCGCCGTGCCCTCGACCTCCTCGATGTTCACCTCGGTGAACGGGATGCCCTGGGCGTTCAGCTGCGACTTCAGCCGGGCGCAGTAGCCGCACCAGCTGGTGGAGAACATGGTGATGCCCCCCGCGGCCGGGGTGAAGGTGTCGATCGTCACAGCGCTCATGCTCACGCGTCTCCGTCGAACATGGTGGTGACCGACCCGTCGGAGAACACCTCGTTGATGGCCCGCGCGATGAGCGGGGCGATGGGCAGGATGGTGAGACGGTCCCAGTGCTTCTCGACGGGCAGAGGGAGCGTGTCGGTCACGACGACCTGGTCGATGAACTCGGACTGCAGGATCTCGACGGCCGGGTCGGAGAACACGGCGTGCGTCGCCGCCACCACGACTCCGATGGCGCCACTGGCCTTGAGCGCCTCGGCGGCGGCCACGATGGTGCGGCCGGTGTCGATGAGGTCGTCGACGAGCAGGCAGACGCGGCCCGACACGTCGCCCACGATCTCGTGCACCGACACCTGGTTGGGCACGCGCGGGTCGCGCCGCTTGTGGATGATGGCGAGCGGGGCGCCGAGCTTGTCGCTCCAGACATCCGCCACCCGCACGCGGCCCATGTCGGGGCTGACGACGGTCAGGGTGGCGGGGTCGAGCGACTTGCGCATGTGCTCGAGCAGTACGGGCATGGCGAAGAGGTGGTCGACGGGGCCGTCGAAGAAGCCCTGGATCTGCGCCGCGTGCAGATCGACCGACATGATGCGGTGGGCGCCGGCGGCGAGGAAGAGATCGGCCACCAGGCGGGCCGAGATGGGCTCGCGGCCGCGGCCCTTCTTGTCCTGCCGGGCGTAGGGGTAGAACGGGGCGACCACCGTGATGCGCTTCGCGGAGGCGCGCTTCAGCGCATCCACCATGATCAGCTGCTCCATCAGCCACTCGTTGATCGGAGCCGTGTGCGACTGGATGACGAAGGCATCGCATCCGCGCACGCTCTCGCCGTAGCGGATGTAGAGCTCACCGTTCGCGAAGGTGCGCGCCTCGGTGTCGACGAGGTCGGTGTCGAGTTCGGCGGCGATGTCGCGCGCCAGCTGAGGATGGGCCCGACCGGAGACGAGCACCAGGCTCTTCTCTCCACTCGCCTTGATTCCGGACACCTATTCTCCGCTCTCTCCGGCCTCGGGGGCCGTTTCTGCTCGAGCCGTCTGCGCCGCCGTCGCCGCATCCGTTCCGGGCCGATTCTGCTCGACCCACCCGGCCATGTTCCGCTGCGGTGCCACGTTGATGGCGAGCGAACCGGCCGGAACGTCTTTGCGAACGACCGTGCCCGCACCCGTGTAAGCACCGTCACCAATCCTAACCGGGGCGACGAAGACGTTGTGCGATCCGGTGCGCACGTGCGACCCCACCTGGGTGCGGTGCTTGTTCACGCCGTCGTAGTTGGCGGTGATGGTTCCGGCGCCCACGTTCGAGCCCGTGCCCACCTCGGTGTCGCCGATGTAGGAGAGGTGCGGCACCTTGCTGCCGGGCCCGATGTGCGAGTTCTTCGTCTCGACGAAGGTGCCGATCTTGCCGTCGGCGTCGAGCACCGTGTTCGGGCGCAGATACGAGAAAGGCCCCACGGATGCGCCGGCCCCGATCACGCTGAGCGTCGCGTCGGTGCGCTTCACCACGGCGTTCTCACCGATCTCGCAGTCGACGAGGGTGGTGTCGGGGCCGACCGTGGCGCCGCGCGCGATGCTCGTGGCGCCCTTGATCTGGGTGCCGGGCAGGAGGGTGACGTCCTCGGCGAGGCTCGCCTTGAGGTCGATCCAGGTGGTGGCCGGGTCTTGCACGGTGACCCCGGCGAGCTGCCAGCCGCGCACGATGAGCGCATTGAGCTTGGCCGCGGCCTCCGACAGCTGGGCCCGGTCGTTCACGCCGGCGATGAGCCAGGGCTCCGAGACGGTGACCGCGGCCACGTCGGAGCCGGCTCGGCGCAGCAGGCCGATCACATCGGTGAGGTACTTCTCGCCCTGGGCGTTCGCGGTCGTGACGCGGGCGAGCTGGTCGCGGAGCTCGGCGAGGCCGAACACGTAGACGCCGGCGTTGATCTCGCCGATGGCGCGCTCGGAGTCGGTGGCGTCCTTGTGCTCGACGATGCGGTCGAGCATCCCGTCGCCCGTGCGCACGATACGACCGTAGCCGGTGGCGTCGGCCAGCTCGGCGCTGAGCAGGGTGGCGGAGGCGCCGCTCGCACGGTGCTGCGCGACGAGCGCCGTCAGGGTGTCGGCATCGAGCAGCGGAACGTCGCCCGAGACGACGAGCACCTCGCCGTCGAAGTCGGCGGGCAGTGCGGCGACGGCCTGCTCGACGGCGCGGCCGGTGCCGGGCACCTCGTCCTGATCGACGATGAGCGAACTCGGGAAGTGGTCGTGGATGACCTCCTGCACCTGATCGCGCTCGTGCCGCACCACGCTCACCGTGTAGGCGGCGTCGAGCTGTCCCGCGGTCGCGAGCACGTGCCCGATCAGCGGAACCCCGGCGATCTCGTGGAGGAGCTTGGGTGTCGTGGACTTCATGCGAGTGCCCTGCCCTGCGGCCAGGACAACAATCGCGAGCCTCGAATCGGACATCAGGAACCTCATCTTTCATCAAGGTCGTGCGCCAGCTTGCCGGTCTTCGAGGTTTTCGCTCTCGCCGCCTTTGAGCTCCGCTCAACCGAAGGCGAGAGCGAAAACCTCGAAGGGCGGCAAACGACCCACGAGACCGCTCCGCCTCCAGGGTTCGAACCTAGACCTAACAGCTCCAAAGGCTGTCGTGCTGCCATTACACCAAGGCGGATCACCGGGACGGGCCCGATGCAGTAGTCCAGTCTGCCAGACCCGCAAAGGCGCCACGGCTGAGTGATGACGATAATGGGGTGATGAGTTCCAAGGATGCCCGCGATTCGGTCGACGAGATCGTCGACGCGTGGATGCGCGAGCATCCGGGCCTCGATTTCTCGCCCCTGAAGATCCTGTCTCGAGTGACCCGGCTCGCGAAGCAGCTCGAGAAGACGCGCCGCGCATCCTTCGCCACCGCCTCGCTGGAGCCGTGGGAGTTCGACGTGCTCGCGGCCCTGCGCCGCGCGGGCGTGCCCCACGAACTCAGCCCGAAGGCCCTGCTCGAACAGACCTACGTGTCGAGCGGCACGATGACCAACCGCATCGACGGGATGGTGCGTCGCGGCCTCGTGGAGCGCCGCACCCACCCCAATGACGGCCGGGGCGTGCTCGTGTCGATGACCGCCGACGGGCGCGATCGCGTCGACGCCGCCATCTCGCACCTCGTGGCCGCCGAGACCGAGCTGCTCGCGGGCCTCTCGAAGGCCGACCAGGAGCGCCTCGCCGCCCTCCTCCGCCGCCTCAGTCTCGACCTGGCCTGACCAGTCACACCCCCGGGCTCGTCACTTTCGGCTCGATGCGCCGGGATTTTCGAGCCCGAAGTGACGAGGCCGAAGGTGCGGAGGGGGTGCCGGGGGCGGGGCTCAGTCGAGGAGCTCGGAGAGCTCCAGCCAGCGGGTCTCGAGCGTGGCGATCTGCTCCTCGAGGGCCCGCACCTCGGCCGTGAGGGCGCCGAGGCCGACGTAGTCGGACTGGTCGAACTCGGCGATGCGCCGGTGCTGGGTGTCGATCTCGCCGGTGAGTCGGTTGATGCGCCGCTCGAGCGAGGAGCGCTCCTTCTCGGCGGCGCGCAGCTCGGCGCCGGCGAGCACGGGACGGGATGCTTCTGCCGCGGCTGCCGTCGCCGCCGACGAGGCCGTGCCGCCCGGTCCGCGATCGCGTGCGCGCGCATCCGCGGAGCCCTCGCCGGCCTTGCGGAGCACGAGGTACTGCTCGAGCCCGCCGGGCAGGTGCCGCAACCGGTGGTCGAGCACGGCGTACTGCTGGTCGGTGACGCGCTCGATCAGGTAGCGGTCGTGCGACACCACGAGCAAGGTGCCGGGGAAGGAGTCCAGCAGGTCTTCGAGCGCCGCGAGCATGTCGGTGTCGAGGTCGTTGGTGGGCTCGTCGAGGATGAGTACGTTCGGCTCGTCGAGCAGGATGAGCAGCAGCTGCAGCCGGCGCTTCTGGCCTCCGCTCAGGTCCTTGACGGGCGTCTGCAGCTGCGCACTCGTGAAGCCGAGACGCTCGAGCAGCTGGCCGGGCGTGAGCTCCTTGCCGCCGGCCACGTAGGAGGTGCGGTAGCGCCCGATCACCTCGCTCACGCGGTCGTTCAGCACCTCGCCGAGCTCCGAGAGCTGCTGGGTCAGGGTGGCGATCTTCACGGTCTTGCCGCGCTTCACCGTTCCCGTCGTCGCCTGCACGGCACCCGTCACGAGGCCGAGGAGGGTCGACTTGCCGGCGCCGTTCACGCCCAGGATGCCGGTGCGCTCGCCCGGGGCGATGCGCCACTCCACGCCCTCGAGCACGAGCTTGTCGCCGAACGACACCGAGACGTCGAGGATGTCGACCACGTCTTTGCCGAGGCGGGCGGTGGCCATCTGGGTGAGCGAGACGGTGTCTCGGATGGGCGGCTCGTCGGCGATCAGGGCCTCGGCCGCGTCGATGCGGAACTTGGGCTTCGCGGTGCGGGCAGGGGCCCCGCGGCGCAGCCAGGCGAGCTCCTTCTTCATGAGGTTCTGGCGCTTGGCCTCCATGGTCGTGGCCATGCGATCGCGCTCGACGCGCTGCAGGATGTAGGCCGCGTAGCCACCCTCGAAGGGCTCGATCAGGCGGTCGTGCACCTCCCAGGTCTGGTTAGAGACCTCGTCGAGGAACCACCGGTCGTGCGTCACGACCGCGAGGCCGCCCTGGCCGTTCGGCCAGCGGCGCTTGAGGTGCTCGGCGAGCCAGGCGATGCCCTCGACGTCGAGGTGGTTGGTGGGCTCGTCGAGGAAGATGACGTCCCAGTCGCCCACGAGCAGCGCGGCGAGCGCGACCCGGCGGCGCTGGCCGCCCGAGAGGGTGTCGATGACGGCATGCCAGTCGATGTCGCCGAGGAGGCCGGCGATGACGTCGCGCACCCGGGCGTCCCCGGCCCAGACGTGCTCGTCGAGCTCGCCCACGACGGCCTGCGCCACCGTGAGGGCCGGGTCGACGGTGTCGGCCTGGTCGAGCATGCCGAGCGTGACGCCACGGCGGCGCGTGACACGACCGGCATCCGGTTCGAGTCGCCCGGAGAGCAGGGAGAGCAGGGTCGATTTGCCGTCGCCGTTGCGCCCCACGATGCCGACGCGGTCGCCCTCGTTGAGGCCGACGGTGACCGAATCGAAGATGACTCTGGTGGGATATTCGAGATGGAGCGCCTCAGCGCCCAGGAGATGAGCCACCTGTCGAGGCTACCCGGTCACGCTGGGCACGGCGCCCAGCCGGCCGCTCGCAGGGCCCGGATGCCTGCCTGCGCGCCCCGCGCATCCGTTCGCCCGCCGGGAATCCGGGCGAACCCCGCACCTAGACTGTGCGCATGTCCTCGCGCCACCCCGTCGTCGTGCTCCCCTTCGCCGGTCACCACGTCGAGCTCGAGCTCATCGACCGGCGTTCGCGGAGCTACGAGATCGATGTCGACGGCATCCCGCAGTCGGTCGTGAGCCTGCGCGAGCCCCGCATGCTCGAGTGGCCCTACGTGCGGCACATCGCCCGCGCGATCGACGGATGCGCGCCCCCCGGCGAACCGCTGCGGCTGGTGCACCTCGGCGCCGGCGGACTCACCCTTCCGCGCTACGCCGCCGTCACGCGTCCGGGCTCGCCGCAGCTCGTGGTCGAGCTCTCGGAGGAGTTCGCGCAGGCCGTGGTGACGGCCCTGCCGCTGCCCGAAGGAACCTCGCTTCGCTTCGCGTTCGGCGACGCCCGCGCCGTGGCCGAGCAGGCTCCGGATGCGGTGGGCTGGCACCCGGCCGACGTCACCGTGGTGGATCTCTGGGAGGCCGCCGTCATCTCGGCACGGGTCGCGAGCCTCGAGTTCTACTCGCTCGTGGCCGCGCGCTCGGCGCCCTCCGGACTCGTGGCGGTGAACCTCCTCGACGGCGCCGACCACCGCTACGCCCGCGCGCAGGCCGCCACCCTCGGCGCGGTGTTCGAGCACGTGGCCGTGGTGCTCGAGGCGATGCCCGACCCGACCACGCCGCCCGGGAACGTGGTGGTGTTCGCGAGCGCGTCGCCGCTGGGCTTCATGGACTCGGGAGACTGGCTCTCGAGCGAGCGGTCGATCGGGCGCGACCCCCACGTGCTGCGAGGGGCGGAGCTCGAGGCCTGGATCGCCGGCGCTGCTGCGGTGACCGACGCCACCGCGATCGACTCCCCCGCCCTCGACGACCCGCGCTTCGCCGACGCGGTGTTCCGCGACGACGACTGAGCCTGAAGCCCTCGCGTGCGAACTACTTGAGGCGTTTTCCCTCAGCCACCATGGTGGTCATCTTCTCGATGCGCGAGGCGCGGGTCTCGGGGCGCTTGGCCTCCTCGATCCAGCGCTCGTACTCGCGTTGGTGGCTGTAGGCGAGGGCGTCGAAGGCAGCCGCCTGTCCGCTGGTCTCGAGGGCCGCGCGGGCATCCGGTGCCAGTTCGACGGTGCGGGGAGCGGTGTCGAGCTGCACCGTCACGCTCACCGTGTCACCGGCCTGCTTGCCGATCTTCTCGCGGATCTCCTTCAGCACCGGAAAGAGATGCGCGTCGCCGCCCATGTTGGCGAGCGAGCCGCGGTAGGGCTCGCCGTCGACGCTCGCCGTGATGGGCACCCGGCCCTTCACACCGAAGAGCTCGAAGACCGCGAAGGGGAACTCCACCCACGCCGAGCTGTTCGCCACCTCGGTGTTGCGGAGGATGACGGCGTCGAAGGCGATGGGGCCGGGGTCGCGGTACTGCACCATGGGTGAGAGCGTAGCGTCGGCCCGAGGCGGTGTCACCGTCGCTCCGCTCGTGGCGACGGCCGGAGGCGACAGAGGCGGCGGGCGCGGCTGCGGCTGCAGGATGAGGCGGCCCGCGTATCAGCGCCGGGGCCGCAGGATGCGCGTGCGGCTGAGCCCGATCACCGCGCAGGCCATCATCCCGATGAACCCCGCGATGGCGACGACATACACCGCGACCGCCCCGTACCCGCCCGGCTGCGCGGGGTTGAGGAACGGGTAGGGGTACCAGCCCACGATCGGCCCGCGGATCATCGTGTACACCGACCACGCCAGCGGGAACGCGATGATCGCCCAGATCGACGGCCAGTGGAGCGGGGACTTGCCGGGTGTGAGAACCCAGACGATGACGATGTAGATGGGCGCGATGAGGTGCAGCACCTCGTTCGACCAGGCGAGCGTGCGCCCCTGCTCGAGGGTGATGCCGCGCAGCAGCAGGTTGTACACGACACCGGTGGTGGCCATGTAGGTCACGATGGCCGCGAGCGAGAGGTTGAACCAGGAGGGGTCGCGCCTGACGGTGAAGCAGTAGTAGGCCCCGACGAGCAGCGCCACGGCTGCGAGCGCATTCGAGAGGATGGTGAAGTAGCTGAAGAAGTTCACGATGAACATGCCCACATCGGGCACCGTCGGAAGGCTGTAGATCAGCTGCCCGACGATCGCCGCGACGATGATGCCGGCCGCCGCGATGCGGATGACCCCGAAGACGATGCGCATGCCCACACTCTAGAGGGCGCGCGCCCGGTGGTTACAGCCACCGGGGCGCTTCAGAGCGCGTCGGCCTTGGCGGCGAGCACCGCTCGCTCGCGGTCGTTTCCGGCCAGGGCGACGGCGCGCGCGAACTCGCCTCGCGCCTCCTCCGTGCGGCCGAGGCGCGCCAGCAGCTCACCGCGCACGCTCGGCAGCAGGTGCGAGCCGCGCAGCGCATCCTGAGCCACCAGCTCGTCGACGATCAGCAGAGCGGATGCCGGGCCGACCGCCATCGAGACCGCCACGGCCCGGTTGAGCTCCACCACCGGGTTCGACGCGAGACGCCCGAGCGCCTCGTAGAGCAGAACGATCTGGGCCCAGTCGGTGTCGTCGACGCTCGGTGCCACCGCGTGGCACTCGGCGATGGCGGCCTGGAGCGCGTAGCTGCCCCGGCCGCGACCGAGGGCCCGGGCGACGGTGTCCGCCGCGGCGAGGGCGGCACGCCCGCGGACGATCTGGGCGCGATCCCAGCGGGAGCGGTTCTGGTCGGCGAGCAGGATCGGCGTGCCGTCGTCGCGCACCCGGGCGGCGAAACGCGAGGCCTGCAACTCCATCAGGGCCAGAAGCCCGTGCACCTCGGATTCGCGCGGCAGCAGGCCGGCGAGCACACGCCCGAGCCGGAGGGCTTCGTTCGCGAGCTCGGTGCGCATCCACCGGTCGCCCGTGGTGGCCGCGTAGCCCTCGGTGAAGACCAGGTAGACCACGCCGAGCACCGGGCCGAGGCGCGCCTTCCATTCGGCGGGTTCGGGTACCTCGAACGGCACGTGCGCGGCAGCCAATGTCTTCTTGGCGCGCACGATCCGCTGCTGCACCGTGGCCACCGGGAGGAGGAACAGGCGTGCGATCTCCTCGGTGGTGAGGCCGCCGACCACCTTGAGGGTGAGTGCGACCTGCCCTTCGCGGGAGAGCACGGGGTGACAGGCCGTGAACACGAGGCGCAGCATGTCGTCGTCGATGGGTTCCCAGACGGCGTCGGCGTGCTCGGCGAGGTCGTGGGCGATGGCCCGGTAGCGCTCGTCGAGGCGGTCGCGGCGGCGCCAGGCGTCGATGGCCTTGCGCTTGGCGACCGCGGTGAGCCACGCGCCCGGATTCTGCGGGACACCCGACTCCGGCCACTGCCCGAGCGCGTCGGCGACGGCCTCCTGGGCGAGGTCCTCGGCGAGGCCGAGATCGCGGGTCATCGCGGCCACGGTGGCGACGACGCGCGCGCCCTCGATGCGCCAGACCGCGGCGACGATGGCCGCGACCT
>SCNI01000006.1 GCA_005502775.1 Microbacteriaceae bacterium 3FA27C10
GCCGGGTCGCGCCAGGTGTCGCCGACGGCGCCGGCGGGGTAGCGCTTACTGCTGCCTCCGGCGCCGTCGGCGACACCTGGCGCGACCCGGCGGTCGGCTCCGGCGGGGCCGGTGCGGCAGGTGCGGCCTCGACGGCGGGCAGCGGCGCGGCCGACGCCGACCAGACCCGGAGCCGGGCGACGAGCATCCGGAGCACCAGCACGCCCACGATCATGCCGAGCACCGTGGGGATGGCCCAGAGGCCGCTCGCGCCGGCGCGCGTGGTGACGGCGAGAATGGCGACGCCCGAGCCGAGGATGAGGACGACGGCCCCGAACGGCGGCCGGCGCAGCTCGAGCACGCCCGCGAGACCCGCGAGCACCACCACCACGACGCCGAGCAGCACGAGCAGCACGGCCTTGTCGCCGGTGCCGAAGAGCTGGATGACGAGGTCTTTCACCCCGGGCGGGGCGAGATCGATGACGAGCGAGCCCACGGCGAAGAGCGGGCTCGTGCTCGCGCCGGCCACGAGCGCGACGAGTTCGGCGGAGGCGAGCACGGATCCGGCCGCGACCACGCCCGCTGCCGCTGCCCACGCCCTGGTTCTCATGGGCCGATCCTACGAAGCGAAGCCGTGAGTCAGCCGTTTCACGAGCAGCGCCACAGCCCGCCAGCCCACGAGGAACACGGCGAGCACGACGGCGGTGACGATCACGAAGCTCAGCTGCACGCCCTGGGCCGAGACGATGCGCAGCAGCATGCCGAGCACCACGGCGGATGCCCACACCACGACCCCGGTCGGGGCGAGCCGGAGCGGGGCCCGCCAGGCGCGGGCGATCAGCCAGCCGGCGGCCGCGCCGGCGAGGAACGGCCAGGCCGTGGTGAGGAAGCCGACCACGGCGGAACCCTCGTCGTGGCTCTGGCGGCCGATGGCCACGAAGGCGAGCACGAGGGCGGTGTCGAGAACCGCCGCGAGGACGATTCCGCGGGCCGTGGTCCGGTTCTTCTGCACCCTTCGATGGTACGCGCCGGCCGAGGGGCGGCCGGCGGCGCTCCGGCGCGCGGGCTTCCCCTCGGCGGCGGGCAGGACCAGGATGGACGGGTGACCCACACCGAAATCACCGTGCTGAACTACACCGTCAACGCCGATGTCTACGCGCGCTACGGCGCCGACTTCGATGCCGAGGCGGTGAACGACGAGATCCTGCGCATCCTGAACGACGCCGCACCGGCCGGCGTGACCATCGAGCGCAACGGCAAGGTGCTGGCCGAGGACGCCGCCATCCACGCGGCGCGCGAGTTCGACTGGGCGGGAACGCTCAAGCGCATCGACCTCGACACGATCCTCGCGAAGCACGGCCGCTGACTCGCGCCAGACCGGAGCCGGTCGCCCGGCGCCCATTGTGAACCTCCGCCACAGGGAGGATGAAGACACCGTCGCTTGTGCTCTCGGCGGCGCGCCCCGAGGCTGAGGGCATGCCCCCTCGCGACCGCCTCCTCGCCGTGCTCGTCGCCCTGCTCTGGGGGGTCAACTTCGTCGCGATCCACTTCTCGCTCGAGCACTATCCGCCGTTCTTCCTGGTGGCGCTACGTTTTCTCGTTCTCGCCGTCCCCACGGTGCTCTTCGTGCCGTGGCCCGGGGTGAAGCTGCGCTGGCTGCTCGGCTACGGGCTCGGTTTCGGCATCCTGCAGTTCGCCTTCCTCTACGCGGGCATGGCCGCCGGGATGCCGCCGGGGCTCGCCTCGCTCGTGCTGCAGGCATCCGCGCCCTTCACCGTGGTGATCGCCGCGCTCTGGCTGCGTGAGCGGCTCACCGTGGTTCAGGGGGTGGGCATCGCGGTGGCGGTGGCCGGGCTCGGCATCATCGCGGCGGAGCGGGCGGGGGTGTCTGCGCTGCTGCCGGTGATCCTCACGCTGTTCGGCGCGCTCGGCTGGGCCTTCGGCAACATCTGCAGCCGGCAGGCGAACCCCACGAGTCCGCTCGGGCTGACGCTGTGGATGTCGGTGGTGCCGCCCCTCCCGATGCTCGCGCTGTCGCTCGTGTTCGAGGGGCCGGAGCGCATCTGGACGTCGCTCGTCACCTCCTTCACACCCGAGGCACTGCCGGCGCTGCTCGGTCTCGCGTACACCGTGCTGCTGGGCACGGTGGCCGGCTCGGGCATCTGGGTGACGCTGATGAAGCGCAACCCCTCGAGCCGGGTGGCCCCGTTCTCGATGCTCGTGCCGGTGGCCGGCTTCACGAGCGCCTGGCTCGTGCTCGGCGAGGTGCCGTCTGCGGGTGAGCTGTTCGGCGGGGCGGTCGTGATCGCCGGGGTGTTCGTGGCGACCGTCGCGTGGCGTCCGCGCCGCCGCTCACTCCGAACGGAAGGAGATTCGTGGAGCGCATCGACGAAAGCCCCCGATTCCGGCCGAATCTCATTCGGTTCGGCGGAGCAGCCCGAAGAGGTCAGAAGCGCACGTGCTGCAGCACCCAGGCGTGCATGGCCACCGCCGCCGCCGCGCTCGCGTTGATCGAGCGGGTGGAGCCGAACTGCGAGATCTCGACCACCGCATCCGCCGCCGCCAGCGCCTCGGGCGAGAGGCCCGGGCCCTCCTGCCCGAAGAGCAGCACGCAGCGCGCCGGGAACGCGAAGGTCTCGATGATGACGCTGCCCGGCACGTTGTCGATCGCGATGACCGGCAGGCCGGCTTCGCGCGCGAACGCGACGAAGGCGGCGACATCCGGGTGGTTCTGCACGTGCTGGTAGCGGTCGGTCACCATCGCGCCGCGCTTGTTCCAGCGCTTGCGGCCGATGATGTGCACGGTGTCGGCCGCGAAGGCGTTGGCGCTGCGCACGATCGAGCCGATGTTGAGGTCGTGCTGCCAGTTCTCGATGGCCACGTGGAACGGATGCCGGTGCTCGTCGAGGTCGGCCACGATGGCGTCCATCCGCCAGTAGCGGTAGCGGTCGATCACGTTGCGGGTGTCCCCGCGCTCGAGCAGCTCGGGGTCGTAGCGCGGGTCGTCAGGATGCTCGCCCGGCCACGGGCCCACCCCGCCGGCGCTCAGCTCGACGCTGGGGTTCGCCTCCGCCGCCCGGCTCGCTCCCGACTCGGGGCTCGCGATCTCGTCTGGCACGCAGCAACCCTACGCGGGGGCCGCCGGTGTCGCGAACGCCGGCACGGCGGCGAAGTCGAGGAGCGCCACCGACGCCAGGTACTGCTCGGCATCGAACGCCGGCACGATCGCCGACTGCAGCACGTAGCCCTGGCAGATGCCCAGCACGCCGGGCACGATCGCCTCGCCACGCCGCTCGGCCACCGCATCCGGGAGCCCGGCCTGCCGGAACCAGGCCGAGAAGTAGGCGGAGAAGAGCGAGCGCAGCTCGACGACGACCTCCGTGATGAGCTGGGCCAGCTGCGGTTCGCGCGCCGCGATCGACCACACCTGCACGAGGATGCCCGCGCCGCCGAGCTCGCGCGTCATGCCGAGAACGAAACTGCGCACCACCTCGGCCGGACACGGCAGCGGGTCGAGCGCCGACAAGCCGAGGAGGTCGCGGCTGCGGCCCCGCAGCACATCCCTGACCACGTGACCCACGAGATCCTGTTTGCTCTTGTAGTGCAGGTAGATGGCCCCCGCCGAGAGGCCGGACTCGGCGATGATGTCGGCCATCGACGTGCCCTCGAAGCCCTTGCGCGCGAAGCAGCGCAGGGCCGCGTTCGCGATCTGGCGCCGGCGCTCGGCCTTGTGGTCCTCAGTGACTTTCGGCATCGTCCACCCTCAAAACGAATATTCGTTCTTGACAAGGACTGTAGCGCATCCCATCATAAAGAACGAGTATTCGTTTTTGATGGAGGATCGCGCGTGAACAGGCCGCACACCAGATGGAGCCGTGTCGCCCTGATCGGCATCGGCGCCTCGCTCATCGTGGGCGTCTTCGTGCTCGCCTTCTCCTGGCCCGCAGTGACATCCACCGTGCACGCCGTACCCCTCGCCGTGAGCGGCACGGGCACTACGGCCGATGCGGTGGCCGCGCAGCTCGAGCAGAACGCGAGCGCCCAGTTCGACATCACGCGGGTCGCCACGCGCGACGACGCGGTGGCCGCCATCCAGCGGCGGGATGCCTTCGGCGCGGTCGTGGCCGACAGCCCGGTTCCCGAGGTGCTCACCGCCTCAGCCAACGGGGTAGTGGTGAGCCAGCTCTTCACCGGCCTCGCCGCGCAGCTGCAGAGCTCGTTCTCGCAGCAGCTGCAGGCGCAGGGCGTGGCGGCCGACGCGGTGCCCGTGATCGCGGTGACCGATGTGGTGCCGCTGGCCGCCACCGACCCCCGCGGCGCGGGATTCACGACGCTCTCCTTCCCGCTCGTCATCGGCGGCATGATCGGCGGCGTCGCCGTGAGCCTGCTCGTGGTGGGCGTGTGGCGCCGGCTCACCGCGGTGGTGCTCTACGGACTGGCCGCGGGCGTGGTGGTGGTGGCGATCAGCCAGGCCTGGTTCGGCATCCTGCAGGGCCCGGCCCTGCTCAACGTGGTCGCGGTGGCCGCCGCGGTGCTCGGCATCAGCGCCTTCATCGTGGGCCTGACCTCGGTGCTCGGCCCGCGCGGCATCGCCGTGGGCGCCGTGCTCTCGCTGCTCGTCGGCAACCCGATCTCGGGCGCGAGCCAGCCCTGGCAGTTCCTGCCCGCGCCGTGGGGCGCCGTCGGGCAGTTCTTCCCCCCGGGAGCCGGCGCCACCCTGCTGCGCGACCTCTCCTACTTCCCCGACGCGTCGACTCTCGAGCCCTGGCTCGTGCTCGCGGGCTGGATCGCGCTCGGCGTGGTGCTGATGTCGGTGGGGCACTTCCGCAACCGCGCCACGATGACGCCCTCGCCCGGCAGCCTCGAGCCGGAGCCGGGACCAGAGCCGGCTCCCGCGACCGGCGCGCCCGCCGCTACAGCCAGTGGTTCCGTTTGAACACCCGGTAGAGCACGAACGCCACGACGATCATGGCGAGGATGGCCAGCGGGTAGCCGAACTCCCAGTGCAGCTCGGGCATGTTCGTGAAGTTCATGCCGTAGATCGCGGCGATGATCGACGGGGCGAAGAAGATGGCCGCCCAGGACGAGATCTTCTTCACCTCGTCGCCCTGCTGCAAGCTCGTCTCCGAGAGCTTGCGGGTGTCCTCGGCGAGCTTCAGGCTCGCTTCGGAGATGCGCCGCATCTCCTCGTTCTGCTGCTGCGTGGCCAGCGTGGAGTGCACCGTGAGGGCGTTCTGCAGGGTGGCCCGGAAGGCATCCGAGCGGCTCACGATCTGCAGCACGTGGTCGAGCACGTCCCGCAGCCCCCGCTGAACCTCGAGGTCGACCTTGTACTTCTCGGAGCCGCGCAGCAGCGCCTCGAGCATGGCGGTGAGCGGATGCACGGCCCGCTGGAACTCCATCACCTCGCCGAGCAGGTCGTAGATGCGGCGTGACACGTCGGGGTCGCCGCCGAACAGCTGCTTCTCGATCTCGTCGATGTCGTTCTCGAGACCCGCGAGCACGGGGCCGTACTCGTCGACGACCTCGTCGACGATCGCGTAGAGCACCGCTTCCGGGCCGAGGGCGAGAAGGTCGGGGTTCGCCTCGAGCCGGTGGCGCACGGCGGCGAGGTTCGGCGATTCCGCGTGACGGATGGTCACCACGAAGCCGGGCCCGATGAAGACGTGCACCTCGCCGAACTCCACCTGCTCCTCGCGGTCGAGGTAGCGGGCGGGCCGCAGCACCACGAAGAGCGTCTCGCCGTAGCGCTCGAGCTTGGCGCGCTGATGACCGATCAGCGCATCCTCGATGGCGAGGTGGTGCAGGCCGAACTCGGTCTCGACCGAGCGGATCTCCTCGGCGTCGGGCCGGTAGAGGCCGATCCAGGCCATGCCGTCGTTCTCGCGCATGAGCTCATAAGTCTCGTCGAGGCTCTTCGGGTCGTGGGAGCGGCGGCCGGCCACGTAGACCGCGTTATCGATGAGGGGCATGAGGGAACAGTAGAGGCCGTTCGTGAACAACGAGTAGCGACGCGGCGCTCGGCGCGCAGCGGATGTCGGGGGCTCGTCGTAGCGTCGAGCTGCGGATGAAAGAGAGACCCTTGTGACCACACCCGACCAGCTCGCCGTCGTCGACGCGCGCGGCGCCGACTTCGCGTTCACCGACGAGGGCGCGGGCGCGCTCGCCGTGTACGCCCACGCCCTCAGCCACGACCACGACTCGCTCGCCGGCCCGGGCGGGCTGCTCGACCTGCAGCCCGTGGCGGCCATCCGGCGGCTGGTGCGCTACGACGCACGCGGGCACGGCCGGTCGACCGGGCATCCGGTGCCGGAGGAATACGCTTTCACCGAGCTCGCCGCCGACCTTCTGGCCCTGCTCGACGTCTGGTCGCCCGCCGTGCCGGCCGCCGGTATCGGCACCTCGATGGGAACAGCCACCCTGCTTCACGCCGCCACCCGCCGGCCCGGCCGGTTCTCCCGTCTCGTGCTCACGGCTCCGCCCACGGCCTGGGAGACCCGGGCCGGCCAGGCGGCCGGCTACCGAGGCCTCGCCGACGCGATCGCGCAGAACGGGCTCGCGCCGATGGCCGCGACGCTCCGCGAGGCGGCGACTCCCCCGCTGCTGCGCGGCGAGCCGCCGATCGAGCCGAGCATCCCGGAGTCGCTGCTTCCCTCGGTGCTGCGGGGCGTGGCGCCGTCCGACCTGCCCGACCCCGAGGCCATCGCCCGGCTCCGCCTGCCGGTGCTGGTGCTGAGCTGGGCCGGCGACCCCGGGCATCCGGTGTCGACGGGTGAGCGCCTGGCCGAGCTGATTCCGGATGCGCGGTTCCAGGTCGCGCACAGCCGCGACGAGATCGCCGGCTGGCCCGCGCAGATCGCCGCTTTCCTCCAGGAATGAGGGCTCCGCCCCCCCCCCCGAAGGGGGCGTGGGGCGCGGGGCAGTCGCGGCACGGCGAGACGGTAGTGTCGACAGCGTCCGCACCCGCGGCGAGTGATTCAGGGGGATCGAACTGGGCACGCGAGTCGCGATCGTCGATGACCACGAGGTCGTCTCCCTCGCGATCGGCGCCCTGATCCAGACGCACGCCGAGCTCGAGTTCGCCGGCTACGCCGCCTCGGTGCCCGCTCTGCTCGACGGACGCACCCGGCCCGAGCTCGTGGTGCTCGACCTCAACCTGCGCGACGGCTCGCAACCCTCCGAGAACGTGGCCGCGCTGCGGGCCCGCGGGATGAACGTGCTCACCCTCACCTCGGGCGAGAACCCGTTCCTCATCCGCGAGGTGTCGCGTTCGGAGACCCTCGGCATCGTGCGCAAGTCGGCCCCCGCCAGCGAGGTGCTCGACGCCATCGCGAGCGCCGCGCGCGGCGAGATGGTGGTGACCACGGAGTGGGCGGCCGCGCTCGACTCCGACCCCGATCTGCGCACCGCCCCGCTCACCGCGCGGGAGCGCGAGGTGCTCGCGCTCTACGCCTCCGGCGTCGGCGCGAAGACCGTGGCGACCGAGCTCCGCATCAGCGAGAACACCGTCGACGACCACATCCGCCGCATCCGCACGGTGTACCGCCTGCTCGGCCGGCCCGCGAACAGCAAGGTCGAGCTCTACCGGCGCGGGGTCGAAGACGGCTACCTCCCCTTGCCGACGGATGCCTGACCCGGCCGGTTCCACCCCGGCCTCCGCCGAACCGGTGCACCCGCCGGCGCCGCGCTCCGCGGGCGTGCAGTCCGAGCTCGGCGTGGTGCGCCTGCTCGCCGCCGTCTCGGGCGGCGTCTCCGCGCTCGTCGTGCTCAGCGCCTTCACGGTGGTGGTGCAGCCGAACGCTCTTCCGCTGCCCGGCTGGTACCGCCTCCTGCTCCTGGCGGTGTTCGTCTTCCCGGTCGTCGTGGCCATCGTCTCCCCCGGCTGCGGCCTGCGCGCCCTGCGCCGGCTGAGCCTCGCCGCGGTCCTGGCGCAACTGGGCGCGCTGGCCGTGCTCCTGCTGCTCGTCGTGGTGCCGCCCGGCCTCGGCGGCATCGCGGTTCCACCCGTCGCACAACTGCCGTGGATGCTCACCACCTCGGGTGTCGTCGTGGTCGCGGCCGTGGTGGCGTGGGGGGCGCGCGGTGGCTGGATCGTGCTCGGCGTCATCGGGGTCCTGGTGCAGCTGCTGCGCATCCTCGTGCACGACGACCTGCCGAACGCGATCGTCAACGACGTGCAGACGATGGTGGCGGCGATGGTCGCCTGCCTGCTGAGCACGGCCCTGGTGGCGGCCGGCGCCGAGCTCGACCGGGCCGTGGCCGCCGCCGGAGCGGCCGCGTCGACGCTGGCCGCGGAGCGCGCCCGGCGGGAGGCCCGGGTGAAGACCGAGGCGCTCGTGCACGACGAGATCCTCGCCACCCTGCTCTTCGCCTCGCACGACGACGAGGCACTGCGTGGGGCGGTGGCCGTCCAGGCCGCCGGAGCACGCCAGGAGATCCGTGACCTGGCCGGGGCGCCGGAGCGGAATGCCGACAGGGCCTCTCCCGCACCGCATCCCACCGGTGTCACGGCGCGCTCGGGCGGACCGTCCGCCACGGGCGCCGCGCTCGGCGTCGCGACTCCCGCGGTGGCCGAACACCCCGTGGCCGGCGGACGGATCCCGGTCGACGCCTACCTGCACCAGCTGCGTCAGATCGTGGCCGAGACGGATGCGGGTGCGCGGCTCGTCATCGCCTCGCGCCCCGCCCGCGGTGCCGGCCGCGCCGCCTGGCCCGCCGCCGGCATCGACGCCGAAGCCGGCCACGCCCTCGCCGGCGCCATGCGGCAGGCGCTCGTGAACGCGCGGCGACATGCCGGTGCGGAGGCCCTCCGCTCGGTCACGGTGACCGGCGCCGACGGCGCCCTCCACATCGAGGTGCGCGACACCGGCCGCGGATTCGACCCCGTGGCCGTGGCGCCCGACCGTATGGGGGTCGCCACGAGCATCCTGGCCCGGGTGAACGGGGTGCCCGGCGGCTCGGCGGGCGTGCGATCGGCGCCCGGGCGCGGAACGGTGGTGACGCTGGAGTGGGCCGAGCCGGCGGCGGGAGACCCCTTCAAGACTCCGCGGCCGCCGCACACCGAGCTGGCGCTCGGCCCGGTTCTCGAGAACACCCCCGACGGCCGGGCCGGCCGGCCTCTGCTGCTCGCCATGCGCTGGGCGGTGCTGGCGTTCCTGGTCGCGCAGGCCGTGATGGCGTTCACGGCCTTCGAGCGCTCCTCCGGTTCGTGGACCCCCCTGGTCGCCTTCCTCGGGCTCGCGTCGGCCACCGTGCTCGTGGGCTGGCGCGATCTGCGCCGCCCGAGCCGCTGGCGCACCGGTGCAGTGGTGGCGCTCGTCGTGGCGACCCCGGCCGTGATCTTCCTGCCGTCGACCCGGTCGAGCCTCGACTACTGGGACGCCTGGTATCTCTACGGCTGCGCCTTCGTGCTCGCGGCGCTCGTGCTCCGCGGCCGCCGAGCCGCGGCGATCGTGGGGTTCGTGCTGATGTCGGCCGTCACCCTCGCCGCGGTGCGGGTGTTCGGGTACGGTGCGACGGAGGTTGCGGCGGCGATCGTGCGGCCGGCGGTCATCATGGGGGTGGGGCTCGCGGCGGATGCCGCCCTCACCCGCCTGCGCCGGCGCACCCGCGCTCAGCGGAGCGCCGAACTCGCCGCCCGTCACGACGAGGCCTACCAGGCCGCCTCCCGCGCGGAACTCACCGAACGCGCCCGGCACCTAGAGGGCATCGTGGGCCCGATGCTCGACCGCCTCGCGAGCGGCGAGCCGCTGACGCCCACCGAGGCCCGCGAGTGCGCGGTGCTCGAAGGGCTCCTGCGCGACCACTACCGCGGTGGCCGCCTGGCCCGGGAGCCGCTCACCCGGGCCGTGATGGCCGCCCGCCGCCGCGGCGTCGACGTGATGCTGCTCGACGACGGCCCCGCGCTCGACGAGACCGAACTCGCCGCGATGGTGGACTGGATGCGCGGCGAGCTCGAGCAGGCGGCCTCGGGCCGGTTCACCGGCCGCATCCTGCCCGAGGGCCGCGAGACCCGGGCGAGCGTCGTGCTCGGCGACACCTCCCGCTCGTTCGCTACCCCGCTCCCCCGATAGCCAGAACGATCAGCACGCCGTTCAGGGCCACGATCAGGGCCACGACGGTCCAGGCCAGGATGCGCACGGGCATCCGGTCGGCGTACTCGCCCATCAGCGCGCGGTCGCCCGTGAGCCGGATGAGCGGGATGAGCGCGAACGGGATGCCCACACTCAGCAGCACCTGGCTGAGCACGAGGGCCCAGGTCGGGTCGATCCCCGCGGCGAGCACGGCGAGGGCCGGGATCAGCGTGACGATGCGCCGGGCCAGCAGCGGCACCCGGATGCGCAGCAGCCCCTTCATGATGACGGAGCCGGCGTAGGCGCCCACCGAGGTGGAGGCGAGGCCCGAGGCGAGCAGGCCGATGGCGAAGATCGTGGCGATCACCGGGCCGAGCGCCGATTGGATGGCGGCGTAGGCGCCCGGGATGGTGTCGGTGCCGTCGACTCCGCGCAGGCTCGAGGCGGCGAGGAGCAGCATGGCGATGTTGACGGCTCCGGCGAGCACGAGCGCCACCACCACGTCGGCGCGGGTGGCGCGGAGCAGGGCGCGCAGGCGGTCGGGCGAGGCGCCGTGGCTGCGGGTCGGGCCGGCGGCATCCGTCGCCGGTCGCGTGAAGTCGGTCTTCTCGGCGTGGGCGGCGAAGGCGGCGTGGTGCCGGTCGCGGGCCAGCGCGGAGTGCAGGTAGATGGCGTGCGGCATGACGGTGGCTCCGAGCATGCTCGCGGCGAGCAGCACCGTGGGCGTTCCCTCGAAACGGGGGACGAGGCCGTCGGCGGCGGCGAGCCAGTCCACCTGCGACACGAACACCCCGGCGAGGAAGCCCACGGCGATCACGGCGAGGAAGGCCATGATCACGAACTCGAAGCTGCGCTGCCGGCGGGCAGACTGCACGAGCAGGAGCCCCATCGAGACGAGGCCGACGACGAGGCCGCCCAGCACGAGGGGGAGCCCGAAGAGCAGGTTGAGCGCGATCGCCCCGCCGATGACTTCGGCGATGTCGGTGGCGGCCGCCACGAGCTCGGCCTGCAGCCAGTAGGCGCGGCGGCTCCATGGCCGGGCGCGGGAGCCGACGTGCTCGGGCAGGGTGCGGCCGGTGACGATGCCGAGCTTCGCCGACTGGTACTGGATGAGCACCGCCATGCCGTTCGCGAGCACGAGCACCCAGACGAGCAGGTAGCCGTACTGGGCGCCGGAGGTGAGGTTGGCGGCCACGTTGCCGGGGTCGACGTAGGCGATCGAGGCCACGAAGGCCGGCCCGAACAAGGCCAGCGACTGCCACCAGCGCGGGCGTGCGGCGGCCAGAGAGGCGGATGCCGCCCGTTCGCCGACCACATTTTTAGGCACGCCTAAAAATTAGCACGCCACTGCCGCAGCGGAAGGCCCTCTGTTGCACATAACAGAGGAAATTCGGGGGGGGCTCGTCGACGTATTGCACTCGAACCCCTCGATTCTCCGCCGTTGCGCAGGTAACGGCCCACGATCGCGAGTCGCGAGTCGTAGGGTGGCGGCATGACGCATCCGCTCGCACCGAGCATCCTCTCGCCGGCCGGCCTCGAGTTCATGACCGACAGACACCTCGCCACCCTCTCGACTCTCACCGTCGAGGGAGCGCCACACGTCGTGCCCGTGGGGTTCACGGTGGAGGTGGGCGCAGGCTCGCTCGTCGTGCGCATCATCACGAACGGCCCCAGCCAGAAGGTGCTCAACGTACGCCGCGACGGCCGCGTGAGCGTGTGCCAGTTCGAGGGCGCACGCTGGCTCACGCTGAGCGGCACGGCGCACATCGAGGAGGAGCCGCCTCTCGTGGCGGATGCCGTGGCCCGCTACGCCGAGCGCTACCGGCCGCCGCGCGAGAACCCGCTGCGCGTGGCGATCGTGTTCGAGGTCGAGCACGCCATGGGCTCGGCGGGGCTGCTCGCGTAGGCTTGACCCACCATGTCTCCCACCGCAACCGCCGCCGAGAACCGGGCTGCCGGGCAGGAGACGGCCACCGAGAACTACCTCAAGGCCATCTACGCGCACACCGAGTGGCAGCCCGACCCGATCTCGCCCTCGGTGCTCGCCGGCCGGCTCGGCGTGGCCCCGTCGTCGGTCACCGAGATGGTCAAGAAGCTCGCGGCCGCCGGGCTCCTCAGCCACGTGCCCTACGGCCCGCTCACCCTCACCGCCGAGGGCCGGATGCGCGCCATCGGCGTGGTGCGCCGCCACCGGCTGATCGAGACCTGGCTCGTGCGCGAGATGGGCTACGAGTGGGACGAGGTGCACGACGAGGCCGAGGTGCTCGAGCACTCGATCAGCGACCGTTTGCTCGACGCGATCGACGCACGGCTGGGGCGGCCCGCGCAAGACCCCCACGGCGACCCGATCCCTTCGGCCGCCGGCGAGGTGCCCGCCTTCGCCGTGGTGCTGCTGGCCGAGGCGCCGGCCGGCCACGAGGGGCGGGTGGTGCGCATCAGCGACCGCGAGCCCTCGCTGCTGCGCACGCTCGGCGAGCAGGGAATCGGGCCGGGAACCCTGCTGCGCGTCGAGCGCACCGCCTCCGACGTGGTGGTCGTGCTGGATGCGGGCACGCCCGTCGGCATTTCGGCGCCGGACGCGATCTGGCTGACGCGCTGAGTCGCTGGGTCTTGAATCACTGAGTCCCTGACCCGCCGCGACCGCGCGACGTCGGGGCCTTGCGCCCTCGGCGCTCGTCAGCGGGTCGCCTGCTGGAGCACGAGGCTGCCGCCGTTCCAGGTGGCGTTGCCGACGCCGAGCGACGTCGTCACCCCTCGCAGGGTGATCGAGCCCGCATCGCGGAAGGTCTGGGTGGGCATGCAGGCGTAGGCCGCGGCCGACACCGTCTGATTGGTCATGAGCAGGCACACGTCGCCGCCGGTGGTGCGCGCCACCCAGAAGTCGAGCCCGGTCTCGGGACGCGCCACGTGCCGGCTGGTCTCGGGGACGACCGCGTTGCCGCCGCGCGTGAAGAGTTCGAGTCCGTGCGCGCTGAGCACGTCGGACTCGCCCTGCTCCCCGACGAACCAGGTGTCGGGCTCCGTCTGCCCACCGAGGGGACTCGTCAGTTCCATGCGCCATTGCGGCAGGTGAGCGCCGGGGTCGGGCGTCGCTCCGGCGCCGGCGGCGACCGGGGTCGAGACCACGGCGGGTGCGCCGGATGCATCGGTGCCGCCTCCGCCGAGCGCCGCGGTTCCGGCGCCGCCACCCAGCCAACCCGACGCGAACCCCGCGATCAGCACGACGGCTGCCGCACCGGCGAGGGAGGCGCCGGCGATCGTGACCCGGCGGCGGCGCGTGGGCACCGCGGGCTCGGCGGTGCCGGCGGTGCCGGCCGAGTCCTCGACGGCACCCTCGGGCACCACGTGCATCTGCTCGAAGCCCGCGGGGGCACTGCCGACGGTGCGGACAGATCCGGCACCCCACCCAGCAGCGGCCCCCGATCCTGCGGAAAATCCGGGCCCGGCCGCCATCACCGGCCCAGCAGGGCCCGCAGATCGCGAGGCAGCCGCTGATCCTGCGCCTTCCGACTCCGCGAGCCGACGGTCGAGCGCAGCGAGTCCACCCGCGAGAGCCCGCGTGGCACGCGCCCGGTTGTCGGTCTCGAGGCGGTACTCCCCGATCGCGATCGGCGGCGCTCTCGTCGGCCCCCGCGCCCGGCCGGGCGAAGGCCGCGGCCTCGAGGGCGGCCCAGCGCCGCCGCTCCGCGCGGGCGAGCGCCGGATCGTCGGCGCGGGCCACGGCGGCCTGCAGTGTGGCGAGCGGACTCCCGGCTCCCCCGCCAGCTCGGAAGCCCTCGTCGAAGACCGCCCGCGCCTCCGGCTCCTGCGTCACGGCGGCGAGGGCGCGACGCATCCGCCCCTCGTCGTCGATGCGCGCAGCGCCCATGTCTCGACCCTAATCCGCGCGGGCACCGCCGACCAGAGCGCCGTCGCGCAAGCTCAGCGCAGCGCCGAGACCTCCGCCACCGCCACCGCGAGGGCGGTCGCCGCCGTGCGCAGCTCCTCGGCGGTCGTCTCGGCGGTGAAGGTGAAGCGCACCGCGGTCTGCGCCACCTCGCGAGCGATGCCGCAGGCGAGCAGCACCGGCGAGGGCTCGTCGCTGCCCGCCGCACAGGCCGAGCCGCTCGACACCACCACGCCGCGCTCCTCGAGCTGCAGCAGCACGGCCTCGCCGCTGGTTCCCGGAAAGCAGAACGACGCCACCGAGGGCAGCCGGTGCTGCGCGTTCCCGGTGAGCCGCGCATCCGGAACCCCGGCGAGCACCGCCCGGATGAACTCGTCACGCAGCCCGCTCGTACGCTCCGCGGCCTCGACGCGCATCCGTTCGGAGGCGGTCACGGCGGCCGCGAGCCCCACGGCGAAGGCCACGTTCTCGGTGCCCGAGCGGTTGCCGCGCTCCTGCCCGCCGCCGTGCACGAGCGGTTCGAGGCGCTGGCGGCCCCGAACGAACAGCGCGCCGATGCCCTTCGGGGCGCCGAGCTTGTGGCCCGAGAAGCTGAGGGCGTCGACGCCGAGCGCATCGACTCGCGTGTCGAGCCAACCCGCGGCCTGCACTGCATCGGTGTGGAAGGGGATGTCGCCGGCCGCGTGCGCTGCGGCGGCGAGCTCGGCCACGGGCTGCACCGTGCCGATCTCGTTGTTGGCGAACATCACCGTGGCGAGGGTGGTGTCGGGGCGCAGTGCTGCGGCGAAGGCATCCGGATGCACGAGGCCCGTCTCGTCGACCGGCACCTCGGTGACCTCGAAGCCGTGCTGCCGCCGCAGGTAGTCAGCAGACTCGACGACGGCCGGATGCTCGATCGCGCTGAGCACGAGGCGGCGCCCCCGGGGGTTGCCGAGCGCGATGCCCTTGAGCGCGAGGTTGTCGGCCTCGGTGCCGCCCGAGGTGAACACGAGCTCGGCCGGCCGGCAGCCGAGCCATTCGGCCACCGTGCGCCGGGCCTCGGCGAGCGCCCGCGCCGCCGATTCACCCACGCCGTGGTGGCTCGAGGGGTTGCCGAAGTCGCCGGTGAGGTACGGCCACATCGCCTCGAGCACCTCCCGCTTCACGGGGGTGGTGGCGGCCGCGTCGAGGTAGATCACGAGGTGGCGGCGGGGGCGGATGCGACCCCGGCCGCCGCGGGCGAGCCACTCGCGCCGGCGAACGTCACGTCGAGCCCGAGGTCGAGCGCTCGCACGCTGTGAGTGAGAGCCCCCACCGAGATCACGTCGACCCCGGTCTCGGCGATCGCCCGCACGGTGTCGAGGTTCACGCCGCCGCTGGCCTCGACGAGTGCCCGCCCGGCCACCTGGGCCACGCCGGTGCGGAGCTCGTCGAGGCTGAAGTTGTCGAGCATGATCGTGTCGATCCCGCCGGCGAGCACCGCTTCGATCTGGTCGAGCCGGTCGACCTCCACCTCCAGGTGGGTGGTGTGCGAGAGCTGCGCGCGCACGGCCTTGAGCGCCGCGGTGACGTCGCCGTCGTGCTGCGCCGCGAGCACCGCGAGGTGATTGTCCTTCGCCATCACGGCGTCGGAGAGCGAGAAGCGGTGGTTGTGCCCGCCGCCGTCGCGAACCGCCTGCCGCTCGAGGGCGCGGAGCCCCGGCGTCGTCTTGCGGGTGTCGACGATGCGCGCATCCGTGTGGGCGACGAGGGCGACATAGCGCGCGGTGAGGGTGGCGATGCCGCTCATGCGCTGCAGCAGGTTGAGCGCTACGCGCTCGGCCCGCAGCACGCCTCGCGCCGGACCGCTCACCGTGGCGAGCACGGCGCCCGCCGCGAACGATTCGCCGTCGGCCACGTGCATCGTGGTGCGGATGCCGGGGTCGACGAGCCGCATCGTCGCGAGCAGCACGGCCGTGCCGCTGAACACGCCGGGCTCGCGCGCATCGAGCGTGGCCTCGACCTGCGCCTCGGCCGGAATGAGGAGCTCGGAGGTGATGTCGCCCCAGGGCGCGTCCTCGGCGAGGGCGCGCGACACGACGTCGTCGATGATCTGCGGGGTGAGCATCAGACGGCCACCCCCTGCAGCGCGAACTCTCGCGGTTCGGCGAACGGATGCGCCGGGCCGGCCGTCGCGGGCGCCTGAACGACGGCGAGGTGGTGGGCGAACGCCGGGTCGGCATCCGGGTGGTCGGAGCGGAAGTGCGCACCGCGCGACTCCTCCCGGGCGAGCGCCGACGTCACGAGCACGCGCGCGAGCTGGAGCAGATTCGCGGTCTCGAGCCGTTCGACCGTGACGCCGGCCGCGTCGGCGGTGGGCACCCACCAGCCGGCGAGGACGTCCCGTGCCGCGCGCAGCCCCTTCGCATCGCGGTAGACCCCGGCGTAACGCCACATCAGCTCGTGCAGCTCGGCCCGCGTGGGCTCGTGCAACTCACCGGCACCGGCGGCATCAGTCGTAGTTCCCGCGCCGAGCAGCACCGAGTTCGGCAAGCCGGCCCACTCGACGCCGCGCACGCCCGCATCCGCATCCGCCGTGATCGCCGCCGCCGCGCGGTGCGCGAACACGAGCGACTCGAGCAGCGAGTTCGAGGCCAGCCGGTTCGCGCCGTGAACCCCCGTGCACGACACCTCGCCCACAGCGAAGAGCCCCGGCACCGAGGTGCGGCCGTCGAGGTCGGTGGCCACCCCGCCCATCCAGTAGTGGGCCGCGGGCGCCACGGGAATGCCCTCCCGGCTCCAGTCGAAGCCGTGCTCCCGGCTCGCCGCCGAGATGGTGGGGAAGCGGCGTTCGAGCTCCTCGGCGCCGATCGCCGTGGCGTCGAGCAGCACGGGCGCGCCGGTGGCGAGCATCTCGGCCGCGATGGCCCGGGCCACGATGTCGCGCGGCGCGAGCTCGGCGAGCGGATGCGCGCCCAGCATGAAGCGCTCCCCCGCGGAATTCCGCAGCACGGCTCCGTCGCCGCGCACCGCCTCCGACACCAGGAAGCTCCCGGGAACGGCGAGCGCCGTGGGGTGGAACTGCACCAACTCCACGTCGGCGAGCACCGCTCCGGCGCGCAGGGCGGCCGCGGCGCCGTCGCCGGTGGTGACCGAGGGGTTCGTCGTGTGCGGGTAGAGCTGGCCGAGGCCGCCGCTCGCGAGCACCACGACGTCGGCGGCGAGCGTCTCGAGAACGCCGTCGCGCAGCACGGTGACGCCGGTCGCGCATCCGCTCGTCTCGTCGACCACGAGGTCGACCACGAAGCTCTGCTCGAGCACGCGGGCCGCCGCGGCGCGAACCGCGCGCACGAGCGCCCATTCCACCTCGTAGCCCGTGGCGTCGCCGCCGGCGTGCAGGATGCGATGGTGCGAGTGCGCCCCCTCGAGCCCGGCATCGAACGCGGCCGAGGGGTCGCCGCCCTCGCGGTCGAACTCGACGCCCCAGCGGACGAGGTCGCGGATGCGCTCCGGCCCCTCGGCGCAGAGCACCTCCACCGCCGCCGGGTCGCTCAGCCCGGCGCCCGCAACCAGGGTGTCGGCGATGTGGGAGGCCACGGTGTCGCCCGGCATCACGGCCGCGGCGATTCCACCCTGCGCATACCGCGTGTTGCTCTCGTCGATCGTGCTCTTGGTCACGATCGTCACCTCTAACCGCTCGCCGAGCGCGAGTGCGGTCACCAGCCCGGCCACCCCGCTCCCCACGATCACCACCCGCGGTCGCGCGACCGCGTCGGACCCGGTCACGGGCGGGCCGCCAGCATGCGCTCGAGGGCCACGCGGGCGGGGACCGCCACGTCGTCGGCCACGGAGATCTGGTTCACGACCCGGCCGGCCACGAGCTCCTCGAGCACCCAGGCGAGGTAGCCGGGGTGGATGCGGTACATCGTCGAGCACGGGCAGATCACGTCGTCGAGGCAGAAGATGGTGTGCTGCGGGTACTCGTTGGCGAGGCGGTTCACCAGGTTGATCTCGGTGCCGATCGCGAAGGTGGAGCCGGCGGGGGCGGCGGCGATGGCCTTCACGATGAAATCGGTCGAGCCCGCGGCATCCGCGGCGTCGACGACGGGCATCGGGCACTCGGGGTGCACGATCACCTGCACGCCGGGGTGCGTCTCCCGGGCGCGATCGATCTGGGCCACGCTGAAGCGCTTGTGCACCGAGCAGAAGCCGTGCCACAGGATGACCTGCGCGTCTTCGAGCTCTTCGATCGTCGAGCCACCGAGGGCCTTGCGCGGGTTCCACATCGGCATGCGCTCGAGCGGCACGCCCATCGCCTTCGCGGTGTTGCGCCCGAGGTGCTGGTCGGGAAAGAACAGCACGCGCTGCCCGCGCTCGAACGCCCACTCGAGCACGGTCGCGGCGTTCGAGGAGGTGCAGACGATGCCGCCGTTGCGACCGCAGAAGCCCTTGAGCGCGGCCGAGGAGTTCATGTAGGTGACGGGGATGACGGGAACCCGGCCGTCGGCATCCGGCTCGGTCCCGTAGATCTCGGCGAGCTCGGCCCAGGCCGCCTCGACCGAGTCGATGTCGGCCATGTCGGCCATCGAACAGCCTGCCGCCAGGTTGGGCAGGATCACCGACTGTTCGGGCCGGGCGAGGATGTCGGCGGTCTCGGCCATGAAGTGCACGCCGCAGAACACGATCGCCCCGGCCTCCGGCACGGTGAGCGCCGCGTTCGCGAGCTGGAACGAGTCGCCCACGAAGTCGGCGTACTGCACCACCTCGTCGCGCTGGTAGAAGTGGCCGAGAATCACGACGCGGTCGCCGAGCGTGGCCTTGGCGGCCCGGATGCGCGCATCCAGTTCGTCTTTCGAGGCCGTCTTGTAGGCATCCGGCAGCTGTCCCTGGCGGGGGGTGTCGGCGGGGATGGGGTCGGCCATCGAGGCGCCCGGGCCGTAGGAGGGGGCGGGCTGCAGGTCGAACACCCAGGGGCCGTCGGCGAGCTCAGGGGTGCAGGTCGAACCGGAGACGCCGGGAGCGCCGCTCGTGATGAGCTGGATCTCGGTGTCGACCGACAGGGTGGCGTTGTTCATGGCAGCGGCTTTCTGACAGGGGGGAGCGGCCCGCGGTCGAGGGGATCGACGGACTGGTTGTAGCGGTAGAGCTTGGGCGGCCGGTAGCTCGTGCCGGTCACGCGCTTGCCGGTGGGCACGACGACGTTCGACGACTCGATCTGACGGCGGAAGTTGGCGGGGTCGAGCGAGCGGCCCAGCACGGCCTCGTGCACCTCGCGCAGTTCGGCGAGGGTGAAGGTGTCGCCGAGGAAGGCATGTGCGATGCGGCTGTACTCCACCTTGTTTCGCAGGCGCCAGAGGGCGTATTCGACGATGACGTCGTGGTCGAAGGCGAGGTCGGGCAGGTCGTCGACCGAGAACCACGCCACGTTCTCGCTCGAGGCGTTCTCGCTCGAGTGGATGACCTCTTCGGAGTTCACCAGCGCCCAGTAGACGATGGAGACCACCCGCTCCACCGGTTCGCCGAGCGCCTGGGCGACTCCTTCTTCGAGCGGTGAGCGGTCGAGGGTGCCGAAGGCGTAGAGCTGCTCGAGGTAGCTCGGGGTGAGCGCGGTGGTGGCCGCGAGGGTGCGGGCGGCGGCGGTCTCGAGGTCTTCGCGGGCGCCGAGTGGACCGCCGGGGAGCGCCCACTGGCCTTCGAAGGGCGGCCGGATGCGCCGCACGAGCGGCAACCACAGGCTCGGCAGCGCAGTGGGCCGGTCTGGTCGCACCGCGAAGATCACCGTCGACACGGCGAGCGACACGGTCGCTTCGTCGGTGGGCTGGGTGGTCATGGGCGGTCATCCCCTAAAGGTTGTCTCGACTCTAACCCTTAAAGTCGCTCTGACCAAAACCGATCGTTCGCCTCTCGCAGAGCACTCGGAGCCTGCGCGCGGACCCTTCACTGCCGCCGAGACGTCCAAACCGAGAGTTCTAGACGTCCTTTTGACGGGTCGGCGGGGCCAGAGCGCGCTTCAGCAGCCCGGGCCGGCGGGCGGCGGGCTGATGTCGATGTCTTCACCCGTCAGCGGGCTGTGCACGATCATGGGCGGCGGCCTGTAGCAGACCGGGATCTGGATGAACGTCGAGGAGCTGCCCGACGAGCCGGAGCTCTGCTGCGACGCGGCGGCCTGGCGGGCCGCCTCGGCCGCCGCCGCGGCGGCGAGCGCGGCAGCCTGCGCGTCCTGCGTCGCGCGCACCTTCGCCACGAGCTCGAGCGTCTGGCGCGGGGTGTCGTCGGTAGCGGAGGACTGCGCCTGCTGCGCGACGATCGCGGTGAAGAGCTCGTCGCGCACGGCCTGGTCGGCATCCGGCGTCTCGGAGTTCACCACGCGCACGGCGGTCTCGACCACGCCGAGCCGCACCGCGTGCACCGCCGTGAGCAGCGACGCGATGTCGGCCGAGATCGAGGCCGAGGTCACGGGCGGCGTCGCCTGGCTCGCGGCCGGGCCGCCGGCCGCGGAGAGCTGCGCGGTCTGCACGTCGGCCTCGAGCTTCTGCGTGGCCATGTCGAGGGCCGTGCGCGCATCGACGCCGGCGAAGCCCTCCGAGCCGGCCACGAGCAGGTGCCCGGCCTGCACGAGCGGCTCGGCCAGCGGGTCGATCTCCACGAACTCCTCGATCGGCACGGGCGACGAGGAGGGCGAGGCGGATGCGCCGGGTGCCTCGACCGGGTCGGCGACGACGGTCGCGGCGCTGCCACCCGGCCCCGCGCATCCGCTCACCAGCAAGGCCACGGCCCACACCAGCGCCCCCGCGGCAGACAGGCGCGCAGCAGTGGACTTCGGCATCGTTCCCCCTCTTCGGCGCAGCCCCCGCCGCGCGATTCCTGCACTCTACCGGGTGGAGCACACTCCCACAGACCGTTCATCGGCGCCTCATCGCCCGCCCCCAGCCCCGCCCAGGTCGCGCCTGTACGCTGGAGGAACGCGGAAGAAGGAGTAGTCCCCATGCCCGGTCGCGACGAGATCGAATGCTGGCTCACCGACATGGACGGTGTGCTCGTTCACGAGAACCACCCCATCCCCGGTGCCGCCGAGCTGCTGCAGCAGTGGCGCGACCAGGGCAAGCCCTACCTCGTGCTCACCAACAACTCCATCTTCACGCCGCGCGACCTCAGCGCGCGGCTCCGCGCATCCGGCCTCGAGGTGCCCGAGGAGTTCATCTGGACGAGCGCGCTCGCCACCGCCACCTTCCTCAAAGACCAGATGCCCGGCGGCAGCGCCTTCGTCATCGGCGAGGCGGGCATCACGACGGCACTGCACGAGGCCGGCTTCATCATGACCGAGACCGCCCCCGACTACGTGGTGGTGGGCGAGACCCGCAACTACTCCTTCGAGGCCATCACGAAGGCCATCCGGCTCATCAACGACGGCTCGCGGTTCATCGTCACCAATCCGGATGCGACGGGGCCGAGCGCCGAGGGCCCGATGCCCGCCACGGGCGCGATCGCCGCCCTCATCACGAAGGCCACCGGCAAAGACCCCTACATCGTGGGCAAGCCGAACCCGATGATGTTCCGCTCGGCGATGAATCGCATCGGTGCGCACTCCGAGAACACCGGCATGATCGGCGACCGCATGGACACGGATGTGGTGGCCGGCATCGAGGCGGGCCTGCACACCATCCTCGTGATGACGGGCATCAGCGACCAGGCCGAGATCGACAGGTACCCGTTCCGGCCCTCGGAGATCTTGAACTCCGTGGCCGACCTCCTGGTGACCGAGCCGATCGAGAGCGAGCTCTAGCGCCCCGCGCGCCACTCACGCCGGGCGTCGTCACCACGGGTGGGACGGCGGCCGTAGCCATCGCGCACCGTCTGGATGACGGTCGCGACGACGGCGACGAGCGCGAGGGCGGCGAGCAGCCCGAAGAAGGCGATGAGGGCGAACGTGGTGACCATGGCAGTAACGCTAGGGATCTCCCGAAGCTGCCACGAGTGGCCCAGATGTCGCCCTTCCACGAAATCCTGCCAACCCGCGTGACGTGCGCCCTCGCCGGGTCGCGCCAAGTCCTGCGCCTGCAGGCGAGAGCAGCACCTGGCGCGACCCGGCGCGCGTGGCTAGGGCGCGAGCACCGCGAAGCCGCCGGCGCGGAGCAACACGGTGGTGCGGCCCGTGAGGGCGCGCTGCTCCACGAGAGCGCCTGAGGCGTCGTAGCTGCGCAGGATGGAGTGCACGCCGTCCGCGCCGACCGAGGCCGGCCACGGCACGCCCAGCGAGTTGTGCACGAGCTCGACGCGCGAGGTCGCGACGTCGCCGCTGCCGCCACCGCCACCGCCGGGCGACTCCGCCACGAGCGAGCCGATCACGGGTCGCACGAGCAGCGCATCCAGTTGCACCGTTCCGGCGATCGCCCGCACCGTCACCGTCGAGCGCTCCGCAGGAAGCGGCACCGGCAGCTTCTGCGGGAGCAGGGCTCCCGGCACCGCGGTGATGCCCTGCGCGCCGACCTCGTGCTTCAGCACTCCGAGCGGCAGCCAGCCACTGCTCCAGAGCGACCGGGGCGAGCCCGACGCCGCACCCGCCTGCACCTGCCACGACACCGGCTCCACGATCCGCGCCACCGCTGAGGCACCCAGGTCGAACGTGGCCGTCTGGCCGCGCTCGAGCGAGAGGAACGAGCCGCTCCACGACGACTCGCCCGTCCAGGTCGAGTCCGGCGTCACGACGGTGCCGGATCCCGCAGCACTCTCCGCCTCCACGACCTGCAGACCGTTCCGCGCGACGGCATGCGTCACCGCGGTCGCCACGGCCGCGACATCCGGATGCGCATCCAGCGCGAGCATCGACAGCAAGCCGTGGATGGTGCTCTCCGCCCCCGAGTTGCGGTTGATCGAGCCGTCGGGCTGGATGCCGTCGAAGGTCACCCCGGTCGCGGGGTCGTACATCGGCGCGGCCGCCGGGTTGAGCCCGAAGAACCACGCCCCCTGCAGTCCCGCGAGTTGGGCGAACCCCGCCGACCCCGACGCATCCGCCGTCGCGAGCAGATCCTGCAACCGGGAGTCGGCGCCGTAGGCGATCTGCACACGCTCGGTCGGCGAGGGGTACCAGCCGTTGTCCGGGCCGCCCGCGCTCAGCAGCGTGGGCGCGAAGCGCGCCGACTCCGTGACCGCGGGTCGCAGCAGGGCGGCATCGCCGAGGGCCACGGATGCGCGGGCGAGCGCCCCCGACATCTGCGACGACCAGGCGTGCCACATCGACCGCGACTCGGCCCAGGGCAGGATGGCCCCGTACGGCCAGCGGGAGGGATCCGCGGTGGTGGTCGCCGCCATCTCCGCGATTCCGCCGGCGAGCTTCGTGAGCGAGTCGCGCACCGCGGCGTCCTCGGGAGCGGCCGTCGTGTAGGCAGAGAGCCCGAGAACGGCCTCGGCCGTGGCATCCGCGCCGTTCACGATCAGCCAGGCCGGCAGGGTCACGCCGTCGGCGACGACGTGCTGCCCGTAGGAGTCCAGCACCTCGCGGTCGACCGCGCCGACGCCGAGCTGCAGGCGCTGCTGCAAGAACGCGGCGAATGCGGGGTCGGCATCCTTGAATGCGGCATAGCCCTCACCGAAGGCCCAGAGCGAGCGGGCGAGCCAGTAGCTCTCGGCCGAGTCGCTGGGGTCGGGCAGCTCCACGGGGATGGCGCTCGGGTTCAGCTGCCCGTCGGGCTGCATCCAGAGCACCACATTGCCGGCGTCCGGGCCGCTGACGGTCTGGAAGTAGGCGAGTGCCCGAAGCACCTCGTAGGCCTTCTGCCGGCTCGAGTCGTCGCCGGTCTGCTGCCAGTGCCGGAGGTACACCACGGCGGCGCGCGCCACGTCGTCGCTGTTGTAGGCGCCCTGGGCGTAGTGCCCGGTGGCGGGGTCGAGCGGGCCGCCGCCCACACGCTCGAAGGTGCCGCCGTCGCGGGCGTCGGCGTAGGTCCACGGCAGCCGCAATGAGGGCTCCTCGGTCAAGCGGTAGCTCGTGTGCTCGTCGGTCGCCGCCGGAGCGACGTCTCCGAGCAGGAAGTCGAGGTGCGCCAGGTTGGTCAGCGGGGCGGGCGACGCCGGGGTGTCAGCCCGTGCCACCGAGGCACCAGCCGTGATCGAGCCCGCGGCGATCGCCGCGGTGGCGAGTATGGCGGCGATGCGCCGCCGCACAGAGTTCTTCATCGAGCTCTCCTGAGATGGGGCCCCGAACAGAAACGAGATTCGGGGCGGTGTGCGGTGTGTCGGATGGCAGGGGCCCGGGTCAGGTGTGGACGAGCCGCGCGACACCGATCTTGGAGTCCGCCATGCCGTAGAACACGAAGTGCTGGCCGTCGATCTCCTCGATCGCGGTGGGGAAGACGACGTTCGGCACGATGCCGCTGCGCTCTTCCTCCGTCTCGGGGGCGAGCAGGGGCTCGGCCGTGCGGGCGATCACCCGCGAGGGATCCATGGCGTCGAGCAGCATCGCACCCGCCGCGTAGTTCACCTTCTGCTGCTGCGAGAAGGCGCTGTCGATGGTGCCGGTCACGCCGTGGTGGATGAGCAGCCAGCCTTCGGGTACGCGCAGCGGTGCCGGTCCGCCGCCGATCTTGAGCTCCTCGAAGGGGAACTCGGGTCCGGCGAGAAAGCGGTGCCGGGTCCAGCGCGTGAGCTCGGCCAGATCGCGGGCCACGGCGGCGACCGGAACGTAACTGATCCAGATGCTCTGCCGCGCATCCGTCACCCCGGCCGGCAGTCGCACGCCCTCGCCGGGCTTGGTCTCGCCCAGGTCCCACATCGGCCGGTGCAGCACGGCGTAGCAGAGCTCGCCGTCGGGCGCCGCGACGGGCGTCGGGAAGAACACCGTGTCCTTGTTGTGGAACAGGCCCAGGTCGATGTCGAGCGCGTCGTCGTAGGCGAAGGTCACCGGGCCGAGCCGCCGCCAGTCGCGCACGTCGCGCGAGACCGCGATGGCCGTCCGAGGACCGAGGGGGCCGTAGGCCACGTAGGTCATGACGTGCAGGCCGAGGTCCGGGATGAACGTCACCCGCGGATCTTCCACGCCGGCATTCGAGGCGCCGCGTTCGAAGCCGCGGTCGGGAGCCAGGACGACCCCCTCCCGTTCGACGCCGACCGGGACCCCGTCCGACACGACGACCCGGGCGAGCCCCACCCTCGAGACGTTGCCGGAGGCGACCAGCCGCGGGAGCAGGTAGAGCGAGCCGTCGGGGGCCCGGCCCGAGGCGGGGTTCAGCACCCCCTCGGCCTCGAGCTCGTCACCGGGCAGCGGCTCCATCACGATCCCGACGCGCTCGAGGCGGTAAGGGACGGTGGAGGTGGTGGTTGCGGGGGTCATGGTCATCCTTTCACTCCCGATCCGAGGTCGTTCGACACGAAGTAGCGCTGGAACACGATGAACAGCACGACCACGGGGGCCGCGAGCACCGTCGCTCCGGCGAGGATCGCGCCGAACGGGTTGTCGGTCGACGCTGCGACCGTGGAGATGTAGTTGGCGAGCGAGACCGCGAGCGGTTGCAGCGCGGCGTCCTTGGTGATGAGGAAGGGCCAGAGGAACTCGTTCCAGGGCCCGATGAAGGTCAGCAGCACGGCGGTCACGAGCGCCGGGCGCACGAGCGGCAGCGCGATGCTCCAGAGCAGCCGGATCTCGCCCGCCCCGTCGATGCGCGCCGCCTCGAACAACTCCTTCGGCAGTTGCAAGAAGTACTGCCGGAAGATGATCACCGCCGTGGAGTTGATGGCGAACGGCAGGATCATGCCGATGTGCGTGTCGGCGAGACCGTAGTCGCGCGCGATCAGCACGTAGAGCGGAATCTGCAGCAGCTGGAACGGGATGACCTGCACCAGCAGCGCCAGCGCGAAGGTCGCTCGGGCGCCGCGCCACTTCATCATCGCGAGCGCATAGCCCACCAGCACCCCGAACACCACCGTGCACAGCAGCACGCCGCCGGTGAAGATGCCGGAGTTCACCAGGCCGCTCACGAGGTTGATGCGCTCGTTCACGTTCACGAAGTTGTCGAACGTGAGGTTCGCCGGGTTCGGGAAGGCGCCCGCGATCGTCGGGTCCGGGCTCTTCTGCAGCGCCCCCACCACCATGTAGTAGAAGGGGAACAAGAACACCACGGCGCCGAGGCCGAGCACCACGCCGCGCACGATGGTCTGCGTGCGCGTCCACCCGCTCACGCGGCGGTGCCGCAGGGTCCGGATGCGCGCATCCGGCGTCTCCGGGCCGCTCAGCTCGTCGTCGGTCAGGTTGGTCGTCGTAGTCATGATTCCCTCTCCCCCACGAAGCGGTTCTGCAGGAAGGCGATGATCAGCACGCCGATCACCAGCACCACGCCGATGGCCGAGGCCACGTCCGGCTGACCCTGCTGGATGCCCAGCTGGTACATCAGCAGCACCGGGGTGGCGGATGCGCCGTTCGGGCCGCCGCCGCCGGTGAGCAGGTAGGGCTCGGTGAAGAGGTTCGCCCCCGTCACCGTGGAGACCAGTAGCACCAGCAGCGTGGCCGGCCGCACGCCCGGCACGGTCACCGAGAAGAACCGCCGGATAGCGCCCGCGCCGTCGGTGGCCGCCGATTCGTAGAGCTCCTTCGGCAGATTCTGCAGCGCGGCGAGGTAGAGCAGGATGTAGAACCCGAGCTGCTTCCAGGTGACGTAGATCGCGATCACGGGCATCGCGAGCTTGTCGTTGATGAGCCACGAGGGGTCGGGCGCGAGCGGCCCGAGAACCGTGTTCACGAGCCCGTTGCCGTTGAACAGGAACAGCCACACCGCCACCACGGCGACGCTCGCCGTGACGTAGGGCACGTAGTAGCTCACCCGCAGGAAGGTGCGCGCGTGCACCACCCTGTTGAGCGCCGAGGCGAGCAGCAGCGAGAGCACCACCGTGAGCGGCACGTTGATGAGCAGGAAGATGCCGACATTGCCGAAGGAACGGATGACCTGCGGGTCGCTGAACGCCGCGATGTAGTTGTCGAAGCCCACGAAGGGGCGGGCTGGATTCGCGCCGGGTGCGGCGAAGAAGAAGTCGTGGAACGAAATCCAGACCGAGTACACGATCGGGAAGGCGAACACGGCGAGCACGAACACCAGGTAGGGCGAGCTGAACAGCAGCCCGAGCGGTTGGCGGCCGAGGATGCGGCGCAGGAGGGATCGCTTGGCGCGCGGCCCCGGCGCCCCGGCCCCGCCGGAGGCGGGCGCCGGGGCGCGGGGCGTCTTGACGACGGTGGTCATCGCTCTACGGCTTCGAGGCCAGGTCGTCGATCTTGGCGGCCGCATCCGACAGGGCCTGGTTCACGTCGCCCTGGCCGAAGATCACGGCCTGGCTCCAGGCATCCCGGAACGCCTGCATCTCCTGCACGGTGTTCGGACCCGAGGGCACCTCGACCGTGCGGCTGGCCTGGTCGCCGAAGGCCACGTAGTCCGGGTTCGCCGCGAAGTACGACGCGTAGACGGTGGGAAGGTCCTTGCGCAGGGGCATCTGCCCGGTGGCCTCGAGGAACTTGCCGTCCTGCTCCTGACTGGTGGCGAACTTCAGCACGTCCCAGGCCGTGCCCTTGTTCTGGCAGGCACTGAACAGGCCGATGTTCTTGGCATCGCTGAAGGTCCAGATGTCGGAGGCCTTCGTGGCCGTGGGCGTGGGCACCGGAACGGAGCCGAAGTTCACGTTCTTGTAGACCGAGATGGCCCACGGGCCCACGATGGCCATGGCGGCCTTGCCGTCGGCGAAGGCGTCACCCTGGTACTGCTCCTGCCCCGCGAGCTTCTGGTCGTACAGGCTGCGCCAGAACGAGGCCACCTTGTCGCCGTTGTCATCGGCGAAGGTCGCCTTGCCGTCCTTGACGAGCGGTGTGCCGCCCGAAGCCGCCGCATACAGCGGCATGAAGTCGAACTGCATCTGGAAGAACTCGCTCGTCGGCGCGGGCTGGATGGCGTACTGCGAGACGCCCGCGGCCACGAGGGCCTTCGACGTCGCGAGGAAGTCGTCGTAGGTCGACAGCTTCGGGTTCTCGGGGTCGAGACCGGCCTTCGCGAACAGATCCTTGTTATAGAAGATCACCACGGGGTTCGACTTCCACGGCATCTGGAAGTAGTGCCCGTCGGCGTTCTGGTACTGCTTCGCGATGTCGCCGGAGCGCGACTCGATGTAGGAGGCGCCGTCGGGGAAGCTCGACAGGTCGACGAGGCCGCCCTGCTTCTCGAACTGGCCCACGGCGCTCGGGGCGGTGTTCAACACGAGGCAGGGCGCGTTGCCGGCGGTGATGGCGGCGCCGATCACCTCTTCGCTCGACTTGCCGGCGGGGATCTCCTGCGCGGTGATCTGCTGATCAGGGTTGGCCGCGTTCCAGGCCTCGACCATCTGCTTGCCCCAGGTCACCTCGGCGGCGTTGTTGGAGTACCAGATGGTGATGGGGCCTTTGGCGGTGAGGTCGGTCGAGGTCGCTCCTTGGCCTGAGCAGGCGGCGAGGGCGAGCCCGGCGACGGCGGTCAGGGCGACCGCCATGATGCTGCGCTTCGTCCTCTTCACTGAGGGTTTCTGCACGGTAGTGCTCCTTTCGGTGGCGGCCCGTGGCCGCGGGTTGTCAGGCCGTGGCGCGAGTGCGCACGGGCCCGGTCGAGGCGCGCACGACGACGTGCGCGGGTTCGAGTTCGATGTCGTCGGCGTGGCCTTCGGCCAGCAGGCGAAGCAGCATGCGGGCCGCCGACTCGCCCCAGCTGAGCGGATCGGTGCGCACGGAGGTGAGCGAGGGATATACGTAGCGGGCGAGCTCGGAGTCGTCGAAGCCCGCGACGGAGAGATCGTCGGGCACCCGCAGACCGCGTTCGTGCGCGATGCCGATGCCGGCGATGGCCATCGGATCGTTGCCGTAGACGATGGCGGTCGGCGCATCCGCGAGGGCGAGCAGGCGATCGGTGGCGGATGCCCCGGCTGCAGCCGTGAAGTCGGTCTCGAGGACGAGATCGCTCGCGACGCCCGCGGCATCCAGAGTCCTCGCGAAGGCCTCACCGCGGCGGGTGGCGTGCTGCATCCGCCGCGGGCCGGTCACGTGGGCGATCCGACGGTGGCCCAGGTCGAGGAGATGCTGAGCGAGAGCGGCCACGCCCTCGGTGTCGTCGAGCACGACAGCGGGAAAGGGCGACGGCCCGGTGAGGGAGGGGTCCGCGGATTCCTGCGCGCGCGACGTCGCAGGGCGGCCGAGCGTGACCGCGGGCATCCCGAGCTCCTGCAGCAGGGCGAGGCGCGGGTCGTCGTGCCGCAGGTCGGTGAGGAACACCCCGTCGACGCGCGCGTCGGCCGCGAGGGTGCGGTACACGGTGGCCTCGTGCTGCTCATCCGACACCACGCTCAGCACGAGCGCCCGGCCCTCGGTGGTCAGCACACGCTCGACGCCGGCGATGAACGAGGGAAAGAAGGGGTCGGCGCCGAGGATCTCTGGGTCACGGGCGATCACGAGGCCGAAGGCGTACGAGGTGCGGGTGGACAGCGAGCGGGCGCTCACACTCGGGCGGTAGTCGAGCTCGCGGGCGACGGCGAGGATGCGATCGCGTGTCTCGGCGGAAACCCCCGGTCGGTCGTTGAGCGCGAAGGAGACAAGTCCCTTGCTCACGCCCGCGACCCTGGCCACGTCGTTGATGGTCGCCTTGCGCTTCATCGTCGCCATGCGGCACCTCGCCTACTCGTCTTCGAGAGCTCGCCACCAAGAGACGAACTGAACCGGTTTAGAACGAAACTATACCGGTTCAGCCTCCCCCGCAAGGGGGACATCGAGGCCAATTCCTCCGGACACTCCGGCGTGCCACCCTGGGAAATCGCCCGGTGCGTTGATAATTCCGTCGGTTAGGATCGACCGTCGAGCGGGGATCATACCGCTGTGACGCCCTTTCCCCTCACGAAGGACTGCATTTGGACGAGATCGCCCGACGCCCGCGTCCGCACAGCAGCGGGCCCATCCGCCACGGTCGACTCCACACGCCGTCGCCGGTCGGCGCGGTCGTCAAGGGCCTCGCCATCGTCGTGGCCGTCGCCCTCGTGAGCGTCGGCACCGTAGCGGCCTACGCGGTCACGAGCGTCACCTCGAACTTCAGCGCCAACGCCGTCGACATCAGCGGCGGCACCGGCGCTCCCGCCGCTCCCCCGCTGCTGGGCGCCTTCGAGGGCGGCTTCAACCTGATGGTGGTCGGCACCGACAACGACCCGAACCAGGGAACGAGCTTCGGCGAGCGCGACGCCACGCTCAACGACGTGAACATCCTTCTGCACGTCTCGGCCGACCACAAGAACGCGGTCGTCGTGAGCTTTCCGCGCGACCTCGTGATCGCGCATCCCGAGTGCAAAGACCCGAGCACGGGCGCCACGTACGACGCCATGAGCGCCCAACCGCTCAACACCGCCTGGGGCCGCGGTGGTCTCGCCTGTGTCACGGCGACCATCTCGAACCTCACCGGCCTCAACATCCAGTACGCCGCCGCCACGTCGTTCAACGGCGTGATCGAGATGACCAACGCGGTGGGCGGCGTTCCGGTGTGTCTCGTCGAGCCCATCACCGACGCCGACTCCGGCCTCGACCTCCCCGCCGGAACGAGCGTGATCGAGGGCCAGATGGCGCTCGCCTTCCTCCGCAACCGGCACGGCGTGGGCGACGGCAGCGACCTCTCGCGCATCGCCTCGCAGCAGCAGTACCTCTCCTCGCTCATCCGTACGATGAAGAGCGCGAACACCCTCACCGACATCACGAAGCTCTACGGCCTCGCGCAGGCGGCGTCGCAGAACATCGTTCCCTCGAAGTCGCTCGCGAGCCCGGATGCGATGGTGTCGCTCGCCCTCACGCTCAAAGACGTGAACCTCAACAACATCGTGTTCGTGCAGTACCCCGCGGCCGCGTGGAGCGTCGACCCGAACAAGGTCGCGCCCGTGCAGAGCACCGCCGACGCACTGTTCGCCAGCATCCTCGCCGACCAGCCGTTCACGTTGCCCGACGACGCCACCGGAACCGGCTCGACGCTCGTGACTCCCGCGCCGACCGACCCGGCGGCCGCTCCGACCGAGACGACGGCTCCCACCACCGATCCGAACGCCACGACTCCGGCCACCACGGCGCCGACGAGCGAGGCGACGGCCCCCGAGGTCATCTCCGGGCTCAAGGGCCAGACGGCGGAACAGCAGACCTGCGCCAACGCCTTCTCCGGCTAGGCGACGCCGTCGCATCGGCGGCGGATCGGCATCCCGGTCCCCCGTCCCGGTGCGCAGCCCGAGATCGTCCCGCGGTACCACGCGGATGATGCCGGGGTGCGATCCGCGGCGCGCTCGTGATTCGTAGCGTTGAGGGTATGACAAACACCACCGCCCCCCTCACCGACGGCCCGGCCGACGCCGGCACTCCCACCGCGGCCACCGACGACACCGCCGCGTTCGGCCAGCCGACGGATGCACACGCCTCCGCCTCGATTCCCGCCTACCCGGCCGCCCCTCAGCAGGCCTACGCCCCCTACCCACCGCAGCCCAAGACGAACACCCTAGGCATCATCACGCTCGTCCTCGGCGTGCTCGGCTTCGGCATCGTGCCCGTGGTCACCGGGCACATCGCCCTGAGCCAGATCAAGAACCGCGGCGAGGACGGCCGCGGCCTCACCCTCGCCGGCCTCATCCTCGGCTACGTGACCCTGGCCGGCTGGCTCGCCGTCGCCTTCTTCTGGATCGCGGCCGCCGGTCTCGCCGTCATCGCCTCGGTGACCGGCGCCCGCTGACCCGCGGCCGCAGCGTTCGCACCGCGCCGTTGACGGCGGGCGTCAGCTGCTGCGCGAGCTCGACGACTACCTCCCGCTCGCTGCGGCCGTCGCCTCCGTGCCCGACTCCGCGGGCACGACCATCGCCGGCGTGCCCGTCACGATCGGCGAGCTCCACGCCCGCGTCACGGCAGCAGGCTGGCGCGTGGTGGCCTGGCAGTTCGACGCCGCCGGCACGAGCACGCCGCTGTCGGCCTTCCGCCGCGAATAGCCGGCACTTCGGTCCGACACGACGATCACTCCGTCAAGCCCCGTCTGATCTGACGCGAGCGTCAGACCCCGCCGCCTCCGCCGCCTCCGCCACCACCGCCGGAGAATCCACCTCCGCCCGAGAACCCGCTCGAGCTGCTCGTCGAGCTTCCCGAATAGGCACTCGACGCCGTCGAGGAGAGCGAGCCGATGGCCGAGGCGAAGAGATAGGCGTTGAACGCCCCCGACCCGCCGCCGTACCAGTCGGGCCGGCTGCCGAGGCTCTCATAGTAGGTGCCGAGCACCTTCGCCCACTCCGACTCGAGGTCGAGCAGCACCGCGTAGGGCAGCAGCTTCTCGTAGAGCTTCACCACCTGGCCCCGGTCGGGCGCGTTCACGCCGGTCTTCAGCGCGCCCTCAGGGCTCTGCAGGGCTTTGAAGCGGTCTTCCTCGGCCCACTCGATGTACAGGCGGATGCCCTCGATGTAGTCCCGCAGTTCGGCGCCCTTCTGCGTGAGCGTGACACGGAAGGCGCCGTAGAACACGATCAGCAGCGCGAACCCGGCCGGGAAGAACAGCCCGATCGGGAGCCCGTCGCCCACCTCGGCGTTCGACGAGACGGAGCCGGCGACGAAGCCGATCACCGACACGAGGATGGCGACGAGCACGAGCACCGTGCCCTGCCAGCGCACCCCCGAGCGCTGGAAGCCCTCCGCCAGGGCGCGCTTCTTCGTTCCCTGCATCACGCCGTAGACGGCCTTCGCGAGCTCGGAGTCGTTCTTCTTCAGTTCGCGCCAGGCGCCCGGCGTCAGCTCGCTGCCGAAGAGCGCCCGCGCCAGGCCCAGCTCGTGCTCGCCGAGCCCTTGCGCGGTGAGCAGGTGCAGCCAGTAGACGGTCTTCGACGAGAAGACGCCCGGCTCCTCCTGCTCCACGATCTGGATGTTGTGGCGCACCGCGTAGTCCACGAACGACGCCGCCGCCGCGCGCGGAGTCTTCTTCATGACGACCGAGGCGATGAGGAGGTCGGCACCCGGAGGCGGCGTGTACTCGGCGATGACGACCGGCCGGCCCTGCGCATCCCGCAGCCCGATGAAGCGGTAGAGCAGCGCGAGCAGGGCCAGCACCCCGCCGAGCACGGTGGCGATCAGCTGCACCCAGCTCGACGGCGCCGAGAGGTAGGAGGTGTCGATCTGCACGAAGGTGCCCGGCACGAAGGCGATGCCCACGGTCACGTTCTCGCCGGGCGCGAGGTTCTCGGCGTGCGTGGTGAACACGGCGGTTCCGTTCACGTCGCTGCGCACGATCTCGCACGAGGTGCTGGAGCCCTGGACGCCCACGAAGCATCCGGTGCTGCCGGTGAGGGCGCCGACGAGCGCGGGCTCGACCGTGGTCGTGGTGGTGTGCGCGGCGAAGGGCTGCTGCCAGAGGGTGCCGTTGGTGTCCCAGTAGAACTCGTCGTCGTTCGTGTTCGAGAAGTAGCGGGTGACGTCGGTCTGGCGGTAGGTGATGACGTACGTCTGCTCGCCGTGCACGAAATCGGGGGCGGCGATGGTGAGCACGAGGTTCTCGCCGTCGTCGGACGTCTCGTAGGGTCGCGGGGTGCCGGCCGCATCCGTCACCGACAGAATTTCCGGGTTGGTGGAGTGACTGTCGTAACGGGTGGGGATCGCGCGCTGGATGCCGTGGTTCTGGTCGCTCTGCGGGAACTCGGCCACGAAGGTCTCGACGGTCGTGAGCGTGGAATGGCCGGCATCGTCGATGCCGAGGTCGTAGCGGCCGTCGAACGACGCGAAGCTGAAGTCGTTCACGTCGCCGGGCGCGGCGGCGAGCGGCGGATGCTCCGCAACGGCCAAGGGCGCAGCGGCCGGATGCTCAGCCGCGTCGGCGACAGCCGGACTCGCGCCGAGCACGGGGAGCAGAGCCGCGGCGACGATCAGAACCGCGGCCGCGACGCCCTTGGGTGTGCGGCGTGAGAGGCGGACGATCTGGCGCATGGCATCCCACTCTAGTCGTCGGGGTCGCGGATCCGGAGGAATTCTCAGCCCGCGAACGGCACGGCGAGGCTCGCCCCGAGCGGCTGCCCGGAGCTGCGGCTGAAGAAGCAGTAGTACGCGCGATCGCCGGCCGCCCACGCGGCCTCGTCCGCGGGGTAGGAGGCCTGCCACTGCACGTCGTCGAGCTGTCCGGCAGCGGCGAGGTCGAGCACGGCCGGGGCGGTGCAGAGCAGGTTCAGGCGGGAGACGAGTTCGGCCTCGCCGGGGTAGGCGGCGGTCGCGGGCTCGGCGAAGAGGCCGCGGGTGACGAGCTGGGCGGTGTGGTCGGCGCCGCAGTCGACCACCGTGAACTCCTCGGCCCAGGGCGAGGTGTAGCCCGTGAGGCATTCGCCGCCGCCGAGCTGGTTCCAGGCGTGCACCCCGGGAGCGGCCGCGCCCGTGGGCTGCGCCGCAGGGAGGGATGTCGCCGCGGGGGCCGAGGTCGGGCTCGTCGACTCGGGCGTGGTCGTGGCTGTCGACGCAGCCGTGACCGCACCGGCCTCCGGGCTCGCGACGGCGGGGCCACCCACACGCATCCCGACGAGGAACATCACCACGACGACCGCGATCGCCACGACCACCGCCGCACCCACCAGGACGCGCCAGTTCGGCGCATCCGTTCGCCCGCCCCGGCTGCCGGCCGCGCCCGCCGGGGCTGCGACCTCACCGGAGCCGCCGGCAGCACCCACGCCGGCGGCCGGACTCGGTGTGACCGAGTTCGACGGCGGAAGGTCGGGGGTGGGGTCGGCCGGCATCGTCACTCGAGACCGAGGTCGGCCAGCCCGATCGCGTAGTGGTAGGGGTAGCCGGCCTCTTCGATGCGCTCCCCGGCGCCGGTGTTGCGGTCGACCACCACGGCGACGCCCACCACGATCGCTCCGGCCTTCTCGAGGGCGGCGATCGCGGCGAGCGGCGAGCCACCGGTGGTGGAGGTGTCCTCGAGCACGATCACGCGCTTGCCGGCGACATCCGGGCCCTCGACCTGACGGCCGCGGCCGTGGTCTTTCGGCTCCTTGCGCACCACGAAGGCGTCGTACTCGAGGCCGCGCGCCGCACCCTGGTGCAGCACGGCGGAGGCGATCGGGTCGGCCCCCATGGTGAGCCCGCCCACGGCATCCACGTCTTTGACGCCGGCGATGAGGTCGAGCATGACCTGGCCGATGAGGGGGGCCACGCGGTGGTCGAGCGAGACCTTGCGCAGGTCGACGTAGTACGTCGCCTTCTTGCCGCTCGTGAGCGTGAAGTCGCCGTGGAACACGGCATCGGTCTTGATGAAGTCGATGAGTTTGCTGCGCGCGTCGGTCACGTGGCCCAGTTTAGCCGGGGGCTCACAGGGGTTTTGTGGGCCGGGAGGGTGCGCGTCCAATAGCGTGGAGGCATGGCAGGCAGTAGGCGCACGCGCAGCGGAGCGGGAACGGGACGGATGCGCGCCGCCCGCAGCGTGGCAGCAGGAGTCGCCGGGCTGGTCGTTCTGGCTCTCGTGGCCGGATGCACGGCCGACGCGAACGGCGCCTCGAGCGGGTCGGTGGCCACGCCGAGCCCGTCGGCGACCGAGGTGGTGCCGTTCAGTCTCGACCAGCCCCTGCTCGTCGGCGCACCGAGCGGCAAGGTGTCCGACTCGATCGGGCTGATCGGCTACTGGAAGGTCACGGAGGCGCTCGGCGACAAGGACGGCACGCTGCTCCGTCTGTCGGCCGACGGTGGCACGCAGACTCTCATGCTGTTCCGCGGTTGCGGCGTTCTGAGCACCAGCTGGGCGGCATCCGACGTGCACTTCGTCGCCGGCGCGATCGGCGGCGACCAGAGCTGCTTCCTGCACGGCGACGGCGCATCGACCGCGCCCGAGGTGTCGTGGCTGGCTTCGGTGCGCAAATTCCGTGGCGCGAACGGCGGCTGGGACCTCCTCGACTCCTTCGACAACCAGGTCGCCCGCCTCGACAAGGCCGCCGGGCCGCCCGCCGCCACGGCCAACGATCCCGCGGTGGCGCTGCTGCCCGAGCCGGCCCTCGACGCCACGGTGCGCCAGACGCTCCGGGTGGCCACGCCGCTGCCCACCGGCCTCGTGGCCGCGACGCGCAAAGACCTGTCGGGCACCTGGGTGCCCGCCGGGATGCCGGGCGCGACGGCATCCATCACCTTCGACACCAGCGGCGTCTATGCGCTGAGCGACTGCCTGCGCAGCCCCGAGCCGACCCCGACCCCCGCCGCGGAGAACCTCGTGCAGCCCGACGGCCTGCCGTGGGCCGGAGACGGCAGCGACTTCCTGGCCTCGGCGTATCCGTCGTCCGGCGCCGACTGCGCGCCGGTCTGGGACCCCGTGGAGAGCTCGACGCGCACCATCGCCCTCGACAACGGCTACCTGCGGCTGTTCGACATCGACGGCAACGAGCTGGCGCGGCTGCAGCGCCCGGCGGCCGCGGGGGCCTGAGCGATGCGCGGCGGTCTGGTGGGTCTCACAGCAGGTCTCGCGATCGTCGCCACGTCGGTGCTGAGCGGATGCGCGGGGTCGGCGACGCCGGAGACCGACGGGCTCGCCACGGCACCCGATTCGTCGTTCTCGCCCTCCGATCCGTTGTTCACCCCGGCCCCTGCCGCCCAAGCCGCCGCCGGAGAGCTCTCGCCCGCCGCAGGCCTCATCGGATTGTGGACCGTCAGCGGCGCCGCGGGCGAGCAAGACGGAACATGGGTGCGATTCGCGGCCGAGCAGATGTCGTCGGACGTGACCGTGTTCCGTTCCTGCGGAGAACTGTTCCTCGACTGGGCGGCCACCGCGACCCGGATCGTCGTCGGGGGCGTCGGGGGGTCGCAGGCGTGCTTCACCCAGCCTGACGGCTCGATGGCCGCGCCGGACGCGCCGTGGCTGCTCGCTGCACGGGGCTTCAGCGCCGAGGGCACCGGCTGGGTGCTGCTCGATGCATCCGGAGCCGCCGTCGCACACCTCGCCCCGGCCGGTGGCGCGCTGCCGAACCCGCCCGCGGACATCTCGCCTTCACTCATCGCGCCCCCGGTCATCGACGACCACACCCGCGCGCAGCTGCGCCGAGCCGCTCCACTCCCCGACGGCGTGACCGCCGCCACTGCAGCCGACCTCGTGGGCACCTGGCGCTCGACGGACTGGGCGGCCCACACTCCGGCCGCGGCCCCGGGCATCCCCCTGCCGACCGGCTACCCGCAGCAGGCGACGATCACCTTCGGCGCCGACGGCACCCTCGCCGTGCTGGACTGTCACTCGGCGGCCGCGCGCCAGGTACAGCCCACGCCGACGACGTCGGCCGCCGTGCCCTGGGTGGGTGACGGCAGCGATTTTGCGACCCCTGGCTTCGCCTCCGACTCCTCGCTCTGCGCGCCGACCTGGAGCCCTTCGCTGTCGGGCATCCGCACGATCGCGATCGACGGCGGCTACCTGCGCCTGTTCGACATCGCCGGCGTCGAGCAGGCGCGCTTGGAGCGCGTTCCGGCCTGAACCTGCCCCGGCGGGGAGGCGCCGGACGCGTCAGACGTGTCCGTTGCGTCAGATGTGCAAGAAGTCACGCAAGGAACGCGCAGGATGGCCCGTGAGGTGCTCGACGTCGGCGGTGACGCGCGCGAGCTCACCGGCCGCGATGGCGGTGTAGGTGCTCACCCAGGCGTCGAGCTGCCACTGGGGTGCGTCGTAGACGGCGCGGGAGGCGTAGGCCTCGTCGAGTGTCTCGTCATGGAAGGCGATCGGGCCGCGGCCGCCCTCGGCGGTCAGGATGGCCGCCACGTCGGCGAGGGTGAGCGCCTCGGGGCCGGTGAGTTCGTAGGTCGTACCGAGGTGCGCGTCGGGATTCAGGAGCACGGCGACCGCGGAGTCGGCCACGTCGTCGCGCGTGACGGTTGCGGCGCGGCCGTCCCCGGCCGGCCCGCGGATGACGCCGTCCTCGCCCGCGAGCATCGGCAGGAAGTCGGTGTAGAGGTTGTCGCGCAGGAACGTGAAGCCGAGCCCGGCATCCCGGATCAGGTTCTCGGTCACGAAGTGATCGCGGGCGAGGGTGAACACCGCATCGGGTGCCGCCCCGAAGAACGAGGTGTAGACGAAGTGCTCGACACCGGATGCGCGGGCCGCGTCGATGAACGCCCGATGCTCGGCGAGGCGGTCGGCGTTCTCGGCCGCCGACACCATGAACAGCACCTTCACGCCGTCGAGCGCGCGGCGGCCAGCCTCGCCATCGGAGTAGGTGGCCACGGCGACCTCGACGGCCGCCGCGTTGCCACTCGTCTCGAGGCTGGGCGCCCGGCTCGCATCGCGCACGACCAGCCGCTGCGCCCTGCCGGCCGCACCCAGCAGCCGCGCCACGCGCCCGCCGACTCCACCGGTCGCGCCCGTGACGGCGATGGGGGCGGACGAAGAAGATGAACGCTCGGTCATGCATCCATCATCCTCCCCGGAGCAAACGCTACTCAGCGCCACCGCCCGGCTCCGTGAGGGCCTCGAGCTCCGCCTGCGCCGCATCCCGCCGCCAGCGCAGGCCCGGCCGCCGCCACCACGGCGCCGTCTCCAGCGCCGCCCGCGCCTCGCGCACCCGCACCCGCGCCGCCAGCACGAGGGCGTCGTGCTCCTGGGCGGCGAGCTCCTCCTCGCTCGGCTCGTAGAGCAGCTCCCCCCGGTCGTCGGCCGCCACGGCGATCCAGGATGCGCCGACGAGCGTCACGACGCTCGCCACCCGGAACCAGAGCAGCATCGCGATGAACACCACGAAGGTCGACAGCAGCGGGTTGCGGGTGACCCCGCCGAGCAGCGTGCCGCCGAGGGCCTGCAGCGCGACCAGGCCGAGCCCGCCGAGCATCGCGCCCCCGCGCATCCGTCTGATCGTCAGCTTCGCGCCGGCCAGGAAGCGGAACAGCACCATGAGCGCGAGGGTGTCGATGAGGAACACCACCACCAGCCCCGCGATGGCCGCGAGCACCGTCGTGGACTGGCTGACCACGGGGCCCAGGAGCGACAGCAGAGCATCCAGGGCGGCCGTGCTGCCCACGCTGAGAGCGGCCGCAACGAAGAGCGCAGCGCCCATCGTGAGCGCCACCACGAAGTCACGCGCCTTCAGCAACACGTAGGAACGCGGGTCCTTCGGCAGGCGGAAGATGGCGCGCACGGCCATGCGGGAGTAAGTGATCCAGCCGATGGCGGTCCAGACCAGCACGGCGAGCGCCGCGATGCCCGTGACGGTGAGCACCGAGGTGCTCGACTCGGCGATGCCACGCAGGTCGTCGAGCGCGATCACCCCGTCGTCGCCGATGAGGCCCGGGATGTAGGTGTTGATGAGGTCGATCAGCGCCTGCATGGTCTCGGGCGAGCCGATGAGCCAGATGCCGGCCACCGCGAACACGATGTAGACCGCCGCGAACACCGCGAACAGCGCCTGGTAGCTCATGCCCGAGGAGAGCAGGAAGCCGTTTCGCGAGAGGAAACGGCGCCAGACGCGGGTGGGGAAGAGGGCGAGGGTGTCCTGGGTGAGGGCCGTGACGCGGGCGATGGGCTCCTCGAAGTGGTCGCGGAACCGCTGGTCGAGAGGCCGGTCGCCGTCGTCGCCCGTCTTCATGCGGCCAGCCTAGCCGCGCGCGCATCCGGGTGACGGATGCGGCCGGTAGCGTGGAACCATGCGTGTTGCCACCTGGAACGTGAACTCCATCCGCGCCCGAGTCGGCCGGGTCGTCGACTGGCTGGTGCGGGAAGACGTCGACGTGCTCGGCATGCAGGAGATCAAGTGCAAGGAGTCGCAGTTCCCGTTCGAGGCCTTCCAGGAGGCGGGCTACGACGTCGTGCTGCACGGGCTCAATCAGTGGAACGGCGTGGCCTTCGCGAGCCGCCTGCCGATGGAGGACGTGGCGAACACGTTCACCGGGATGCCCGGCTTCGGCAAGCCGCTCGACGACGGCTCGCTGCCGCTCGAGGCCCGTGCCCTCGGCGTGACGGTCGACGGCGTGCGGCTGTGGACCCTCTACGTTCCGAACGGGCGGGCGCTCGACGACCCGCACTACAGCTACAAGCTGGCCTGGCTGCAGGAACTCGCGGGGCAGACGAAGGCGTGGCTCGCCGCGCATCCCGATCAGCCGCTCGCTTTGATGGGCGACTGGAACGTCGCGCCGCTCGACAGCGACGTCTGGGACCTCAGCGTCTTCGAGGGGGCGACGCACGTCTCGGCCCCGGAGCGTGCCGCCTTCGCGGCGTTCGAGCAGATCGGCCTGAGCGACGTGGTGCGGCCGCTCGTGCCCTCCGGCTACACCTATTGGGACTACAAGCAGCTGCGCTTCCCCCGCAACGAGGGCATGCGCATCGACTTCATCATGGGCTCCGCGCCCTTCGCCGCGCTCGTGGCGGATGCGCGCATCGACCGCGACGAGCGCAAGGGCGACGCCCCCTCCGACCACGTGCCCGTGGTGGTCGACCTCGATCTCGACGCCTCGGGCGATGACGACGACCGCCCGATGATCTTCGGCTGACGCGCCGGGCTTCGGCCTATCGCGCCAGATAGCCGTCCAGCGCGGACTGCACGGACTGCTTGCGGAGATCTCGATGGTAGACCTGGTACAGGGCGATGGCAGGCGGGCTGATCAGGGCATCAGCCATGGACGAGAAGGAGACCGAAGTGCCGTCGGAGGAAATCGCGGGTTCAAAAGATGTCCCGCTCCCCGGCGAAGCGTCGACGTCGCCGGGCTTGGAGTTGATGTCCACGCTCACGAGCGTCGAGGCCGAGGATCCCCCGAGGTCACGGACGTAGACCTGAATCGGCAGCACGGCTTCGAGCCGCGGACCACCGGTGAGGTCCTTGGCAGTGGACGCGTACGCGACCTTCTGACCGTCGGCGGACAATGCAGGGTCGCTCGAATGACCGCCGTCTCCTCCCCCGGTTGCTCCGACGCTGACGAGCCGAGTGGCTCCGGAGCCGAGGTCTCGAACGAAGACCTGCTGGAATCCGTGGGTGGAATCGCCGGTGAGGTTCGTGGCCTTGCTCCAGAAGGCGGCTACCGATCCGTCGGCGGAGAGCGATCCCGCAAAGGCGTCGGCATTCGCCGGCACAGCCGTCGTTCCCGCTTGGCTGACGAGAGCGACCGCCGATGTTCCGGTGAGTGCGACGAACACCTGAGAGCGGTGGCCCGACACGCCGGGAACGAGGTCATCGGCGGCCGAGTCGAACAGCACTCGACTTCCGTCGCCCGAGATCGAAGGGCGAAAGCTCGAGGCGTCGCCGCCTCCGGTGTGCGACGCGTTCATACTGAGGAGACGGGTGGTCCCCGAAGCCACGTCGTGCACGTAGACCTGCTGACCGCGGATCGCTGATGTCACACCGCTCGCGAGGTTCGTCGACTCGGACTCGAAGGCGACGAAGCGCCCGTCGGCGGAGAGCACGGGGTTCGCCGAGCCGTCGTCCCCCGGCCGGTTCGGGTCGACGGCGTCATCGGTGATCAGCTGGGTGACTCCGGTCTGCAGATCTTTCCGGTAGACCTGGCCGTGACCGCCCGTCGGTGTGCTCGTGAGCTGCTGCGCCGAGACGAAGGCGACGAAACGCCCGTCTGCCGAGATCGACGTCTGCCAGCCCGGCACGACGGCTCCGCTGGAATCGACGCTGACGGCCGCCGTGGTGCCGAGCGCCGGCGGGGCGGCCTGCGCGGTGCCGGCGGCGAGACATTCCGCCGCGGCTAGCGCAACGGCGATGACGACGGCCGCCAAGCGGCGAACGGAGACGGCGGTCTGCATGAGCGCTCCTTGTTATGAGGGTTTCTCAGCTTAGCTCAATCCGGGCCGTTGCACAGCCAGGGGGCCGCGATGGAGTTCACTGCCGCCATCCGATGCGTGTATAGATGAACCATGTCCTCAACGAGCATCGGCGCCGGATCCCCGATCACCCCGGGTGAGCCGCACCGGGAGCGCCCCGACACGCGCTCCGCCCTGCGGCGCTGGCTCACCGACGGGCTGACCGACCGGACGGGCCGGCATCCGGGGCCCGGCGCGGCGAAACCGGTGAAGACGCACTCGTGGTGGCGGGTGATGTGCCTCACAGGCGTCGACTACTTCTCCACGCTCGGCTATCAGCCGGCGATCGCCGCGCTCGCGGCCGGGCTGCTCTCGCCGTTCGCCACGATCGTGCTCATCCTGCTCACGCTGCTCGGCGCCCTGCCGGTCTACCGCCGGGTGGCCCGCGAGAGCTTCCGCGGTGAAGGCTCGATCGCGATGCTCGAACGGCTGCTGCCGTGGTGGGGCGGCAAGCTCGTGGTGCTCGTGCTGCTCGGCTTCGCAGCCACCGACTTCATGATCACCATCACGCTGTCCGCAGCGGATGCGACGGCGCACGCCATCGAGAACCCGTTCGCGCCGTCGTGGTTCCATGGCAACCAGGTGATCATCACGCTCGTGCTCATCGCGGCCCTCGCCGTGGTGTTCCTGCGCGGATTCAAAGAGGCCATCAACATCGCCGTGGTGCTCGTGGCGGTCTTCCTGGTGCTCAACGCCGTGGTCATCGTGGTGTCCCTCGGGCACGTGTTCGACAATCCGATCGTCGTCGGCGACTGGTGGGGTGCGCTCACGGCCGAGCACGGCAACCCGATCGTCATGGTGGGCATCGCACTGATCGCCTTCCCCAAGCTCGCGCTGGGGCTCTCGGGCTTCGAGACCGGGGTGGCCGTGATGCCGCAGATCACCGGCTCGCCCGATGACAAGCCCGACAAGCCGCTCGCCCGCATCCGGGGCGCGAAGCGGCTCCTCACCACGGCCGCGGTCATCATGAGCGCGTTCCTCATCACCTCGAGCGTGGTCACCACACTGCTCATCCCGCAGAAGGACTTCCAGGCCGGCGGCCCGGCCAACGGGCGCGCGCTCGCCTACCTCGCCCACCAGTTCCTCGGCGAGGGCTTCGGCACGGTCTACGACATCAGCACCATCGCCATCCTCTGGTTCGCCGGAGCGTCGGCGATGGCCGGGCTCCTCAACCTCGTGCCGCGCTACCTGCCGCGCTACGGCATGGCCCCGCACTGGGCCGGCCTGGTGCGGCCGCTGGTGCTCGTGTTCACGGCGATCGCGGTGCTCATCACGCTGTGGTTCGGGGCGAACGTCGACGCGCAGGCCGGCGCCTACGCCACGGGCGTACTCGTGCTCATCACCTCGGCCTCCGTCGCCGTCACGCTGTCGGCGCTGCGCAAGAAGCAGCAGGCGGCGATGATCGGCTTCGCCGTGGTGTCGGTGGTCTTCCTCTACACCACGGTCGCGAACATCATCGAGCGACCCGACGGCGTGCGCATCGCCGCGCTGTTCATCCTCGGGATCATCGTGGTGTCGATCGTGTCGCGGGTGCAGCGCTCGTTCCAGCTGCGCGCGACCTCGGTGTCGCTCGACCCGACGGCGCTCGACTTCGTGCTCACCGACGCCGACGAGTTCGACTCGATCCGCATCATCGCGAACGAGCCGGACGACGGCTCCGCCCGCGAATACGTGCAGAAGATCGCCGAGGAGCGGCGCGACAGCGGCATCCCGCAGCGCTCGCCCGTGATCTTCCTCGAGGTGTACCCCTCCGACTCCTCCGACTTCGAAGAAGACCTGCTGGTGCGGGGCGAGGCCGTGCACGGCTTCCGGGTGCTCAAGGTCACGAGCGGCAACATCCCGAACACCATCGCCACGGTGCTCCTCGAGATCCGCGACCTCACCGGGGTGGTGCCGAACATCTACTTCGAGTGGACCGAGGGCAGCCCGATCTCGAACATGCTCAAATACCTCGTGACCGGCACCGGCGAGGTGGCTCCGGTGACCCGTGAGGTGCTGCGGCGCGCAGAGCGCGACCGCAAGCACCGGCCCGAGGTGCACGTCAGCTGAAGGTCGGCTGAATGCCGCGGAATTTCGTCGCGCGAGAGTGGTTAATGTACGCATGAGCACGAAGACTCTGACAATCGACAACCACGACGAGACGGTGGCCGACGGCATCGTCCTGATCGACTTCTGGGCCGACTGGTGCGGCCCCTGCAAGCAGTTCGCTCCGGTCTACGAGAAGGCCAGTGACGCGAACAGCGACATCACCTTCGCGAAGGTCGACACCGAAGACCAGCGAGAGCTCGCCGGATCGTATGGAATCACCTCGATTCCGACCCTGGTGGTCTACCGCGACGGCATCCCGATCTTCTCGCAGCCGGGAGCCCTGCCGGGCCCCGTGCTCGACGACGTGATCTCGCAGGTGCGTGCGCTCGACATGGAAGCCGTGAAGAAGGACTACGCCGAGGCCGTGGCCAAGCAGCAGGCCGAGGCCCAGGCATAGCAAGCAAGGCCGGCTGCGACCGGCCGGAGTCGGCCTCTGCCGACTCGAACAGCAGCGACGACCGACGCCGCGCCGATCGCGCCCTCACGGGCCGGTCGGCGCGGCGTTGTCGCGCCGACGTCGTTACGCCTCGGGCGAGTAGTGACGTCTCGGGTCAGGCCGCGGCCTGCTCCGCGTCGAGCTCGTCGAGCGCAGACGCGAACTCCCCGAGGAACGCCGCGAGCTGCTCGGCGATCTCGGCGTCGTCCTTCGGGTGCGTCTCGGCGAACCGCACCACCGAGTTCGGCACGGCGAGGGTCGTCGCCTCGATCACGCGGGCGCCGGCGATGCCGTAGGCCTTGCGGGCCTCGTCCTGGGCCCAGATCCCACCGAACTGGGCGAAGGAGGTGCCGATGACGGCCAGCGGCTTGGCCGAGATGGAACTCGAGCCGAAGGGACGCGAAGACCAGTCGATGGCGTTCTTGAGGTTGGCCGGGATGGTGCCGTTGTGCTCCGGGGTGACCACCAGCACGGCGTCGGCGGCCGCGACGGCGGCGCGGTACTCGACCACCGCATCCGGGAGTTCGCCCTCGATGTCGGCGTCTTCGTTGTAGAGCGGCAGGGCGCCGTGGCCCTCGAAGATCGACAGGGCCAGGCCCTCGGGCGCGACGGCGACGGCGGCCTCGGCGAGCTGGCGGTTGGTCGAGCCGGCGCGAAGGCTGCCGACGAGCACGAGCACGGATTTCTCGGACATTGTTCTCCTCAGAAGGACCGCCGGCACGGCCGGCGGAGACGGTATGGTTGTGGGAATTAACCGGACCGTGGTCCGTTTATTCCCGTGCTACAGTCCGTGCATGGATCCGCTCGATCCCCGAGTCAGGCCGCCGGCGGCCGAGCGTTCGGACGCCGCCCGGAATCGCTCCCTGCTGATCGACTGCGCGCGGCGCATCATCGCCGAAGACGGTGTGGCGGGCCTCACGATGGATCGACTCTCGAGCGAGGCCGGCGTCGGCAAGGGCACGGTGTTCCGCCGCTTCGGCTCGCGGGCCGGGCTCTTCCAGGCTCTGCTCGACCACGTCGAGCGGGACTTCCAGGGCCGGTTCCTCAGCGGCCCTCCCCCGCTCGGCCCGGGAGCGCCGCCGGTCGAGCGGCTGGTCGCCTTCGGGCGGGCACGCATCGAGATCCTCGCCACTCAGGTCGACCTCCTGCGGGCCGCCGAGGAGCCGGCGGAGTCGCGCCACTCGATTCCCGCCCGCAAGGTCACCGAGGTGCACATCCTGACACTGCTGCGGCAGGCCGGCGCAGAGGGCGACGTGCCGATCCTCGCCTTCGAGCTGCTCGCCGTGCTCGAGGCGATCCTGCTGCTCCCACCCGGTCCGCCGACGGAGACGCTCCCCCGCGAGCGCCTCGCCGACGGCTGGGAGCACCTCGTTCGGCGGCTGCTGGCCTGACGCGCGGGCGCACGGGCACCCCGGCGCCGGGCGTGGTTCAGTCGGAGAGCAGACGCCCGCTCATCGAGAGGATGACGCCGCGCGGCAGCACGCCCGCCCCTGCCGCCGTCAGAGCGTTGGCCCGCCCCGAGACGACGCTGGCCGGCGTGCGGCGCCGGTCGAGCGCCTTGAGCGCCGTGGCCACGACCTGCTCCGAGCTCTGGAAGCTCCCGACCGCCGCGGCCTCGCTGCCCACGACGTCGAAGAACTCGGTGCGGGTGGCGCCCGGACTGAGCGCGAGCACCCGCACCCCCGAGTCCCGCGTCTCGAAGGCGATCGCCTCGGTGAAGTTCAGCACGAAGGCCTTCGTGGCGCCGTAGACGGCCATGAACGGGGTCGGCTGGTAGGCCGCCGTGCTCGCGACGTTCACCAGAGCAGCGGATGCGCCTCCCGCGGCCGCGGCGAGCAGATCGGGCAGGAACTCCCGCGAGAGATCGACGAGGGACGCCACGTTGAGCTGGATCTCCGACGCCAGCACCGCGGCATCCGCTTCGGCGAAGGGCCCGTGAGTGCCGAAGCCGGCATTGTTGACGAGCGTCTGCACGGCGATGCCGCGCTGCTCGAGCTCAGCACGCATCCGGGCCCCCGCCTGGGGCTGCGCGAGATCGAGCCCGATCGGAGTGGCGCGGATGCCGTGCTCGGCCTGCAACTCGGCGGCGAGGGTCTCGAGGCGGTCGGTTCGGCGGGCGACGAGCACGACGTCCGCCCCGCGTGCGGCGAGGCGGGTGGCGAATTCGACGCCGAGGCCGGAGCTGGCTCCGGTGATGAGGGCGGTGGTTCCGGTGAAGTCCAAGGTCATGATGCCAATGTAGACAGTGACAGCATTGTTGTCAACGCCTACATGGCGCTAGACTCGCGGCATGGGCACGACGAGCACCGCAGCGGCCGGCAGCTACCACCACGGCAACCTGCGCTCCGCACTGCTCGAACGCGCCGAGCAGACGCTCGAGCTCGACGGCGTCGAGGGGCTCTCGCTCCGGCAGCTCGCGCGCGACCTGGGCGTGAGTCACGGGGCGCCTGGCCGGCACTTCCGCGACAAGCAGGCGCTGCTCGACGAGCTCGCCTACGACGGTTTCGTGGCCATGAACGCCCGCCTCCAGGTGGCGGCTCAGGCCGCGGGCACCTTGCGCGAGCGGCTCGACGCCGTGGCGCGCGCCTACGTCGCGTTCGCCGTCGAGCACCGAACCCTGCTCTCGGTGATGTACACCACCAAGCACGCTCCGGATGCGAGTGAGCGGCTACGCCTCATCAGCCACGCGAGCATGGACACCACCACCGAGCTCCTGCGCCGCGGGCAGACCGAGGGGGTGCTGTCGGCGGGCGATCCGGAGCGGCTCGCCCTCGTGGCCTTCGCCGCCGTGCACGGGGTGGCCACACTCGCGAGCAACGACCTGCTCGACGGCGTGCCGGTCGAGGCGGCGACCAGCGCCACCGTCGCCGTGCTCTGGGCCGGGATGACGGCACCCCCGGCCGCGCCGTGATGCACGACGACACGACCGCCGACGGGATGACCGCCGACGAGACGGGTGGCGCGGACCGGGCGGGCGGGCAGCGGCCCTCGCCCGGGTCCGGGTCCGGACCCGGGTCCGAAGCGATGACGGAGATCGTCGACAGCCTGTACTGCCTGGCCCCAGGTGCGTTCGTCGCGGCGCGCAACGCGCGAGCCGTCGCCGCGGCCGAGGGCGGTGACCGCGACCTCGCCCGGCGCATCCGCACGCTCACCAGACCATCGGTCGCCGCGTGGGCGGTGAACATGCTGGCGCGGCACCGGGGCCGGCAGCTCGGTACCCTGCTCGACCTGGGCGAACGGATGCGCGCGGCCCAGGACGCGCACGACGGCGCCCTGGTGCGCGAGCTCGGCCGCGAGCGGCACCGGCTCCTCTCCGCTGCCGCCGCCACGGCCCGGGAACTGGGTGACGAGCTCGGCGTGGCGGTGTCGGCCTCGGCGGCGGTGGAGGTGCAGCAGACCCTTCAAGCCGCCTTCGGCGACCGTGCGGCGGCGACCGCCGTGCGCTCCGGAGCGCTCCTGCGCACGCTGGAGAGCAGCGGCCTCGAGCCCGTGGATCTCGACGGCGCCACCGCTGTGCCGCTCGACGTCGTCACCGAGTCGACGTTCGCGCCCGCCAGCTCCGGTGGCGCGCCCGGAACGTCCGCCACCCCTGGCAGGGGCATGCGCGCTCCGACGGCGGGAGAGAACGAGGCCGCCGCGCAGAAGACGGCCGAGCAGAAGGCAGCAGAGCCGAAGAGTCCTGACCACGCGACCGCCGCACGGGCCGCGCGCGAGCAGCAGGCCCGCGACGACGCCCGCCGCGACGCCGAGGACACCCGGCAGGACGCGGAGGATGCCGCCGCCGAGGTCGCCGGGATCGAGCTGCGGATTCGCGACAACGCCGCCCTCCGCGATCGTCTGGCCGACGAGGTGCGCGCCCTCCGCGACGAGCTCGACGCCGCACAGGACGAGCTCTCCTCCGCCACCTCCGCGCGCGCTGCGCTGCGCAAGGAGCTCGCGGCCGCGACCCGCGCATCCGACGCCGCCGCGCGCGCCGCCGCGCGCGCCCGCGCCCGGCGCGCCCGGCTCCCGTAGCCGGTTCACACCGTCAGGAGCAGCTGGACGCGCCTACGGCGCGAGGGCGGCAGCGACCACGACGAGCACCACGACGGAGCCGAGCGTCGTGAGCAGCACGGTGTCGCGGGCCACGATGGTTCCGCGCTGGTAGCGCGAGGCGAAGTTGTAGATGTTCTGCGCCGTCGGCAACGCGGCCAGCGCCACCACGCCGAAGAGCCGCGCGCCGTCGAGCCCGAAGACGAAGCGCCCCACGGTATAGGCCACGAGCGGCATGAGCACGATCTTGATGCCCGTGGCCACGAGGACCTCCGCGCGCCCCGAACCGGGCTGCAGCGGCCTCTGCCCCACGAGCGACATACCGAACGAGAGCAGCACGAGCGGGATGGCGGCCCCGCCGATGAGCTGGAACGGCGCGTACACGGCATCCGGCAGCTGCACCCCCGTGAGCGCGATCACGAGCCCGAGCAGCGAGGCGAGGATGATCGGGTTCCGCAGCGGCTGGGTCACGATCGAGCGCACGGAGGCCGAGCCGCTCGTCGACACGTCGAGCAGCGTCAGCGTGATCGGCGCCAGCACGATGAGCTGCAGCAGCAGTACCGGCGCGACGAGCTGCGAGTCGCCGAGCACGTAGAGGGCCACCGGCAGCCCGATGTTGTTGGCGTTCACGTAGGCCGAGGCGGCGGCGCCCACGGTGGTCTCCGCCACCGGCCGCGGAAAGAAGAGCCGCGACGCCACCAGGTACGCCAGCACCGACACGATCACGGCGATCAGGGTGACGAGGATCGACGACGAGAAGACGGTGGCCGGATGCGAGTGCGCGAGCACCGAGAACAGCAGGGCCGGGGTGGCCACGAAGAAGGCGACGCGGTTCATCGCGACGCGCGCATCCGGCGGCAGAATGCCGGTGCGCTGCACCCCGTAGCCGACCAGGATGACGAACCCGATGATGCCGAAGCCGGTCAGAACCCCCAGCACGACCGGATCAGCGGGCCAGGGCTGAGGCGACGGCGGTCGAGAGGAACGGCTCGAGCGTGAACGCGAAGGTGCGGGTGAGGTGGTCGGGGTCGCGGTAGACGTTGGCGCCGCCGACGACGGCGGGGCAGGTGGTGTCACTGCAGTAGGTGTTGCTGAAGTCGAGCAGCGTCACGGGCTGGCCCTGGGCGGCGGCTCCGGATGCGGCGATCGCGAGGGGGTCGAAGGCCGCGAGCGCGTCGCTGCGCGGCTCGGTGCAGCTGGACTCCGCGGAGGTGCGCAGGCACTTGTTCGGGTCGTCCGACCAGGAGGGGTTGTCGACGATCGTCACGATCGGCGTGCCGGCGCCCAGCACCTGCTGCCAGGCATCGGAGTAGCCCGCGGCGACCGTGTCGGCCTCCGCCGAGGTCGACGCCGTGGCCCGGTCGACGAGCGCCGCCGTGAAGACGGCACCGAACGGCGTGTGGGCGGAGAGCTGCTCGGTGAGGCTCGCTCGCCAGGTGTCGCACGACTGGGAGAAGGCGTCGCTGCCGGTCATCGGCGTCGACGTCCACGGGCATCCGCCCTTGAGGTAGGTGGTGAGATGCCAGCCGTTCTTCTCCGCCATGGCGATGAACGGATCCATCAGCGCGTAGGCGTGGCTGTCGCCGATGAGGGCGACCTGGGGCGCATCCGCGGCGGTGCTGCCGAACTGGCAGTCGCGCACGGTGGCGTCGTTGAGGGTGCTCAGGCATTCCGGATGCTCGGGGCGGTCGGCGTTGCCGAAGCCCGGACTCGGGATGATCTGCCCGTCGAGCGCCGGGTTCACACAGGGCGCCGGCACGGCGGTGAGCCCGTTCGTGGGGCCGGAGGCGGCACCGAAGCAGTCGGGCGGGTTCGCCAGGGTGCTCGCCAGCTGGCTCGCCTCGGCGTCGTACTTCGGCTGCTGCACGGCCCAGGCGGCCCCCACGAAGAGGCTCGAGACCGCCATGGCCGCGACCACGCCGATCATGGTGACGCGCGGGCGGCGGCCCACGAAGAACCGCCAGCGCCGGGCCGGGTCCTCGATGAAGCGCTTGGTCAGCCAGGCGATGACGAAGCAGAAGAGGAACAGCGCCACGCGGTTGAGCGTGCTGAGCCCCCAGCCGGGCACGTAGGGCGCGATGATGATGAGCGGCCAGTGCCACAGGTAGAGCGAGTACGAGATGTCGCCGATGAAGCTGACAGGACGGATGCTGAGCACCCGGCCCGCATCCCACGGCTTCTCGCGGTGGTGGGAGACGATGATGGCAGCCGTGCCGAGCACCGGGATGGCGGCCATGTAGCCCGGGAACGGCGTCGACGCGGTGAAGAAGTAGCCGCACGCGAGCACGACGGCGATGCCGCCGTAGCCGAGGACGTTCGACTGCCACGCACGGGTGGGGCGCAATCGCGGCAGCAGCGCGAGCGCGCCGCCGACCGCGAACTCCCACACGCGCGTGTAGGTGACGAAGTAGGCGGCGGCCGGGTCGGTGGCCGTGAAGAAGATCGACAGGGCGAAGGAGGCGACGCCGACGACGGCGAGCACGGCGATCAGCCCCACCCACTTTCGGCGCTTCATGACCTTCACGGCGAACACGGATGCGCCGAGCAGCAGTACCGGCCAGAACAGGTAGAACTGCTCCTCGAGCGACAGCGACCAGTAGTGCTGCACGAGGCTCGGCTCATTGGCGGCGGCGAGGTAGTCCACAGAGTTGAGGGCGAGGGCCCAGTTCTCCACATAGAAGGTGGAGGCGAGGATCTCGCGCACGTTCTCGGTCAGACTCGAGAGCGGCATGATGAACAGCGTCGCGAGGCTCGCGAAGACGAGCACCACGATGGCGGCCGGGAGGAGTCTGCGTGCACGTTTGGCATAGAAGCTCGGCAGAGCGATGCGGTCGGTGCGTTCGAGCTGGCGCGTGAGCTGCTGGGTGATGAGGAAGCCCGAGATCACGAAGAAGACGTCGACACCGATGTAGCCGCCGCTGAGGCGGCCGGGCCAGAAGTGGTAGACCACCACGAGCAACACGGCGATGGCACGCAGGCCCTGGATGTGCGGCAGGAAGTGGTCGGGCTTGGCCGAGCCTGCGGCGGCTTGACGGGCCTGCCTCCGGGTGGTCGGCGGTGCCGTCTGCTCATCCATCGCCCCCATGGTACCTGCGGCTCCTGCGCGGGCCTCTCGCGACCCGCTCGGCCGCCGACGAGCACCGTGACAGTGATTTCCCGCGCAGCTTGGGTGCCCTGGCGCAAGAAAGCTCCGGGGAGCTCAAAGAAGAGCGGATGCGTTGCACCTAGGCTCGAAAGGACGACCGATTGGAGGTTCCACCATGCCCGCACGCGATCGCACCATCGCCCCTTCCCGCTCCGCCGACCGGAAGGCCATCATCGGAGAACCCGAGGTCGTCGAAGACGCCCTGACCTCGTCGGGAGCAGGAGCCGCCGGCGATCCCGTCGAGGAGTCGGCGGCCTGGATCGCCCTCAAGCACGCCGTCGCAGAGCTGCAGCCCCTGCAGGCGAAGGACGGCTCGGTGCCCGACCCCGTCGATCATCCGCTCGCCCGCGATCTGGTGGAGCGCATCCGCGACGCCGTCGCCGAACTCGCGCCGCGCTTCCCGCACGACCACGACTACCTGGTGGCCGTTCGCGACGACTTCACGACGTGGGCGGCCGACGACTTCGGGGTGCCCGACTTCGTGGCCTCGCTCGTGGCGTTCCATCCGGAGCGCCACCGCAGCGACGGCATCCGTCACCTCGTGGTGTTCCCGATGTACACGCAGAACGGCAGCACCGAGCGGCACGTCGAGGCCGTGCTGGTGGAGGTGCTCTGGCCCGACTTCGTGGCCGCCCTCGAAGGCGGCGACTATTCGAACAGCCTGTTCGTGCCCATCCGCTTCCTCGACTTCACCGCGGGCTACGACACCAACTCTGCCGTGCTGTTCCCGGAGTCGGTGGCGACGTCGACGATCCCGGCCTACACCTGGGGAGCGATCTTCGCCGACCGCGAGGCGGCGCGGTTCCGCCGGGTGGTGCGGGAGGCGGCATCCGTCACCCGGCTCGAGCTGCCGTCCGAGGCGGCTCGGCTGCTCGAGGACCAGGCCCTCACCGAGCGCACCTTCGTGATGTGGGACCTCATCCACGACCGCACCCACATGCGCGGCGACTTGCCCTTCGACCCGTTCATGATCAAGCAGCGGATGCCGTACTTCCTCTACTCGCTCGAGGAGCTGCGCTGCGACCTCACGGCGTTCCGCGAGGCGGTGCGCATCGAGCGGCGACTGGTGGCGGCCCGGGACGCGCTCGAGGTGGGCCGCCTGAGCCCGGCCGACGCCGAACTGCTCGAGCAGGCCGGCCTCGTGCAGTACGCGGTGCTGTTCGATCGCATCTTCCGCTTCGCCATCACGGGCAGCCGGGTGCGCAACTACGACGGGCTGGGTGGCCAGCTGCTGTTCGCATGGCTGCACCAGCGCCGCGTGCTGCACTGGACCGACACCCAGCTCACCATCGACTGGCCCGAGGTGGCGGATGCGGTGCTCGCGCTGGGCGACGCCATCGACGAGCTGTACTGGCGCTCGATCGACCGCCCCAAGACGGCGCACTGGCTGGCCGCCTACGCGCTCGTCTCGAGCACGCTCACGCCCAACCCCGCCTCCGTCTGGGCGCAGGGGGCGGCCGCGCTGCCGCTCGACGGTCCGCCGCGCGGCCTCACCGACGCCGTGCTCGACGACGAGTTTCCGCTGTCGATGTTCTACGAGGCGCTCGACAAGAAGATGCGCGAGGTGATCGTCTCGACCGCCGGCATCACGGGCCGCTCCTGAGGCCCGCGCGCGCCCACCCCGCTCCCCCGCCCACCTCACCGAGCCGTCGAAATCACGTCCATTCTGCGGGTTTTGGGCGTCTTTTCGGCGGCTCGATGGGGCTGTGGAGGCGGTGTGGGAGGCGGGAAGGCAGGATGAGGGGATGAGCGAAGCAGGAATGCGCGGGGCGGACGCGGACGCGCGCGGAGTGCGCGGGCGGCGGGTGGTCGTGGCGGGGGCCACGAGCGAGTCGGGCGTGGCCGTGTGCGCCGCCCTCGCGGCGGCGGGCGCGGCCGTGGTGGGGGTCGGGTCGAACGGCGAGCGCCTCGACGCCCTCGCCGAGCGCGTGCCCGGCGCGCTCACGGAAGTGTGCGATCTCAGCGACAGCGCCGCCGTCGATGCGCTCGCCCAGCGGCTGACGAGCACCGGCCCGGTCGACGGGCTCGTGCACCTCGTGGGCGGCTGGGTGGGCGGCCGAGGCATCACCGGGCAGACGGATGACGGCTGGGCCGCGATGGAGCGGGCCTTCCGCACCCTGCGCAACACGACCCGCTCCTTCTACCCGGCGCTCGTGGCGTCGGAGGCCGGCCGGGTGGCGTTCGTCTCGTCGACGGCGGTGGACCGGCCCACCGCTTCCGGCGCCGACTACGCCGCCGGCAAGGCCGCCTCGGAGTCGTGGCTGCGCTCGGTGGCGGCCGGCTTCGCCGCCGACCAGGCCGCGGGAGACGCGGCGGCGGGCGCCCGCGCCCGCCCGGCACTGCGCTCCGCCGTCGCGATCTTCGTGGTGCTGGCCCTCGTCGACGACCGGATGCGCGCGGCCTCGCCCGAGAAGACGTTCGCGGGATACACAGAGGTCTCCGATCTCGCGGCCTCCGTCGTCGGCCTCTGGGACGAGCCGGCGACCTCGCTCAACGGCCGGCGCATCCGGCTCTGACCCCGGACGGCCCGGACAGCCCTGGCCCGCACGGAAGGCGCATCCGGGCCGCGTCGAAGGAAACTCCCGGTGGACGAGCGGTTTCGGGCATCATAGGAGCACACGAGAGGAGGCCGAGTGGACGCCCGCCACCGCCGCAGCCGCGCCAAGCTCGCCGCCGCCGTGCTCGAACTCGCGGCCGAGCGGCCGATCGACAGCATCAGCGCCTCCGAGATCGCCACGCTCGCCGACGTGAACCGCTCCACCTTCTACGCCCACGCGAGCTCGCCGATCGCCCTGCTCGAGAGCGTGCTGAGCGAGGAGCTCGAGGCCATCCGCCGCGACCACCTCGACGAGGTCGACCCGGAGGCGCGGCGCGAAGCCACGACCTCCGCCACGCGGTCGGTGCTGCGGCACATCGAGAAGCACTCGAGCATCTACGAGCGTGGGCTCACGGCGGGCAGCGGGGCCGCGAGCCTGCGGCCGATGCTGAGCGCTCAGTTCGAGAGCTCGCTGCGCGCGTTCCTCGCCGAGGAACCGGCCTCCGACGACCCGCTCTTCGCGGTCATCGCCGGTCCCTTCATCGCCAACGGGGCGATCGGCGCCATCGGCTCCTGGCTGCAGACGCCGGCGCCGCGCGACTCCGAGGCCTTTCTGCGCAGCTACGTGCGGCTGCTGCCCGCCTGGTTCCCGGCGCGGGTGCCCGACGCACCCGCCGCCGCGGAAGGCTCTACTTCTTCTTGACGTTGGCGACCACGTCGGCCGAGTGGTCCTGCTTGTCGCTCTTCGAGCGCTTGTCGGCGCGCTTCTCCTTGAGCGAGCGGGCGGCGGGCTTGGCGACGGCTTTGCGTGCGGATTTCTCGGCCATGACAGGTCTCCTTCAGCGGAGCCACGGTGGCTCGGTTCTCGAAGGGTATGCCCTGGGCGGCGGCCGGTGGGGACATCGGCGCATTCCGCTGCCGATCCACAGATTTGAGGGAGACTGGTTCGGTGACCGATCTGCACAGCGACACCCCTGCATCCGTGAGCCCCGCATCCACCCCTCTGCATGACCGCGGGCTGCGGAGCTTCGCCTCCGACAACTACGCCGGCGCGCATCCGGAGGTGCTCGAGGCCATCGCGGCGGCCAACGGCGGCCATCAGATCGCCTACGGCGAGGATGTCTACACGGCCGAGCTCCAGAAGGTCGTCCGCGGGCACTTCGGCGGGCAGGCCGAGGCCTTACCGGTGTTCAACGGCACGGGGGCGAACGTGGTGGGGCTGCAGGCGATGCTCCCCCGCTGGGGTGCCGTGGTGTGCTCCACCACCGCGCACATCCACACCGACGAGAACGCCGCGCCGGAGCGCGTGGCCGGCCTCAAGCTGCTCACCGTACCCACCCCCGACGGCAAGCTCACCCCCGAGCTCATCGACGTGGAGGCCTGGGGCTGGGGCGACGAGCACCGCGCGCAGCCGCTGACCGTGTCGATCACCCAGACCACCGAGCTCGGCACGGTCTACACCGTCGACGAGATCGCGGCCATCGCCGAGCACGTGCACTCGCTCGGCATGACGCTGCACCTCGACGGTTCGCGCCTCTCGAACGCGGCGGCCTCGCTCGGCGTGCCGCTGCGGGCGTTCACCACCGACGCGGGCGTCGACGTGCTCTCGCTCGGCGGCACCAAGAACGGGCTGCTCTACGGCGAGGCCGTGGTGGTGCTGAATCCGGATGCGGTGAGCGGCATCCCCTTCCTCCGCAAGCTCGACATGCAGCTGGCCTCGAAGATGCGCTTCGTCTCGGCGCAGCTCATCGCGCTCTACGGCTCGGAGTCGGACTTGTGGCTGCGCTCGGCCTCGCACGCGAACGCGATGGCGCAGCGTCTGCGCACCGCCGTCGAAGCGCTCCCGGGCGTGACGCTCACGCAGGCGACGCAGTCGAACGCGGTGTTCGCGATTCTGCCCGCGGGTGTGGCCGACCGCCTGCGCGAGTCGTTCCGCTTCTACGACTGGAACCCGGCCACCCGCGAGGTGCGCTGGATGTGCGCCTTCGACACCACCGAGGCCGACATCGACGCCTTCGTGGCCGCGCTGCAGCGGGAGCTCGCGGCGAGCTAGGGCGTGGGCTCGGGCGTGCAGCCCGGCGGCTCGGAGTTGCCGCTCACGGTGAAGTCGTGGCAGGTGAGGAACCTCGACTGGTTCACACCGAGCAGAAAGGAGGCCACCGCGATCAGCGCGACGGCCCCGATCACGGCGAAGCGACGACCGAGCGAGATCGAGTCGCCGAACTCGGGCCAGATGATGCGGGCGAGCACCCAGATCGTCGTGGGCACGGCGAGGAACGCCACGAGACCGCCGATGATGGCGATCAGGATGACGACCCAGTCGTTGGTGTCCGAACCCGCCACGAAAGACAGCGCCAGCCAGACGCTCGGGATGAGCAGGGCCAGCGCGCGGCCCACCCGGGGTGCTCCGCGGGGCTGGATGAGCACGACGATGAAGGCGCCCGTCGCGGCAGCCCAGACCGTGAGCATCTGATCGAAGAAGAAATCGCCCCACGCGCCGAGCGTGAAGGCCGGCCACCAGACGGCCACGCTCATGCCCACCACGATCACCCCCGTGATGCGCGAGGAGGGATCGCCGGCGCGGCGGCCTCGCGCGGGTTTCGTGCCGGGGGGCGGCCCGGGCACCGGTTCGGGGGCGGGCGCTGCTGCGCCCTCCGGCTCTCCGCGATCCGTCATGGGGTTCAAAGTAGCAGCGCACCGGCATGCGCGCCGTGTGCCGTCATGACGGCGACTCCCCCACGCGAGAGCCGATTGGCCGCCTTCCGCCCCGGCGAAACCGTGACTAGGTACCCCCTAGGGGTATATGGTGGCATGATGAGCACCATCCACGAGCATCCCGACGAGCCGTCGGCACCCATCGACCAGACCGAGCACGGCCATGCGGATCACGAGCACGCCGGCCACGACCACGCCGGGCACGACCACACGGACCACTCCGCCCACGCCGGGCACGCGCACATGGACCACTCCGGCCACGACCACATGGACCATTCCGGCCACGACCACATGGGCCACGCCGGCCACGGCGACCACGCCGGCCAGTTCCGCCGCCTCTTCTGGGTGATGCTCGTCATCGGGCTGCCGGTGGTCGGCTTCAGCTCGATGTTCGCCATGATCCTGGGCTACCCGCTCCCGGACTCCGGCATCACCACCTGGATCTCCCCCGCGCTCGGCACCGTCATGTTCGTGCTCGGCGGCCGGCCCTTCCTCACCGGCGGCGTCGCCGAGCTGCGCGCCCGCCAACCCGGAATGATGCTGCTCATCGCCCTCGCCATCACCGTGGCCTTCGTGGCCTCGTGGGGCGCGACCCTCGGACTCCTCGACCACCAGCTCGACTTCTGGTGGGAGCTCGCGCTGCTGATCGTCATCATGCTGCTCGGCCACTGGATCGAGATGCGCTCCCTCGCCCAGACGAGTTCGGCGCTCGACAGCCTCGCGGCCCTGCTGCCCGACGAGGCCGAGCGCCTCGCCGGCGCCGGAACCGTCGAGAAGGTCTCCCCCTCCGAGCTGCGGGTCGGCGACCTCGTGATCGTGCGCCCCGGCGCGCGCGTGCCCGCCGACGGCGAGGTGGTCGAAGGAACCGCCGATATCGACGAGTCGATGATCACGGGCGAGTCGCGCCCGGTCTCCCGCGGCCCCGGCGCCCACGTCGTGGCGGGGACCGTCGCCACCGACACGGCCTTGCGCATCCGCGTCTCCGCCGTGGGCGACGACACCGCGCTCGCGGGCATCCAGAGACTCGTCTCCGAGGCGCAGAACTCGAGCTCGCGCGCGCAGCGCATCGCCGACACCGCGGCCGGCTGGCTGTTCTGGTTCGCGCTCGGGGCGGCGGTGATCACGGCGATCGTCTGGTCGATCGTCGGCAGTCCGGGCGATGCGGTCATCCGCACCATCACGGTGCTCGTCATCGCCTGCCCGCACGCCCTGGGACTCGCCATCCCGCTCGTCGTGTCGATCTCCACCGAGCGCGCGGCGAAGGCCGGCATCCTCGTGAAGGACCGCCTCGCACTCGAGACCATGCGAACCGTCGACACGGTTCTCTTCGACAAGACCGGCACCCTCACCAAGGGCGAGCCCGCCGTCACGGCCGTGGTCGCGACACCCGGCCGCACCGAGGACGAGGTGCTGGCCCTGGCCGCGGCGGCCGAGACCGACAGCGAGCATCCGCTGGCCCGCGCGATCGTCGAAGCGGCCCGGATGCGCGCACTCGCCGTGCCCGCGGCCACCGGATTCGAGGCGTCGACCGCCGTGGGCGTCGTGGCCGAGGTCTCCGGCCTCACGATCCGCGTCGGCGGCCCCGCTCTGCTCGAGGCGCGAGGCGCGCATCCGCTCCCCGCGCACGAACAGGCCGGCCAGACGGTGCTGCACGTCCTCGCCGACGACGAGGTGATCGGACTGATCGCGCTGGCCGACGAGGTGCGCCCCGAGTCGCGCGACGCCGTCGCCGCACTGACGAAGCGCGGCGTGCAGGTCGTGATGATCACGGGCGACGCCGAATCGGTCGCCGCCGCGGTCGCCGCGGAGCTCGGCATCGAGCGCGTGTTCGCGGGCGTGAAGCCCGGCGACAAGTCGGCGAAGGTCGCGGAACTGCAGGCGGAGGGCCGCAAGGTCGCGATGGTGGGCGACGGCGTGAACGACGCCCCGGCGCTCGCCCGGGCGGATGTCGGCATCGCGATCGGCGCCGGAACCGACGTGGCCATCGCCTCGGCCGGCGTCATCCTGGCCAGCGACGACCCGCGCTCGGTGCTCTCGGTCATCGAACTGTCGACCGCGAGCTACCGCAAGATGACCCAGAACCTGTGGTGGGCCGCGGGCTACAACCTGCTCTCGGTACCGCTGGCCGCCGGAGTGCTGGCGCCCATCGGGTTCGTGCTGCCGATGGCCGTCGGGGCGATCCTGATGTCGCTGTCGACGATCATCGTGGCCCTCAACGCGCAGCTGCTGCGGCGTCTCGACCTGCGACCGGGGAGAATCTGATCATGAGCGAAACCGAGCCCAGCGCATCCGGCCCCACCTCCGCTCCGATCGGGGCGGCTCCGGATGCCGGACACCAGCACCACGGCTACATCTCGAGCAAGGACGGCTACCTCAAGCGCCTGCGCCGCATCGAGGGCCAGGCGCGAGGTCTGCAGAACATGGTGGCCGACGAGAAGTACTGCATCGACATCCTCACCCAGGTCTCGGCGATGACGAGCGCGCTCGAGTCGGTGGCGCTCGGGCTGCTCAACGACCACCTCAACCACTGCGTCGTCGAGGCGGTGGCCGAAGGCGGCGCGGTGGCCGAGGCCAAGCTCAAGGAGGCCTCCGACGCGATCGCGCGGCTCGTGCGTTCCTGACGCGACCTGAGTTCAGGCTCGCCTCAGCCGCGCGGCCTACAGTCGGCGGTATGAGCCTGGCCCCAGCCGACCCATCCCTCCCCTTCGCCGCCCCGGCGCCGGCCGCCGACTCCGGCAACAGCCTCGGCCCTCTCGCCGACGGGCTCGTCTCCCTCATGGAGACGCTCGGCGCGGTGGGGGCGGGGATCGCCGTCTTCGCCGAGAACCTCTTCCCGCCCATCCCGAGCGAGGTCATCCTGCCGCTCGCGGGCTTCGCGGCCAGCCGCGGCGAGCTCGACCTCCTGCCGGCGGTCGTGTTCACCACCCTGGGTTCGCTTCTCGGCGCCCTCGTCCTCTACGGCCTGGGCGCCTGGCTCGGCCGCGAGCGGATGCGCGCCATCGCCCGCCGACTGCCCCTCGTCGACGTCGCCGACGTCGACAAGACCGAGGCCTGGTTCCGACGGCACGGCAGGAAGGCGGTCTTCTTCGGGCGGATGCTGCCGATCTTCCGGAGCCTCATCTCGATCCCCGCGGGCATCGAGCGGATGCCCCTGCACGCCTTCGCGCTACTGACCACGGCGGGCAGCCTGATCTGGAACACGGCGTTCATCCTGGCCGGTTTCTGGCTGGGCGAGCAGTGGCACGTGGTGGAGGAGTACGCGGGATTCCTGCAGTGGATCGTGCTGCTGGGGGTCGCCGGCGCGGCTAGCTGGTTCGTCGTGTCGCGCCTGCGCGCACGGAGGGCGCGCGACGCGGAATAGTTCTCTGTGCTGGACAGTTATGGCCATTACCGGACCATGGTCCGGTTCATCCGGCTGTCCGATGGGGTGCAGCACACAGACACTCCAAGGAGACAACCATGAGCATGACGGCCGAGACCTTCACGCGCGGCGCCGAGACGAGCGCCCCCATCCTCCCCACCCTCGCCGAGCGCTGGAGCCCCCGCTCCTTCGTGGCAACCGAGGCCATCGACGAGACCGCCCTCACCGCGGCTCTCGAGGCCGCCCGCTGGGCGCCTTCCGCCGCGAACTCGCAGCCCGCGCGCTTCATCGTGGCCCGCCGCGGTTCCGCGGCCTTCGACACCGTCGCCTCCTCACTGATGGGCTTCAACTCCGTCTGGGCCGGTTCGGCCGCCGTGCTGATCGTCGGCGTGGCCGAAGTGGCCGACGCCGAGGGCAAGCCCCGCCGCTGGGCCGAGTACGACCTCGGTCAGGCCCTCGCCCACCTCTCCGTGCAGGCCCATCACGACGGGCTGCACGTGCACCAGATGGGCGGCTTCGACGCCGCCGCCGTCTCCTCGGCCTTCGGCCTCGCCGAGAACCTCGTGCCGGTCACGGTCACCGCTCTCGGCACCCTCGACACCCCGGAGGCGCTCCCCGACGAGACCCTCCGCGCCCGCGAGACCGCGCCCCGCGCCCGAGTCCCGCTGAGCGAGCTGCTCCTCGTCAACGAGTAGCCCGCACCGAGTAACACGCACCCGAACCACGCAGAAAGGCCCGGCCCCGCACACGCGGGACCGGGCCTTCGGCGAAGCAGTTGCCGTCGGACCGTACGCCGGGGCTACACAGCCCCCACGGTCAGCCCGTCGCCGTCGGCATCCACGTCCACCCGCACCGTGTCGCCGTCGCGCACGGCCCCGGCGAGCAGCGCCATCGCGAGCTTGTCGTCGATCTCGTGCTGCATGAGGCGGCGCAGCGGCCGGGCCCCGTAGAGGGGGTCGTAGCCGTGCGCAGCGAGCCAGCTCCGCGCATCCGGAGTCACCGCGAGCGACAGCCGCCGCCCGGCGAGCCGGCGCTCGAGACGGTCGACGTAGAGCGACACGATCTGCGCCAGGTCGCCCTCCGAGAGGGCGTCGAACACCACGATGTCGTCGAGCCGGTTCACGAACTCGGGCTTGAACGCCTGGCGCACGGCCTCCTGCACGAGCGCGGTGCGGTCCTCGGGCGACAGCGCCGGGTCGACCAGGAACTGCGAGCCGAGGTTCGACGTGAGCACGAGCAGCGTGTTGCGGAAGTCGACCGTGCGGCCCTGCCCGTCGGTGAGCCGGCCGTCGTCGAGCACCTGCAACAGCACGTCGAAGACCTCGGGATGCGCCTTCTCCACCTCGTCGAGCAGCACCACGGAGTAGGGCCGGCGGCGCACCGCTTCGGTGAGCTGCCCGCCCTGCTCGTAGCCGATGTAGCCGGGAGGGGCCCCGAGCAGCCGGGCCACCGAGTGCTTCTCGCCGTACTCCGACATGTCGATGCGCACGAGGGCACGCTCGTCGTCGAACAGGAACTCGGCGAGCGCCTTCGCGAGCTCGGTCTTGCCCACGCCGGTGGGCCCGAGGAACAGGAACGACCCCGTCGGCCGGTCGGCCTCCGAGATGCCGGCCCGCGAGCGGCGCACCGCGTCGGCCACCGCTCGCACCGCGGCCTTCTGGCCGATCAGGCGCTTGCCGAGCTCCGCCTCGAGGTGCAGCAGCTTCTCGGTCTCGCCCTGGGTGAGCCGGTCGACCGGGATGCCGGTCCACTGCGCGATGACGGCCGCGATGTCGTCGGCGCCGACCTGGTCGTTCACCATGCGCTCGGCGCCCTCCGAGTCGATCTCCGCCGCCTCGGCCTCGGAGAGCTGGCGCTCGAGCACCGGGATCTCACCGTAGAGCAGCCGCGAGGCCTGCTCCAGCTTGCCCTCGCGCTGGGCGCGCTCGGCCCGCATACGGGCGTTGTCGAGCTTCTCCTTCAACTCGCCCACGCGGTTCAGCGCCGCGCGTTCGCGATCCCACCGCTCCTGCAGGCCCGCGAGCTCCTGCGAACGGATGCGCAGGGTCTCGCGCAGGGCCGCCAGGCGCTCCTTCGAGGCGTCGTCCTTCTCCTTTTTGAGCGCGAGCTCCTCGAGGCGCAGCCGGTCGACGCTGCGCCGAAGCTCGTCGATCTCCACCGGAGCGGAGTCGATCTCCATGCGCAGGCGCGACGCAGCCTCGTCGATCAGGTCGATGGCCTTGTCGGGGAGCTGACGGCCCGGGATGTAGCGGTTCGACAGCGAGGCAGCGGCCACGAGCGCCGCATCGGCGATGGACACCTTGTGGTGCGCCTCGTAGCGCTCCTTCAACCCGCGCAGGATCGCCACGGTGTCTTCGACCGAAGGCTCCCCCACGAACACCTGCTGGAAGCGCCGCTCCATGGCGGCGTCCTTCTCGATGAACTCGCGGTACTCGTCGAGCGTGGTGGCGCCGATCAGGCGCAGCTCGCCGCGCGCGAGCATCGGCTTCAGCATGTTCGACGCCGCCACCGAGCCCTCGCCGCCGCCGGCGCCCATCAGAGTGTGCAGCTCGTCGATGAAGGTGATGATCTGGCCGTCGGCGTCGTTGATCTCCTTGAGAACCGCCTTCAGCCGCTCCTCGAACTCGCCCCGGTACTTGGCGCCGGCCACGAGCGCCGCCAGGTCGAGCGACACCAGCTGCTTGCCCTTCAGCGAATCGGCCACGTCGCCGGCGACGATGCGCTGGGCGAGGCCCTCGACAACGGCCGTCTTGCCGACACCGGGCTCGCCGATGAGCACGGGGTTGTTCTTGGTGCGGCGCGTGAGCACCTGGCTGACGCGCCGGATCTCGGCGTCACGCCCGATCACCGGGTCGAGCTTGCCGCTCGCCGCGATCTCGGTCAGGTTGACGCCGTACTGCTCGAGAGCGCTCTTCTGCTCGTCGTCGCTCGGGGTTCCCTGGTTGGTTGCCATGCTGGCTCGCATTCTCCCTTTAAACTTGAGTTGACCTGACTCAAGTTTAGCAGAATGGATGTTCTCGCGCCAGCGGCAAAGCCGCTCGATGCCCGCCTGCGACCCATCGCTGGCTGATATTCAGCTGAACGTGGTAAGAAATAGGCGTGTATGTCCTCTCGCCGCGCGTACGACTGATCCTCGGGGTGGTCGGTTCCGTCAGCATCGCTGTCGGCTCGCTCGGCGTCGGCTGGTTGAGTCCCGCCTCCAGCATCCAGAGCTGGCTCCTCATCGATCTGCTCCGCAACACCCGCGGCGCGGTCACCATCTGCGGCATCCTCGTGGTCGGCGGCGCGCTGCTCCTCCTCGCCGCCTGGCTCGCGCTCGGCGTCTCGCTGCTCCGCACCCGGCAGGGCGCAGCAGACGCAACCACCCCCAAGACGGAGTCGGCGACGGATGCGGCGACCGCCTCCAAGCAGGCCTCCCCGCTCCGCCAGGTGGTGACCTCGGCGATCGCGTGGGGCATCCCGCTGCTCGTCACCGTGCCGATGTTCAGCCGCGACATGTTCGCCTACGTCGGCCAGGGCCGTCTGATGGCCGCCGGCATGAACCCCTACACCACGGGCATGGCCGACCTGCCGGGCTGGTTCGCCCTCGGCGTCGACCCCCTCTGGGCCGACACGCAGACCCCCTACGGCCCCGTGTTCGTGTGGCTCAGCAAGCTCACCGTGATGGCGACGGATGCGCTGCCCACCGAGGTGCCGATCTTCATCTTCCGACTGCTCGCGGCGGGCGGCCTCGCGATGCTGGCCTACTACGCCTGGCGCATCGCCCGCCTGCGCGGCCTCAACGAGGCCGGCGTGCTGTGGATCGTGGCCGCCAGCCCCCTCGTGCTGATGAACTTCGTGGTGGCCGGCCACAACGACGGCCTGATGCTCGGCTTCATCGTCGGCGGCGTCTACTACGCCCTGAAAGACCGGCCCATCCTCGGCACGATCTTCGTGGCCGTCGCCATCGGCGTGAAACCGATCGCGCTCATCGCCTTGCCCATCATCGGTCTCATCTGGGCCGGGCAGAACGCCGGCTGGGGCGCCATCATCAAGCGCTGGGTGGCCGTCGCGAGCATCGCGCTCGGCGGCATCGCGGTGCTCGGCTGGGGCCTCGGCATCGGCGTCGGCTGGGTCTCGGCGCTGGCGACCCCCGTCACCATCTCCTCCTGGTACGCCCCCGCGAACATCCTCGGCATCAGCGTCGGCGGCCTCGCCAACGGCGTCGGCCTGTCGGGCGACATCACGCAAGAGGTGTTCAAGCTCGGGATGCTCGGCCTCGGCTGCACGGCCGCCGCCTACCTGGTGATCGCCAAGCGCCGCGTCGACCCGCTGTGGCTGCTGGCCGGATGCTTCGCCGTGATCATGCTCTCCTCGCCCGTGCTGCACCCCTGGTACGGCATCTGGCTGCTCACCTTCTTCGCGCTCGCGGGCGTCGACCGGCTCTGGCGCATCCGCGTCGTGGTCTACTCGACGGCGTTCTTCATGCTCATCGGCCTCGCCGAGCCGTTCGACCTCATCCCGCGCTTCGACCACGACACGATGATCCCGGTGGCCGTCATCGGCACCGCCCTCATCGGCGTCGCGGCCATCCTGATCAGCACCGAGCTCACCCTCAAGAACCGCTTCCCGGCCCGCGTGCTGTCAGCGCCGGCACTCCCCACCCGCGCTCTGCGGTAGTGCTCTCCGTACCGGAGGTCAGCGCTTCGTCGACACCATCACCGTGAACTTCGCGTTGCGATCGGCCTGACGGGTCTCCCCCACCGCGCGATGCAGCGCTGCCCGGTAGGACAGGTGCGAGTTGAACACCGTCCAGAGCTCGCCACCGGGCGCGAGCACGCGGCCCGCGGCCTCGAAGAGCTTGAGGGCGATGCCCGCGTGCACCGTCGAGCCGATGTGGAACGGCGGGTTCAGAACGACGAGTTCGGCGCTGTCGTCGTCGAAGCCGCTCAGCGCATCCGCCCGCACCACCTCGACGCGGTCGGCGAGCCCGTTCGCGGCCATCGTCTCCTGTGCTGAGGCGACCGCGGCGGCGGACTGGTCGGTGGCGATCACGGAGAGGGCGGGGCGCGCTTGTGCGAGAGCGGCAGCGAGCACGCCGGTGCCGCAACCGAGGTCGACGGCGGTGCGCGCATCCGGCCGCATCTCGGGCAGGTGGTCGAGCAGCAGGCGGGTGCCGATGTCGATCTTGGTGCCGGCGAAGGCCCCGCCGGAGGCGCACACCCACAAGCCGAGGTCGTCGTGGAACTCGCGGTGGTGCAGCGGCGCCCCCACCTCGGGCCGGGCGCCGCGGGCCACGAGCACGCGTGACTTCTGGCGGGCGAGCGTGGCGGTGACCTCGGTGAAGGAGGCCGACAGCACCTCGTTCATGGCGGGGGTCATGTGCTTCACCCGGCCGCCCGCGTAGACAACCACGGCGGGGTCGGCGTAGGCGGCGATGGTGCGCGCGATGTCGTCGAGAGCGGCGAGGCTACGGGGAAGCTGGAGGAGCACGACGGTGGCGCCCTCGAGCAGCTCGCGGCCGAGCGGCAGGATGCGGTATCGGCCTGTGAGGTCGATCTCGGAGGCACGCTTGGCGTTGGCGGCGAGAGCGAGCTCGCTCGAGAGGGCGTCCTGGTGCACGCGGATGCCGTGCAGCCCGAGCACTGCGGCCGAGGCGAGCGTGAGGGCGCCGTAGTTGTCGCCGATCACCACCACCCGGCCGGGGTCGCCCGCAGTCTGCTCGAGCGCGGCATCCGCTTCGTCGAGGATCAGCCGGTCGCTCGCGTCGACCGCGAAGAGGTTCTCGGCCTCGACGTCGGGAAATCGGCGCAGGGCGTCGAAGGAGAACTCACTCACCCCTCAACCGTACGCGGTGTGCCAGGCCGCCCGTGGAGCGAGCGCGTTCGAGGCCGCCATCCGGCCGACCCCATGCGGGCGCCGCGGACGGCTCAGTCGTCGAAGCGGGGCTGCCACACCATGAGCTCGGTGCGGCGCTGCGTGCGGGTGCCGTGCTTGAGCGAGATGACCTCGCCCTCCACACCGGCGGCGAACACGCGGCGGCCGGGGCGGTTGAGCAGTTCGTCGGCGAGAGCGCCTTCGAGCTCGCGCACGCGCGCCGAGAGGGCCGAGACCTGGTTCTCGAGCTGCAGGATGCGCGCGATGCCCTCGAGCGAGACGCCCTCCGAGGAGAGGCGGGCGACCTCGCGCAGTTGCACCACGTCGCGCATCGAGTAGCGGCGCGACTTGCCGGCGGTGCGGGTGGGCACCACGAGTCCGAGCCGGTCGTACTGCCGGAGGGTCTGCGCGTGCATGCCGGCGAGCTCGGCCGCCACCGCGATGGCGAACAACGGCGAGTTCTCGTTCACGTCAGTCATGCGCAGACATCCTCTCGACTGGTCCGGCCCGGCACGGGCCCTACTCGCGGGCCTTGGCCAGCAGTTCGGCGCGCGGGTTCTCCTGCGGCTCCACCTGGTGGAACTGCTCGAGCGCCTCGCGCTGCTCGGCGGTGAGGTGCGACGGAACCGCCACCTGCACCACGGCGAGCAGGTCGCCCTTGCCCTTGGGCGACTCGACGCCACGGCCCTTGACGCGCAGCACGCGCCCGGAGGGCGTGCCGGCCGCCACCTTGAGCTTCACCGGAGGACCGCCCAGCGTGGGCACCTCGATGGTGGCACCCAGGGTGGCCTCGACGAAGGTGACCGGAACGTTGACGCGCAGGTTCAGGCCGTCGCGCTCGAACACCGGATGCTTGCGCACCGAGACCGTGAGCACGATGTCGCCGGGCTCGCCGCCGTCGGGCGAGGGTTCGCCTTTGCCGCGCAGCTTGATCTTCTGCTGGTCGGCCACACCGGCCGGGATCTTCACCGTGATCGGCTTGCCGTCCGCCGTCTGCAGCTTGATGGTGTCGCCCTTGACCGCGGTGATGAAGTCGATCGTGGTGCGGGCCGTGACGTCCCGGCCCCGGGTGGGACCGTAGGCCCCGTTGCCGAAGCCGGCGCGCTGCGAGCCGAAGCCGCCCCCGCCGAACATGCCACCGAGGATGTCGTCGAAGCCGCCGGGCGCCTGCTGGTAGCTGTAGCTCTGGCCGCGGGCTCCACCGCCACCCTGCCCGAACATGCCGCCGAAGACGTCTTCGAAGCCCCCGCCCTGGCCGCCGCCGCCCGCCGTGAAGCGAGCGCCGGAACCCATGGCGCGGATCTGGTCGTACTCTTTGCGCTGCTCGGCGTCGGAGAGCACCGAGTAGGCCTCGGAGATCTCCTTGAACCGGGCCTCGGCCTTGGCGTCGCCCTGGTTGGAGTCGGGGTGGTACTGGCGGGCGAGCTTGCGGTACGCCTTCTTCAGCTCGGCCTCGGAGATGTCCTTCGACACCCCGAGCACCTTGTAGAAGTCTTTGTCGAACCAGTCCTGGCTAGCCATTGGGCACCGCCACTACGACCTTGGCGGCGCGTAGCAGCGTGGACCCGAGGTAGTACCCGGATTCGACCACGTCGGCGATCGTGGGGGTCGTCACGTCGTCGCTCGGCTGCTGGAAGATCGCCTCGTGGAGCTGAGGGTCGAACTCCTCGCCGGCCGCGGCGAAGGGCTTGAGGCCCACCCGCTCGACGCCCGAACGCAGCTTCGCCGCGATCGCGGTGAAGGGGCCGCCCTCCTCGAGGTCGCCGTGCTTGGCCGCGCGGTCGAGGTCGTCGAGCACGGGCAGCAGGATCTTCACCACGTCGCCGACGGCGCGCTCCTTCTCCACCTCACGGTTGGCCTCGGTGCGCTTGCGGTAGTTCGCGTACTCGGCGGTCACCCGCTGCAGGTCGGCGAGCCGCTCGGCCGCCAGCTCCTCGGAGGAACTCTGACCCGAGAGGAACGACAGGTCGGCATCGCTCAGCGAGGTCTCGACATCCGGGCCCTCGGCCTCGATCGGTTCGTCAGCCACGAACCCCGAGTCGGGGGTCTCTTCCTCAGAGGCCCCCGACTCGTCGTCAGGCTGACGACCGTTGTACTTGTCGTCAGTCATGGATTACTTGTCCTTCGGCTCGTCTTCGTCTTCGACGACCTCGGCGTCGACGACGTCGTCATCCGACGCGGTGGTCGACTCGGTGGGCTCCTGCTCACCGGCGGGGGCCGAAGCCTCTGCCTGAGCAGAAGCATAGATGGCCTGGCCGAGCTTCTGCTGGCTCTCGTTGAGCTTGTCGAACGCGGTCTTCACGGCGTCGTCGTCTTCACCCGCGAGCGCGGACTTCAGGGCGTCGACGTCGGCCTGAACCTCGGACTTGACGTCCTCGGGCAGCTTGTCGGCGTTCTCCTTGATGAGCTTGTCGGTCGAGTACGCGAGCGTCTCGGCCTGGTTGCGCACCTCGGCGGCCTCGCGGCGCTTCTTGTCGTCGGCGGCGTGCTCCTCGGCCTCGCGCACCATGCGCTCGATGTCTTCCTTCGCCAGCGACGAACCGCCGGTGATGGTCATCGACTGCTCCTTGCCGGTGCCCTTGTCCTTCGCCGACACGTGCACGATGCCGTTGGCGTCGATGTCGAAGGTGACCTCGACCTGCGGGATGCCGCGGGGCGCCGGCGCGATGCCGGTGAGCTCGAAGGTGCCCAGGTTCTTGTTGTCGCGGGTGAACTCGCGCTCGCCCTGGAAGACCTGGATGGCGACCGACGGCTGGTTGTCGTCGGCGGTGGTGAAGGTCTCGCTGCGCTTGGTGGGGATGGCCGTGTTGCGCTCGATGAGCTTGGTCATGATGCCACCCTTGGTCTCGATGCCGAGGGAGAGCGGGGTCACGTCGATGAGGAGGACGTCTTTGCGCTCGCCCTTCAGCACGCCGGCCTGCAGGGCGGCGCCGACGGCGACGACCTCATCCGGGTTGACGCCCTTGTTGGGCTCCTTGCCTCCGGTGAGCTTCTTGACGAGCTCCACCACGGCGGGCATACGGGTCGAGCCACCGACGAGCACCACGTGGGCGATGTCGTTGACCGACACGCCGGCCTCGGCGATCACGTCTTTGAAGGGCTTCTCGGTGCGGGCCAGCAGGTCGGCGGTGAGCTCCTCGAACTTGGCGCGCGTGAGCGTGACGTCGAGGTTGGCCGGGCCGTTCTCGGTGAGCGAGAGATAGGGCAGCGTGATGCTGGCCGACATGCCGGAGGAGAGTTCCTTCTTGGCCTGCTCGGCAGCCTCCTTCAGACGCTGCTTGGCGATCTTGTCGTTGGAGACATCGACGCCGGTGGTGTCCTTGAAGTTCTTGATCAGGTAGTCGACGACCCGCTGGTCCCAGTCGTCGCCGCCGAGGCGGTTGTCGCCGGCGGTCGAGCGCACCTGGATGGTGGAGAAGTCGTCGTCCTTGCCCACCTCGAGGAGCGAGACGTCGAAGGTTCCGCCACCGAGGTCGAAGACCAGGATGAGCTCGTCTTCCTTGCCCTTGTCGAGGCCGTAGGCGAGCGCGGCCGCGGTCGGCTCGTTGATGATGCGGAGCACGTTGAGCCCAGCGATCTCGCCGGCCTCCTTCGTGGCCTGGCGCTCGGAGTCGTTGAAGTAGGCGGGAACGGTGATGACGGCATCCGTCACGGTGTCGCCCAGGTACGACTCGGCGTCGCGCTTCAGCTTGGCCAGGATGCGCGCCGAGATCTCCTGCGGGGTGTACTTCTTGCCGTCGATGTCGGCCTTCCAGTCGGTGCCGATGTGGCGCTTGACACTGGAGATGGTGCGGTCGACGTTGGTGACGGCCTGGCGCTTCGCGGTCTCGCCGACGAGCACCTCGCCGTCCTTGGTGAATGCGACCACCGAGGGGGTGGTGCGGAAGCCCTCCGCGTTCGCGATGACGGTGGGTTCTCCACCCTCGAGAACGGCGACCACCGAGTTGGTGGTTCCGAGGTCGATGCCTACTGCACGAGCCATGCTGGCTGCTCCTTCTGTCGTGTTTCTGGATGTATCGAAGTCTTTCAAGACCTGAGCCTTGTGACCTCAAGTTTTCCAGACCGCCGGCCTCAAGTCAAGTTCTCCCAGCAAGACTTGAGCTAACCCGACTCAAGTTCACGGAGGCCACGAACGGCCGCGATTCGGCTAGCGTCGCATTGTGGCGACCTCTGAACATCCAGACATCGAATCGCTCTTGAACGAAGCCGCACGCGAACCGGCTGCTGTTCCCGCCTTCGTGACGGCGCTTCTCGAGAGCACCGTCCTCGTTCCCGGAACACGTTCGGGCGAGATGGTGACGCTCGCCGATCTGCTCGACCAGCATGGGTCTCACGCGCAGCCGTTCTACACCTCGGAGGAGCGGATGCAGGACACGCTCACCGTCGTGCCCAGCTTCGCGCGCAACTTCCTCGCCATGCCGTGCCGCCCGTTCTTCGAGATGACGCGCGGGACTACGCTCGTGCTCAACCCGCACTCCGCGGTCAGCAAGATGTTCCTCCCGGGCGAGGTCGGCCAACTCCTCGACGGCGCCGCCACGCTTACTCCCAGGGTTCTCGAGAAGGACACCCAAGTGCTGGTCGGGGCACCCGCGAACATCCCGCCTGGAATGACCGAGGTGTTGACGGCGATCTTCGCCGCACACCCCGAGGTCGACGAGGCAACGCTCGGCTGGAAGGTGACTCCGCGCGAATCCGGCTCTGTCGACGAGAGCTACCTGCTGGAGATCCGCGGCGCCACGACAGCGCGCGTGGCCGTCAGCGACGAACTCGGGCGAGCACTCACGGCGTTCTCGATCGCCACCCCGATCGACGTCCTGTTCACCCCGCAGCACGGCGATCCCTTCCTGAACAAGCTTGCGCCGTTCTACCGCCGCCGCCGCGGACTCTTCCGTCGCCACTGATCCGAGCTCGGCACACCGATGCAGCAGCGAACCCCCGGCCTTCAGGGGAAAGGCCGGGGGTTCGGGTGCAGCGAGGTGGTGTGGGGTCAGACGGCGGGGCCCTGCACCAGGGTGACGGTGGCGGTCTGCGAGGTGCCGGCCGCGGTGGTCCAGGTCAGGGAGACCTGCTCGCCGGGCTCCATGGCGCCGAGCACCGAGGAGAACTGGGTGCCCGAGGTGATGGCCGTACCGTTCACGGCGGTGACGACATCGCCCGCGACGAGACCGGCATCCGCACCCGGGGTGCCCGCGACGACACCCGCGATGACCGCGCCGGTGCCCGAGGTGGTGGACCGGCCGGTGCGCGAGCCGGTGGAGCTCTGCGCCACCTGCACGCCGAGGAACCCGGGGTAACCGATCTCGATGGTCGCGGTGTCCTGACCGGCCTCGATCTGGGTCACGATGTCGAGCGCGGTCGAGATCGGGATGGCGAAGCCGGTGATGTTCGCCGAGCCCGACGACGCCGCCGTGTCGATGCCCACGACCTCGCCCTGCTCGTTCAGCAGGGGCCCGCCGGAGTCGCCGGAGACGATGTCGGCGTCGACCTGGATGAGGCCGTTGAGGGTCTCGCCCGAGACACCGGTCTCGCTCTGGGTGGTGATGGTCTGGTCGGTGGCCGTGACGCTGCCGGTGGCGGCCACGAGGTTGCCGGTGCCTTCCGCATTGCCCACGGCGGTGACGGTGTCACCGGTCGAGGCGGCGGTCGACGAGAGCGAGGCGGTGCGGAGACCGGATGCCCCCTGCAGCTGCAGCACGGCGATGTCGTCGGTCTTGTCGGTGCCCACGACGGTGGCCGTGTAGGTGGCGCCCGTGGTCTCATCCGTGACCTGGATGCTCGTCGAGCCCTCGATGACGTGGTTGTTGGTGAGGATGAGGCCGTCGGAGGTGAGGATGATGCCCGTGCCGGCCGACTGCGCGTTCTGGTAGGTGAGGTCGGAGACGATGGTCACCACGCCCGCGGTCTGGGCGGCGGTGGCCGCGACGGCCGACGAGCCCGAGGTGCCCGATGAGCCCGAGGCCGAGCTCGAGCCTCCGTTGCCGTAGCCGTTCCCGTAGGAGTAGCCGTTGCCGTTCCCGTTGCCGTACGGCGAGGTCGTCGTGCCGGAGCCGGAGCCCGTCGAGCCCGACCCGATGCCCGTCGAGCCGGAGGCCGGGTCGTCGAGGAGGGCGGTCGAGGCGCTGTTCGAGGAGTTGGCGGCCTGGTTCACGGCGAAGGTGGCGCCACCGGCGCCGAAGCCCACGGCGAGCGCGAGGGCGGTGAGTCCGCCGATGAGGGCGACGCGCCCGCGCCTGCCACGGAGGGCCGCACGGCGGTCGCGGCGCGGCGGCTGGCCGCCCTGACCCGGCTGCTGGCCGGTCTGCTGGTAGAAGGCCATCTGCTCGACGGTCATCGGCTGCGGGGCCCCGTACTGGGGGGCGCCGAGCTGCGGGACGCCGTATGGCGCGGCGGCGTACTGCGGCGCCGGGTGGCCCATCACAGGGAAGGGCGGGAGTCCCGCGACGTTCTGTGCGTCAGGGCGGGGGAAGTAGACGGGCCCCTGCTCGGTGTGGGCGATGACCGGGGTGACCGGCTCGACCGGGGCGCCCGCGGGCGCGGCCTGCTCGGGCGTCGGCGCCTGCCCATCGGGTGCCTGGCCCTCGGGGTTCTGGTTCTCGTTCTCGTTCATGATTGCGTCCTTGGTGTGAGGCGATGGTGGAGTCTGCTGGGGGCATCCGTTCGATGCGATGGAGCCATCTCACCCTCCGGAGCAAAGCGCGACCTGGGGACGGGTTATGACCTCCCTATGACGAACCCGGATGTTTCCTGTGCGCCACAAGGCGGCGTTCAGAATCGGCAGGCACCAGCGCCCCCGTTGTTCACCGCCTGCCACTACTGTTTCCCCATGACCGTGGGTGCGACCGCCAGCGAACTCAGCTCTCCCTCCCCCTCCGATTCCGCGCCGACGCGGGGCCGTGTGCTCGCGTGGGGGCTCTGGGACTGGGGCTCGGCCTCGTTCAACGCGGTCATCACGACCTTCGTCTTCACCGTCTACCTCACCAGCAACGCCTTCGGCGGCGAGACCGCCGTCTCGGCCCAGCTCGGTGTGGCGATGACCATCGCCGGCGTGCTCGTCGCGCTGCTCGCTCCCATCACGGGGCAGCGATCCGATCGCCGCGGCCGGCGCAAGCTCTGGCTCGCGGTGAACACCTACATCGTGGTGGTGCTCTCGGCGGCGATGTTCTTCGTGGCGCCCGACCCCGGCTACCTCTGGCTCGGCCTCTTCTTGCTCGCGGCCGGCACCATCTTCTACGAGTTCGCCACGGTCAACTACAACGCCATGATCACGCAGGTCTCGACCCCGAAGACGATCGGCAAGGTCTCGGGCTTCGGCTGGGGCATGGGCTACGTGGGCGGCATCGTGCTGCTGCTCATCGTGTACTTCGGCTTCATCGAGCCCATCGGCGGCACCGCGCTGTTCGGCGTGCCGGCGACCGACGGGCTGCCGGTGCGCGTCACGATGCTCGTCGCGGCAGCCTGGTTCGGCCTGTTCGCGTTGCCCGTGCTGCTGCGGGTGCCCGAGTACCACGCGCCGGCCAAGCCGGGCGGAGCGGATGCGGTGCTCGCGCCGCGCGTCGGATTCTTCGCCTCGTACGGGGTGCTGTTCCGCGACATCCGCACCCTCTACCGCGAGAGCCGCCAGACGGTGTACTTCCTCATCGCGAGCGCCGTGTTCCGCGACGGGCTGACGGGCGTCTTCACCTTCGGCGGCGTGCTCGCCGCGGGTTCGTTCGGCTTCTCCTCGGGCGAGGTCATCATCTTCGCCATCGCCGCGAACGTCGTGGCCGGCGCCTCCACCATGCTGGTCGGGCTGCTCGACGACAGGTTCGGCGCCAAGCCCGTCATCATGACCTCGCTGATCGGCCTCGTGATCAGCGGCACGGCGGTCTTCTTCCTGCACGACGGCGGGCAGACCGTGTTCTGGATCTTCGGCCTCATCCTCTGCGCCTTCGTCGGGCCCGCGCAGTCGGCCAGCCGCTCCTTCCTCGCCCGGCGCATCCCGGCGGGCCGCAACGGCGAGATCTTCGGCCTCTACGCCACCACCGGCAAGGCGGCGACCTTCCTCGCCCCGGCCATGTTCACGCTCTTCATCGGCATCGGCGCCGCCATCAACGGTCCGGATGCGAACGTGCAGTACTGGGGCGTGCTCGGCATCGTCCTGGTGCTGTTCGTGGGTCTGCTGCTGCTCATCCCGGTGCGGAGCAACGACGTCGTGGTCGGAGATCCGGCGGAACCCGCCGCGAAGTAGCGGTCAGCGACTACGACGACTGGGACTCAGGCGAGCGAGCCCAGCCACAGGCCGAGCACGGCCGCGGCGACGGAGGCGGCGAGCATCCCGAACCCGTTGGCGAGCGCCGGAAGCATCCGCCCGGTCTGCAGCAGCCGCACGGTCTCGAAGCTCGCGGTGCTGAAGGTGGTGTAGCCGCCGAGGAAGCCGCCGCCGAGCACGAGCCGCCACTCGTCGCCGACGAGATGGGTGAGCGCGATGCCGGTGACGAGCCCGAGCAGCAGGGAGCCCGAGACGTTGATGACCGTGGTGCCGAGCGGGTAGTTCAGGCGCAGGCGCGCCCGGATGGCACCGTCGACGAAGAAGCGGGTGGCGGCGCCCACACCGCCGGCCGCCGAGAACACGAGGAACAGGAGCGGGGTCACGAGGGCGCTCCCTTTCGGCGGCGGCCGAGCAGACCGCCGACGGCGATGCCGAGCCAGCTCGCCACGGCGCCGAGGAGAACCGTGGCCACCGCATAGACGATGGCCGGGCCGGGCTGGCCGCCGGTGAGCAGCAGACCCGAGTCGGTGGCGAGCGCGCTGTAGGTGGTGAAGCCGCCGAGCACTCCCGTGCCCGCGAAGAGGCGCAGGCGGCGGCGGCGGCCCTCGTCGCTGCCGCCGAGGGCGAGCGTCTCGAGCAGCGCGCCGAGCACGAAGGCGCCGACGACGTTGATGCCGAAGATCGCCACCGGGTAGGGGCCGACGGCCGGAACAGCGAGCACGAGGAGTTCACGGAGCCCGGTGCCGATCATTCCGCCGAGGGCCACGAGGGCCAGGTAGCCGGGTTGCAGGTGGGCGGGCAGCGGACGCGACGCCGTGGTCTCTTCGATGTCACTGTCGCCCGGCAGCTCGGGATTCGAGTCGGAGGTGCTCACCCGTCCCCCCTCTCCTTCCGCGACAGGCCGCGCTCCGAGTGTCGCGGGTCGTCGTCCAGCGTAATCTCCCCGGGCTGGGCGGTTCCGCATCCCCTCGCCCGATTCCCGGCCCCTGGGAGGCGACATCGACGCGAGGGGAGGTGGAGGGGTGGCCCCGGTCGCCGCAGCGCCGAGGCCACCCGCTTCATCACGCGCGCGGTGCGCCCGAGTCGCGCGGGGCGTCGGGTTCCTGCGGATCACCCGGCGCCACCGGAGCACCCTCGCCGCCGGGCAGGCGACGTCGGCGCACCACCACGACGGCCACGGCCCCGACGACCACCAGCACGGCGAGGGTCGCGCCGATGCCGATCCAGAGGAACGGAGTGGTGTCGGATGCCGCGGACGCCGCCGGGGTCGTGATCGGCGCCGGCGTGCCGAGCGAGGCCCCGCCGACCGGAGTCGCCGGCGCAGACGCTGTCGGAGCCGGTGAGGCGGTGGATGTCGTCGCGCCACCGGGCGCCGCGCTGCTCGTCGGCGCCGCACCTCCCCCGGCGCCGGCCAGCGGGCCCTCGTAGTCGAACGCGAAAGTGCCCGACACCGCGTGCCCGTCGGCCGAGACGGTCTGCCACAGCACGGTGTGCGTGCCGAGCGCCGTCGGCGCGGCCTTGATGCTCAGCGTGCTGTCGACGATCGTGACGCCGCCGGTCGCGATGTTCGCCCCGCTCGGGTCGTGCACCTCGATGGCGATCGCCGCGGTCGCGTCGGCGAGGGGCGGCTCGTTGAAGGTGAGCGACACCTCGGTGAGCGCCTCGGTGACCGTGGAGTCGGCCGCCGGGTTCGTCGACTCGAGGAAGTCGTGAGCGGATGCGCCCGGCGCCCCGCCCAGGCCGACCGCCGGCAGGAGCGTCGCCGCACCGACCGCGACCAGGGCAGCGAGCGCGAGCAGGCGCGCCCGACTCACCGCGCGTGCGTTCGTCTCGCCCGATCCGGCACGGGCGGCCGCAGGCGCGATCGCGTGGACCGAACCGAGACGGCTCATGAGAGGTCCGTCCGGCTCGCGGTCGAGGTGCCAGCCGCCGCCGGGCGCCGCAGCAGCCCGATGACGGCCACCACCAGCGCGATCGCCCCGAGCGCGAAGCCGCCGATGCCGAAGCCGAGGGCGGCCGAGGTGGACGCCGAGGATCCCGACGACCCGCCGTCCGCCGCCGCGCCGGCGCCGGCATCCGCCGCTGCTGTGACCACGGGCGTCGAAGCCGACTCGTCATCGGCCGGCGGAGTGTCGTTCACGTAGAGCACGGGCGCCGGATGCTCCGGCTCGCCTCCCGAGGCCGGGGTCGGTTCGGTCCAGTCCACGACCGATCCGTCGGAGTAGCCCTGGTGCACCGGCAGCAGCAGGCTGCCCACGTCGGGCACCGCCCCCGCCGAGATCGGGAACTCCTGGAACTGGCCGTCGGCGATGCCGCCTCCGGCGTCGGCGGTCCAGACGACCGAGAGCGGAGCCTTGGTCAAGGTGACGTCGCCCGAGACGACCGGGGCGGGCAGCGCGCCGGTGACGACCTTCGCGCTCCACCCCGGAACGGGCTGATACGAGACGCTCGTGAAGGGCGTGTCGGCCGGCAGGTCGATGGTCACCGAGGTGGTGACGGCCGTGGCCGACTCGTTCGGCACCTTGAAGGTCAGGGTCGAATAGCTGCCGGCGGCGGCCTGCCCGGGCTCGACGTGCACGTGGGCGCTCGCGGCGAGCGGAGCGGCCGCGAGAACGGCGACGGCGGTGAGTACGGCGGCGGCGGAGCCGATCGCAGCGCGGCGGGACGGTGTGCGCGTGGGCGCGGAGGTACGGGTGTTCATGAAGAGTCCTTGAGGAAAGGCAGGATGCGACGACCCTGCGGAAAGCGGGTTGGAAGGCGTTGCGAGCACGCGCCTCCGGCCCGCCGGTTCGATCCGGTCGGGCTCAGCGAAGCGCGGCGAACGCCGCTGGCGGCCCGCGGTGACGGAGGCCGCCGAGCAGCAGGCCGAGATCGCGCAGGCGCTCGACGACGGCGAGGCCGTCGGCCCGGCTCGGGCTGCGCTCGGGCAGCGGAACGATGAACGGCAGGCGCACGAGGGCGCCGAGCTGCAGCAGCGCGAGCGCGGCGAGACTGCGGAGCGCGACACCTCCCCGGTGCAGCAGGGCGATGGTGACGAGGGCGGCGACGGCGTGGCCCGCCCACATCCCGGCGTCCATTCCGGATGCCCCGTGCACGCCGTGCTGGCCGGCCGCGGCGAGCGCGGACAGGCTCGCCGCCGCGTCCGGAGCGGTCGTCGCCATGCCGTGGTGACCCCCCGCTCCCGACGCCGGCCCGAACACGCCGGGGGCGCCGACGCCGAAGAGGAGGTGGAACGCGAATTGACTGATCAGCACAGATATCGCCAGCGTCGGCAGGCGCATCCGCTTTCCGGCGAGGGCCACGCAGACGACGAGGGAGAACGCAGCCGCGACGGCGAGCCCCGCTCCGCCGGGAGCGCCTCCGCCGGCGGCCACGTGGGAGAGGGCTGCGACGAGCAGCGCGACCCCGGCGGCGGCGGCGCCACGAACGGCCTGCTGGCCCCGTGCACTCATCCCGTCCGCCTTCCGACCGCGTACTCGTGACCCCAAGCCTACGAGACGGAATCGAGCGCATCCGATCGCTACTGAAGCGCTGGGGGCCGGAGGATGGCACGCCGCCACGACCGTGTCAAGCCCCCATACCCCCATTAGGGGGTCAGCAGGTGCCTGGCATAGCCTGCCGAATGACCCCGGAAGAACATCAAGCAGGAGATGAAGATGTCACGCTCAGCAGTTGTTTCCCTCCCCGCAGCGTCCGATCTCGACGAGGGCGAGCCCCGGGCCCGCCTCACCGACATCCGAGGCGCATCCGAGGACCCGGTGAAGGACTACCTGCGTCAGATCGGCCGCACAGCTCTCCTCAGCGCCGAAGACGAGGTCGATCTCGGGCGCCGCATCGAGGTGGGCGTCATCGCCGCCGCGAAGCTCGCCGAGGTGCCCGTGATGGACTCCGCGCTGCAGCGGGAGCTGCAGTGGCTCGCTCGCGACGGCCAGTCGGCCAAGCGGATGCTCATCCAGGCCAACCTGCGCCTGGTCGTCTCCATCGCCAAGCGCTACCTCGAGCGCGGCCTGCCTTTCCTCGACCTCATCCAGGAAGGCAACATCGGCCTCGTGCGGGCGGTCGAGAAGTTCGACTACCAGGCCGGCTTCAAGTTCTCGACCTACGGCTCGTGGTGGATCAAGCAGGCCATCAACCGCGCCCTCGCCGACAGCGGCCGCATCATCCGCATCCCGGTGCACACCTCGGAGAAGATCAGCATGATCACCCGCATGCAGCGGCGACTGGTGATCGAGCTGGGCCGCGAGCCCGCGATCGACGAGATCGCGAGCGCCGTCGACCTGCCGCCGGCGAAGGTGCAGGAGCTGCTGCGCCACGGCCGCGACACGGTGTCGATCCACACGCCGGTGGGAGACGACGACGCCGAGCTCGGCGACCTCATCGAGGATTCGACGCAGCCGCAGCCCTTCGACGCCGCCGCGGCCACCTTCCAGCACGAGGAGCTCGCGGTCGCCCTGGCCACTCTGCCCCCGCGCGAGGCCCGCGTGGTCTGCATGCGCTTCGGTCTCGACGGAGCGGATCCGATGTCGTTCGACCAGATCGGCGACGCGCTCGGCGTGAGCCGTGAGCGTGCCCGGCAGATCCAGCGCCGGGCGCTGGGGATGCTGCGCGACGAGTCGCTGCACGACTACCTCATCGCCTGATCGCCGTCGCCTGATCGCGTCGCTCTCGAAGGCCCCGGATGGCGACGTCCGGGTCCTTCCTCGTGCCCGCATCCGTCGACTACCTATTTTCTACCTCCTCCCCCGGTCGGGGGCGCAGGGGGTTGACACACGGGAGATACAGGACGATTGTCGAAGGTACTGAAGTCCCAGCGCAGGGGGTGACTGTCGTGGACTGGACAACCGAAAAGCACTCTCCACGGCTTCTCCGAATCGGACTCGCGGCCGCTGGAGTCGCTACCGGCTGGCTGATTCTCGGGATCGCCCTCGGCTCCTCCTCGGCCTCCGCCGAGGAGTCGCAGCCGCCGTCAGGGCTTCTGGGATCTGTGACCTCGGCCGTGTCGTCGACCGTCGGGTCGCTCGACGACACGGTCGGAGCTCTCACCGGCGCCGTCGGCGGCGCCGTCTCCGAGGTCGACACGGCCCTCGTGCAGCCGGTCAGCGATGCGGTGGTCGAGCCCGTGGTGGCTCCCGTCGCGGATGCGCTCCCCGCGCCGGTCGGAGACGTCGTGGCCGCCGTGCCCGACGTCGTGAGCGGCGTGACCGATGCCGTCGCCTCCGATCCCGTCTCCGGCATCGTGACCCCCACGGCCGACGCGGTCGACGGCGTCGTGGCGCAGCTTCCTCTGGTGCCGCAGATCGTCGGACCGGCACCCGTCGGATCCCTCACCGGTCCGGTCGCCTCCGCGGTCGACACCGCTCTCGGCGGCGCAGCCGGAGCGGTCGCCCCGATCGCCGCAACCGTGACGGCGCCGCTCGCCGGGTCCCCGGCCGGCTCGGGTTCCGGAGGCAGCGGGATGCCCGGGATTCCGGGCCCCCCGGGCATCGGCCTTCCCGGTTCGGGTGCCGCCGGCGGCATCTCGACGGGCGTCGTCGGCGCCGGTTCCGCGACGCCCGGGGCGGTTTCCGGAGGGCTTGCTGCTGCCGGAACCACCGCGGCGTCCGGAGGTGGGAGCCCCTTCGGGCCCGCACTCGGCTTCGCCCTCTCCGCCTCCAGCGGCTCCGGCACCGGCACTTCTCCGGGCTCCTCCGGTGGAGGATCCTCGCCCGCGGACCCCTGGTCCGGCGGGGGCTCCGGCGCGCCCGGCTGGCCCGGGGGAACGCCGTTCGGCCCGGGCGGCGGGGGAGTGCCAGCACCCTCCTCGTCGAGCGGCTCCGGCGGCTCCGCGGCGGGCTCCGGTGGCGCGGCCGCGGCATCCGATCTCGGGCTGGGCGCGGTGTTCGCTCCCGCGTTCTCGGCCCTCTCCGGCAGCACGGTGAACGACGAACTCCCGTCGTCGCCGGTCTTCGAGACCGACACCTCCCCCGACTGAATGAGCCCGGCCCCGCCCTGCGCGGAGCACGGACCGAAGTCTCCCCTCCGGGAGCACACCTCATTCAATCGATTCGGAGAATCATCATGAACAAGTACGTGTCCCGAGGACTGTGGACAGTCCTCATCACCGGGGGCCTGTGCGTCCTCGGTGCGGGTGTCGCCAACGCCGCTGAGTCCAGCGGCGACGACGGCGTGGCATCCGGAAGCCAGGCGCTCATCACCGTCGACGTGCCGATCGACCTGAGCGGAACAGCGGTCTCGCTGCTCGGCGACTCCACGAGCTCGGGGTCGGAGGCGGCACCCGCCGCACCGGCGCCGGTGCCCGTGGCCGTCTCGACCAGCGGGTCGGACTCGGTCGCGGGCGGCACGCAGGCGCTGCTCGACGTGAACGTGCCGATCACCGTGGGCGGCAACGCCGTCTCGGTGCTCGGCGATTCGAACAGCAGCGACTCGACCGCCGGGGGTGCCGCGGATGCTCCGGCCGACGCCGTGCCGGCTGCAGCGGAACCGGCGGCGGATCCCGCCCCGGTCACGAGCGGCGACGACAGCGTCGCCGGTGGCACGCAGGCGCCCGTCTCGGTGGCCGTTCCGGTGACGGTGGGCGGCAACGCCATCTCCGTGCTGGGCGACTCGTCGACGACGGATGCCTCGAACGGCACCGCGGGCCCTGCGCCCGCAGCGGCCGGCTCCGGCGCCACGACGAGCGGCTCCGACGGCATCCTCGGCGGCACCCAGCTGCCGATCGATCTGGGCATCCCGGTGACGGTGGGCGGCAACGCCATCTCGGTCGCCGGCGACTCCACGTCGACGGATGCCTCGAACACCACGGGCGGAGCGGCTCCGGCCACGCCGGCGGCGGGTTCGGGCAGCGGCCCCAGCACGAGCGGCGGCGACAGCGTTCTCGGCGGCACCCAGGCGCCCGTGAACGCGGGCGTTCCGGTGACCGTCGGCGGCAATGCCGTCTCGGTGATCGGCGACTCGACGTCGAGCGGATCGAGCACCACCACCGCCCCTGCGGCAGGTACCGGCAGCGCCGGTAGCGGCGCCAGCACCACTGGTGCGGACAGCATCGGCGGCGGCACCCAGGTTCCCGTCATGGCCGGCATCCCCGTCACCGTCGGCGGCAACGGAATCTCCGTCATCGGCGACTCGTCGTCGACCGGATCGGCCGTGACCACCACCACGGGCGGCGGCACCGGCGCCCCGATCACGAGCGGCGACGGGGGCATCCTCGGCGGCACTCAGATCGTGCCGGTGATCTCGATCCCCGTCACGATCGGCGGCAACGCGATCAGCGTGATCGGCGACTCGGGCAGCACCGGCTCGACCACGACCACCGGGCCGACCGGGCCGACCGACCCTACGGGACCGACCGACCCCACGGATCCGACCGACCCCACCGGGCCGACGGACCCCACCGGGCCCACGGACCCCACGGGACCGACCGACCCCGGAACCCCGGCGACGCCGACTGAGCCCGGAACCACCACGACGGTGACCGTGGCCGCAGGCTCCTCGGCACCGCTGGCGGCGACCCAGGGCACCGGCTCCGGCAGCCTGGCGCTGACGGGCGGGAACCCGTTCCCGCTCGTGGCCGGTCTGCTCGTGATGCTCCTGGTGGGCCTCGGCCTGATCGCGGCGGCTCGTCGCAAGGCACTCGACAAGTGATTCGCGCGTGAGGCCCTCCCGGGCCGGCCACGCGTGAGGACCGAGGCGGGGCGTCGCCACCACGGGGCGCCCCGCTGAGGCCTGCCTGGAAACAGATTCGCCGGACGGTAATTCGCCGCCCGCCCCACATCGGCTCTTCCCTCTCGCGTGCGCATCCGAAAACTGAGCTAATGTCAGTGGCTGCTGCTTGACTTGTCGTATGACGGAGAAGCGGCCCACCCACGACGAAGCGCACGCGGTGCTCGCGGCGCTCTTCGCGCCGCCGGCCGGGCGGGGCGAGGCCGGGAGCGACGCGGCCGGGTTGAGCGGTCCCGGGTGGGGTGAGCGCGAGCCACGCCCCGGTGAACCGTACTCGGAGGCTCTGCTCGCTGAGGTCGCCGCCGTCGAGAGACTCGGCCGGCTCATCGATGCGCGCCGCACGCGGCTCGCGGGGGAGCTGGCCCACCGCTCGCGCAGCGAGCTCGGCGACGACGGCCTGGCCCGCTCGCAGAACTTCGTCACCCCCGCCAAGCTTCTCGCCGCCGTCGCCGGCACCTCGGTGCGCGAGGCGCAGGCCCGCATCGCGCTCGGGCTCCGCTTGCGCGAGAGCACCTCGTCGAGCGGCGCGGTGACCCGCCCGTTCTCTGAAGTCGGTGCGGCCCTCGAAGCCGGACTGCTCGGCGTCGAAGCCGCGTCGGCCGTCACGCGTGAACTCGGCGAGCTCGCCCGTCAGGGCGTCGACCCGAGTGCTCTGGCCGAGGCGGAGAGCACGCTCGTGCACCTCGGCTGCCAGAGCGAGGGCGGCCTCGGCTACAGCGCCGATGAGGTCGCGCGACTCGCCGTGCGGGTGCGAGACGCACTCGACCCCGACGGTGTCGCACCACGGGCCGAGCGGATGCGCGAACTGCGCGGAATGACGATGTCGCGCTCCCGAGACGGCATGATCCGCGGCCGCTTCGCGCTCACACCGGAGCAGGGAGCGGTGTGGAACTCGGCGCTCCAGGCACTGGTCAGCCCACGGGTCTCCCCGCGGTTCGCGGCCGCGCCCGCGCCCGCCGGCCAGGCCGGCCCCGACGGCAGCGAATACGCACTGCGCGACACACGAACGGGCCCGCAGAAACTCGTCGACGCTGCCACCGAGCTGATCGGCCGCGCCGCGGCAGCGCCCGAGATGCCGAAGGTCAACGGCAGTGCGCCCACGGTCAATGTGCACGTCTCCCTCGCCGACCTCAGCACGGAGCGCGGCGCCGCCTGGGCCGACGGGGTCGACGATCCGCTGCCGGTCGCCGCGGTCGATCACCTGCTGTGCCACGCCGACGTCGTACCCACCGTGCTCGGCGCCAACGGCAGCATCCTGCAGCACGCGAAGACCCGTCGCTTGTTCTCTCCGGCGCAGAACCGTGCTCTCGCGGTGCGCGACGGCGGATGCGTCTGGCCCGGCTGCGACCGGCCACCCTCCTACTGCGAGACCCACCACGTCGACGGCTGGACTTCCGCCGGCTACCTCCCCGGCCGCACCGACGTCGACAACGGCGTGCTGCTCTGCCATTTCCACCACGCAAACGTGCACCGCTCCGACTGGACGCTCGTGATGATCCACGGCGCACCCCATCTCATCCCTCCACGCTGGATCGACACCGCCCAGGCCCCGCGCCCCTGCACCCGCCGCCGAGTCGCCCTGCGCCCTCCGCCTATCGCCTTGCGCCCTCCGCGGCCACACCCCGCCGCCTCGCACACTGCACCTAACGCTCGGCCCCCTCAGCCACCACCGCGACCGGCACCGGCGGACGCTACGCCACCCAGACGCGCCACCGGAGCGCCGGCGCCCCCTTCCTCCGTCTGATGGGCTGTCACCGCCCACCGGGTCGATGCACCCTCCCACCGCGCCGCCAGGCGAACGACTAGCGTTGCTGCATGACCACGCACCTCAGCCGGCTGCAGCACTCCCGCGCCCCGCACCTCACGCTCGACGAGGGGATGGCGGCGGGCCGGGCGCTCCGCGCATCCGTTCCCCGCTCGGCGCATCGCGAGCCGGTCGACGAGGGCGGCCGTGACCCGCTCGGCATCCTCGCCGCGCAGAACGCCACCCGGTTGCCGGAGCTCGTGCCGCTGCGGCTCGAGCGGATGCTCGCGAGCCCGTTCGCGTTCTACCGGGGCACCGCGGGCATCATGGCCGCCGACCTCGCCCGCGGACCAGCCACCGGCGTGCACCTCGTGACCTGCGGCGACGCGCACATCAGCAACTTCGGCCTCTTCGCCTCGCCGCAGCGCACCCTCATGTTCGACCTCAACGACTTCGACGAGTCGGCGGCCGGGCCCTGGGAGTGGGACGTGAAGCGGCTCGTCACGAGCGTGATCATCGGTGCCCGCGACGCCGGCTTCGGCGAGCGCACCGTGAAGGAGTCGGCACTCACCGCCGCCGCCATGTACCGCACCGCCCTGCGCGACTTCATGCAGCTCGACGCCCTCGAGCGCTACTACTACCACCCTGACCCCGAGTCGCCACGGGTCGCCCTCGACGCGCGCTCCCGCAAGGTGCTCGACCGCGCCTCCCGCCAGGCCCGCAAGCGCACCTCTCGCTCCTACCTGGAGAAGATCTCCACGCGCGACGCCGACGGAAACCTCCTCATCGTCGAGAACCCGCCGGTGCTCACCCACGTGGCCACCTCGGTGGAGTCCGAGGTGGAGGAGCTCTTCGAGCAGTACCGCAGCACCGTTCCCGCCGACATCGCACTGCTGCTCTCCCACTTCACCCTCACCGACGTCGTGCGCCGGGTGGTCGGGGTGGGGAGCGTGGGCACGCGCTGCTTCATCCTCATCCTCACCGGCCCCTCGGGAGAGCCTCTCCTGCTGCAGGTGAAGGAGGCGCAGCGCTCCGTGATCGAGCAGTTCGGCGGGGTGCCGGCCGACGGCACCTACGACCACGAGGGGCACCGCGTGGTGGCCAGCCAGCGCATCCTGCAGTCCTCCTCCGACTCGTTCCTCGGCTACCTGCGCTACGAGGACCACGACTTCTACGTGCGCCAGTTCCGCGACATGAAGGGTTCGATCGAGACCACAGGGCTCCGGCCCGCGGAGTACACCCGCTACGTCACCGCCTGCGGCATCGCGCTGGCCCGCGCCCACGCGCAGAGCCTCGACGCACCGATCGTGGCCGGCTACCTCGGCAACTCGCGGGAGTTCGACCGCGCCGTGGTGGACTGGTCGCTCGCCTACGCCGAGCTCTCCCTCGCCGACTACGAGGCGCTGAAACGGGCAGTGGCCGAGGGTTACGGCACCAGCACCCAATAGCCCGCCACCGGATGCAGCACCCAGCTCCAGATGAGCAGCAGGGTCACGAGGAACCCGGTGACGAAATTGAGCCAGAGAAAGCGGTGCCAGCCCGCGTTCGCCCGCTCCGCATCCGCGTCGCCGAGCGACCAGAACGGCAGCACGCTCACGGCGTAGGGCAGCGCGAGCACGGCGGCGAGCGGCCCGGGCCACGGGGTGAGCAGCAGGAGCAGCCCGCCGAGCAGGTAGGCCGCGAAGGCGAAGCGCACCGTCGCCCTCGCCCCGATGACGGTGGCGATCGATCCGATGCCGGCCTCCCGGTCGGCCACGATGTCCTGCACCGCCCCGAAGGCGTGGCTCGCGACGCCCCAGAGGAAGAAGGCGGCGAGCACGGCCCAGAGGCCCGGCGTGAACACGGCGCCGGCGAGCACGAGGCCGTAGACGGCCGGGCTCACGAAATGCGTGCTGGAGGTGAGCGAATCGAGGAACGGCCGCTCCTTGAACCGCAGGCGGGGCGCGCTGTAGGCGATGACCGCGACGATGCTCACGGCGAGCACGAGCCACGACAGCGGCGAGCCCACCACCACGAGGAACACCAGGAACGGGATGTTCGTCACGGCCACCGCCACGAGCGTCGGCCGGTGCAGCGAACGGTCGAGCACCGCGCCCTCCACCCCTCCCTTGCGCGGGTTGCGCAGGTCGGACTCGTAGTCGAAGACGTCGTTGATGCCGTACATCGCGAGGTTGTAGGGAATCAGGAAGTAGAGCGTGCCGAGCACGAACACCAGGTCGACCTCGCGCGTGGTCATGAGGTAGCCCGCCGCGAACGGGAAGGCCGTGTTCACCCACGAGAGCGGGCGCGACGAGAGCAGCAACTGGCGGATCACGAGGGCTCCTTGCGGTCGGCGCCGAGCAACGTCCAGACGGAGGGCAGCAACACCACGGCCGCGATGGCGTAGGCGAAGTCCTCCAGGGGGGCGATGCCCACGAAGGCGCCGGAGATGAGCTTCGGGTCGTAGCCGACGAGGCCCACCGAGATCATGACGTTGTCGAACACCGCGGTGAGGGCGAGCAGCACGGCTGCGGTGATGCCGACGGGTGCCGCCAGCCGGCGGAGCGCATCCGGGGCCCGGCCCACCACGGCCACGATCGCGGCGGCGATTCCTGTGGCGGCCACGACCGCGAGGAACACGAGGTTGAGGGCCCAATAGCTCATGAGTCGCCTCCCTGAGGCGGGTTCGCGTTCGCCTGGGCGCCGCGGCCGGCGCCGGCGGAGCGCGGGCGGGCGAGCACCCGCTGCGCCCCGCAGAACACGACCATGGTGAGGTAGCAGAGCAGTGTGAGGAAGAACAGCTCCTCGATCGGCAGCTCGGGCGCGAGCAGGAGGCCCGTCATGAACGCCGTCTCTCCGCGGAAGAAGATGCCGAGCCCGATGCCCGCGAGATCCCACACCACGAAGAACGTCACCCCGATGGCGAGCACCACGACCGCCCGCACCGGCCGCGCGAACAGGAACAGCCGCCAGCGCCGGTCGATCACCACCATTCCGGTGAGCGAGATCACTAGCGCCGCCAGATACAGGATGCCCATGGCCGGCTCCGCCCTCAGGCGCCGGACGGCCGCACCGGGCCCGCGCCGAGCGGCCGCAACGGCTCGGGCAACGCGGTGGTGGTGGTGTCGCCGTGCAGTCGCTTGATCACGAGTTCGGCGCTGATGAGGCACATCGGCAGGCCGATGCCGGGCGTGGTGGAACCGCCGGCGTAGTAGAGGCCGTCGACCTTGGTGCTCGCGTTGCGGGCGCGGAACATGGCGCTCTGCCGCAGAGTGTGTGCGGGGCCGAGCGCCGTGCCCTGCCAGGAGTTGAGGTCGGCGGCGAAGTCGGCGGGCCCGACCGTGCGGCGCAGCACCACGCGCTCGGCCAGGTCGGGGATGCCCGCCCATTCCGCCACCTGCGCGATGGCGGCGTCGGCGAGCTGCTCCACCCGGGGATCGCCCGCGCCGTCGATGCCGCCGGCGCCGATGGAGGGGTCTGCGGGGAGAGGAACCAGCACGAAGAGATTCTCGTGACCCGCGGGCGCGACGGAGTCGTCGGTGGCGCTGGGCCGGCAGACGTAGAGCGAGGCGGGCTCGGGCACCGAGGTCTGGTGGCCCGGGCCCGTGCCGAAGATCTTCTCGAAAGAGCCCTTCCAGTCCTTCGTGAAGAAGAGGGTGTGGTGCTCGAGCTCCGGCAGTTCGCCTTCGACTCCGAGCAGCACGAGCAAGGCGCTGGGGCCCGCCGTCTTCTTCTCCCAATAGCTCTCGGGGTAGGTCTGCAACTCCGGCAGCAGCAGGGCCGTCTCGGTGTGCCACAGATCCGCGGTGGAGACCACGAGTTCGCCGTCGAGCGAGTGGGCGCGGCCGGCCGCGTCGGTGTAGTGCACGCCGCCCACGCGCGGACGGCCGCTGCGTCCGTCCGGCACCTCGTCGGGCTCCGGTGCCGGAACGGGCGCGATCGACGCCTCGCCCGCCAGCACCCGCCGGAGCTCGTCACGGTCGATGACGTTCGTGTCGAATTCCGTGGTCTCGTAGTCGTAGACGTCGACCGGGCCCGCCGGGGCAGCGGATGCCGCCTCCGCGCCGTCGACCGCCATCACGATCCGCGAGACCGCGGCGCCGGTCACGATCTCCACGCCCTCGGCCACGGCGAGTCGCTCGACCGCGTCGATCACCGTGGCGAGCCCGCCCATCGGGTAGAGCACGCCCTCGTCGAGGTCGAGATGGCTCATCAGGTGATACATGCTCGGAGCGGAATATGGCGAGCTGCCGAGGAAGACGGCCGGATAGCCGAGCACCTGCTGCAGCCGCGGGTCTCGCACCGTGCGCGCCGCGAAACCGGCGAGCGGCTCGGTGAGCAGGCGCGTGAGCCGGGGGAGTCGCCGCAGCACGGGGCCGGCGAGCAAGGGCGAGATCTTCTCGAAGGTGGAGTAGAGAAAGTACTCCTTGGCGAGCGCATAGGTCTCCTCGGCCGAGTCGAGGTAGCCCGCCATCCGCACGCCGGAGCCCGGCTCGATCGATTCGAAGAGCTCGAGGTTCTCGTCGCGGCCGGCGGCGATGTCGACGGGGGCGAACTCCCCCTCGAAGTAGACGCGGTAGCCCGGGTCGAGCTTCACGAGCTCGAGCTCGGCCTCCGCACTCGTGCCGAGCAGCTTGAAGAAGTGGTCGAACACCTCCGGCATGAGGTACCACGAAGGCCCGGTATCGAAGCGGAACCCCTCGCTCTCCCAGACCCCGGCTCGCCCGCCGACAGCGTCGTTCTTCTCGAGGAGGGTGACCTGATGGCCCTCGCGCGCGAGGAGCGCGGCGGTCGCCAGCCCGCTGATGCCCCCGCCGATCACGATCGCCCGCCGGGCGCTGTCGTTACTCGCGGTCACTGGATCGTGTCTCCCTCGTGGTCGCCGCGGGCAGCGCGTGCGCCGCTCGCCTTGGGGAGCCGCCCGAGCGCGGCCCCTGCAGCTATTCTCGCCTTCACGGGGTTCGGAACCCGGATGCGCGTGGCCGCGAGTACGGATGCCGGCGTGGCCCGCAGTCGATCCGTCAGCTCCTCGAACAGTCCTTGCGCGAGCGCGACGGCCCGCCGGCTCGACGCGGGGAGGCCGGGGAGGCAGGAGCGCGCGATCCGCAGATCGTCGTCGATGTCGTCCAGGATGCGCTCCTTCTCGGCCTCGCTGAACGTCTCGACGTCGATGCCGGGAAAGTAGCTGCGCCCGAGCGCGCCGAAATCGGCTGCCAGGTCGCGCAGGAAGTTGATCTTCTGGAACGCCGCCCCGAGGTGCCGGGCGCCGTCGGCGAGGCGCGCACGCTCGACCTCGCTCACCTGGACTCCGCGCAGGAAGGCGGCCAAGCACATCAGCCCCACCACCTCGGCCGAGCCGTAGACGTAGTCGTCGAAACTCTCCGGCGTGTGGCGGGTCTCGGAGACGTCGGAGCGCATCGAACGGAAGAACGGTGCCGTCAGCTCTTCGCCGAAGCCGGCGCGGCGGGCGGTCCAGCCGAAGGCGTGCACCACGAGGTTGGTGCTGTAGCCGCAGTGCATGGCTGTGACGGTCTCGCGCTCGAGGGCGTCGAGGCGGGCGCAGATCTCGGCCGGCGCCAGCGATGCCGAGGCCGCGACACCGTCGACCACTTCGTCGGCGATGCGGACGAGCGCGTAGATGTTCTCGACGTCCTGCCGCACCGGCTGCGCGAGCAGGCGGGAGGCGAGGCCGAACGAGGTGGAGTAGCGGCGGATCACCACCGACGCGGTCTCCATCGCGACCCGGTCGTAGAGGCTCGGAGCGTCGCCCGCGCTCGCTCCGCGCATCCAGTCGTCGCGACGCGGGTCGGTGCCGCTCATCGCACCCGCCCGAGCACCGCGGCGACGATCGGCCGGAACTCCTCCCGCACCGCGTCGGGCAGCGCCGGGTCGACGAGCGCCTCCCAGGCGCGGTTCGCGAAGTCGCGGGAGAGCGCCTCGGTGAAGCGGCGCGAGCCGGTCGACTCGAGAACGGCGCGGATGCGGTCGGCGTCGCCCGGGGTCAAGCCGGGCGACCCGAAGAGCCCGGCCACCGACTCCCACTCCGGGTGCGTCGCCGCGTGGGCGATGACGACCGTACGCTTGCCCTCGCGCAGGTCGCCGAGGGTCGTCTTGCCCGTGGCGTCCTCGTCTCCGAACACGCCGAGCAGGTCGTCGACGAGCTGGTACGCGATGCCGATGTTGCGTCCGAAGGCTCCGAGCGCCTCCACCGCGTCGCGCGGGGCGCCCGCGAGCACCGCACCGGCCTGCAGCGGCCCCTCGAAGGAGTACACGGCGGTCTTGAGGCGCTCCATGTCGAGGATCTCGTCGACGGTCGGCGGCTCGGAACGGATGGAGAAGTCGACGTCGTACAGCTCGCCCGCGGCCGCCGTGAACATGGCCTCGTCGAGGAGGTCCTGCAACCGGGTGCGCAGGATGCCCTCGGCACCGGAGCGGTCGATGAGGCGGTAGGCGTTGAAGAGGGCGAGGTCGCCCGCGATCACGGCCACCGACATCCCGCGGTGCTCGGCGATCGGCATCGGGATGCCCGCAGTCTGAGCGATGTCGCGGTAGCTGCCGGAGACGTTCGGGCCGCCGCGCCGCACGAAGTCGCGGTCGATCACGTCGTCGTGCACGATGAGCGCCGTGTGCAGCAGCTCGAACGCCGCGCCCACGTGGGCGGCCGCGTCGAGATCGACGCCGCCGAGGGCCTCGTAGGCGGCCATCACCATGCGTGGGCGGAAGCGCTTGCCGCCGGTGGTGTTGCGCTCGAGGGTCTCCCAGAGGGCGGCGTATGGCGCTCCGAGGGCTTTCGCCCGATAGTGGGAATCGCTGAAGAACGCTGCCAGGACGCGCTCGACACGCTGTTGTCGGCGCTCCGACACCGCGAGCAGATCGTGCGTGTCCACGAACCCACGTTACATGGCAACCTGGTAATAAAGGACAATAGTGAAATGAGCGCGTACTCCGAACAGGTCGTCCTGCTTGCCGATGACGGGTCGCCCATCGGTGTGGCCGACAAGCGGACCGTGCATTCCGACGACACCCCGTTGCACCTCGCGTTCAGCTGCCACGTGTTCGACGAGGCCGGTCGCATCCTCGTGACGCGGCGTGCGCTCGGCAAGCTCACCTGGCCCGGGGTGTGGACGAACTCGTTCTGCGGGCATCCCGCGCCGGGGGAGGACATGGCGGAGGCGGTGCGCCGGCGGGCGCGCGACGAGCTCGGTCTCGAGCTGGCGGAGCTGACCTTGGCCCTGCCGGACTTCCGGTATCTCGCGATCGACGCATCCGGGATCGTGGAGAACGAGATCTGCCCCGTGTACACCGCGCGTGCGGCCGGCCCGCTCGCGCCGAATCCGGCCGAGGTCGCCGAGTGGCACTGGGCCGAGACCACCGAGGTGCAGCTCGCGGTGGCCCTCACGCCCTGGGCCTTCAGCCCGTGGCTCGTGCTGCAGCTGCCGCAGCTGCCCGCCCGGCCGTAGCCGCCCTGTCCGGCGCACCTGCCGGGGATCTGAGCAGCTCCCCGCACGAGGTCCGAGCCGGTGCACCGCTGCGCGCCCCGAGCGGCGCAGCCCTCTGGCATGCTGATCTCATGGACGCCCACGACATCCGCAACTCCTACCTGGCCTCCCTCGAAGGCCACGGCCACACCGTCATCGACCGAGCGAATCTGGTGCCGCGCGGCGACACCAGCACGCTCTTCACCGGGAGCGGGATGCAGGCGCTCCTTCCCTACCTGCTCGGCGAGACGCATCCGGCGGGCACGCGGCTGACCGACTCGCAGCCCTGCGTGCGAGCGCAGGACATCGACGAGGTCGGCGACAACCGCCACACCACCTTCTTCGAGATGCTCGGCAACTGGAGCCTGGGCGACTACTTCAAGGAGGACCAGATCCGCTGGTTCTTCGAGTTCCTGGTCGACACGGTGGGGCTCGATCCCGAGAAGCTCTACGTGACCTGCTTCATCGGCGACGAGGCCAACGGCATCCCGCGCGACGAGGAGGCCGCCTCGATCTGGCAGAAGGTCTTCGGCGAGCGCGGCGTCTCGAACGGCATCGCCGTGATCGGCTCGCAGGCCGACGGGGATGCGCGGGGCGTGCATCCGGGCGAGCGCATCTTCTTCTACGACGGCGGCGAGAACTGGTGGTCTCGCGGCGGCTCGCTCGCGGCCACGCCCATCGGCGACCCGTGCGGTCCCGACAGCGAGGTGTTCTACGACTTCGGGCCGGAGAAGCAGGATGCGTCGTTCGGCCTCGCGCACCCTGCCAGCGATGGCGGGCAGTTCATGGAGATCGGCAATCAGGTGTTCATGCAGTACCGGCGCCTCGACGACGGCTCATTCGAGGAGCTCGCGCGGCGCAACGTCGACTTCGGCGGCGGGCTCGAGCGCATCGCGGCAGCCTCGATCGAGTCGGACGACGTGTTCCGCATCTCGCTGCTGTGGCCGATCATCGAGTCGCTGCAGGAGCTGACCGGGCGCCGCTACGAGGACGAGACGGCGTCGATGCGGATCATCGCCGACCATCTTCGCGGAGCCACCTTCCTCGCCGTCGACGGGGTGCGGCCCTCGAACAAGGAGCAGGGCTATGTGATGCGGCGGCTGCTGCGGCGCGCCATCCGGCTCGCGCTCTCGCTCGGCCTCACCGAGAACTTCTTCGAGGTGGTGGTGCCGGTGATCGCCGATCTCTACGCGGCCGACTACCCCGAGGTGGCGGCCTCGCGCGAGGAGGTCATCGCCGTGCTGGTGAAGGAGGAGAACGCCTTCCGGCGCACGCTCGAGGGCGGGCTGCAGACGCTCGCCGAGTGGGAGGTGGCCTCGATCACCGGTCGCGACGTGTTCCGGCTCTCGGACACCTACGGGTTCCCGAAGGAGCTGAGCGTCGAGGAGGCGCGGCGGCTCGGCATCGAGGTGGCCGACGACTGGGAGGCGGAGTTCGCCCTGGCCCTGGGGGAGCAGCGCGAGCGCTCCCGCGGGGCGACGCGCCTCGGCGCGGCCGGCTTGCCGGGCGGCGCGACCGCCTAGGTGGCGTGACGCCGTCCCCGCCCCGGATGCGCCGCGCGCCCGCCCGCATCGACGGAGTTCGGGGTGCCTTCACTGAAACGACGGAGCCTAGGCCCGCATCCGGCCCGGCCCTCCGTCGTTTCAGCCGCCGAGGGCGCCGTCGGTGTCAGCTGAGACGTCGCTGCGGTGGAAGTTCAGGTGCGAGCGCGAGGCGGTCGGGCCCCGCTGGCCCTGGTAACGCGAGTTGTACTGGCTCGAGCCGTAGGGCCTCTCGGTGGGGCTCGAGAGCTGGAAGAAGCACAGCTGGCCGATCTTCATGCCCGGCCAGAGCTTGATCGGCAGTGTGGCGACGTTGCTGAGCTCGAGCGTGACGTGACCGGTGAAGCCGGGGTCGATGAAGCCCGCGGTGGAGTGGGTGAGCAGCCCGAGCCGGCCGAGCGAGCTCTTGCCCTCGAGGCGGGCCGCGATGTCGTCGGGCAGACCGACGCGCTCGTAGGTGCTGCCGAGAACGAACTCTCCCGGATGCAGGATGAACGGCTCGTCGGGCTTGGTCTCGATCAGCCGCGTGAGCTCCGGCTGGTCCTCGGCCGGGTCGATGAAGGGGTACTTGTGGTTGTCGAACAGGCGGAAGTACCGGTCGAGGCGCACGTCGATGGACGAGGGCTGCAGCATCGCCGGGTCGTAGGGCTCGAGGCTGACCCGGTTCTCGCGGAGCTGGGTGCGGATGTCGCGGTCGGAGAGGAGCACGGAGTCAGTGTAACGGCGCTCCTGCTATCCTCGGTTCTGCACCATACGCGGATGTAGTTCAATGGCAGAACTTCAGCTTCCCAAGCTGATAGCGCGGGTTCGATTCCCGTCATCCGCTCCACAAGGCCGCCCTGAGCGGTCGATCTCACAGATTTCACCGGTTCGCCTCGTGGCAGCCCCGCGACGGGTGCAGGATGTGCGTATGCCCGCATCCCACTCCGTCGCCCGCACCATCGGCCGCATCGCGCTCGGCGCCGCCCTCGTGTTCGCCGGCACCAGCCACCTGAGCTTCGCCCGCAAGGACTTCCAGGCCCAGGTGCCGGAATGGGTGCCGCTCGACACCGACACCGTGGTGCTCGCGTCGGGCATCGTCGAGATCGCCCTCGGCAGCGCCCTCATCGCCCTGCCGAAGAAGCAGAGGGCGGTCGGTACGGTCGCCGCCCTGTTCTTCACCGCGATCTTCCCCGGCAACATCTCGCAGTGGCTCAACGAGCGCGACGCCTTCGGACTCGACACCGATCGCAAGCGCGCCCTCCGCCTGCTCTTCCAGCCCGTGCTCGTGGCCTGGGCGCTCTGGTCGACGCGAGCCAAGCACTGACCGGCCCGGAACACGGATCGGACTGACACCGGAGGCACAGCCCCCTCACCGGCAGCGCGCGTAGCGTCGCCGGCATGAACACCGCGGCAGCCCATCGGATGCCCCTCCCACGACGCTGGAGCTGGACCTCCGTGAAGAGCGGAACCGCCTTCATCCAGCGCGTTCCGGTGTGGGCCTGGCGCCTTCTCATGCACTCCGTCAGCCGCAGCGAGCACGCCCGTTTCAACGCCGACCCGATCACCGCGGTCGACTACCGCTTCGACATCGACTTCGTGGGCGACGGGATCCGCGCGCACCGGCTCGACGTCATCTCGCCCCGAGTCGCACCCGCGGCCGGACCCCCCACCGCCGGCCTCCCGGTCTACATCTACTTCCACGGCGGCGGCTGGACCTCCGGCGACAAGCGCTCGCTCACGAAGTACTGCGCGAGCCAGGCGCTCGGAGGCATGGTGGTGGTGAACGTCAACTATCGGCGCGCCACGCAGTTCACGATGACCCACATGCTGCACGACGCGAACGCCGCCCTCGCCTGGGTCACCCAGAACATCGCAGAGTTCGGCGGCGACCCCTCGCGCATCGTGCTCGGCGGCGACTCGGCCGGTGGCCAGATCTCGGCACTGCTCGCGGCGGCGCACTTCCGACCCGAACTCGCCGAGCACTACGGGCTCGAGCCCGCGGCGCCGCGTGAGGCCGTGCGGGGCCTCGTGCAGCACTGCAGCGTGGTCGACTTCTCGGTGATGTTCGAACGCGGGTTCATCCTGAGCCTGGCCTTCGTGCGGATGCTGCTGCCGCATCCCGGGGCCACCGCGACGGGCAGGCGCACGCGCAGCGAGCTGCGCCGCGCAGCCGCCTACCTCTCGCCCATCGAGTGGCTCGATTCCGCCTTTCCTCCCGTGTTCGTGAGCACCTCCGAGCGCGACTACTTCTATCGCGCCAACCTCAACTTCATCGCGCGACTGCGCGAACACGGGGTGCGAGTGGATTCGCTCGTCTACGACCGCGCGAACGCGAACACCCTGCACACCTGGCAGCAGGACTCCCGCTACCCCGAGTCGCAGGAGGTCTACCAGCGACTGCAGGGCTTCGTGCGCGAGGTCACGGCGGTCGCCTCCCAGCCGGGTAGATTGGCCCTGTGACCGTACCTGTTCTGCTCGACGTCGACACCGGGATCGACGATGCGATGGCCATCCTGTTCGCCGTCGCCCACCCCGACATCGACGTGCTCGCCATCACATGCGTCGCGGGGAATACCTCGCTCGAGAACGTCGTGAACAACACCCTGCGGGTTCTCGACACGGCGGGCGCCCCGGCGATTCCCGTGGCCGCGGGCGCCGTGCGGCCGCTCATCGAGCCGCCCCGTTCCTCACACGTGCACGGCAGCGACGGCCTCGGCGGCGTGGACCTTCCGGCCACCACCCGTTTTCCGGATGCGCGCCACGCCGTCGACCTGCTGCGCGACACCCTGCTCGCCGCCGCCGAGCCGGTCACCATCATCGCGCTCGCTCCGCAGACGAATCTCGCCCTGCTGCTGCGCCAGTACCCCGAGGTCGTGCCCCACATCGAGCGCATCCTCTTCATGGGCGGCTCCGCCTCCGGAGGCAACGCGACCCCGGTGGCCGAGTTCAACGTGTGGCACGACCCGGAGGCCGCAGCCATCGTGATCGACTCCGGAGCCCCCTGCTTCATGTACGGACTCGACGTCTTCAACCAGGTCACCATCGACCAGGCCGACGCCGATGCGCTGCGAAGCGCGCCCGGCGCATCCGCTCGCCTCGCCGGCGCGATGCTCTACTTCCAGATGGCCGACGACGTCGACGGCGAGGCCGACCCCGACGGTTACGCCGGGCACATCGGCGATGCCGGCGCCGTCTGCGCGCTCGTCGACCCCGGGGCCTTGCGCGTCGAGCACCGGCCCGTGCGGGTGCAGTTGTCGGGCGACGGGCGCGGCCAGACCATCGTCGACCGCCGGCAGCGCGCCGGTGAGGATGCGAACCACGGCGGCGCCACGGCGGCGGTCGCGATCGACGTGGCCCTCGATGTCGATGCCGAGCGCTACGCGCGGCTCTTCCTCGACACCGTCGCCCTGCTCCCCTGAGCCGGTCGAGCGGCGATGATCCCCACGAGTCCGGCTGAGTTCGCGGCCTCCAACGACCGACGGCTGCCGGTGACCGAGCAGGTCGGCGAGTACACCTGGACCCTCCCGCAGCCCGTGCCCGCCGGTACCGTGCCCTACACGCTCGGCTATCTCGTGAAGGATTCCCGAAACGGAATACATGTGATCGACCCGGGTTGGGGCTCCGACGAGAACTGGGCGCGGCTCGAAGAGGCGCTCACGGGGCTGGGCGCGCAGCCCGGAGACGTCGCCTCCATCCTCATCACGCACCTGCACCCCGACCACCTCGGTCTGGCCGAGCGGCTCCGCGAGCAGAGCACCGGCGCGCCGGTGGTCCTGCACCGCGCCGAACAGGCCGCGGCGGATGCCCTGGTCGCGAGCGCGAGCGACCGCGTGCGGACACAGGTGCAGTTGTCGGAGGAGTGGGGCGTGCCCGCCGATCGGCGCCCGGAACTGGAGCGGGTGGCCCGGCGCAGCGACACCCTCAAGCCGTTCACCGCCGACCTGCTGGTGGAGCACGACGAAGAGCTCGACATCCCGGGCCGCCGGATCCGTGCGCGTCACACACCCGGCCACACCCCCGGGCACATCTGCCTCGACGACCGGAGCCAGCGCCACCTCTTCACCGGCGACCACGTGCTGCCGACGGTCTTCCCCGGGATCGGGCTCGGCGGACCGACCACGACGAACCCGATCGACGACTACCTGAACTCCCTCGACGCCGTGCTGGAATACGACGACTACGCCGACACCCTCCCCGGCCACGGCTACCGCTTCCGCGGCATCGCCGAGCGCTGCCGCGACATGCGGGCCCACCACCTGCGGCGCGCATCACAGGTCGAAGCGGCGCTCGACGCGCATCCGGATGCCGACATCTGGGCGGTCGCGAGCTCGATCACCTGGTCGGCCGGATGGGCGAAGCTGCACGACTTCCTGCTGTTCTCCGCGCTCGCGCAGACCGCGATGCACGTCGACCGGCTCCGCCGCCCGCGCTGATCCGGGCCTGCGTGCCACAATTGACGCAACCGAGCGGAGGATCCGTGGCCGAATTCGTCGACATCCCGTCACCGGGGTGGCCGCTCGAGTTCGGTGAGCCCGGCCGCCCCGGCATCGTGATCGTGCACGACGACTACGGTCGCCTGCCCTATCTCGAGGCCTACGCGAAATCCCTCGCCAATCAGGGTTTCTTCGTGGCGGTCCCCGATCTCTTCGACGGCCGGGCCACCATCCAGGCCGCCGGGGCCGCCGAGCTCGCCGCGCGCCTCGACCCGGGGTTCGCCCTCGCCGCCCTCGACGACGCGGTGGCCCTCGCGCGTGGGCACGGCGCCACCCGGGTGGGGCTCATCGGTCTCGGCCTCGGCGGCCGGCTCGCGCTGCGGCTCGCCCAGAGCGGCGCGGCGGATGCGGTGGTCGCCTATTACGCGACTCTCGGCGACGACGAGGCCGGCATCATCCCGTGCCCCGTGCTCGTGCACCGGGCCGGCGCCGACGACGATCGAGCCGAGTCTCTTGCGGTGGACGAGTTCGTCAGCCGGCTCAAGGAGCACGGCACTCCGATCACGCAGCACCGCTACGCAGCCGCCCATGAGGGCTTTGCGAACGCGACCATGCTGGAGCTGCTCGACAAGAACGCCGCTGCGCTCGCCTTCGCCCGCTCGACGTACTTCTTGCAGGCGCAGCTGCTCGACTGAGCCGGCCCTTCGACTGAGCCGGCCCTTCGACCGAACCCGCGCCGCTCGACCAGGACCGCCGCCTCTGGGTAAGGTTGCCCTTCGTGACCACATTCTCCCCCGACGTCGTCGGCGCCATCCTGCGCCACATGAACGGCGACCACACCGTCGACAACCTGCTCATCGCCCGCGCCTTCGTGAACCCGGACGCCTCGGCCAGCACCATGATCGACCTCGACGGCGAGGGCGGCCGCTGGGAGGTCACCGTCGACGGCATCGCCTCGAACGCCTTCGTGGCGTGGCCCGCGGGCAGCATCACCGAGCGCGCCGAGGTACGTCGAGAGATCGTCGCGCTCTACGACGCCGCGTGCGCGGTGCTCGGCGTCGAACCCCGACCACATTCCTGACGAATACCAAGGTTGCGGCGGGCCGTCTTCCGCTAGGTTAGGTAACACTTACTTGACTCGACCGCATGGGAATCATCGAATGCCTGCTGTAATCCCCTTCTCGCAAGCGCTCCGCGAGCGCACCTGGACCGGCCACAGCGACAGCGAAGGTGCCGGCTTCATGACGGAGCTGATGAGTGGCAAGGGCACACGCGATGACTACGTCGCCCTCGTGGCTCAGCACTTCTTCATCTACGAGGCCCTCGAGGCGGCGGCGGATCGTATGAAGAACGATCCGGTGGCGGCCGAGTTCATCAGCCCCAAGCTCACGCGACTGCCGGCGATCGAAGAAGACCTGCGCTTCCTGATCGGCGAGGACTGGCGCGAGCAGATCACGCCGCTGCCGACGACGGCCCGCTACGTGAAGCGCATCAACGAGGTTGCGGCCACCTGGAACGGCGGCTTCATCGCCCACCACTACACGCGGTACCTCGGCGATCTCTCGGGCGGCCAGATCATCCGCACCCTGATGCAGCGCCAGTTCGGCTTCGAGACCAACGGCGTGGGCTTCTACCTCTTCGGCGACATCGCCAAGCCGAAGGAGTTCAAGGAGACCTACCGCACGCAGCTCGACGCCGTCGACTGGGACGACGCCGAGCGCGAGCGCGTCATCGACGAGGTGCTCGTGGCCTACCGCTTCAACACCGAGTTGTTCCTCGACCTCGCCGAGGCGAAGGCTTCCGCCGCGGCCTGACGCCAGCCCAGGTTCCCCCACCCGACGAGCCCTGACGGGCCCGGCGGGGCTATGACGTGAGGGCTGCCACGGGTGGGGCGGCGGGCGCCGCCGGTGCAGCGATCCTCACGAGGCTGCGGGAGCGGGCCCGCACCACCGCGATGATGCTGAACACGAGCCCGACGGCCGCGAACACGAGCAGCACGAGCGCCTCCTGCGCCACCACGGCGAGCGATCCGCCGCCGATCAGCGCCTGCATGCCCGTGATGGCATGCGCCAGCGGCAGGACGGTCGAGAGCCCGGTGTAGAGCGGCGAACTCAGTCCGTTCGGGATGATCACGGCGGCCGCGGCCACCTGCACCACGATGAGGCCGAGCGAGAGCAGGCGCCCTGCCTGCCCGAACAGCGCCACGAGGCCCTGGTGCAGCATCACGAACACCGCCGAGAGGAAGAGCGAGAACAGCACGCTGCCCGCGAGATGGGCCGGATCGGCCCCCACGAAGAACATCACGGCCGCCACGATCACGGCCTGCACGAGTCCCAGCAGCAGAGCCGGCGCCAGCGCTCCGGTCACCACCCGGAAGGTCGAGGCGGTCGACGCGAGCGCCCGGCGCGTGAACGGCACGAGGAGCAGGTACACGGCGAAGGCGCCGATCCAGAGCGCGAGGGGCACCGCCACCGCGGCGATCGCCGCCGCGGGCGACGGCAGCGCCGCGATGTCGGACTTCTGGGTCACCACGGGGTTCGCGACGACGGTGGAGATGGTGTCCTGTTGCGCCGCCGTGTAGCTCGGGATGGCCGTCGCGGCCTGGCCGAGCCCCGTGGCGAGCTGCGTGGTTCCGGATGCGAGCTGCGCGGCCCCCGGGGCCAGTTGCGCCGCGCCCTCGGCGAGCTGGGCGCCGCCGGTGGCGAGCTGTCCGAGGCCGCTCGAGAGCGCACTCGTGCCAGCCGCCAGTTGGGTGGCACCGCTCGAGGCCTGGGCGATGCCGTCGGTGAGCTGGGGGAGGTCGGCCGCGAACTTCGCCTGGCCGTCGCTGACCTCGGTGGAGAACGCCTCCAGCACAGTGACTCCGAGTGCGTCCAGACCGAGCCCGGCCGTAGTTCCCAGGGACTCTGCGCGAGCGGCGTCCAGCTGACCGATGATGACGTCGAGTCGCGCCTGCACCTCGTCAGGAGTGAGGGTGGGGGCGTCGGCGCGCAACGTCGTCAGGCCGTCCCCGATCAGACGCAGCCTGTCATCGACGCCGAGGCTCTTCAGCGCTTCGTCACCGAGGCGCTGCTTCAGCACACCGATCCCGGTGGTCACGCCGCTCGATCCCTCGGAGAGCAGATTCGCATACGTCGGCAGGTCGGTCGTGGCCGTGCTGATCGCGTCCAGCCCCCCGGCGAGCGCCTGCGCCCCGGCGTCGAGCTGCACGCTGCCGCTCGCCGCGCTCGCGAGCCCGGTGGAGAGCTGCCCTGCGCCGCTGGCGAGCTGCGCCGCCCCCGTCGAGAGCTGCCCCGCCCCGGTCGCGAGCTGCTGGGCGCCCGAGGCGGCCTGGCCGATCTGGTCGTGCAACGTGGAGAAGGCGCCGAGGCTCGAGGTCACGAACTGCTTCGTCACCTGCGTCGACAGCGCGGCCTGCAGGTTCGTCGAGAGTGCACTCGCGAGCATCTCGGTCACGTAGCTGTTCGCCCCGTTCGTCTGCACCTGCAGTTGTGCCTGCACCGGGTTCGACCCCGAGATCGAGACGTACGAGGCCGAGAAGTCCTTCGGAATGGTGACCACCGCGGCGAAGTGCCCCGACTTCAGTCCGCTCGACGCGGTGTCGGCATCCGTCACGTTCCACGTGAAACCCTGACCCGAGGTGCCGGAGGTCAGCTCGCTCACCAGCAGCTTGCCGGCGAGCACGGGCGTCTGCGTGCCGTTCTGGTCGATCTGCACCATCTGGTCGAGGTTGACGACCGCGGCAGGCAGCGCAGGTCCGGAGGGCGCCGCCGCCGACTGCGTGGGCGACACCAGCGCGGTCACGGCCACGCCGGCGATCAGCAGGGGCGTGAGCACGGCGAGCGCGATGGCCACCCGCCGGGCCACGGGCGACAGCGTTGCGGTGTCGCCGCGTCTCACGAGCGAGGAGAGCCTCGTCATGCGGTCACCTCTTCTCCGGAGTTGGGGTCGGATTGCGGATGCGCCTTCGCGTCGGGATCCGCGTTCGGGTCGGGGTTCGATTCGCCCGCCGCACCTGGCGCCTCGGCCTGGGCCGGCAACAGCTCCGCCGGTTCGAGCGGCTCCTCCGGCACGAGCGGGGCCGGCCGCAGCTCCACGACCACCACCGGCCGGGAGCCCATCTCGAGGCGGGCACCGTGATGTGCCACGGCCACGGTGGTGCCGAGCGGCAGGGCCGAGTGCACGATGTCGAGCGCGTGCTGCAGGTGCGCCGTCGGGATGCCCGTGGCATCGAGCGCGATCAGCCGCACGGTCGACACGGCCGCCACCGCGAGCTGGTAGCTCCACTCCTGGGCCACCGCCGCGCCCCACAGCTCGTCGAGCTCGGCGCCGAGCTCGCGGCGCAGGCGCTCGAGCACGCTGAGGGCTCCGGGCGGAAGCGGCAGGCGCACGGCCACCGAGCCGGCGTCGGCATCCGCCCCCACCGGCCGCACCACGAGCACCGAGTGCCGGCGCAGGGCCGCAGCCCGGAACGGCAGCGGTTCGTCGAGCACGCGCAGGTGCCCCGAGAGCACCCGCTGGCGGCCGGCGAACGCGGCGACCACGGCATCCGGATGCGTCGACGCGGCTCCGGTGACGATCACCAGATCGCCCGGCGCGGCCCGCATCCCGAACGAGGCCGACTCGGCCGCCTCGACGATCGCGCGCTCCGCCGCCAGGGCGAACGCCCGCCCGTCGTCGTCGAGCGGGCGCCACGCCGAGGCGTCGAGCATCTCCCGCACGCCCTCGCCCTCGAGGTCGACGTTCGGCAGCGCACGCCGCAGCGGTGCCGGGAGCGCCCAGCCCACCCGGCCGAGCAGCATCATGAGGGCCGGGATGAGCGTCATCCGCACCAGGAAGGCGTCGATGAACACGCCGGCGGCCAGGCCCAGCGCGATCGGCTGCAGCACGGCGTTGCCGCCCGGCACGAAGGAGGCGAACACCGCGAACATGATGCACGCCGCCGCGGTCACCACGCGCGCGGCGCCGATGAAGCCGTGCCGCACCGCGATGTGCGGGTCGCCGCTCTTCACGAACTCCTCGCGCATCCGCGACACCAGGAACACCTGGTAGTCCATCGCCAGACCGAACAGCACCGCCATCAGGAGGATGGGGAAGAAGCTGATCACCGGGCCCACCTTGGCGACGCCCAGCGCATCCGCGAGCCAGCCCCACTCGAAGATCGCCGTCACGATGCCGAACGACGCCCCCACCGAGAGCAGGTAGCCGATGGTGGCCGAGACGGGCACCGCGAGCGAGCGGAACACGATGGTCAGCAGGATGAGGCACAGCCCCACGACCACGATCGCGAACGGCAGCAGCGCGTCCGCCAGCCGGGCCGACACGTCGATGCCGACCGCCGTGGTGCCGGTCACCTGGTAGCTGAAGCCGTTCTTGTCGGCGAAGGCCGGCGCCAGGTCGCGGATCGTGTGCACGAGGTCCTCGGTCTGCACGCTGTCGGGCGCACTGGCGGGGATGATCGACACGATCGCCATGTCGGCCGTCGTGTTCGGGATGGCCTGGCTCACCGACACGATGTCCGAGAGCCCCGTGAACTGGTCGTGCAGTGCGGTGAGCGCGCCGGTGATGTCGAGCGTCTTACTGATGTCTGCGGTCACGAGCAGCGGCCCGTTGAACCCGGGACCGAAGCCCTGCGCGAGCAGGTCGTAGCCCTCACGGGACTGCGAGCCCGGCGGGTCGTAGCCGGCATCGGGCAGCGTCAGGCGCATGGATGCGGCGGGCAGCGCCACGATCACGAGCCCGATCACCACCACCGCCACGGTGATGACGGGCTTGGCGGTGATCAGCGCCACCCAGCGGGCGCCGAGGGTGCGGTGGGTGCCCTCGGCGGCGAGCTCGCGCCGAGCGGCCCGGGAGCCGGCCTTGGGCGTCATCCGCTTGCCGAGGAGGCCCATGATCGCCGGCAGCAGGGTCAGTGCCACGACCACGGCCACGACGACCGAGATCGCGGCGCCGACGCCCATCACCGTGAGGAACGGGATCTGCACCACCGCGAGGCCGAGCAGCGCGATGATCACCGTGAGCGCGGCGAAGACGACGGCGCTCCCGGCCGTCGCGACCGCGATGGCCGCCGACTCCTTCGGGTCCATGCCGCGGATCAGCTGCGCACGGTGCCGGGACACGATGAACAGGGCGTAGTCGATGCCCACGGCGAGACCGAGCATCGTGGCCAGCAGGGGAGCGGTCGACGAGATGCTGACGAACCCGGAGGCGATCGTGATGGTCGTGGTGGTGATGGCCACCCCGATGAGCGCCGTGATGAGCGGCATCCCGGCCGCGAGCAGCGAGCCGAAGGTGATGAGCAGCACGACGAAGGCGATGACCACGCCGGCAGCCTCGGTGTAGTTCACGCCCTCCGCGGGAGGATCGGTCACACCCGAGTAGGCGACCGTCATCCCACCCGTCGCCGCCTGCTCGCCGATGGCCACCACGGCGGCATCGTCGGCGGCGGTGAGGGATGTGGTGGGCACGTTGTACTGGATGGTCGCGAAGGCCATGGAGCCGTCGGAGGAGACCTGTCCGGTCACGTTCGCGTCGAACGGGCCCGTGACGCTCGTGACGTGCCCGAGTTTCGCGAGCGCAGCATCCGCCTCCTCGATCTGCGGCTGGAAGCTGCTGATCTGGCCGCCCGTAGGCGCCACGTAGATGATCTTCGCGGAGCCGCCGCTGGCCTGCGGGAACCGCTGGTCGAGCATGTCGATGGCCTGCTGGGACTCGGTGCCGGGGATGGCGAAGGAGGAGGCGAGGGTGCCGCCCAGCAGCTGGGCGCAGGTGATGGCGAGACCGAGGATGACGATCCAGCCCACGATCACCGCGATGCCGCGATGCGCGGCGAACCGCCCGATCCGATAGAGCAGCGTTGCCATGTATTCCCCTCCATGGAGAAGAGTAGCGGCACGGCTGCAGCGCCGAGGGCTCTGCTCTATTTGGGGGTATCGGCCTGCCCCTGCATGAAGGCGATGACGGCCTTGTCGACGATGATGTCGCTCGGGCGCAGCGGGCGGGTGAGGTAGAGGCCCTCGAGCGAGGTGAGCCGGCTGAGCGCCACGTAGGTCTGGCCGGGGCTGAACACGCGGGTGCCCAGGTCGACCACGGCCGCGTCGTAGGTCTGGCCCTGCGACTTGTGGATGGTGACCGCCCATGCCAGGCGCAGAGGGAACTGCGTGAACTCGCCGATCACCTCCTTGGTGAGCTGCTTCGACTCGGGGGCGTAGGAGTAGCGGTGCTTCTCCCAGGCCACCGGATCGACCTCGTGCACCTCGCCGTCGACCTCGACGAACACTGTGGAGTCGATCTTCGTGACGGTGCCGACCGTGCCGTTCACCCAGCGACCGTCGGAGTCGTTGCGCAGGAACATCACCTGCGCGCCCACCTTGAGCTCGAGGTTCACGTCGGCCGGGTAGGCGCGCCCGCCGAAGTCGCCGCTGATCTCGGCCTTGGCGCTGAGCACGCGCCCGGGCAGCCGGCCGAGCGCCGCCTGGTTGATGCGGTTCACCGAGTCGTTGCGGGTAGCGAGCGTGATCGGGCCGTCGCCGGGCGGCGTGCGCGCGCCGGCGGCGTTCAGCACGTCGGCGATCTCCTTGGTGACCATGCCGAAGCGCACGGCGTTCAGCATGTACTTGAAGCGCTCGTCGCTCTGCCGGTGGATCTCGGTGAGCTCCACGATCTCGAGCTCGGTCTCCTCCCAGACCTTCGCGTCGAAGAACCACATCGAGCGGTAGTGATCGGCGAAATAGGCCCGCTCGTCGCCGTCGCCCGGCACGGGGGCCAGCTGGTAGGGGTCGCCGAAGAGCACCACCTGCACGCCGCCGAAGGCCTCGAGCTTTCGCTGCCGGGCCTGCCGCAGCGCGCGGTCGATCGCATCCATCAGGTCGGCGTTCACCATCGAGACCTCGTCGATCACGAGCGTGTCGATGGTGTTGAGGAGCTTGCGCACCTCGGCGTTCTGCTCGATCTCGTGGTCGGCGATCACGCCGATCGGCAGGCGGAACAGCGAATGGATGGTCTGCCCGCCGACGTTGAGCGCCGCGACGCCGGTGGGCGCCGAGATGACGAGCTGCTTCTCGGTGTTCCACGAGAGGTGGTTGAGCAGCGTCGACTTGCCGGTCCCGGCCCGGCCCGTGACGAAGACGTGCTTGCGGGTGCCCTCGATGAGGTCGTACACGCGCTGCTGTTCGGCAGAGAGCGTGGGGCGGGCCATCACCCCAATCTACCCGCCCGTCGGGGTGGGCATTCCGTCGCGTTCTACACTGTGCACATGGGCTCGACGGCTGTGGACAAGCGCCTCGCGCTGCGCCGCTCGATCGTGATCTGGAGCGGCATCCTGCTGCTCACGATCGCCGCCCTGTTCTCGGCGGTGGGCATCCTGAACCGCGAGCTCTACAGCGCACCCGCCTTCGTGCGCATCTACCTCGACGCCCTGGCGAACCACGACGTCGCCGCGGCGCTCGCCACTCCCGGCGTGACGATCGCCACGAACGACTCAGCGGGCGCGCCGAGCACGGAGCTGGTGACTCCGGATGCGCTGGGCGGGCTCTCCGACGCCACCCTCGTCAGCGACACCGAGCTCTCGCCCGGACGCCACCGAGTGGTCTACGCCTACACGCTGACCGGCCTCGACGACCATGCGGTGCGCACGCAGACCGAGTTCGACGTGCGGCAGACGGGCACGGGCTGGTTCCTCTTTCCGCAGTGGACCTTCGTGTCGCCGCCGACCGCCACGGTCAGCGTCACCGTCTCGCACGCCGCGTCGTTCCGCTCGGGCACCGCCGAGGTGACCCTGCCCGATCCGGCCTCCTTCCACTCCAGCGCCGAGTTCGACGTGCTGGTGCCCGGCCTCTACGTGCTCTCGCACTCCTCGGCCTACCTCGGTTCGCGCTCGGTCGCCGTCACCGCGAGCGCTTCGGGGGCTCGACTGAGCGCCGTGGTCGACGTGCAGCCCACCTATGCCTTCGTCGACGCCGTGAAGAACAAGCTCGACGCCTTCCTCGACCAGTGCACCACCGAGCGGCTGCTCTACCCGCCGGGGTGCCCTTTCGGCCTCGACATCGACGACCGCATCACCACCGAGCCGAGCTGGTCGATCGAGACCTACCCGACGCCGTTCACCATCATCGCCGGCCAGGACTCCTGGATCGTGCCGAACTCGAGCGGTCTCGCCCACGTCACGGTCGACGTGCGCTCACTCTTCGACGGCACGGTGTCGACCATCGACAAGTCGGTGCTCTACAACGTCAGCTTCTCGCTCACGATCGAGCCCGACGGCTCGATCCGCTTCGGGTCGCGCGGCTGAGGCCGCCATCGCCACAGGTGCGGTGCAGAATGCCGCGACCGGGCGAAGCTCGTCAGCCCGAGAAGCCGGGCGAGGGGTCGAGCAAGTGCAGCCCGTGCTCCTCAGAGAGCAGCTGCAGCGCTGCCACTCCGCGCACGCTGTTGCCGATCGCATCCAGTCGCGGGCTGAACACGCCGAGGCCGAACCGCCCCGGCGAGGCCGCCACGATGCCGCCGCTCACCCCGCTCTTCGCCGGCAGGCCCACGCGGCTGCCCCACTCGCCGCTGTGGTCGTACATGCCGCAGCTCGCCATCAGGGCGAGGGTGTGGCGGGCCACCAGCGGGTCGACGACCCGGACCTGGGTCACCGGGTTGACCCCGCCGCCCGCGAGGGTCGCAGCCATGACCGCCACGTCGATCACCGTCACCCGCACGGAGCACTGGCGGAAGTAGGCATCCGTCGCCGCGTCGACCTCGCCCACCAGCGCACCGCTGGCCTTCGTGAGCTCGGCGAGACCGCGGTTGCGGTGTCCTGTGGCGCGCTCGGAGGCGAGCACGGCCTCGTCGACGCCCAGGTCGCGGCCGGCGAAGGCGCCGAGGGCGCTCCGGATGCGCTCGAAGCGCTCGCCGGCATCCACTCCGGGAACGAGGGCGGTCGTCACGATCGCCCCGGCGTTGATCATGGGGTTCGACGGCCGCCCCGCGGGGTCGAAGCTCAGCGCGTTGAAGGCTTCGCCGCTCGGCTCGAAGCCCACGTGCTCGTGCACCCGGTCGAGACCGAGCTCGCTGAGTGCGAGGGCGTAGACGAAGGGCTTCGAGATCGACTGGATGGTGAAGGCCCGCTCGGTGTCGCCGGCCGAGAACACGCGCCCACCCACGCCCACGGCGGCGAGCCCGAAGCCCTCGGGGTCTGCGGCGGCGAGCTCGGGGATGTAGTCGGCGGTCGCCCCCGAGGTCTCACCCGCCGTGCGGCGCAGCACGGTCTCGAGAGCGAGGGTGACCGGATGCGTCACGCGTGTTCCCGGGTCACGATCCGGTGCACGAAGGCGAGCTTCGCGGCCACCGGCGGCACGATGTCGAAGGGGTAGAGGTCGCCGAGCCCCATCGAGCGGTTGATGCGGTTGAACATCAGCGAGAGCCAGTGCCAGTCGCTGAGGATCTCGTCGATCGAGGCGCCGCGGTAGTCCTCACGGGGAAGCACGTCGGTGCTGATCAGCCCGTCGATGCGGTCGGCCTGCAGCACCACGCCGGAGTTCGCCGCCGTGGCGAGGGTGCCCGTGATGTGCAGGTAGTGCGCGAAGCACTCGGCGAAGTCCTCCCACGGGTGCATGGTCGCGTAGTCGGAGATGTACGACTCGGCCCAGCCTTCCGGGGCGCCGGTCTTGTAGTGCCGCGCGATCGCATCCTGATAGCTCGTGCGCTCGTCGCCGAAGAGCTCGCGGCACTCGGCCCAGAGTTCGCCGGTCTCGTCGGCGAGCAGGATGTTCTGGTAGTAGTGGCCCACCTCGTGCCGGAAGTGGCCGAGCATGGTGCGGTACACCTCGCCGAGGCGCACCCGCAGGTTCTCGCGGTAGTCGTCGAGCGATTCCACGAGGTCGATGGTGATCACGCCGTTCGCGTGCCCGATGGTCACCGGTTCGCCGCTGCGGCTCGAGATCAGGTCGAAGGCGAGCCCGCCCTCCTGCTCGTAGTAGGGCGTGATCGGCAGGCCCAGGTCGAGCAGCTGCACCAGCAGCCGGCGCTTGTCGACGGCCGCGTCGGCGAGCTTCTCGAGAGCCACGGTGTCGGTGCTCTCGGGGCGGCGGCGGGTGAGGCGGCACGAGAGGCACTGCCCGCTCGGCTGACCGTCGGCCGCGAGCCAGTTGCACTGCCAGCCGCGGTTCGAGCAGCGCCACCAGCGTTCGCCATCGATCAGGATGCCGTTCTCGGGAGCGAGCACGAACGACCCGGTGGGCGTGTGGTAGGCGATGGCGGCGCCGCAGTGCGGGCAGTCGAGCGACTCGAAGAACACCGCCGAGGAGCAGCGTGGGCAGCGGGGAGAGCGCATCAGCTGCGGTCCCGGGCGGCGAGCTTCTCGAGCATGGCGTTGTAGTCGCCGAGCTCGGCCTCTCCGGTGCGGTCGGCGTTGCGGTCGCGGCGCTTCGTCTCCTTCTTGTCGCTGCGGCTCCACTGCACGGCCACGACGAGGGCGAGGATGAAGGTGGGGATCTCGCCGATGCTCCAGGCGATGCCGCCGCCGGCCTGCTGGTCCTCGATGGCGCTCACCCCCCAGTCGCGCCCGGTGGCGCCGAACCAGTCTGCCAGCAGGAGGCCGGTTCCGCTCATCAGGGCGAGCCCGAAGAAGGCGTGGAACGCCATGGTGCCCAGCAGGAGCAGCAGCCGGAAGGGATAGGGCAGCTTGTAGGGCACCGGGTCGATGCCGATCAGCGCCTGCACGAAGAGGTAGCCCACGATCAGGAAGTGCACGATCATCCACTCGTGCCCGATGTGGTCTTCGGTCGCCCAGCGGAACAGTGGCGTGTAGTAGAACGCCACGAGGCTGGTGGCGAAGAGCACACCCGCCACGATCGGGTTCGCGATCACCGTCGCCACCCGCGAGTGCACGGCCAGCAGGATCCACTCGCGCATGCCGCGGCTGCCGTCGTCGCGCTTGCGGATGGCCCGGAGCGCCAGCGTCACCGGACCGGCCGGAACGAGCAGCAGCGGCACCATCATGCTGAGGGTCATGTGTCCGAACATGTGCGCGGAGAACAGGAACTTCTCGTAGACGTTGAGTCCGCCGTTGGTGACGTAGAAGAGAAGCAGGATGCCGGCGACCCAGAACACCGTGCGGTACCAGGGCCACCGGTCTCCCCGCCGGCGCAGGCGGATGACGCCGGCCAGGTAGAAGAAGATCGCGAAGGCGCAGGCGAGCACCCAGATCAGGTCGAAGTTCCACTGCGTGAGGAAGTTCTGCACCGTGAGCTCGGGCGGCAGGGGCGAGCCGGTGAGGATCTCGGCGGCCGTCTGCGTGCCGGGCACCGTCTCCGGTACCGGGGTGGCCGTGCGCGCGAGCGCCGCGGCGAACCCCGTGGCGATGCCCATGAAGCCGAGCTCGGCCACCACGAGCCACCAGAAGTGCCGGCGGCGCCCCGTGCCGCCGAGCTTCGCGATCACGAAGCGGCGGTGCACGGCGCCGAACACGCCGAGGGCGAGCAGGGCACCCACTTTCACGAGCACGAGGAGGCCATAGGGGGTGAGCAGCCGGTCGAGCGAGCCCACCCGCAGCTCGGCGCTGACATACCCGGATGCGGCCACGACGACGAAGCAGACGATGGCCACGCTCGAATAGCGGCTCACGACATCCACGAGCCTGGGCGTGTCGATCTGGCGGCTCAGCAGTGCGATCACGACGAGACCGCCGAGCCAGGCGGCCGCGAAGATGAGGTGCAGGCCGAGTGCCGTGATGGCCGCGTCGTGGCCGGTGACGCCGGCGGCGTGGCCCTGCTGCGCCATCGGGATGAGGGAGCCGATGGCCACCAGGCCCACGAAGAAGAGCGCGGTCTGGTTGCGCACCGCGAAGCAGAGCACGGTGACGACGGCGCCGATGAGGGTGGTCTGCAGCCAGGCCTGGCCGAGGGCGATCTGGGTGAGGAACTGCCCGAGCCCCTGGCTGAAGGTGTCGTCGAAGGCCAGGCCGCGCGCCGTGACGCTGAGGTAGCTGAAGAAGCCGGTGAACGCGGCGGCCACGGTGAAGAGGGCGGCCGATCCGGCGGCCACGTCGAGCGATCGGCCGTAGGCGGGATCGTCGGGGGCGAAGACGAAGAGGGTGAGGCCGATGGCACCGATCATCCCGGCCGCGGCGATGTTCACGAGCATCGTGGCCGTCGGCAGGCCGAAGCGCACGACCGCGCCCGGATCCTGCAGCAGCTGCGGGGCGGCGCCGCCGCCGATGGCGAGAGCCACGAGAAGGGCGGCGAAGGCGGCCACCACCAGGGTGGCGGGCCCGGCGATCCGCACGACTCTCAGCACCTGATCACTTTACGCGGTGGATGCTGGGCGTCCGGTCACCGCGGGCGCCCGAGCGGGTGCACACCCCGAGACGGCGAAAGGGCGACGACCGAAGTCGTCGCCCTTTCGAGGCAGTGAAGCGTGGACTACTTGGCAGCAGCCTTGAGCTTCGAACCGGCCGAGATCTTCACGGAGTGGCCCGCGGGGATCTCGATGGTGGCACCGGTCTGGGGGTTGCGGCCGGTACGAGCGGCGCGCGAGGTGCGCTCGACGGCGAGCCAGCCCGGGATGGTGACCTTGGTTCCCGAGGCGACGGAGTCGGCCAGGGTGGAGAAGAGAGCGTCGAGCACCTCGTTGACGGAAGCCTGCGTCTGGCCGGAAGCGGCGGCGACGGCTGCGACGAGCTCGGTCTTGTTGAGTGACTTGTCAGCCATTTAAGGTGTCCTCCTCGGACCTTTTGCTACCGGAGTAGCTGTTTTCGTGGAACGGTCCCGGCCACCAGGGCCAGTTCGGTTGGTCGGTATGACCGTGGGTAATTTACCAGCTGGACTTCGTAATGCCCGGCAATTCGCCCCGGTGAGCCATGTCACGGAAGCGGACACGCGAGATGCCGAACTTCGTGAGCACACCACGGGGACGGCCGTCGACGGCGTCGCGGCTGCGGACGCGGATCGGCGAGGCGTTGCGGGGGAGCTTCTGCAGCCCCAGACGGGCGGCTTCGCGCTCGTCGTCGGTCGAAGCCGGGTTGACGAGGGCCTTCTTCAGCTCGAGGCGCTTCGCCGCGTAGCGGTCCACGATCACCTTGCGCTGCTCGTTACGTGCGATCTTGCTCTTCTTAGCCATGTGTTTACCGCTCCTCTCGGAAGTCGACGTGCTTGCGGATGACCGGGTCGTACTTCTTCAGCACGAGGCGGTCGGGGTCGTTGCGACGGTTCTTCTTGGTCACGTAGGTGTAACCGGTGCCCGCCGTCGAGCGGAGCTTGATGATGGGACGGACGTCCTGCTGCTTTGCCATTAGATCTTCTCCCCACGAGCGAGGAGGTCCTTGACGACCGACTCGATTCCACGAGCATCGATGACCTTGATGCCCTTTGCCGACAGGGTCAGCGTGACGGTGCGGCGAAGCGAAGGCACGTAGTACTTCTTCTTCTGCACGTTCGGGTCGAAGCGGCGGTTGGTACGCCGGTGCGAGTGCGAGATGTTGTGACCGAAGCCGGGAACGGCTCCTGTCACCTGGCAGACTGCTGCCATTGCTTCCTCCATTTGGTTACCGTGAGACGACTGCCTCACCCAAGATGACTTGTCGACAGAACCGGCCTGTGCCGGCTCCGCAATGGGCGGAGGATTCCACCCAACCTGACTACCTTAGGCCACGCGGCCCGCTACGGCAACTCGGCGGCGACCGGCGGCACGCAGGCCGAACAGAAGCCGAAGATGTCGACGACGTGTTCGGGCCGGCTGAAGCCGTGCAGGCTCGCGGTGCGCTGGGCCCAGGCCTCGACCTCGTCGGCCTCGATCTCCACCGTGAGGCCGCAGCTGCGGCAGATCAGGTGGTGGTGGTGCGCGAGCGAGCAGGCGCGGTAGAGCGCCTCGCCCTCGGGCGACTGCAGCGAGTCGGCCTCGCCCTCCTGGGCGAGATCGGCGAGGGCGCGGTACACCGTGGCGAGCCCGATCTGCGAACCCGTGCCCTTGAGCGAGGAGTGCAGGGCCTGTGCGCTGACGAATCCCATCTGGGTGCCGAGGGCGCTGCGGACGGCCTCACGCTGCCAGGTGTTCCGCTTCACGACTGCTCCGCCTCTCTCACCGGCAACGGTAGCCGGGCATCCTGAATCCTTCCAGTGCCCGCACCGCGCCGCCAGGCGATCACCCGGCAGACCACGTAGATCAGAAACGAGATGGTGGTGACGTAGGGGCTGATCGGGATCGAGGCGCCGAGTGCCAGCAGGATTCCGCCGACGAGTGAGGTGACCGCGAAGATCGTGCTGAGCACCGGCACGAGCACCGGCGACGACGACACCCGCAGCGCCGCGGCGGCCGGCGTCACGAGAATGGAGAGCACGAGCAGCGAGCCCACCACCTGCACGGAGACGGCCACGGCGAGGCCCAGCAGCAGCATGAAGTAGATCGAGAGACCGCGCACCGGCACCCCGCGCGCGGCGGCGACATCCGCATCCACGCTCGCGAAGGTGAGCGGGCGCCAGGCCACGAGCAGGCCCAGCACCACCACGGCCGAGATGGCGATGAGCGAGTTCAGCCGGGGGTCGTCGACGGCCACGATCTGACCGGTGAGCAGTCCGAACTTGTTCGCCGTGCGGCCCGGGTAGAGCGAGAGGCACAGGATGCCGAGGCCGAGACCGAAGGGCATCAGCACCGCGATGATCGAGTTGCGGTCCCGCGCCCGCGCGCCGAGCACGCCGATGATGAGAGCGGCCACGATGGCGCCGGCGATCGAGCCCTCCACCACGCCCACGCCGAACAGCAGCCCGGCGGCGGCTCCCGCGAACGACAGTTCGCTGATGCCGTGCACCGCGAACGCCATGTCGCGCGACATCACGAACACGCCCACGAGCCCGCCGACCAGACCCAGCACGGCGCCGGCGATGATGGAGTTCTGCAGCAGCGCGAGCAGTTCGCCGTAGTTGTCGAAGTTGAAGATCGAAGACCAGTCCATCAGGCGGCGCCTCCGAGCTCGTGCGCACCGTCGTGGTGGCCGTCGGGAGTGCCCACCACGATCACGCGGCCGTGCGAGCGGATGACGTCGACGGGCGACCCGTAGAGATCGCTCAGCACCGCGGAGGTCAGCACGTCGTCGGGCGTGCCGATGCGGAAGCTGCCACCGGCGAGGTAGAGCACCCGATCGACCATGTCGAGGATCGGGTTGATGTCGTGCGTGACGAAGAGCACGCCGAAGCCCCGCTCGTGGGCGAGTCGCCCGATGAGCTCGCTCACCGAGCGCTGGTGCGCCGGGTCGAGCGAGAGCAGCGGCTCGTCGCAGAGCAGCAGGCGCGGGTCGCCCGCCAGTGCCTGGCCGATGCGCACGCGCTGCTGCTCGCCGCCCGAGAGCGTCGAGACGCCCACGTTGCCGTAGGCGGTCGCGCCGACGGAGGCGAGGAGCGCATCCACCTGCCGGCGGCGGGCCGCGGACGGCAGCGGGATGCCCCAGCGATGCCCGGTGAGCCCGAGCGCCACGAGGTCACGGGCCCGCAGGGGCGTGCCGTCGTCGGCGAGCTTCTGCTGCGGCACGTAGCCGATGCGGCGGTCGCCCCGGCGGCCGGGCCGGCCGAGGAAGTCGATGCTGCCCGAGGTGAGCCGCAACTGCCCGAGGATGGCCTTCAGCAGGCTCGACTTGCCCGAGCCGTTCGCGCCGAGCACCGCCACGATCTCCCCCGGCGCCACCTCGAGGTCGAGGTGCGACCAGAGCGTGCGGCCTCCGAACGAGAGCCCGCCGTCACGCACCGAGAGCACGGAGCTGACGGGGTCGGAGGCGGTCACCAGCACACCTTACCCGCCGGGCGACGCACGCTACTCGCCGAGCGCCGCGGCGACCGCATCGACGTTCTGGGTCATCCAGGCGAAGTAGTCGAGGCCGGCCGGGAGCGTCTCGGTGAAGGGCACCGCGGGAACGCCGGCGCTCTGCGCGGCGGCGACCACCGCATCCGACTGCGGACCGCCGGTCTGCGAGTTGTAGCCGAGCAGCACGACGGAGTGGGAGGCGAAGAGGCCGAGGGTCTGCTGCAGAACGAGCGCGGGCGCATCCGTTCCGCCTTCGACGGCCGCGCTGAAGGCCTCGGGCGTCTTGTCGACGAGGCCGGCGGCGGTGAGCAGGTAGAGCGGCACGGGCTCGGTGATGGCCGCGCCGGCCCCGCTGTGGCGGGTGGCGAGATCGGCCTCGCGGGCGGAGAGCGCGCTGAGCTTCTGCTTCGCGGCGTCGCCGTTGGCCTGGAAGGTGCTCGCGCCGCCCGGGTCGGCCGCCGAGAAGGTGCTGACCAGCGAGTCGACGAGCTTCGAGACGGTGGGGAAGTCATACCAGAGGTGCTCGTTGAACGAGCCGGTGGCGGGGTTCTGGTCGTAGCCGGAGATGTCGGCGACGTTCAGCACGGTGGCCGAGCCGTTGTCGGCCGCCGAGAGCATGGTGTCGACGAAGTCGTCGTAGCCGCCGCCGTTCTCGATCACGACCTGCGCCTTCGAGAGCGCGAGCTGGTTCTGGGCGTCGGCCTGGAACTCGTGCGGGTCTTTGTTCGGGTCGTCGATGATCGAGGTCACCGAGACGAGGTCGCCCCCGATCGCGGCGGCGAGATCGCCGTAGACGTTGGTGGAGGCGACGACGGGGATGCCCGTGGGGGCAGTGCTGCCGGCGGTGGCGCTCGTCGAGCATCCGGCGAGCAGGAGAGCAGCCGCCGAGGCGGCGAGGGCGAGGGAGAGGACGTGTCTTTTCACGTGGGGCCTGTCTAAGTCGGGGACAGGCTCCACGTTAGCTAATTGATAATGATTTTCAAAATCAATCCAGGAGGAGTGCCGGTTCCTCGATGATCGACGCCACGTCGGCCACGAAGCGGCTGGCCACGTCGCCGTCGACCACGCGGTGGTCGAAGCTGGCTCCGATGGTGGTGACGAAGCGCGGTCGCACCTCGCCGTCGACCACCCAGGGCTTCTGCTTGATGGTGCCGAGCGCGACGATCGCGACTTCGCCGGGGTTGAGGATCGGCGTGCCGCTGTCCATGCCGAACACGCCGATGTTCGTGATGGTGATGGTGCCGTCGGCCATCTCGGCGGGGGAGGTGCGGCCCTCGCGCGCGGTGATGGTGAGCTGCTCGAGGGCGCCCGCGAGCTGGCGCAGCGACATGTCGTGCGCGTCTTTGATGTTCGGCACGATCAGGCCGCGGGGCGTGGCCGCGGCGATGCCGAGGTTCACGTAGTTGCGCACGATGATCTCCGTGTCGGTCCAGGCGGAGTTGACCATCGGGTTGCGGCGCACGGCCCAGATGATGGCCTTCGCCATGACCAGCAGCGGCGAGATCTTCACGCCCACGAAGTCGGGCGAGGTCTTCAGCCGCTTGACGTACTCCATCGTGCGCGTGGCATCCACGTCGACGAAGAGCGAGACGTGCGGTGCCGTGAACTTCGACGCCACCATCGCCTTCGCGATCTGCTTGCGCATGCCCTTGACCGGAATGCGCTCCTCGCGCACCGGCGCCCACTGCGGCGTCTCGATGTTGTGGAAGACCTTCGCCTGGTCGGCGTGCCGGATGACGTCCTCGCGGGTGATGTCGCCGATCAGCCCCGTGGGGGTCACCTCGTTGAGGTCGACGCCGAGGTCTTTCGCGAGCTTGCGGATGGGCGGCTTGGCGATGACGGGGAGCCCCGGGATGGGCTGGTGCACGCGCGCCACCCGCTGTGCCGGCGGCTTGGCGTCGACCGCCTCGCCGATGGCGGGGATCGCGACCCGGGCACCGCCGCGGCCGGTGCGGCGGCTGGCGACGTGGCCCTTGATGCCGTAGCCCACGAGCACGGCGCCGGGCTTCTCCTCGGCCGCGGCCGTGGCCTGGGCGGTGCTCGCGAGCGCCTCGGTCGCGGCGAGGTCGGCGGATGCCGGCAGCACGTGCCGGTCGACGGGCTCGGGCGGCGGCGGGGCCTCCTGGCCGTCGGTGGAGCTGACCGTGATGATGGGCGTTCCGACGTCGACCGTCGCGCCCTCCTCCACGAGCAGTCCCTCGACGGTGCCGGCGAAGGGCGAGGGCAGCTCGACGAGCGACTTCGCCGTCTCGATCTCGACGATCACCTGGTTGATCTCGATGGTGTCGCCGGGGGCGACCTTCCACGAGACGATCTCGGCCTCGGTGAGGCCCTCGCCGACATCCGGGAGGTGGAACTGTGAACTCGTCATGCGCTTGTCCTGAATCCTCGAGAGCCCGGAGGCCTAGTACGCCATGGCCCGGTCGACTGCCTCCATGACGCGGTCGGCGTCGGGGAGGTACAGCGTCTCGAGCTTCGCGGGCGGGAACGGGGTGTCGAAACCGGAGACCCGCAGCACGGGGGCCTGCAGCGAGTAGAAGGCACGCTCGGCCACGGTGGCGGCGATCTCCGAGCCGAGGCTCACGAAGCCCGGGGCTTCCTGCGCCACCACGAGGCGGCCGGTCTTGGCCACTGAGTCGAGGATGGGCCGGTAGTCGACGGGGGAGAGCGAGCGCAGGTCGACGACCTCGGCACTGATGCCCTCCTCGGCCGCGATCTCGGCGGCCTGCAGCAGAACGCTCACCATGGCGCCGTGGGCCAGGAGGGTGACATCCGTTCCCGTACGCACCACCCGGCTCGCGTGCAGCGGCGCGGCCGTGCCGGCGAAGTCGACCGGACCCTTGGGCCAGTAGCGGCTCTTGGGTTCGAAGAACATCACCGGGTCGTTCGAGGCGATGGCCTCCTGGATCATCCAGTAGGCGTCGTTCGGCGTGGAGGGGCTCACCACGCGCAGCCCCGCGGTATGGGCGAAGTACGCCTCGGGGCTCTCCTGGTGGTGCTCGACGGCGCCGATGTGGCCGCCGTAGGGCACGCGGATGACCACGGGCATCGAGAACGCCCCGCCGCCGCGGTTCGTCAGCTTCGCCAGCTGCGAGGTGATCTGGTCGAACCCGGGGTAGATGAAGCCGTCGAACTGGATCTCGCACACCGGCCGGTAGCCGCGCATGGCGAGGCCGATGGCGGTGCCGATGATGCCCGACTCGGCGAGCGGGGTGTCGACCACGCGGTCCTTGCCGAACTCGGCCTGGAGCCCCTCGGTGACACGGAACACGCCACCGAGTGGGCCGATGTCCTCGCCCATCAGCAGCACCTTGGGGTCGTCGGCGAGTGCTTGGCGCAGTCCGGCGTTGAGCGCCTTCGCCATCGGGAGCTCCTCGACGCGGGATGCGGGCACGCCGGTCGCTGCAGCCGCCGCGGCCGGCGCATCCGGGCTCGTGACCGTCGCGGGGGTCTCGATGGGGCTCATGCCTTCTCCTCCTCGAACGAGGCCTCGTAGCGTTCGAGCCACAGCTTCTGCTCCTGCATCACCGGATGCGGCTCGGAGTACACGTTGTCGAACATGATGGCGGGCGACGGCGGCGTGAGAGCCAGCGTGCGGTGACGGATGTCGGCGGCGAAGTCCTCCGCCTCGGTCGCGACCTCGGCGAAGAAGTCGTCGCCCTCGCCGAGCGAGCGCAGGTACTTCTCGAAGCGCAGGATCGGGTCACGCGCCACCCAGTGGGCGTGCTCCTCGGGGTCGGCGTACTTCGTGGGGTCGTCGGAGGAGGTGTGCGCGCCGATGCGGTAGGTGAGCGCCTCGATGAACTGCGGGCCCTCGCCGCCGCGGGCCGCATCCAGGTGCTTGGCCGTGACGGCGAAGCTCGCGAGCACGTCGTTGCCGTCGATCTGCACGCTCGGGATGCCGAATCCGCGCGATCGCAGGTAGAGCGGGGTGCGTGACTGCACCCGAACCGGCACCGAGATGGCCCACTGGTTGTTCTGCAGGAAGAAGACGTTCGGCGTCTGGCTCGAGGCCGAGAACACGAAGGCCTCGCTCACGTCGCCCTGCGAGGTGGCGCCGTCGCCGAAGTACGAGATGACGGCGGTGTCGACCTCCGGGTCGCCCGTGCCGACGACGCCGTCGCGCTGCAGGCCCATGGCGTAGCCCGTGGCGTGCAGGGTGTGCGAGCCGATCACGAGCGTGTAGCCGTGGAAGTTGCCGTTGGTGGGGTCGGTCGGGTCCCACCCGCCGTGGGTGTTGCCGCGCAGGAGCTCGACGATCGAGAGCACGTCGATGCCGCGCACGAGGCCGACCGCGTGCTCACGGTAAGAGGGGAACACGTGGTCCTGCGGCTTGGCGGCCGAGGCGGAGCCCACCTGCGCGGCCTCCTGGCCGTGGCTCGGCACCCACAGGGCCATCTGACCCTGGCGCTGCAGGTTCGTGCCCTCATGGTCGAAGCGGCGGATGACGACCATGTGCCGGTAGAAGGCGCGCAGGTCTTCGGAGGTGAGGCCCTCGAGGTAGGAGGCGTACTCCTCGGCCGGCCCGCTCGGGGCGAACTCGCCCTCGACGGTCAGGAACTGGACTGTCGGCGTCGATTCTGACATCAGCGCACCTCCGTGATTATCTGCTCCGAAGCGTAGAGGAGTTTCTCGACCGACTCCTCTTCGCCGATGGTGAGGCGGACACCGTCGGGGAGGTAGGCGCGCGCGATGATGCCGTTCTCGCGGAATACGTCGAGAGCAGCCTCCGTGCGGTCGCCGGTGGGGAACCACACGAAGTTGCCGTGCGGCTTCGGGATGTCCCAGCCCTGCTCGAGCAGGGCCCGCCAGACCGCGTCGCGCCGGGTCGCGATGGTGCGCACGCGCTCGTGCAGCTCCTCGCTGCGGTCGAGCGAGGCGATGGCCGCGACCTGGGCGTGGTCGGTGAGGCTCAGCGGGAGGATCGTGGTGCGGGCGGCGGCGAGCACGGCGGCGGGACCGATGCCGTAGCCGACGCGGAGACCGGCGAGCCCGTAGGCCTTCGAGAAGGTGCGGAGGATCACGAGGTTCGGGTAGCGCCGCACGAGCTCGCGGCCGTTCACGGCCTCGGGGTCGGTGACGAACTCGGCGTAGGCCTCGTCGAGGATGACGAGCACGTCGCTCGGCACCTTCTGCATGAAGGCGGCGAACTCCTCGGCGGTGACGACCGTCGACGTGGGGTTGTTCGGGCTGCACACCATCACGAGGCGCGTGCGCTCGGTGACGGCGGCGGCCATGGCGTCGAGGTCGTGGCGGTGGTCGGGGGTGTTGGGAACGGGAACCTTCGTGGCCCCCGGCAGCACCGTCATCCAGGGGTACACCTCGAAGGAGCGCCAGGAGTAGACCACCTCGTCGCCGTGCCCCGCGGCCGCGAGCGTGAACTGCATCAGCAGAGCCACCGAACCGGCGGCCACGATGACTTCCTCCGGCTCGACGCCCCATTCCTCGGCCAGACGGGCCGTGATCTCGGGCGCGGCGGCGTTCGGGTAGCGGTGCAGCTGCCGGGTGGCCAGGTCGACGGCGTCGAGCACGCCGGGCAGCGGATCGAAGGGATTCTCGTTCGACGAGAGTTTGAAGCCCGTAGGGGCGGCCTGGCCCTGCTTGTAGGCGGGGAGGGCGAGGATCTCGGGGCGCAGCTTGACCGTGCTGGTCGGACTGACTGCGCTCTCCAGGGGATGTTCGGGGCCGGAGCTCATTGGTTCATCCTAGTTCGGGCTGTCAAAGCGCCTCGGGAATATGTTCCGCCCGCCATTCGTCGCGCGTGATGGCGAAGACGAGGTCGTCGGTCCACTCGCCTTTGAACCAGCTCGCGCGCAGGTGATGGGCCTCCTGGCGCATGCCGAGCCGGCGCAGGAGGCGGGCGGATGCATCGTTGCGGGCATCGAGGTTCGCCACCACCCGGTGCAGCCCGAACTCCTCGAACGCCAGGGCGAGCACCGCCTCGGCCGCCTCGGTGCCGAAGCCGTGCCCGGCCACGTCGGCGGCGAGCGCGTAGCCCAGCTCGCCCCGCGCATCCGTCTCGCTGTCGTACTTGAGCAGCACCTCGCCGATCACGCGGTCGGGGCGCTCTGCGCTGCTGCCGCCGCCGCGCAGCACGATGGCCAGCACGAGCCACTGCCCCGGCTCGAAGACCGAGCCCTGACGGGTGCGCGCGTCGAGCGCGGCCGCCGTCTGCTCCCGGGTGCGGGCGGGCCAGGGGATGTAGCGCACCACCTCGGGGTCGGAATGGTAGACGACGAGGTCGTCGAGATCGTCGAGGCGGTGGGGACGGAGATCGAGACGGGCGGTGCTGACCGGGTATGCAGGCGCCCAGGGGATGCGGACCATCCACCGACTCTGCCGCATGCGGCCATTCCGCGGAAGGTGCGGGTCTGGGATAGTGAGTGCATGCGCAGATTCCTGGTCTCCCTCGTCGCCAATGCGATCGCCCTGTGGCTCACCACGCTGATCGTGACGGGCGTGAAGGTCGACGCCTTCGGCACCGACGACGGGGTGCTCTCGACGGTGTTCACCTATCTCTTCGTCGCGCTCATCTTCGGCATCGTGAACGGCATCGTGGGCACCTTGGTGCGTGTGGTGGCGTTCCCCCTCTACATCCTGACGCTGGGGCTCATCTCGCTCGTCGTCAACGCGCTGCTGCTGATGCTCGCGGGCTGGGTGTCGCAGCTGTTCGGTTTCGGCCTCACGGTGGAGAGCTTCTGGTGGGCGGTGCTCGGTGCGTTGGTCCTGGCCATCCTGAGCGCGATCATCGGCGCCATCCTGCGCCCGCTGGCCGGCCGGCGCTGAGCCCGGGCGGCCGGCTCCGAGCTGCCGGGGGCCCGGCGCGCACGCCGCCTCTGATGAGACAATGAGTGTCATGCCCCGCGACCTCGACGAGCCGAATGCCCAGGCGTTCCGCATCAGCATGGTCTGCACCGGCAACATCTGCCGCTCGCCGATGGCCGAGATCGTGCTGCACGACCTCGTGGAGAAGGGCGGCCTCGCCGAGCAGGTGTCCGTGACCTCGGCGGGCACGGGGGAGTGGCATGTGGGCGAGCACGCCGACCCGCGCACCGTCGACGCCCTCGCCGCACGCGGCTACGACGGCAGCCGCCACCGGGCCCGGCAGTTCGACCCGACCTGGTTCGACGAGCTCGACCTGGTGATCGCCCTCGACCGCAGCCACGAGCGGGTGCTGCGCTCCTGGGCCCGCACCGACGACGACCGCGCCAAGGTGCGCCTGCTGCTCGGCTTCGACCCCGAGTACGCGGGGCGATCCGACGTTCCAGACCCCTACTACTCCGACGCGGCCATGTTCGAATCGGTGCTCGCCATGATCGAGCACTCGTGCCAATCGTTGTTCCGGCAGCTCGAACCGGCGTTCCGCCACCCCCGACTCGCACTCTGACCCCCCCTCGACCGAAAGCCACCATGAGCCCTCTGCCTCCCCAGCCCATCAGCCCGCTCGACGGCCGTTACCGCCCCGCCGTCTCCGAGCTCGGCGAGTTCCTCTCCGAGGCCGGGCTCAACCGGGCGCGCGTGCACGTCGAGATCGACTGGCTGCTCTACCTCACCGACCACTCGATGTTCGGCTCCTCGCCGCTCGACCCGGAGCTCTCGCGTCGGCTGCGCTCGGTCGTCCAGGACTTCGGGCAGCACGACATCGACCAGATCGCCGAGCTCGAGGCGACCACGCGCCACGACGTGAAGGCGGTCGAGTACTACGTGCGGCGCAAGCTCGCCGATCTCGGGCTCACTGACATCGCCGAGCTCACCCACTTCGGCTGCACGAGCGAGGACATCAACAACCTCTCCTACGCCCTGACCATCCGTGAGGCGGTCACCGAGGTGTGGCTGCCCGCGTTCAGCGCGGTCATCGAGGTCCTCCGTGACCTCGCGGTCGCCCACCGCGACGACGCCATGCTCGCGCACACCCACGGGCAGCCGGCCACGCCCACGACGATGGGCAAGGAGTTCGCCGTGACGGTGCACCGCCTCGAGCGGGTGAAGGCGCAGATCGAGGCCACCGAGTACCTCGGCAAGTTCTCCGGCGCCACCGGAACCTTCGCCGCCGACCTCGTGGCCGACCCGGGCGCCGACTGGCAGGCGATCTCGCGCGGCTTCGTGACCTCGCTCGGGCTCACCTGGAACCCGCTCACCACGCAGATCGAGTCGCACGACTGGCAGGCCGAGCTCTACAACCGCATCAGCCACGCGAACCGCATTCTGCACAACCTGGCGACGGATGTCTGGACCTACATCTCGATGGGCTACTTCACCCAGATCCCCGTGAAAGGCGCCACGGGCTCCTCGACGATGCCGCACAAGATCAACCCCATCCGCTTCGAGAACGCCGAGGCCAACCTCGAGCTCTCGAGTGCCCTGCTCGACTCGCTCGCGGCCACCCTGGTGACCTCGCGGCTGCAGCGCGACCTCACCGACTCCACTACGCAGCGCAACATCGGCGTGGCGCTGGGGCACTCGCTGCTCGCGCTCGACAACATCCGCGGCGGCCTCGGCCAGATCTCCCTGAACACCGAGAAGCTCGCCGACGACCTCGACGGCAACTGGGAGGTGCTCGGCGAGGCCATCCAGACGGTGGTGCGCGCCGAGGTCACCGCCGGGCGCTCGTCGATCGCCGATCCTTACGCCCTGCTCAAGGAGCTCACCCGTGGCCACCGCATCGGCCAGGCCGAGCTCGTGGAGTTCGTGTCGGGGCTCGACATCGGCGACGAGGCGAAGGCCCGGCTCGTGGCCCTCACTCCGGCGGCGTACACCGGGCTGGCCTCGCAGCTCGTCGACCACATCCTGCCGGCCGCCGAGTAGCGAAGGCGGTCAGTGACCGCTCGGGCGCTCCGGGTCGTCGTCGATCTCGTGCTGCTCGAGCTCGTTGGGCTTGATGGTGAGCGAGAACATCGCCATCACCACGAGGGTGACGATGAAGGCGATGCCGAAGAACACCGCCGCGAGCAGGATCTCCCGGGTGGCCAGGAGCACCACCAGCCCGACGAAGAGCGACATGACGGCGGAGAGAACGAGCAGTTCGACCGGCTTCAGCCGATCGCGCCTCGAGGGTTGGTTCACGATGCCTTTCCACTTCGGGGATTCCCGGTTCGGGTGACCGGCGTGGTGTGGGTCCCCCAGCGGAGCGACAGCCCGGCGATCACGAGGAACAGCCCGATGACGGCGGCGTACGCGCCGAACATCCCCACCGCGAAGACCGGGTCGGTGGGGAAGAAGATCAGAACCAGCGCGAACACCACGGTGAGGCCGCCCACGACGGCCCAGTCCCGGGCGGCGGGGTTCTTCGTGTTGCGCAGGCCCGCGTAGAGCTCGAGGAAGCCGCAGATGGCCGAGTTCATGGTGGCGCAGAACAGGAAGAAGCCGAGACCGCCCGAGTTGAACGCGAGGGCGAGGCTGCCGAAGACCACGCTCGAGATGCCCTGGATGAGGAAGTTCACCCGCACCGACCTCTCGCGGATCGTGCGCCACGAGAGCGCCCCCACGATGACGCCCGAGACGATGGCGAACACTCCGTAGGCGAACAGCCCCACCTGCGAGGAGTGGTTCGAGCTGAAGGTGATCACGAAGGCCGTCACGATGAACGGGATGGCGCGCGCCACCGGGACACCCCAGTAGGGTGACCGCGGAAGGGTGCGGGGTGCGTCGGTCACTCCGGGGGCCTCGATTCAGATTGCGCTGCCCTCAGTTTACCGAGCCGCGCCTGGGTGCCGGATGCGACGGCCACCAGAAGGCGTCACCGGTGAGGAACACGAGGGCCGGCACGAGCACCGTGCGCACCACCAGGGTGTCGAGCAGAACGCCGATGCACACGATCACGCCGATCTGGGTGAGCGCCACCACCGGCAGCACGCCGAGCACCGCGAACACGGCGGCGAGCAGGATGCCGGCGCTCGTGATGACCCCGCCGGTCGACGAGAGGGCGCGCACCATCCCCTCCCGGGTGCCGTGCCGCACGGTCTCCTCCCGCGCCCGCGTCACCAGGAAGATGTTGTAGTCCACCCCGAGCGCCACCAGGAACAGGAAGGCGAAGAGGATGACGTTGGAGTCGAAGGCCGGAAACCCGAGCACGTTCTGGAACAGCCAGTTCGATGCCCCGAGACTGGCGAAGAACGTGGCCAGCACGCTCGCGATGAGCAGCACCGGTGCCACCAGGGACCGCAGCAGCAGAGCCAGGATCGTGAACACGATCGCCAGGATGAGCGGGATGATGAGGGCCTGATCGGCCGCCGCCGTGGTGTTCGTGTCGAGCGCCGTGGCGTCGCTGCCGCCGACGAGGCTCTCGGACACCGGCGACGGGGCGGAGTGATACACCGACCGCAGGTCCTCGATGGTGCGGAAGGTCGCGTCGCTCTCGGGCTCGCTCGTCAGAGAGAGGTCCAGGCGCGTGAGGCCGCCCGAGCTCTCCCCGGGCCGCACGGATGCGACTCCCGCGACACCCTGCGCGAGCTGCGTCGCATCGGCGACCGCCGCATCCGGGGTCAGCACGATCGTCTGGCCGGTGAGCCCCGCCGAGAAGGAGGCGTCGACCACCTGCTGCGCCGCCACCGACTCGGGGTGGCCGAGGAGCTGGTCGGTCTGCGAGAGGCCCACCCGGAAGCCCGACAGCCCCAGGGCGAGGATGCCGATGCCGAGCGTCGCCACGATCGCCACGACTGCGGGGCGGCGGGCCACGCCACGGCCCAGGCGCATCCAGAGCCCCGGCTTCGCGGGTGCAGCGGCGCCGTCGGCCCCCCGGTGCACTCGCGGCACGAACGGCCAGAACAGCCCGCGCCCGCACACCACGAGTGCCGCCGGCAGCACCAGCAGCGCGAACAGGATGGCGATCACCACGCCGATCGCACAGGCCACCCCGAGCGCGCGGTTGCCGGCCAGCTGGGCGAAGAGCAGCGTGAGCAGGCTGAGAGCGACGGTTCCGCCGCTCGCCGCGATGGCCGGGCCGGCGCTCGTGACGGCGGTGAACATCGCGCGGTGCCGATCGTCCTGGTGCGTCAGCTCCTCGCGGTACCGGGCCACGAGCAGCAGGGCGTAGTTGGTGCCGGCGCCGAAGACGAGCACCGAGAGGATGCCGCCGATCGAGGCGTCGACGGTGATGCCGAGCGGGTCGGCGAGCGCGTTGACCACGACCCGGGCGAGCCCGTCGGCAGCACCGACCACGGCGAGCGGAACGATCCACAGCACGGGGCTGCGGTAGGTCACGATGAGCAGCACCGCCACCACGATGACGGTCACGAGCAGCAGCCGGAAGTCGGCGCCGGCGAAGGCGTTGGTGATGTCGGCCTGGAAACCGACCGGGCCGGTGAGCAGAGCGGTCAGGCCCTCGGGCAGGTTCGCCGAGGCGTCCGAGCGGATGCTGGTGGCCGTGGCGGTGATGTCGGCCTCGGCGGCCGAGGCGCTGAGAGGCACGACCACGAGCGCGGCCTTGCCGTCGTCGCTGAATTGCGGCTGCACGGCCTGGGGGGCGAGGGAGCCCGCGGCGAGCGTGGCGGAATTGGCCTTGATCGCGGCCCGGTCGGCCTCGGTGAGCGCTGCTCCGTCGCGGCTGTAGACCACGAGCGCGGCCGTGCTGTCGGCCGAGGGGAACTCGGCCAGCAGGGCCGTCACCTGCGCGGCTTCGCTCGAGTCGGGCAGCCCCGATGAGGGGTAGGCGGTGCTCGAGCCCTTCGGCAGGAGGGCGAAGAGCAGCGCGATCGCCACCGCGGCAAGGCCGAGGGCCACCCACGCGGTTCTCCGGGCGCTGACGAAGCGGGCGATCGATCGCATGGGTCCTCCGAGGTCGTCTACCTTGTATCTAAGCAACTTAGCTACCTATGGGATTAGCATGTCAGTCATGGCCGAAGCCCGCAAGTCGCCGACGGATGCGACGACGCCGTGGTCCCGAGAGGAACTGCGGCCTGAGCGCGTGCCCGAGGCGAACGCCATCAACCTCGCGCTGCGCGAGATCAACGCGCTCTCGCGCGCCTTCGAGCGCCGACTGGGCACGGTGTTGACGGTGAACCAGACCGATCTCGCGGCGATGGAGCACCTCATCCAGGAGGGCCCGCTCACCCCCAGCGAGCTCGCCGCGCGGCTCAACGTGACCACCGCCGCGAGCACCCTCGTGGTCGACCGCCTGGTGGCGCTCGGACACGTGGAGCGGCACCGGCACGAGCACGACCGGCGCAAGATCGTGGTGGTTCCGGCGCGAGCATCCGTGAACCGCGCTGTCGACGAGCTGATGCCGGTGATGTTCGGCATCTCGGCGCTCGTCCACGAGCTCCCCGAGTCCGATCGCGGCACGGTCGAGGCCTTCCTCGGCCGGGTGATCGCGGTCTACCGAGCCGCCGTGGATGCTCCGCTCGACGCCGACTGAGCGTCGACAAAGACGTCCGGGCGTCGATCAGGCCGGCGGCATGTCCGCGAAGCGCGAGAAGTGGCCGTGGAAGCCGACGGTGATGGTGGCCGTCGGACCGTTGCGGTGCTTGGCCACGATGAAGTCGGCCTCGCCCGCACGCGGGTTGTCCTTCTCGTAGGCGCCTTCTCGGTGCAGCAGGATGACCATGTCGGCATCCTGCTCGAGCGAGCCCGACTCACGCAGGTCGCTGATGGCGGGCTTCTTGTCGGAGCGCTGCTCCGGGCCTCGGTTGAGCTGAGAGAGGGCGATCACCGGCACCTGCAGTTCTTTGGCCATGAGCTTGAGGGCTCGCGAGAACTCCGAGACCTCCTGCTGGCGGCTCTCCACCTTCTTACCGCTCGTCATGAGCTGCAGGTAGTCGATGACCACGAGCTTCAGCCCCACCTTCTGCTTGAGCCGGCGGCACTTGGCGCGGATCTCGACGAGCGTCATGTTCGGGCTGTCGTCGATGTAGAACGGGGCGTCGTTGATGCGGCCGCGGGTGGAGGCGAGGGTGGTCCAGTCGCGGCCTTCGATGCGGCCCTTGCGCATGCTCTGCAGGGGCACGGATGCTTCGGCCGAGAGCAGGCGCATCGCGATCTCCGAGCGCCCCATCTCCAGCGAGAAGAAGATCGAGGGCATGTCGTTCTTGATCGAGGCGGCACGGCAGAAGTCGAGCGCGAGCGTCGACTTTCCGAGCGCGGGGCGTGCAGCCACGATGATCATCTGGCCGGGGTGGAAGCCGTTGGTGAGGTTGTCGAGTTCGGCGAAGCCGGTGGGGACGCCGGTCATCTGGCCGTCTTTGCCGGCGGCAGCCTCGATCTCGTCGATGGCCGCGGTGACCGCCACGGTGAGGGGCACGTAGTCCTCGACCTCGACGCCGCCGTTGACGGCATAGATCTCGGCCTGGGCGTTGTTCACGAGGTCGGTGACCTCGCCCTCGCTCGCGTAGCCCATCTGCACGATGCGGGTGCCGGCCTCGACGAGGCGCCGCAGCACCGCCTTCTCGGCCACGATCTGCGCGTAGTATCCGGCGTTGGCCGCCGTCGGCACGAGGCTCGTCAGCGTGTGCAGGTAGTCGGCGCCACCGGCGCGGCTGAGTTCGCCCGACTTCGTGAGCTCGTCGGTGACGGCGATGACGTCGGTGGGCTCGCCGTGCGAGTAGAGGTTGAGCACGGCCTCGAAGATGACCTCGTGCTTGGGGATGTAGAAGTCGACGGAGCGCATCACCTCGACGACGTCGGCCACGGCGTCTTTGCTGAGGAGCATGCCGCCGAGGGCACTCTGCTCGGCGAGGAGGTCGTGCGGCGGGGTTCGGTCGCCGGCCCGCGGACGCTCACTCGCACCCTGCTCGCCCGCAAGTCCCAGGTGGGCAATCGACACGTGCACTCCTCGTCCACCGCCCGGAAAGGCGGCCTTTTCCTACTCGGGTCTCATCCGACCATCCACCACCGACATCGCACAAACAGCCTTGTGGATAACTATGTGGACTGTGTGCGCGAAACGCCGGAAGGTCTGTGTTAAATGTGTGGACTCATCTGTGGACAAATCTCCGATCACCCGAGCTAAATACGCCTTGACCAGGACTAATGTCTTTCCACACACTGTGAGTGAAGAGATCCTTCGACCAGTGATTGAATGTTCGATTTCGCACCCGCGCCTGTGTACAGACATGGGGAAATCCGGGCACCAAAAAGGGGTGCCGAGAGCCCGCAGGCCCTTGACACCCCTTCTCGGAGTGACTACTTTGCTGCGACCACCTGAAGGGTGATCGTGGCGGAGAGGTCGTCGCGCAGGCGCACGGTGGCCTCGTGGTTCCCGGTGACCTTGATGGCCGTCGGGATCTCGATCTTGCGCTTGTCGAGCGATCCGATGCCGGCCGCCGAGACCGCATCCGCGATGTCGCCGGTCTTGACCGAACCGAACAGGCGTCCGCCTTCGCCCGCCTTGACCGTGAGCTTCACGGTGGCGTTCTCGAGCGTCTGCTTGAGGTGCTGGGCCTCTTCGATGGTCGCGAGCTCGCGAGCGCTGCGGGCGGCCTTGATCGACTCGACCTGCTTCTCGCCACCGCGGCTCCACGCCACGGCGAAGCCCTTGGGGATGAGGTAGTTACGGGCGAAGCCGTTCTTGACCTCGACGACGTCGCCGGCGGATCCGAGCCCGGTCACCTCGTGGGTGAGAATGAGTTTAGACATGGGTTCTGCTCCTTAGCGGCCCGAGCCGGCGTACGGCAGAAGAGCCATCTCGCGGGCGTTCTTGACGGCACGGGCGATGAGGCGCTGCTCCTGGACGGAGACTCCCGTGATACGGCGGGCGCGGATCTTTCCACGCTCCGAGATGAACTTGCGAAGGGTCGCGACGTCTTTGTAGTCGATGACTCCGACGCGGATCGACTTCGCCGGGGCGGCGTTCTTCGCGCCCTTGGCGCCGCGGAGCGGCTTGCGGCGGTCGCCGCTTGACTTTCCAGCCATTGTTGGGATTCCTGTTCTGAAAGAAGAGAAGTTTAGAAGGGGGTGTCGTCGGCGTAGCTGCCGGGAGTGTTCCAGACGTCGCCGCCGGCGCCGGACGAAGCCGGTGCGCTGGCAGCCCACGGCTCGTCGGCCGGAGCCTGACCGCCGCGCGATCCGCCGCCGACGGCTCCGCCGCCACCGGAGGTGGCACGGGTCACCTGAGCGGTGGCGTAACGCAGCGAGGGGCCGATCTCGTCGACCTCGAGCTCGATCGAGGTGCGCTTCTCGCCCTCTTTCGTCTCGTAGGAACGCTGACGGAGGCGACCGGTCGCGACGACGCGGCTGCCCTTGGTGAGCGAACCGGCGACGTGCTCCGCGAACTCGCGCCACACCGAGGCCCGGAGGAACAGCGCTTCGCCGTCCTTCCAGTCGTTCGACGCGCGGTCGAAAGTGCGGGGAGTCGAAGCGATCGTGAAGTTCGCGACCGCCAGTCCGTTCTGCGTGTAACGCAGCTCAGGATCGGCGGTGAGGTTGCCCACCACGGTGATGACGGTTTCGCCGGCCATGACGGACTACTCGCCGGCCTCGGCCTTGGCAGCAGCGGGCTTCGCCGACGCGGCCTTGACGGCAGCGGCCGGAGCAGCAGCGCTGGGCGCCGAAGCAGCGGGAGCGGACGCCTTGGGGTTGGCGGCCTTGCGGGCTGCCTTCTCCTCGGCGAGCTTCGAGGCGGCGGCGACCTGGGCGATCGCTTCCTCGGCACGCAGCACCTTGGTGCGCATGACGGCCTCCGACAGCTTCAGCTGACGGTCGAGCTCCTTGGTGGCGTCGGCGTTCGCGGTGAGGTTCACCACGGCGTAGATGCCTTCGGTCTTCTTGTTGATCTCGTAGGCCAGGCGACGGCGACCCCAGATGTCGACCTTGTCCACCGTGCCGCCATCGTTGCGGATGACGTTGAGGAACTTGTCGAGACTCGGGGCCACGGTGCGCTCGTCGATTTCAGGATCGAGGATCACCATGAGTTCGTACTGATGCGTCACAAACCCACCTCCTTCGGACTAGAACGGTCACAGACGGTCTGTGACAGGAGGGTTCTGCATCTGTCTGCACCCGCGTGAAGAGTTTCACTGGGCACAAGACAACCTGGGTAGCCTAGCAGACGTGGTCTTCCGTGTCGCCCTCGTCTCGCTCCACACCTCTCCGCTCGAGTCGCCCGGCACCGGCGACGCCGGCGGCATGAACGTCTATCTCCTGGGCCTGGCCGAGTCCCTCGCCGCACGGGGCTACGAGGTCGAGCTGCTGACGCGCGCCACGACGAGGGAGGCGCCGGCGCTCCTGCACACGCCGGGCGGGGTGGCGGTGCGGATGCTCGCGGCCGGCCCCCGCGCATCCGTGGCCAAGAGCGAGCTGCCCGCGGTGGCCGCGGAGTTCGCCCACGCGCTGCTCGAGCTCGAGCCCTTCGACCTCGTGCACTCCCACTACTGGCTCTCCGGCCTCGCCGGGCTGACGGCGGCCCGGGAGTGGGGAGTGCCGCACGTCCTGAGCCTGCACACCGTCGCGGCGCTGAAGAACGCACGGCTCGCCCCGGGCGATGCTCCCGAACCGGCGGAGCGGCTCGAGGGCGAGCGGATGCTCGTGGCCGGCTCCGCGCTGGTGGTCGCGGCCACCGCCGCCGAGCGGGCCGCGATCGTGGACGGCTACCGGGCCGAGCCGGCTCAGGTGGCGGTGGTCCCGCCCGGGGTGGACACATCTCTCTTCCGCCCGCCCTTGGCTCTCCGGGGCGAGGCGCGCGACGAGGCGCGCGACGGAGCGGAGCTTCTCGGGTCTCCGCAGGATCTCGCTGCCCTCGCGAACGCGCTCGCTGCGTCGCGGCCGGTCGTGCTCGTGCTGGCGCGCATCCAGCCGCTCAAGGCCCCCGACCTGGCGATCGCCGCGGTGGCGGCCGTCCCGGAGGCGCGGCGCCCACTACTCGTGGTGGCGGGCGGAACCAGTCCGGGCCACGACGCCTACGCCCGCGGTCTCCGCGAACTCTCCGCCCGACTCGGTGCCGAGGACGACGTGCTGTTCCTTCCGGCGCAGAGCCGGGCCGCCACCGCCCTCCTTCTGCGCGAGTGCGCGCTGCTGCTCGTGCCCTCGCACTCGGAGACCTTCGGGCTCGTGGCGCTCGAGGCCGCGGCGAGCGGCACGCCGGTGATCGCCGAGCGCACGAGCGGCCTGACCGACTCCGTGGCCGACGGCGTGAGCGGCGTGCTGCTCGACAGCCGGCGTGCGGACGACTGGGCGCAGGCCGTCGACGAGCTCCTGGGCTCGCCTGTGAGGCTCGCCCGCCTCTCGGAGACGGCGGCGGCGCACGGGGCCGAGCGGTCATGGGAGCGCACGGCCGCCGAGCTCGCCGAGCGCTACGTGCTCCTGGGCGCGCCTGCACGGCGAGGCGAAGTGTCCGGTCCGGCATCCGGGAGTCCGGCGGTCTCCGGCGGGCCGACGGACCCCAGCGCCCCGTCGGCCCCCGGGCTCTCGCTGGAGCCGGGCGCTTCGGCCCAGCCCCGGCTTCCGATGCGGTCGGACCGCTCCGCGGAGTCCGACGCTCTGCGCGCCTTCGGTGACACTCCCGTGTTCCTGCACGCGCATCCGGATGACGAGTCGATCTCGACGGGCGGAACGATCGCCGCCCTCGTGGCTGCGGGCGCGCATCCGCTCGTCCTCACGGGCACGCGCGGCGAGCGCGGCGAGGTGGTGCCCGGGCCTCTCGCGGCGCTCGAGGGAACCGCCGGGCTCGGCCCGCATCGGGTGGGCGAGCTCGCGGCGGCCGTCGCGGCCCTCGGCAAGCCGGCGCACGCCTTCCTCGGCTCGGGCCCCGCCCGGGCCGCCGGAGAAGAGGAGCGGGAGTACGCCGACTCGGGCATGCGCTGGGGCGCCGACGGATTCGCCGAGGCGGCCGGTGACGCGAGCCCGTCGGCGCTCAGCGTCGCGCCGATGCCGGAGGTGCTCGCCGACGTGCTCGCGGCCATCCGGGCGCATGTCGGCCGCCTGGGCAAGCCCGGCCCGAGCGCCGTCGTGAGCTACGACGCGCTGGGCGGCTACGGGCATCCCGATCACGTACGGATGCACGAGGCCGGCCGCGCTGCCGCGCGCGTTCTCGGCGTGCCCTTCTTCGCGATCGTCGAGCCCCGCGTCGAGCCGGGCGCCGAGGCCGGCACCGCGCCCGCTCAGGCCGTGCTCGCGGTGGAGCCCGGCTCCGCCCTGCCGGCCAAGTTCGCCGCCATGGCGGCCCATGCCACCCAGCTCACCGTGGACGGTGGTGACTTCGTGTTGAGCGGCGGACAGCGGCATCCGATCGGGACGATCGAGCGGTTCCGCCGCCTGGACGGCGGGCGCCCAGCCGGTCACGGGTAGAATCGTGGAGTTTTGACGACGACAGCAATTGAGAACTGACAACACAAGAGGGCTGAACCGAATGAGCATCAAGGTCGCGATCGCGGGCGTGGGCAACTGCGCGAATTCACTCATCCAGGGCGTGACGTACTACGCCGGCGCCGATGAGACGGAGTCGATCCCGGGGCTCATGCACACCCGGTTCGGTCAGTACCACGTGGGCGACCTCGAGTTCGTGGCGGCCTTCGACGTCGACGCAGCCAAGGTCGGCGTCGACCTCGCGCAGGCCATCTGGGCCGGCGAGAACAACACGCTCAAGTTCGCCGACGTGGCCGAGACCGGCGTGCTCGTGCAGCGCGGCCCGACCCTCGACGGCCTCGGCGAGTACTACGTCGAGATGATCGAGGAGTCGGCGGCCGAGCCGGTCGACGTCGTGGCCGCGCTCCGCGCATCCGGGGCCGAGGTGCTCGTGTGCTACCTGCCCGTGGGCTCGGAGCAGGCCGCCAAGTTCTACGCCCAGGCGGCGCTGGATGCCGGCGTCGCGTTCGTGAACGCCATCCCGGTCTTCATCGCCTCCGACCCCGAATGGGCCGCGAAGTTCGAGGCCGCGGGGCTCCCGATCGTCGGCGACGACATCAAGAGCCAGGTCGGCGCCACCATCACGCACCGCGTTCTCGCCCGCCTGCTCGAGAGCCGCGGCATCCACATCGACCACACGTACCAGCTGAACGTCGGCGGCAACATGGACTTCAAGAACATGCTCGAGCGCCGCCGCCTGCAGTCGAAGAAGATCTCGAAGACCCGCGCCGTGACGAGCAACATCGACCTCGAGATGGAGTCGCGCGACGTGCACATCGGCCCGAGCGACCACGTGCCGTGGCTCGACGACCGCAAGTTCGCCTTCGTGCGCCTGGAGGGCCACGGCTTCGGCGGTGCCCCGATGAGCCTCGAGTACAAGCTCGAGGTGTGGGACTCGCCGAACTCGGCCGGCGTCATCATCGACGCGGTGCGCGCCGCCAAAGTCGCGCTCGATGCCGGCATCGGCGGCCCCATCGAGTCGGCCAGCGCCTACTTCATGAAGTCTCCCGCCGTGCAGCTCCCCGACGACGTGGCCCGCACCCGCCTCGAGGAGTTCATCGCGGCGAACACCCCCGCCTAACCCCCGCGTCCCTACCCCGCCCCGAAACGACGGACTGCAGTCCCGCCGTCGGGCCCTGCATCCGTCGTTTCGGAGAAGAGCCCTAAGACTCCGTCGTTTCGCGGGAGTGCCACCACGCGAGCAGGCGCTCAGTGGCCTCCGCCTCCGAGAGCGGCCCCTCGTCGAGGCGCACCTCGAGCAGGTAGGCATAGGCCTGCCCCACCTCGCGACTGGGCTTGATGCCGAGGATCGCCATGATCTGCTCGCCGTCGAGGTCGGGCCGCACCGAGTCGATCTCCTCCTGGGCGGCCAGAGTGGCGATGCGCTCCTCGAGGTCGTCATAGGCAAAAGAGAGCTGATCGGCCTTTCTGCGGTTGCGGGTGGTCACATCCGCCCGGGTCAGGATGTGCAGCCGCTCGAGCTGCTCGCCCGCGTCGCGCACGTAGCGGCGCACGGCGGAGTCGGTCCAGGCACCGTCGGTGTAGCCGAAGAAACGCAGGTGCAGCTCGATCAGCCGGCCCACGGCGGCGATGGTGTCGTTGTCGAAACGCAGGTGACGCAAGCGCTTCTTGGCGAGCTTCGACCCGACCACGTCGTGGTGATGGAAACTCACCTGGCCGCCGGGCTCGTTGCGCTTCGTGGCGGGCTTGCCGATGTCGTGCAGCAGGGCCGCCCAGCGCAGCACGAGGTCGGGCGAGACGATGCCGGTTCCGGATGCCGCACGCGACTTCTCGAGGTCGATCGCCTGATCCAGCACGGTCAGGCTGTGCTGGTAGACGTCTTTGTGGTGGTGGTGCTCGTCGGCCTCGAGCTGCAGGGCCGGGATCTCGGGGATCACGAGCTCGGCCAGCCCGCTCTCGACCAGCAGTTCGATGCCGCGGCGGGGCGCATCCGTCTTCAGGAGTTTCGTGAGCTCGTCGCTCACCCGCTCGATCGACACGATGCCGATCGACTCGCGCATCTCCGAGATGGCGATCGCCGCATCGAGGTCGAGGGTGAAGCCGAGCTGGGCGGTGAAGCGAACGGCCCGCAGCATCCGCAGCGGGTCGTCGCCGAACGAGACCTCGGGAGTACCCGGAGTGCGAAGCACGCCCGCCACGAGGTCGTCCATGCCGCCGGAGGGGTCGACGAGCACGAGCTCGGGCACCCGCAGGGCCATCGCGTTCACCGTGAAGTCGCGGCGCAGCAGGTCTCCCTCGAGCGTGTCCCCGAACTGCACCTGGGGCTTGCGGCTCTTGTGGTCGTAGCTGTCGGAGCGGTACGTGGTGATCTCCACGTTCTCTCCGTCGATGCGCGCAGCGATGGTGCCAAAGGCGCGCCCGACGTCCCACTGCGCCTGGGAGATCGGCGTGACGATGCGCAGGATCTCGTCGGGCCGCGCATCGGTGGTGAAGTCGAGATCGGTGATCGGCCGGCCGAGGAAGGCGTCGCGCACGGGGCCGCCGACGAGCGAGAGCTCGTGCCCGGCGTCGGCGAACGCCGCTGCGAGGGTCGCGACGGGACCGCTCGCGGCGAGGTTCCCCAGGAATTCGAGGGACTGCTGAACCGGCTGCACCGGCCCATTTTAGCCGGGCGCCGCGGCTGGCCACCGAGGCTCCCAGATCTCCCAGCCCTCGTCTCCTAGAATCGGTCAGTGGATGCGCGTGCCACACGAGCGCGTTCGCCACCGCCTATGAACCCACCTGTGCGTCGATTGTCTCGAGTGGCGCCCGCGATCGCAGCCTGTGCGCTCATCGCCGGCGCCGTGTTCGCGACCCCGGCGGCGGCTTCGGCCTCGGTGCCAGTGTCGGTGTCTTCAGCTTCACCGGCGTCGGCTGCGGCCCCGGCGGAATCCGCCACCCCTGCCCCCACCCCCTCCGCCGCGGCGAACGCCGGCGCCGCAGGGGTGTCTCTCACACTCTCCCCGTCGGGCGCGGGCACCGTCACTGCGGGCGCAGACCTCATCGTCACCGTCGAGATCACGAACCCGGGCGAGGATGCGCTCGCCGACGGCAGCCTCGACCTCTCGCTGGGCCGCACCCCGATCACGAGCACGGCCGTCTACGACTCCTGGCTGGCTGCGGCGAGCGGCGACGGGACGGCGACGGGCACGGCCGACGCCGCCTCCGACATCCCCGTGTCCGTCGTCGCCACCGCGCCGACGACCGCGCTCCCCTCCGGCGCGACCCACACCCTGCAGCTCACCGTTCCGGCCGCGCAGCTCCAGCTCGGCGCCTGGGGCGTCTACCCGCTCTCCGCCGCCTACTCCGTGGGTGGCACCGCGGAGGCGACGGCGCACGCCACTGTCGTGTGGAGCGACGGCGTCAGCGCCACCCCGGCGCCGGCCGGGGTGACCGTCATCGCCCCGATCACCACCACCGCGGGTTCCACCGGGCTCATCCCGAAGGCCGAACTCGAGAAGTACACCGCGGTCAATGGCACTCTGACCAGGCAATTGGACGCGGTGCTCGGCCGCCCGGTCACCATCGCGGTCGATCCCCGCATCATCGTCTCCATCCGTGCTCTCGGCTCGACGGCCCCCACCTCCGCGGTCTCCTGGCTAGCGCGGCTCGACGCGGCGCCGAACCCCGTCATCCCGCTCAGCTACGGTGACTCCGACATCGCCGCCGAGCACCAGGCCGGAGCACCGGAGCTGCTCAAGCCCACCTCGTTCGCCTACGCGCTCGATGCGGCCAACTTCGCCGACGTCGGCCCGCTGATCGAACCGTCCGCGACGCCCACAGCGGGCGCATCCACCACCCCCACCCCGAC